>JAZDGN010000001.1:0-17233 GCA_043806875.1 Pseudomonadota bacterium
GAGCCCTTTTGTGCCCGGAAAAGTTCCCGGACCAGGAGCAAAAGGATCTGAAACCTGAAAACCAATAAGGAGGACCGATGGACTTCAAAATCATTAAAAAAGAAACCGTCATGCTCGATCCGCAGCAAGGAATGGCTGAGAAGCGAATCCCCAGTGAAATCCGCATCGATCCCCTGACAGGACGGACCGCTCGAATCTGCCATTTCATGAAACTTCACTGGGAAAAACCCGATTTCGAGGCGCTGGTGTCAGGAACCGAAGGCTGGTGCCCGTTTTGCGGAGAAAAAGTCATGCAGGTGACCCCATGCTTTCCCAAAAATCTGATAGCCGAAGGCCGCATGCGTAAAAACGATATGACCCTATTCCCCAATCTTGCACCCTATGATACCATCGGCGCCGTTGCCACGTTCGGTTCCCGGCACTACATCCCCATGACCGAATTCACCCCAGAGCATATTGCCGAGGCATTCGGGTTTGCATTGGATTTTTTCAGACGTGTTCATGCATCAAACCATCCGGAATCCGTTTATCACATCATCAACTGGAACTATATGCCTCCGGCCGGAAGTTCCCTGATCCATCCCCATTTACAGGTTTTCTCCTCATCTTCCGCACCCAACCTCATGCGTAATGAAATAGAAGCCTCAAAAGCCTATCATCAGGCCCATGGAACCTCCTATTGGGATGACCTGGTTGCCCTTGAAAAGCAATCCGGACAGAGATATCTCGGCCAGATCGGGCGCAGCCACTGGATGACAACCTTTGCACCCATGGGGGTGGCAGGCGACGTCCTCGCCATGGTTGACGATGTCTGCTGGACACTGGGACTGACCAGTACCGATCTGAAGGATCTGTCCACGGGCCTGGCCAAACTCATGGCCGAATATGACAAAATGGGGATTTACAGTTTTAACATGAACTTTTTCACTGCAGCTGAAACGGATGATCATTTCCGCCTACACCTACTCTTTTCCCCCCGGACCTTTTTCAGCCAGAAACTGGGAACACCGGATGCCGGAGCCCTTCGACACCTGTTTAACGAAAGCGTATGCATGGCTTTTCCAGAAGAAATCAACACCATACTGAAAAGAGCATTTTAATGCTGCTGAGAACACCAGCTCAAAAAGCACCGGTCAGGCGGAATAACCGGAAACGGTGTTCCGGCCCCTGTCCTTGGCTGTGTACAGGGCTGAGTCTGCCCGGCGGATGAGCTCTTCCTGACTCAGGGAATCGACCTCGGCTGCCGTGGCAACACCCAGGCTCACGGTGACAGTCTTCCAGGGCAGGGAGCGTGGGTTGGGAAGCCTGAGCTGCTCCACGGCTACCCGGATATTTTCCGCAACACGCCAGGCCCCCTTCTCGGATGTACCGGGCAGGATGATGACGAACTCCTCTCCGCCGTACCGGGCACAGAAATCTCCCGGCCGCTTCAGGGCCTCGTTCATGACCCGGGCCACCCGGACCAGGCAGTCGTCACCTCCGGCATGGCCAAAGGTGTCGTTGTACAGCTTGAAGTTGTCGATATCACAGATGATCACGGACAGGGGAGTTCTGTTTCTTACGGACCGGCTGTACTCTTTGAAAATGGTTTCCGAAAAACTAAGGCGGTTGGGAATGCGTGTCAAGGAATCGAACCGGGCCTGTTTCTCCACCATCTCATAGGCGGATTTGAGCCTCATGCCCAGGAGCAGGATACCGGCAAAACCCATGGTGCAGAGCCCGACATGGGCCCAAACGATGGCGCCTATCTCACTGTCGAGAACCCTCATCAGGGTGACACTGATCCCCCCCCGGATGTCCCCCTCCTTATACCCCTGCTCGGCATGGCACTTGAGGCAGGATTTGTCGGTTATCAGGGGGGCCATGTAAAAAAAACCGGTGCCCTGGTCCGTGGGGATGTAGGCACTGACCTCCCGGATACCGGTTTCAAAGGACTCCAGGGCCGCCTTTTCCATGGGCGTTGCCGCGTTGTCCGGCCGGATGGGGTTCAAGCTGGTGATGTGGAACCGGACCGTGTTCTGCTGAGCCATGATCTCACTGATCTGCCGGGTCATGTAGGCAGGGTTGATTTTGGTCAGGGTCAGGGTGTCATTTACCCGGATATCCCTGAGGGGTGTCTTGAGCCAGGGGTTGGGCTGGGTGGCGTCGGTAACGGGCACGTACACCCCGCCGTGTGAGGCGTTCCACTCCCGGGTGATCAGGATGAGATCGAAAAAGCTGCGGGTGGACTCCAGAGCGTGGGTATCCCTGTGTTTCAACGCCCCCTGGATACTCCACCACAGGGATGCCCCGGCCAGGACAAGCCACACGCCGCACAGGATGGCAATGCTTTTTCTCAAATGGTGGTCACCCCCTCTGACAGGTCACGGATACCGTCCGGATCCAGAATAACAATCTCTTTGTTGTTCATCCTGATCAGCCCGTCCTTGCCCATGCGGGTCAGGATGCGTGAAACGGTCTCGGGCGTGGTCCCCAGGAGCCCGGATAACTGGTTCTTGGATACGGGCAGGGTAACACGCCCCTTCCTTTTCTGCTCCTTTTCCAGGACCTGGAGATAGGAAGCCAGGCGCCCCGGAACCTCCTTGAGGGCCAGGTTCTCCACCATGACCGTGAACTCCCTCAGGCGCATGGACATGACCCCCAGCATGTTCAGGGCCAGGGACGGATTGCCCGTGATCAGGTTCACAAAGTCTTTTCTGGGAAAAAAGATCAGGGTTGACCCGGACACGGCCTGGGCCGATGCCGGAAAGTTTTTCCCTGTAAACACCGGAACCTCCCCGAAAGGGCGGCCCGGGCCGTAGATATGCAGGATCTGTTCCTTGCCCCCGAAAGACACCTTGAAGATCTTGACCTTGCCGGTCTCAACCATGTAAAACCCGGTGCACGGGTCCCCTTCGGTGAAGATCATGTCTCCTTTGTGGACCTCCCGCCGTTCGGCAACAGCGATGATCTGGGTGAAATCATCTTCATCCAGACCGCTAAACAAGGGCATGTCCCGGATCAGGTCAACGGCTGTTTTCACAGACACTCCCGGCTGATCCATGGTGACGATGGGCCGGAAACGGGTCCGGGGATCAGGGTCCGGCCCTCCGGCATGGGGCATGATTTACCGTAATCGAAAGCGCAGATTTTGTCAATTGCCGGATTTGCCTCCTATAGTGCTGTGGCATCATGCGATACCGAATTTGCGATGCCGGACCCTCAGCGAAAATAGTTATTGACTTTATCGTCCCGGCATTTTAGATAACAGTTGTTTTCTCAGCATCTTATCTGAACAAGGAGGCCACCCATGAAAACGTTAGTGTCCTTGATCCTGTTCGTATCCCTATCAGCCGGCCCGGGAATGGCAGCTGAGCTGCTCCAGTTCACACTGCCCCCGGACCTACACCAGTCAGAGTCCGGGGAGGCCCGGGGCCTCGGTCCCCATTCCATCACCCAATCCCTGGACACCGCAACCATCCTCTACGGCGGTTTGCTCTGCGGTACGATTTTTTACCACCGTGACAGCAGTTATATCCGGCGATTTTTTCTGAACACAGACCACGCCATTAATAAACCCTATGCGGTTACCAGCGTCTCATTCGGTGTGCTTATGGCCGTAAGTAACGGGTCAACCCAACCGTTGACCGTCAACCTTTACAGTATCCCCAAGGCATCGCCCCTGACCTTTGCCAACCTCACCCTCATCGGCACTGCCACGGAGAATGACTTTCCCTATTTGGTTCAGGCAATTGCAACCATTGACGTTGCCGGGGTCCTGATCGACCCCTGGACCCATGATCTGGTGGTTGAAATCTTCACGCCCGATGGCGAGGCTGATTCAAGTCTTTTTGTAATGGGTAATAACAACGGTGGAGAGATCCGTCCCAGCTATATGGCCGCCCCTGACTGCAGCTGGCCGGAACCGGTGACACTGGCTTCAAAAGGTTATCCAGCGATAAACTTTCTCATGATCGTCAATGGCGCTGAACAGGAACCCATCCCCACGGCTGACGAATGGGGAATGATGATCCTTGCGGCAGTCCTTGGCCTGTTCAGCCTTGCCATTATGCGGCAAAGAACGGTCCGATAGCAGGGTCAATTGCCGGGTTTGAAGTGCTTGAGGACGGGATCCGAGCTGATGATGCAGTAGACGGTGCCGGTTGGGGCGGGCTCTCCTTCTTTTGGAGGGGCTGGATTCATGATGGCCAGATCGCTTTTCAGCTTGACCGTTGCCAGGACCAGAAGGGGCTTTATATCGTCCCTGGCCTTGTCGAACTGGGTCTGGGAAAACTTGCCTTCGGCACCAAAGGCCCAGTAGACAAGGGTGTCGTGGGCGCTGACCGTGGGCTCGCCATAGGCCAGAAACAGCTCGCCGATCATGTCCTGGAGGTCGCTGCGAAAGGCACCTTCATGCAGCTCGTATATGACCAGTATCCGGTCCGTGGCTGAATCAGCCACAACAGCCACACCCTTATCCAGGAACTTGTAAGTCCCGGTCCAGGGAGCCTCCACCAGGTGACTGAGGGCAACTGCCTTCGCCGCATCATCCAGGACCGAGCCCAGGACATACCCATGGCGGGAGAGATTCAGGGCTTCGACGCTGTTCCAGAGATCAGGCAGGGATTGGGCCCGGAGGCCAGCAGCGGTTATCAGGACCAGAAACAGGGGCAGGAGCCGTCTGGCAGCAGTGATCATGGCAGTTTTTCCGTAAGGACCGGGCAGGACGCTGAGTGCTTCCTGCCCGGTCTGTCTATGGTTAACAGTTAAATAGTTACTGATTGTAGCGCAGCTTGCGCTCTTCTTCAATGAGTTTCATGGTTTCCGCGCTGCCGCCGGTCCGCATCCAGAGATGCTCGGGTTTGGCCAGGAGATCGGCTATGTATTTTTTGTACTTCTCACCCTGTCCGGCCTTGTCAGCCAGTTCCTGGACTTCGGGCAGAAATTCATGGTAGAAGTTGCGCGATATCTCGTACATGCCGTGCCAGTGGGTATAATCCGGGGCGTGCATGGCTGCGGCCATGCGGGCCCGGCGGCCCTCGTGGTGCCAGATCTCGAACCAGGTGTACCCGACCTTGTGCTGGAACCCGGTGTTCTGCCAGAGTCCGTCCTTCACCATCATGGCGACAAGCTCTGAGCCGGGTTTGGCGAACTTGTCGTTGTAGAGACCGACCAGGTCATCAAACTGGGTGTAGAAATCCCGGACCTGGTTGATGCCGTGGCAGGACTTGCAGACCTCCTGCATCTTGTCCCGGCGTTCCTGCCATCCGATCACGCTCTGGATGGTCTTGTCCGCGATGATCTTGTTCAGTTTGTCGCCTTCCCGCACATAACTCTTGGACGAAATCTTCTGTCCCGGCCTGGGAGGAATGTCGCCCGGCACATCGGTGACCGTGCCGTCGGTAAAGGTGACCCGGTTGAGTTTTGACGACACCGGGGCCCTCAGGTTCCAGGACAGCCTGTCCCCGACGTTGTGGCTGTTCTTGGCAACGGAGCCGTTGAGTTTTATGTAGGAGCCCATGTGGCAGGTGGAACAGGTGGGTGCTGTGTAGTAATCGTCGCCCAGGACCCATTTCCCGTCCTTGAGGATGTTCATGCCCTCGGGTCCGGCACCCTTTTCAGCCACGAAAAAGGCGATGCCGTGCTTGGACTCCTCGTAGATCTCCTTCTGGGGGTGATCCGGCCCCAGGTGGCACTTTCCGCAGTTTTCCGGCTGACGTGCCATGCTGGCGCGGAACGAATGCTTGGAATGGCAGGCATTGCAGGTGCCCTTGGTGCCGTCCATGTTGATGCGGCCGATACCCGTGTTGGGCCAGGTGGTGTAATCCATCCGGGGTGCATCGGTCTTGGACCGGAGCGGCTTGCCGTCCTTGTCCCGCATCAGGGTGACAATGGAGCCGTGGCACTGCCAGCAGCCCGAATGCATGTCGGATTTGTTGGATGGCATGCCGGCCACGACCTCGGCCAGCATGTTGTCCAGGGATGCCATGATCTCACCGGCCGTGGCATGGTGGGATATTCCCATCTCGGCGGCTTCGGGCTCATGGCATCTGGCGCAGTCGGCCGGGGACAGGATCGCCTTGATAAAGGCGCCCTCATGAACGTATCCCAGCTCGTCTCCCTTTTCCGCAGCGTGGCAGTTGTAACACCCGACCTGGCCATCCTTGGCCGCGGCGTGGGCGGACGCCTCCCACTGGAGAACCAGGGACTTGTTCTCCTTTAAATGACAGGTGATGCACTTTTTGTTCATCTCCTGTACTTTGGGGTTTTTCACGTCAAAGGACTCCTGGGTCAGCGCCAGGGCTGTCCCAGCCGTGAAAACCCACAACACTGTCAACCACACAAATGACCTGTTGCAAGTCATGTCTAATTCCTCCCCTATCTGTTAGTTTCCTGGATTGAGCGATGACATCCGTTTAACCAACCACCTCCTTTCCACCCGAATCGATGCATTCACCGTAAATGGCTTATGATTATAACTGGTTTATCAGCCTCAGAATTTCTCTGCGTCGGTCTATCGTGTCTAAGATTATTCCTTTCTCACGTTGTACAGGTTGCGTTACGGGGCCTTTTCCTCTCCGGCCCAGAACGGGAATATCTTTCCCAGAACAAACAGGACTGCAAAGGGAATGGCCATGACCACAATGACCGCCAGAATCCCTTCCTTGTCAATCCACGGGGGATGGAACTCGGTGTACCCCCGGGCGCTCTTGGACATGAGCTGGCCTCCGATGACCACGTTCCACCGCATGAACAGGACCTGGAGCAGGAGAATGCCCGAAACAACCGAGGCCAGGAAGGTGTAGAGCCCGTCCCTGAGCCGGAAAAGGCACAAAAGACCCAAAAGGAACAGGGGCACCACGGAGCAGACCTTGACCTGCCAGAACCAGAAGGACAGTTTCAAAGGACCGTTGAGGAGCCCGGCCACCATGTGGTGGTATCCGGTTTTCAGGTAGGAGTGGGAAAACACCTCCAGCATTTCAAAGGCAAAGGCCAGGATGAAAAACCCGGCCAGGGTGTTGATGCTGGTACGGATGCACCCCGGGTCCACTGAATTTCCACGGGCCTTGCGGATCACCACGTAGGACAGGATAATGGCCGATATCCCGGACACGCAGGCGGAAAAAAGAAAGATGACCGGCATCAGGGGTGTGGACCAGGTGGGAACCGCCTTGACCCCGCCGAAGATGAACCCCACATACCCGTGGAGAACAGCCGCCACCGGGATACCGATGCCCACCAGGAACCGGATGATCTTCCTGTCCAGTTCCAGGGCCTGGGGTGACAGGTCATCGCTGTCAAAGGTCAGAAACCGGTGGATCAGGTGGAAGCCCCCCGTTGATGTGGCCTTGAGCTCCACCAGGACCGGCCGGTACACGAATACCACGATCAGACCCAGGACGCCCATGGACACCGCATAGATATAGCCGAACCCGGCCATGGCCGAGGTGGGGCTGGGCGTGATCAGCATGTTCAGGTTGCGCTCGGGCCGGCCCAGGTGCAGGAGCAGGGGCAGGGTGGCGCAGAACAGGAAAGCCAGGGCAAACACCAGGGAAAACCGGGCAATGGGCTTCAGGCTTTTCACGTCAAACAGGTAGTACAGGGCGGCCACGATAAAAGCGCCGTCCACGAGGCCCGTGATATAGGGATACAACACGATCATCATGCTCCAGTGGACATGGATGTCGTTGGGGAACACGTAATTGGCCACCAACATTCCCCACCTGTCAAGAATACCTTCCATCACACCACCTCCCCCCGTGCGCCGATGTAGTAGAGGGCCGGCCACGTGCCCATCTCCTTTTTCAGGACCGTCATGACCCCCGGCCCTTTCAGGATCTTGTAGACTTCGGAATTCTCGTCCCTGAGGCTGCCGAATTTACGGGCCCCGGTGGGACAGACATTGACGCAGGCAGGCAGGAGCCCCTTGCGGACCCGGTGGTAGCACCAGGTGCACTTTTCCACGGTATGTTTCACCGGGTGCAGGTACCGGACCGAATAGGGGCAGGCCTGGATGCAGTAGGCGCAACCCACGCACCTCTTTTCATCCACCAGGACAAACCCGTCCGGGGTCTGGAAGGTGGCGCCCACAGGGCAGACCTGGACGCAGGGCGGCTCCTTGCACATGTTGCACAGCTTGGGCACGAAAAAGGTGTCCCTGACATTGACCCTGATATCTTCCCTGGGCTTCTGGTAGCCGTCCAGCCCGCCGTTGGGACAGTCCACATACACGATGTCGTCGAAATCCTTGAGGTAGCGCTCGACCCAGGTCCGGTAGAATCCGTCCGGGACATTGTACTCCCGCTTGTCCGCAACGCAGCAGGACCCGCACCCGATGCAGCGGGTGATGTCCACGATAAAGACGAACTGACGGGAGTGGATATCGTACTCCTGCCCACGAATGCCCGGGACCTGGGCCGGGGGTTCATAGGGGCCTGGGCCGCCCTGGTCGTAGGTCGCGGCGCCTCCCGGGGTATCATAGGAAAAGACCAGAAGCAGGGAGCCCACGATGGTGCCTTCAAATACCTTTTTTATAAAGTCCCGGCGGTCCAGTCCGGGATCCGGCTGCTTAATTTCCATGGGTCGCCTCCATCAGTCCGGTGATCTGCCTGGCCCTGTTGATGTACAGGAGCGGGGCATGAACATGGTGACACTGGTTGCAGGTATGGGTCAGTTTCACGCTTTGTTTTTCCAGGTGATCCGGGAGGGTCACGGTCTTGATGACCTGGCTGGGACGGGCCTCAACGGCCTTGTTGTGGCACCTCAGGCACAGAATGGTGATCTCTTGTCCGGTCTTCACGGGCAGGGTCCCGGTCTTTTTCCCGTTAGTGATGTGATCGGCCCAGGTGCCGTGACAGAATTCGCAGGAGATGGTCTTGTGCCGGCCATTCAAATGGATGGATGCTTCATAGGGGTGGCAGGTCAGGCACGAAGCATTGGTGCCGTGACGGATATCCCGGTCCGCCTCTTCCATGACCGCGTCCCCCCGGTAAGGGCCGTACAGGCCAAAGGACGGAGGGATCATGTAGCCTCTGGCCAGGAGGGCCAGAACAATAACCGCGACCATGCCGGCAATGACAAGGACAAGACGGAACCTGTAGGTAAGCCTCACAGCGAACCTCCTCTGGTTTCCCCGGCAGTCCAAAGGCCGTGATCTGAGGCCCAGCTGACATCGGGGATGGTGTTAAGGTGAAGTCCTATCAGTCTTAAATCATGAATGGAAAACAGCTTCAAGAAACGAGGCTGTCACAATTGCAACACAAACGTTACACGGATTTTACCGGCTCAAACCTGTATCCGACCCCGGCAACAGTGACCAGGTACCGGGGGTTTTCAGGCTGGGGTTCGATTTTCTTCCTGAGCCTCTGTACATGGACATCCAGGGCCCTGGAGTGGGTGTATAGCTGGGAATCCCACCAGATCTGCTGCTGGATGAAGTCCCGGGTGAGCACCTCGCCCGGAAAGGAAACAAACAGCTCCAGGAGTTCGAATTCAGTCCGGGTCAGGCGCACCGGCTGGCCGCCTGACAGGACGGTCTTTTGCTTGAAATTGATGACCAGGTCCCCGAAGGTGTGCTCCTCCCGGACCAGGCTGCGCTCGATGCGTTTGAAAATGGATTTGATGCGGGCCGAGAGTTCCAGGTAATTGAAGGGCTTGACCATGTAGTCGTCGGCGCCGCACTGGAGGCCCAGAACCTTGTCGGACACGCCGTCCCTGGCAGACAGCATGATAATGGGAATATCACAGTCCCGCCGCATGATTTCGCAGGCCTTGATCCCGTCCAGGTCAGGCAGGTTCAGGTCCAATATGATCAGGTCCGGGCGGTGGTTCCGGGCCAGGACAATACCGCTTCTGGCGTCATAGGCCTCCAGCACGGCGTACCCGTCCAGGACCAGGTTCCCCTTGATGGTCTGGACAATATCCCTGTCATCATCAATGACAAGCACCTGCCTGGTTTTCAGCGACTTTCGGTCGGTCACGGATAGGCCCTTCCTGTTATCCACAGACCCCGGTGCATGACGGATTGTACGGGTATTTCCGCGCCATCCATTCGTGAACCCTCTGGCTCCGGGCCGGGTTCCCCACAGTATCACACCCGGCATGTAACAGGGCAGTAAAATATGTTACGGGGCCCAGAAACAACATGCTGAATAAGAAATTGAATTTTTATTTGACGTTATAACACAGATACTGTAGAGGGTTGGAAACGAACATGGACGATCACTGTTATCAAGGATTTCGAACCCCGATCCCAGAGGAGAACGCAACCATGACTGAAAGCAATGAGACCCCGAATTCCGGAAAAGACCAGAATCAACTGGAATCGCGGAGAAAAGTCCTGCGCAAACTTCTGATCGGCGGCGGCGTTGTTGCCGGCGCTGGCCTTCTGCCTGACAAATGGACAAAGCCCGTTGTCGATTTTGTTGTTGTCCCGGCCCATGCCCAGACAAGCGGTCATATACCGACACCGACCCCGACACCGACACCGCTTTGATTTTGAATCCATCTGAATGGCTGACAGGCTGCTCCATCTGCAAACGTCAACCCTGAAGCGCGACGATTACTTCAGGTTTTTCGACGACAGCCGCATACATTATCCGGCATCGGGGAACAGGTCCAAACCTGTTCTGGGAACCCTTTCTCCCGGTTGCCGGTCATGTATATCCGGAACATGGTCCTGCATATTCATCACCGGGGACTGCACCCGTAGCTGCTTTTTCTGCCCGTCACCCCAGAAAAGAAGCGACAGGGAAAAGCGGCCCAATGTTTCTGAAAACCTTTCCTTTGGTTCTGTTCACGACTACTGCACCTATCTGGAAAAATTCAATTTTGACGGCATTTCCTTTTCAGGCGGCGAGCCATTCCTGGTCCTTGACACCGTAATCGATTACATCAGGGAGATACGAAAACGGTTCGGTCAGAAACACTACATCTGGGCCTATACCAACGGGGATCTTGTCACAGCGGAAAAACTGACCCGCCTTAACCTGGCTGGCTTGAATGAATTGCGGTTCGATATCGCGGCAGGGGGCTACAGCCTGGACAGCGTCAAAACGGCGATTGACCATATAGGCACCGTCTCCATCGAAATACCGGCAATCCCCGAGGACAGGGAAACCGTAGAGGCTCTGCTCAAAGAGATGGAAAGCATCGGTGTAAAACATTTGAATCTCCACCAGCTCATGCAGACCGGGCATAATGGCGGCCACTTCATGAAAAGGGGATATACCCCTGTCAACAGCGATCAGTACGGCAACCATACCCCTGTAATGGAATCCGAGCTTGCTGCCTGCCAGATCTTGAAGCATGCCATCGAAATCAATTCCGGGCTGGGTATCAACTATTGCACCCGTTGTTATAAAGCACGATTCCAGAACCTGGCACACAGGAAACGATCCGCCCTTTTCTGCCCGGACAGCACAGCCTCTTTCAATGGCGCAGGCTATCTGAGACGGTTGTCCATGGACGCAGCCGACCCGGTGGCAGAATTGCTGATGGAAACCATTCCCGGCCCGGAATGGGAAATTGTGAAAAACAACGAAAAAACAGACCTTGTTTTTCCGTTTCACTACTTCGGCATTCTGTTCCAGGAAGACTGCACCCGGGTGGAAGTCCTTTACTATGAGCCGAGCCTGCTGCCGGTTGCCGGTGACGCGCCTCCGGGAAGCAAAGCCCGTACCCAAAGGTTTGCCGGAAACACGGTTCAGTTTCAGACGGTGCTAAAGTACCGGCTGGAACTGAAAAACATGACAGCAGCCTCGCTGTTTTACAGTCTGTTCATAGAGAACAGCTCCCTTTCGAACGTGATTGACCGAACGCTTGAAGCCTACGGGCTCGATGCGGACAACGGCGGTGAACTGACGCACGATATCAAGACTTTTTATCAGCGCTTTGCCGATGTCGAATATACGGACCCCTGCCTTCAACCCTATACATGATCGAGCCCTTTGTCAGCGGACCAGGCCTGTTCCTTCGGTTCGGCTGTTCCTGCTGGTGGGACTGGTTTCGAATGCGAAACATGCATTATCACACTTAAGCTGTAAAATGGCAGCAAATTGTAACTTGCTTTTTAAAATGGAAACTATAACTTGAATAAGTATCGTCTCACTGATAAAATCGATTAGAAACAAGGAGGCAACCATGAATAAAGCAGCTATCAGCAGACATGAAATTTATAATAAACTGACCGAGTTTTCTGCAAAGGATCTGGATGATATTGCCAGTTTTATTGATTTCATGCGGCACAAAAAAAAACTGGGTGATAAAAAACTGATTAAGCTTGAAGGTGTACTGAAAGATAGCAGTATCGATTTCTCTGTTTTAAAAACTCTCAAGCAGCAAACCTGGAACCACGTTGACCAGGAATTTATAAATGAATAGGTATGTAACAGACACCCAGGCCCTCGTGAAATTTATGATGGGCAAAAAAGTCATCAATGACGCATCTCACCAAGCGTATCAGTCAGCGGACCAGGGGGAAAGTACTATAATCATTCCGGCTGTAGTTTTAATGGAAATGTTGTATCTCTTTGAAAAAAACAGAATTGATGTTGGTCTGCTCCAGATTGAATTACTCTTCAAAAGCAGTAACTATCAATTCGAGCCTCTTGGTTTTGAAATTCTCAAAACTGCCACAGAAATTACTGATATTCCCGAGCTTCACGATCGACTTATTGCTGCTACTGCAAAATACCTTGATCTACCACTTATTACCAATGATCCCGTAATCAAAGCCTCTGCGTTCGTTACCGTTCTGGAATAATTAATTAAAAATTCAATATCTACAGGTCTGGCTGTGCAGCTGCCGGTGCCCACAGGGGCAGGGAAAAGCAGAAGGTGCTGGAGCTTCCCGGGATACTGGTGGCCCAGATCTTGCCGCCGTGGGCTTCCACGATGGCCTTGGAAATGGCCAGGCCCAGGCCTGTTCCTTCGGTACGGCTGTTCCTGCCCGTGGGAATGGTTGAAAACTTGTCAAAAATAGATGCAAGGCGCCCCGGAGGGATGCCCGGCCCCTGGTCCCTGACAGAGACGATGACCCAGCCTCCCTCCTGGCGGAGGGACACGTCAATGCGGGTGCCGGGGTCGGAAAACTTGATGGCATTGTCCATGAGGTTGACCAGGACCTGCTCGATGCGCTCCAGGTTGATGGTGACCATGAGTTCATCCGGGCCGGTGCAGACCATGTCAATGGACTTTTCAACGGATAGAGGGCTGATGATCTCGATCACCTCCCGGACCAGGGTGGTCAGGTTCTCTGTTTCCACTTCCCAGTCGATCTTGCCGTGCTCCAGCTTGGTGAAGTCGAAAAGGTCGGTGACCAGTCGGGTCAGGCGGGCCACGTTCTTGTCTATGATCTCGATGTAGTAACGGTTTTCAGGCTTTTCCAGGGTCCGGTACAGGTAGTTGATGCCCCCCCGGATAACGGTCAGGGGAGACCGGAGTTCATGGGACATGTTGGCCAGAAAATCGGACTTCAGGGTGTCAAGCTTGGTGAGTTCCTGATTGGCCCGGGCCAGGTCGAAGGTGGCCTGTTCGATACGCTTTTCCAGGTTCTCCCTGCCCTCCAGGAGCCTTTGGGCCATGGTGTTGAAAGCATCACCCAGGCGCTCAAGCTCATCTCCGGTATGGATGCTCACCCTGGCCTCCAGGTTGCCCCGGCTGATCTCCCGGGTCTTGTCCTCAAGGAGGGTGAGGGGGTTGATCACCATGCGGCGCATGAGGAAAAACAGGGTCCCTATGGTCATCAGGGTCAGGACAACGGCGGCCAGCGTCAGGAACACCCGGCTCTTTTGAAGTGCGGCCTGGATCCTGTCCATGGGGATGAGCACGGTCAGACCTCCCATGACGGCGCTACTGTTACTGACATCCCGGTCATGGCACTTGAGGCATCCGGGCTCCATGAGCAGGGGAACCACATACTCAAGGCCTTGGGTTGAAAACTCCCAGGCTTCAGAGGCCCCGTCCCGGACAAAGGCGTTCAGGGCTTCCTGCTCAAAGGGCCCGGGGGCGTTGTCCGGGTTCTTGGGGCTGAGACTGGACAGGCTGAAACTGTAGAGCTGCTCCCGGGACGAATACTGGGATAACCTGCGGGTTACCATGGCAGGAGAAAACCGGACAAAGGGCCCCAGTTCCGTAGAAATAGCGTCGCCGGAACAGCAGCCCGCATCCCTGGCGCCCAGGCTCTCTGCCGGGACCAGGACGCCGCCGCCGCAGTCGGTCACCCACTGCCGGGTAATGACAACCTGGCGGGCCAGGATACGCGCCTTGTCCAGTGCCTGCTCCCGGGCCTGGCTGATGTTCTGGATCTCCACCCAGGAAAAGACCACACCCAGTACCGGCACAATGATGAGACTGATAAAGAGCAGAAACTTCTTCTGGAGGGATCTGGGCCGAGTCATGGAGGTGTCAGTGCTCCTGTTTTTTCATACCCGCAAACAGGTTATAGGCCAGGGTGATTCCCATGGCATACACGGCGGCCGCGATGCCCAGCCCCACGTCATAATACGCCGGTGCCGTAATGCCGACCCTGAGCAGTACCGTTGCCACGGCAAAGCCTGAATTGCGGAACACCACCGGAAACCAGGAACTGTATCCCAGGGAGATGAGCACCAGGAGGATGTCGCACAGGATCAGGACCGTAAAGAATACCGGGAAAAACGGGTACAGCTCCCCCTGGCGATAAAGGTTTACCAGGCTGAAAACACCGATGGCCACAAACACGAGAAACAATACCAGGGAAACACCCTTCTTGACACCGATAAAGCTCTGCCGTTTCTCGGATGTCTCCCAGATGGGCAGGCTCTGGTGCATCCTGTAATAAACCACCAGGAGCAGGATAATGGCCAGGGCGCCGAAGGCGCTGGACAGAAAGGGCAGGATATGGCTGCCCATCCCGGCCCAGGAGATGGGCTCCTCCACCCCGGAAAAACTCTTGAAACAGTTCCGCAAAAGGATGATGGCAAAAATCTCCAGCTGTTTGCCCAATGCCCGGGATACGGACCGGCTGAGCCCGAATATCAGCTCTATGACCTCGAAAAACAACAGAAAGGTAAAGGCCACATGGATGGCCTCGAAATGACTGTCCGGGATAAGGGAAGCCGGACCGGGAGGCAGAATTCCCCGGCGCTTCAGCTCGATGACCCCCAGGGCCAGGAGGTAGACCAGGACCATGACCGGCCCCAGATAGCGCCGGACCACGATCTTCTTCCAGAATGCTTCGACCCTGTCGAACAGGTCCGACAGGATGACAAGAACCGTGTCCATTTTTATCTTTCCCTGGTCATCCCGGAGCCGTTGCCGTTACCCGGTTTTTCTGATGGTCTGGATTTCCACCTCCAGGCAAAGACCGCACCCTGTTATCGGTACGATATCAGGGTGCGGTTCTGATATGGAAGAAACAGGCTGCACCAACCCGGAACAGGCAGCTCCTGTATCCTGATCCAAAATCTAGGCCCGGGTACCGGTCCTTTTACGCATCACAACAAAAGCAGTGACGGCCAATGACAGACCCAGAAGAATCATGCCCCATTCGTTCACTGTGGGAATGGGAATATCAAGGTCACGGCCCTGGATGATGAAAGGGAGCCCCTGTTGATTACCAGCGTCAAGCAAGGGATTGAAACCGCCATCATTTAAATTGTGAAGTGCGTTGCCCGTAGTACTCTGACCAAGGGTGGTCAACGGAGGCGCCCAGGGGCCAGAGCCCGAAGAACCGCCGACTTGCCACTCCAGCCAGTAGGTCCCTGGGGTCAATGCCTTGCCTACCGTAACCGTATTGGCCATTATGGGGCGAACTGTGGTTCCGGGGGAGGTTTCCAGCGTCCTGTAAATATTAGAAAAAATACTTGCCGATAAAATATTGGTGGCAAGATCGCCCCATATCACGGAAGAGCCGACGGCCCCGGGCTGGCCGTCCCATATTCTGAGCCTTACATCATTGATGGTGGAAGTATTTCCGCTACCTGTCTGATAGGCAAAAACAGTGATGGTGTCAATGAGCCAGTTGCCGGTTACCTCGAAATCATCTGCAACGGAATTATTGTTGACGATCTGACAGCCAAAACCGTAGGTACCCATGCCAAGAGACAAACTCTGCAGGATACTCTCATCAGCACCGCCATCACCGCAACCGGTACAGGTAGCCATTGGTCCGTTATCGTACAGCGCCGGTGAGTCACCTTTTTTAAATACCGGGCCGGTGTATGCCGGCGCACCCGAAGGTATGGGAGGTTTAGCAATGACCGTGTCGATAGTTTCTGAAGCGTTGTCCTGGGCAAAGGACAAGCCTGCCCATGTGAGAATGGCTAAAAATACAAAAAATTTTTTCATCGGAAATTCCCCTTTGGTCGGATAAAAAAAGCCTGTTGATATGAAAAGTACTATAAGCTTTGGTAAATCAATATAACGAATGGCCATAACGGTCAACCAAAATGTGTCGGCAACATATACCCGTCTAAGGGCCCCGGGAAATCCCTGTGAATCACCCTGGCGAGGAAGAATGCATCACAGGTACCAGGGAAGTGATTTACCCATCCTGATCCGTACAAAATCAAGGACAGCGTCCCGGACAAGGATTTCCACACCGCTGCGAACGGCCGTTTCCAGGGCCCGGGCATAATCGGGGTCAATGTCTGCGGCAGGGGTAAAGGCTTTGGCGTCCATGCGCAGGACCAGGAAGAAGATGACCCCGCGCCTGCCTTCCCGCACCAGGCGGGACAACTCCTCCAGGTGCTTGGTGCCCCGGGTCGTAACCGCGTCCGGGAATCTGGCCAGGCCGTCCTCCACCAGGGGCAGTTCTTGATCTCCACAAAGCAGTCCGGGCGGGAGGTGCCCTTCAGGAGAATATCCAAACTGGTGTGGTCGCTGGTTTTCACCTCGGAAGTGATGCGGCTGTAACCGGTCAACTCCGGGACAAGCCCGGCCCTGACCGATTCCAGGACCAGGCGGTTGGGAACCTGGGTGTTGATGCCGAGCAGGGTTTGGGGGGCGGCCATCAGCTCCCAGGTATAGTTGAGCTAGCGGGCCGGGTCGGTTTCGTTCATGGAAAACCCATTGATCTTCAGGGCGGCCGAACACTTCCCGGATATCGTCGTTGAGAACCAGCTTGTTTTTGAACTCCGGCTTCCACAGGTCCTTCCAGGAAGAGACATCCTCTTTTTTGACGAACTTCGAGTTGTAACCGATGCCTGTGGAGCCCCACACATAGGGGATACTGTAGATGTTGTCCGGATCATAGGGCTTGTTGAGGAGCGCA
>JAZDGN010000002.1:0-3950 GCA_043806875.1 Pseudomonadota bacterium
CCGAAGAAACGGGTCAGGATTACCATGGATCCTTGTCCCAGAAACAGAATGGCCACAAGGACAATGGCATAGATAATCCCACCGTGGATCGTGCTCCATAGAATCATCAAGGGAAACAGCCATAACATGGCCTGGGCGCGCCCTTTTTTCCAGAGGTTTAAAATCAGCAGCAAAGCCGCCGCAAACAATATGCTGGAGACATTGGGCCTGAGATCAATGTAGGAGCGGGCCATGAGTATTCCCATGGACGATGCTGCGGCAGTGACCAGGGGATGCACATAAAGCGCTCTTGATGCCCAGTAGATCAACAGAACAGTCAATAGGCTCTGGATGCATTTGAAATACACAAGTGCCATGGGGCCTGCCGTTGAAAAGAGCTTATAGAAAATGACATGGGACAGCCAGTTCTGGTTGATCCATCCGACATCGCCTTTATTGTCCGGGTTGCATGGGCGGGAAAAGGGACTGAAGGGGTCCTGCCGGGTAAGATGAATACCCAGGTGGTCAAGGATTTTCATCTGAACCGTGCGGTTCTGGTCTGATGCTGCCCAGGTGCCGGCAGTGTAATATCTGCCGCAGGCAAGTGCGATCCACGTGTCTCCGCCGCCGATCCTGGCGGATGAACCGTAAATGGCGGCAACAACCATCAGCAGGTAGCAGGAAATGATTACATGGGCCGGCAGGGGCTTATGGTTCTGTGTGTCAGCAGTGTTCATGCTTTACCCTTTAGCATTGACGGGAGATGTTGTAAACCCCCTTGCCGCAACAGCGCAGATCACCCGTGGAAAAAATTGAATTGACAGGCTGAAAGACCTCGGATAACTAATGAGTTCTTGTTGATGATGTTCCTCCCAATTATCAGTATAACGATACAGCTGAGCGTTGCGGGGGCATCCCCCATATCCAGGAAGGCAGTATGAAGGATAGACCTGTTCTTGGCTTGATTGTACCGGCTTACAATGAGGAGGCGGTGCTTGGAAACTCCATAGCCCGTCTGGGAAGCGTTCTGGAAGACCTGAACAGAATAGGGAAAATTTCGGGGCACAGCTATGTGTGCATTGTAGATGATGGAAGTTCCGATGATACGTGGCAGATCATATGCCGTTCATCCCTTGAAAATCCTTGGGTCCGAGGCATCAGGCTGTCCAGGAATTTCGGCCATCAGAATGCCCTGATGGCAGGGATGGAGACCTGCATGGCAGATGTGTACATCTCCATTGACGCCGATCTGCAGGACGATGAGACAACCATCGCTGAAATGATCCAGGCCTATGGGAACGGGTCGCAGGTCGTGTATGGAATCCGCAGATCCAGAGATACGGATTCAGCCTTGAAGCGGTTCAGCGCCCTGTCCTTTTACAGGATTATGAACGTGTTTAAAACCGGTGTGATCTACAATCATGCGGATTTCCGGCTGCTGAGCCGCAGGGCTGTTCTTGAAATCGGCAGATTCAGGGAAGTGAATCTTTTTCTGCGGGCCATTATTCCTTTGATCGGCCTCAAGACTTCCACTGTCTATTACGACAGAAAAGAGCGCCTCGCGGGTGAAACCAAATACAGCCTGGGTACCATGCTGGCCTTTGCCTGGGAAGGGATCACCTCGTTCAGCACGATTCCGCTGCGGTTTGTTTCGGTTCTGGGCATGTCCATATTCCTGCTGACAGTCATGGGTGCCGCCTACAGCGTCTATCAGAAACTGTTCGGCCATGTCGTGCCCGGTTGGACATCCACGGTCCTGCCCATTTTTTTTATCGGTGGCATTCAGTTGCTCTGCGTCGGGGTTCTGGGCGAGTATATCGGAAAAATCTATCAGGAAGTAAAGGGACGGCCGAGGTATATTGTTGAGGAACAGCGCAATTTCAATAAGGATTTTGAAACCCGGACAGCCCGGCCTGAAGAACAGGTTTGAGCCGTCCGGTATGGATGTCCGGTCAGTTTATCTTAAGGTACCAGTTTTTGTTTTCCCATACCCATGTTCCTTTTGATTTGAAGGGAAAGGTAAAAGCCATATGCTGGACAGTATAGCTGACCTCTGCAATCCCTGTTTTTTCAGCTGCGTTGACGGTGACCGATTCAATTTTAAAGGATTTGGGCTTGATTTTGGCATTACTGCCGTAGAGGTCCCTGGAATTTTCCTTTCTGAAATCGGCTGTGGCAAGATCGTAAACCGCGGCCCAGCGTCCTTTGACCCTGGCGGTCCATTCCGTTTCCACCCTGAGCCGCAGGGAAGCCTCATCCATTTCTATTGAAGGCCCCTGGTTTGTGGAAACACACCCGACAAGGGTCGACATAATGGCTACGAGCAGTCCCATTGACAAAACAGTTTTGAATTTCATTGTTGCTTTTCCCCCATTCTCATTAACCGTTCCAGCCTTTTACGGCCTTCAGGCGTGTTGTCTTCTTCTGCCATTTTCTGATATTGCGTTTTTGGATCGAGTTTGCTCATTTCTAATACCTTTTTCTTGATCAGTTCAAGCTCTTTTTTCCTCAGATCTGCGACAGTGGCATTTTTGTCCATACCGGTGATACTCACGACATCGGGGTCAGGAATGACCAATTCGTCAAGGTTGATTGTCTCTTTTTGAACATCGACGATCTTTTTTCCGTCAAGTTTGATGGTTGCTGTCTGAAGTTTTGTGCATCCGGTCCCTGTTGCAATGATAAAGGTGCCGGATTCTGTTTTTACGACTTTTTCAGCGTACCCGCCTGCGCTTGAAATCACCAGGTCTACGCCGTCGATTTCTTTCAGAATAAGTTCTGTTTCCCGCATGTTATACTTGGAGAGAAGAACGATGATATCCGCCTTTTCCCGGACTTCAGGCAGAATTTTTTTCAGGGCCTTGTCCGGCTGAACCGCCATGATGCTGGAGGAGTCCTTTGCTTTTCCTTCCATTGCAATGCCGATGACACCGATGGAGAGTCCCCCGGCCTTCAGTAGCCGGTAGGGTTCGGTGAACATGGCCGAAGTGGTCTCGTTTACCAGGTTACTGGAAACAAACGCTTCCCAGTTTGCCAGTTCAGGATGCAGGGCCTCATAGGGTCCGATATTGACCGAGTCGTAACCTATGATTTTCATGGCGGCAATGGCCACCGAGGTGACAATTCCCGATACTTGGTCGGAGTCAGAGGCAAGTCCGCCGCTGTCCATGAGCAGGGCGTCGTCTCCGTATTCAGCCTTGATCCATTTGTAGGCAGTGGATACTCTGGCAAGACCGCCAGATTTTTTACCGCCTCAACCGTATTCGTCTGTGATGTGACCGTCAAGGTCCCCTGTATAGGCTATTGTCAGAAGTTTTTCTTGGCTGGCTGATGCAATGGATGACAGTATCAGGATTGCCGCCAGTGATGCAATGGCTGTAAAACGTTTTGTCAAAGGAATCCTCCCCTTTATATTGGTTGGTTGATCAGGTCTCTGCCTGGGATGCATCCTGCCGGAGATTGTTGTCAATGCGCACAAAAAGGGCAGGATTAAGAACTGTTGATTCAATATCTGTGCCGGACTATAGTATGATTTCCAATGTTTTGCAATATCTATTGCATAGTAAATCAGTTGGTATTGATTTTGCATTGTCAAAATCCAGGTTGTAAATAGATTAACCTTTAAGTTGTGAGGTAAGAAGTGAACATGAGGCATTTTTTCAAAATGATGTTGGTAGTCGCAGCGGTGTTGATGATGGCAGCATCATCGTACGCCAAAGGAGGCCCGGACAGTTTCGGGTATACGTATGTTGACAGTACCGAGTCGGGTGGTCCCACCTATGAATGGATCGATCTCAGCGAGGTTGGATCGGCAAATGAGGGCCAACAATATAAACTTGCAACAAACCAGATGGGACCTGCCGTATCCCTGGGTTTTACATTTTCGTTTTATGGCGTGAAATATACCACGGCATATATCTCCCGTAAAGGTTTCCCTTCATTTTCGGAAGGTCAGGATGTCGGGTGCTGTG
>JAZDGN010000003.1:0-4626 GCA_043806875.1 Pseudomonadota bacterium
ACGTACACGTTCTGGATAAAGCGCAGCCATGATACAAGCAGCTCGACCACCCCAGTCATATCCTGCGAGAAAAGCCTTATCGATGTTCAGCTTGTCCAAGAAAGCGACAAGGTCAGTCCCAAGTGCAGCTTGCTCACCAGATCTCATGCTTTCGGCGTTTAGAAACCGTGTCGATCCATATCCTCGCAGAAAAGGCACTAAAACACGAAATCCCAACGTTGAAATAATCGGCCAAACTCCGGCGTATGCATTTACATCATAGGGGAATCCATGTAGCAGAACGATTACGTCTTTTTCAGTCTGACCAAATTCCAGATATCCGATTTTCAATAGTTCGGTAGAAACGAATTTCAAGTTATTCAAGTATTGCCTCCAATAAATTCGGCAGTGAATTGCCAAAGTGAAATATGTCTTTCGCTTTTTTCTTGTCCTTCAATGTCCATGTCGGCAGGGTCCACCTAACGGTCCACATCACTTGAGAGCTGGGCGTCAGCCCTGCGAATCAAGTGCATGTGGTGGTTAGCTTCCAGATTGTCATACGTTACGTTCAGATTTCACCAATCACTTGTTGAATTTTCATTCATTGTCAGGCACGTACGGCAACTGCTTCTCGTGAGACGTAAACCCTGAATAACATATCCTCGCTAACGTCTTCAGGTCCACCCCGTATAAGGAGTTTCTGAGTTTTTAGTATGTCAAAGCCATTGGCCTGCAAAAGATTGGTGACATATCCATTACTGTGCTTGAAGATGGGTACACCCCAAGGAGTAGGCGTTTCAAAATAACCTTGCAGATCGTCATCGGTTGCCCCTTCTTCGCCGGAGGTCGGTGCGGCAACAGTAAAGGCGAAGATACCTCCCGGCTTGATAATCCGCAATACCTCTTTCAAGACTGTCTCAAGGCCATTAAAAAAGTGAAGAACACCGCAACAAATCACATGGTCAAAGAAGCTATCGGAATATGGTAGTGGTATGTTTTGTAAGTCGAAGACCTTAAGCTCCTTCGCAAAAGCTTTTGATTCACAAACTTTCAGCACTTCAGTGGAACCATCACACCCATATACTTCGAGCCCCACTTTGGAGAAGGACTGGGAAGCAAGCCCGGTGCCTATTCCAATATCAAGTAGGCGGTCACGGGGATTTACATATTCGAAACTCATACCAAAGAGTGCGTCATGGCTATAACAATTGTATTCGTAAACTTGCTGATCATATTGGGCAGCTTCTTGATCATGTGAGCTGATTGCATCCACATTTTTCATAGTTTGATCTCTCGTACTGAAAGCTAACAGTGTAAATAGATGGAAAACTTTCTACATATCGCCTATATACAGTAGAAAATATTCCGTCTATATTGATAACAAGATACCAAATACGGAAAATTTTGCATTGAATTTTCCATGTCTTAATGTTAGTTTTCGATAACATGGAAAATCTAAATAAACAACAAAAATTTATGCCTGACCCGGAATTAAAACTGATGGACCAGACCCGTCAGGTGTTGCGCTACCACCATTATGCATATCGCACCGAGCAGACTT
Organism: Pseudomonadota bacterium; assembly: GCA_043806875.1. Taxonomy (GTDB): domain Bacteria; phylum Desulfobacterota; class Desulfobacteria; order Desulfobacterales; family Desulfobacteraceae; genus JAZDGN01. The sequence goes on from JAZDGN010000003.1 coordinate 1,541, forward strand.
ACTGTGACTGGATCATGCGGGGGTCCCGACATAATAGGCCCGGTGCTTAGTCCTCTTACAGGACGTTGCGGGCAGAGGCGGTTAACCAGGGGGCTGCCGCGGGCGTCAAGAAGTCCAAACTGTCTGAGGACGCAGTCCGAGTTTTTGGGCTTCAGGCCGGGGCCGCACACTGTCAGCCGGAGCCCGCGTCCGTGAAGAGGACTCAAGTGCCGGGCCGGTTTAAGTCCCATCCCGGAAAAGCCCGGCCTGCCCATCGCTGAGACAGGGTCGTGACCCAGGTCCCATCCTCCACAAAAAAGTCAGGCACAATTCCAAAAATACCCCATGGGTAAGTCTGATCATCACCGTCCTCACAGTCGAAAAACTTCACCGGGAATTGCTCCTGAGTTTCTGGTTTCAAATTCCTTGCGCAAGGTGTATTTACTGACAGGTACTGTGGACCGCCGGTCCAATTATTTGGAAACCGTAGAAAGGAGTTTTATCTTATGCTGACACAAGAGGCCATTGCAGAGCAGGGAAAACTGCTGGGGTTCGGGGATGTGGGTTTCACCACCGCGGAGCCCTTTGACAGTCATCGCCATTTGCTGGAGGAGATGACCCGCGAGTATGGCTGGGCGCAGACCGCAGGCCTGGACCTTCTCGGCGGCACGGATCCTTCGACGATCCTGCCCGGAGCCAGGAGCATCATCGTGCTCATGGAAGTCTATTTCCGCAAGGCTTTTCCCCGGTCCATGGAAGGGCATTTCGGCCGGTGTTATCTTGACGACGACCGTGTGACCAAGGACGGCCTGGCAAAAAGAATCAAGGCTTTCCGAAAATTTCTTCAGGATAACGGCATCAATTCCAAGGTCCCCTTCAACCTGCCCCACCGCCTTGCAGCCGCCAGGGCGGGGATGGGAACTTTTGGAAAAAATTGCCTGTTCTACTCCAGCAGGACAGCCCTGGACAGCTCCTGGGTTCTACCCATTGCCGTGGTCATTGACCAGGACTGTGTTCCCGGGACACCGACCATCAGGAACGGTTGTCCTGACTGGTGCCGGAACGCCTGCATCGCAGCCTGTCCCACACGGGCGCTCAAGGGAAACAGCAGGATAGATCCCCACAAGTGCATTTCGTTCCTTACCTATTATGGGGAAGGGCTGACGCCTATTGAACTCAGGGAGCCCATGGGAATCGCGGTTTACGGCTGTGACCGCTGCCAGAACGTCTGCCCCAGGAATCAGGCCTGGCTGGCCACGGATATGCCGCCCAATGAAAAGGTGGCGGCAATGGCGCCCGATTTTGAGCTTCCTGTCCTGCTCCATATGGACAAGGCCTTTTTTGAAACCCGGATATGGCCGCGGATGTTTTACATGTCCTACACCGATATATGGCGCTGGAAGATGAACGTGGCCAGGGCCATGGGCAACAGCCGGGACACGGCATATATTCCCCATCTGGTCCGGGCCTTTAATGAAAACACAGATGACCGGGTCAGGTCCATGGCAGCATGGGCCCTGGGACGGATCGGCGGCCGTCAGGCCGGGGAGGCCCTTGCCGGGATGCAGGGGAAAAACCCGACGGACGTGAACCTTGAAGTGGATCAGGCCATGGCAGCCTGCAGGGCGGGGCTGGAGCTGTAGATACCAGGAAATTGACAGGAACCGGGAAGCAGATCCTGAGGATTATGTATTGATGGTTTGTGATACGCCGCTGTGAATCATCCGGGGGGCGCGTCCGGATCAGTCTGGGTGACCATGCCCGGAGAATTCGGATTGCAGACTGTCCAGGCACTGCTCTACAGCATCGGTTCTGATGACATGGAGGCCTGGTTCACGGATATCAAGGTCCCGGGCAGCAATTACCAGGGCGATTACGGGAACCCCTGAGCGCCTCAATCTTTTGATCAGGTCCAGGCGCTGTTCGTCAGCCCTGGTCAGGATTGCAATGCAGCCCGAAAGCCTGCTGGCCTGGTCCAAGACTGCCTGGGCCAGGCCCGGGAACTCGTCCCCGGTGCCGGGCCGGATAAAGGCAAGGGTTTCAAGAAGGGTTTTCGGGCTTCCCAGATGCCTTCCTGCCGAGATCCGGTAGACGCGGCTTCCGGCAAACATCAGATCCAGGATCGCTTCTCCTGTCCGGATCTGTGTCACGAAGGACGCGGCCAGGGATACCGCGGTTTCAAACTCCTGGTTCTCCGGTGACGGCGACAGGGTATCCAGAATCAGGGCATGCCGGGAAAAGTACTCATCCTGGGTTTCCCTCACAATGAGTCTGCCTGTCTTTGCCCAGCTTTTCCAGTGGATCTGACGCATGGGGTCCCCGGACCTGTAATCCCTGAGCGATATGAATTCATGGGAGTCTCCCACCCGGGAGGTCAGGGTGATGCCGCCCTTGTGGTGTTTCCGGCTTCCGGGCAGGACCGGGTCAAAAACCCGGTAGCGGCGGGGCAGGACCAGGATGCTTGCGTCACATGCAATGTGGCGGAAGCTGCATGTTATGCCCAGGGGTTCTGGGGCAAGGAGGGTGAAGCCGTCAAGGCGGATGGATCCCCGGTGCAGGGGCAGGAGCCTGCCGGGGATATCGGCGCTGCAGCCTGCCCTGAGTTCAGGGACCGGCAGCGTTTCAGAACGGGCGTTCATGCCCCTGTGGATCAGCCATGACCACCGCTGGACCTTGAGGCGCCGGTCCCAGGCATTTCTCAGGTGTTCATGGGGCTCCCTTTCCCGGATGAATTCGTCCAGTCCGGGCCTGGGATCTGAGAACCGCTCCCGGATCTGCAGGCCGGACAGGTTTTTCCCCGACGTATTTGTCACATGGATCCGGTAGGTCAGCTCAGATCCCGCGGTGGCGAATTCGGGCAGGGTCCTGGTGACAGACAGGCGGGGCGGTTTTTTGAGGGACAGAAGGGCCGAGACCATGAACAGGCCTGCTGACAGGGAAAAGAGCTGGAAAACCATGCTCCTGAGGGTATCGATTCCAAGGCACGCCGATATGAGCAGAATCCAGGCCAAGAACCGGCCGGCGCTGGTCAGTTTCAGATGCCACCAGTCTCCCAGGGTGTGGAGCCGCCGGTAGGACCGGTACAGGACACGGCGCCGCCAGGGATG
>JAZDGN010000004.1:0-65679 GCA_043806875.1 Pseudomonadota bacterium
GCAATAAAATGCCTTTATTGAAAATGTACAACCGTCGCCTGCATTGTGTCAAGAAAAATTTACGCATTTTACACAATTTGTCATTATTGAACTCAACAACGTAAAGTATATTCTTCTTGACACCATCGAATACTCCTGGAATAATATGTACCGTCTAATCGCGTGGAAGCTGCCCCTTCAGAAATGAGGGAGCGGCAAAATGCAGTACCAAAATTCAAAAATCCTTAATCCGATAGGGGGTAAAATCTCGTCGGATTTTTGTTTTTTGATCCCCTGCCCATCCCCTTCCTTTATTTTCAAGCCATTGAAAATCCATTCTCAGCTTTTCATCATCGGGGGCACTCCTGCACGATCGGCCCGGCGGTCCGGAACCAAAACCCATGCCGGTGCCCTCTCCCTTCCTTATACCCGGCATGGGTACCGGGATCCTTTTAAACCGAATGAACTTTGGATGGGAATCTCAGCCATGGAAAAAATCTCAGTATTCATTGTGGTGGCAATTGTCACCGTTGCCCTTTGCGTTGCCGTCTATGAAATCTGCAAGGTCGGGGAAAGAGTAACTCAGTCGTTCTTCTGTAATGACTTACTACGCAAAACGGTAGTTGAAACCATGAACCAGAACGCGAATGTTACCACCAAATAGGGATCAGAAGAACGTAGCATAATCATCATGACTGAAACCGACCTTGACATACTAGCCTCAAAAATTGCCCGGCTTATCTCTGCCCAACCGAGATGGCTGGGTGTTCAAGAGGCTACAGCTTACGCAAAGCTCGGGAGAGGCAAACTCAAACGCCTCATTAAAGAAGGAGCAATACGAGGGTACCAGGATCCTGATTCCAGCAGAGGAGACTGGATCGTAGACCGACTGTCCCTGGATGAATATCGGATGGCACCCATTGAGATGTCATCTGCCCGGGAAAAAGAAATACTTGCAGAATTTGAAGGGCTGATCTAAATGTTTGACATGAGGCTATTTAAACGGGGCGGCACATACTATGTGGAGATTGCCAGAGGGAAAAAGAAATCCCTGAAAACCGGCAATCTTGTTGTTGCAGAAAGACTGTTCAAGGCTCTTCAAAAAAAACAACTTGAGGGTCGACTCCATATCCTTGAACGGAAAGATCGAATCCTAATTTCCGACTTCATCAAGCTATACACTTCGGATCCGGACAGGAAAGGGCTCTCCCGTTCAACCCTTAGGGCTGATACCTTAGCGTTTAATAACCTCAGAGACACACTCGGCGACATCCCCCTATCTTATATCAGCAAAGGAAAAATAAAGGGGTTTAAAGAGATCTCCGCAGCCAGATTGTCACCGCATTCAGTCAATACGTACCTGCGGCACATTAAAGCCGGTCTAAACTGGGCCAAAGAAGAAGGGTACCTCAAAGAAGTCCCGCCCATAAAAACCATCAGAACCGGGACACGGCTCCACCGGACCATTGACATGCCAGATTTGAAACGACTACTGGAGCAGGCGAAACAAGATCGTCCGCTCATGTATCATGTCATAATGTTTGCCATCTATACCGGCGCCAGGCGGGAAGAAATCGTCAAGGCCAGGTGGGAGCATATCCGGAACAACACTATCCGGATCATCGGCAAGGGAAACAAGGAGCGTATCATTCCATTTCTTCCCGGGGCAATCGAAGGCATGGAGAAAAAAGATATCGGGAAAATATTCCACTATGGACACACGTCCACCCTGTCCAATTATTTCCGGGAAGTCTCCCGGGATGCCGGAGTCACTGCCCGGTTCCATGACCTGCGTCACACAGCAGCAACCCATATGCTTAAAAACGGTATCGATTTGAAAACGGTCAAGGAAATTTTAGGGCACTCTGACATCAGAACCACGGAAATTTATGCTGAAGTTTTGGCTGCCCAGATGAAGAAAGAAATGAAAAAATTGACCTATGATTTATGAGAGCGATAACAGTGTTTACCACCCAAAATGCACCCACTCGATACTTAATAGATTGATATTGTTCAATGCACTACATGATTCGTAATCAGCAAGTCAGCGGTTCGACTCCGCTCGTCGGCTCCAATAAAATCAACTATTTGAAGGGGTTTTCGGAAGCATCTGAAAACCCCTTCCTCCTTTTTTCTCTCTTTTTTGCATTTTTGGGAGATACTTTTTATCTCCATTTTATCTCCATTTGTGAACAGTGTTTATGGTGGTGTCTACCAGAAAACTGTTGTTTAAACAAGCAGATTAACCACCGGGCCCACCCTACCCTTTCAACCCATCTAAAAACCCCAACCGCTTTGACAACATCCCCTCCCGGATCAGATCCTCAGTTGTCATCCCCCCTTATTGATCAACTTCCTGTCTCTTCTCCACATAACTTTTCCGGTACCATTCGATATCAGACAGGTCAATCATAGGATGGCCCAGTTCATCACCGGACCACTGGCCTGATCTCAAACCGGCAAATCATTCTGAACGGAATTATGAGAAAGATTTCCGCTCATTTTGGAGTTTGCTGTCTCTGTTACAGGTATGGCTGATGCAGGAACCTGGGACAGGATCGGAAGGGGATGGAAATTTAAACACGCCTATGATCTAACTGTCCAATAGTCGTTTTTGGGCCAACTCCAAGATGAAACTCTTCTCGATGATTTAAAGGCTCTGATGGAAAGCAGTACAATGGGCGATCCTGAATCGCCTCTCTTATGGACTACTCAAAGCCTGCGATTGCTTGCGACTATGTTCTTTTTACCATCATTCTTACAGGATTTCTCTTAATCTTTTTTATGGTTCACCACCATTTTGAAAAAATCCGATGGATTCTTGACTTGATGCTGAACAAGCTTATTCTCTTCCTTAACCCCAATTCGGGAAAGTAAGAACCTTTTTAGAAAGTGATATTTAGGAATTGCCATGCCACTCCTGGAATCCAAAAACAGCAGGATCAGACGGGTTGGCGGTTTTCTCGCCCTGCAGCCCACCACTTTGGGTGTTCTGGCCATGGTAATGCTGGTAGGCATGGGTGAGAAGATGGCGGAACGCTTCCTTCCTATCTACATGCTGGCCCTTGGAGGAAGTGTATTATCCATAGGGTTTCTCCAGGCCATGGACAACCTGCTCTCAGCGCTATACTCGTTTCCGGGAGGATATCTGTCCGACCGTATCGGTACCAAGAAATCCCTGATGATCTTTAACCTGGTGTCCGTGGCCGGGTTCCTGCTCGTCATCCTGATACCAACATGGAAAGCTGTTCTGATCGGAGCCACATTGTTCATTTCATGGTCAGCCATATCTCTGCCGGCAACCATGAGCCTGATTTACAGGGTATTGCCCCAGAACAAACGCACCATGGGAGTGAGCATGCACTCACTGGTAAAGCGCATTCCCATGGCTCTGGGTCCGTTGATGGGTGGACTTTTCATCGAGATTTTCGGAGAAAAGGATGGCGTCCGGATCGCCTTTGCAGCAGCCATGGTCATGGCTCTTGTTGCACTTTTTCTCCAGGGCAGGATGATCGAAAGCGACACGCCGCAAACGGATAGGGGATCAGATTCCTGCACGCTAAAACCTGAGAAGAATCCGCTGAAACTGTTTAAGCTTATGAATCCGGCCATGAAAGGGCTTCTTGTCACTGACATTCTGATCAGGTTCTGTGAACAGATCCCTTACGCCTTTGTTGTCGTATGGTGCATGAAAACAATACTGGAGCCGGTTTCCGCCTTCCAGTTCGGTATGCTCACAACCCTTGAAATGACCGTAGCCGTGCTGGTGTACATCCCGGTGGCTTACCTGGCTGACCGCAGTACAAAAAAACCCTTTGTACTGGCAACCTTTGTCTTTTTCACCCTGTTTCCCCTGGTATTGTACTTCAGCCGGTCCATGGAACTGCTGATCCTGGCATTCATCTTAAGGGGGCTTAAAGAATTTGGAGAGCCCACGAGAAAGGCCCTGATCATGGATCTGGCCCCGGACTCCTGCAAAGCGGGGATGTTCGGTCTCTATTATCTGATAAGGGATATTGCAGTATCCTTTGCAGCCCTTGGGGGTGCGGTGCTGTGGCAGATCAGTCCGAATGCGAATCTGCTGACAGCGTTTGTTTTCGGTATAATCGGAACCGCTGGATTTGCCGTGTTTGGACAGGATATGCCAACGATTCCCGTATCAAGGAGGATTAAATGACAAACTCTGCGGTTCCGGTTTCTTTCTATTTTACATTCCTGCCTTGCTTTTTCTTTATTTTACCGGTGCGCCGTTCATCGAAGCAATGGCCGGTAACCAAACGCTCATAATGACAAAAACAATACAACCAGTTGAATGGAATTGAGTGAACCTGCCAGTAAAATCCCTTTACAACAGGTTTGGATGCCTATAGAGAATAAGGAGACCTGGATTCCATCGGCTCCTGCAGGGCCATTGCGGTTGAATTGATCCGGTGAACCCCTGGATTTATAAATGAGGACAACCCTGACACCCCCATCCCATACCCGGCTCCAGCTCACGGTCTTCTCCCTGGTGGCAGCATCGTTTACAAATATTTATATCACACAGCCAGTCCTGCCGGTCCTGCAGCAGGAGTTTGCGGCAGGTCTTGTACAGGTATCCTTTACCGTTTCAGCAGTTATCCTCGGCATTGCCATTGCCAATTTACCCTTTGGTATGATTGCCGATCGGTTTCCCATTCATCCCATTGTCCTCACAGGTGGTCTTTGTGTCTGCGTGGGAGGCCTTATCTGTTCCATGACCACTCATCTCTGGATCCTTATCGGAGCCCGTTTCTTCCAGGGTTTGTTCATTCCTGCCCTAACGACCTGTCTGGCAGCTTATCTGGCAAAAACCTTGCCTGTAGACAGGCTTAACGTTGTCATGGGTTCTTATGTTTCAGCAACGGTAGTCGGAGGGCTGGGGGGAAGGCTTCTCGGAGGCTGGATCCACCCTCCCCTGCACTGGCGATATGCTTTTGTATCGGCTTCGGTCATGATTCTCATGGCAACAGTCGCCGGTTTCAAGACTCTGCCCAAAGCAGACCCGACAGAACACAGCCGGAGGGCACCGTGTCGATTTATGGTTTTTCTGACAGACTGGACTTTTCTCAGAGTTTTCCTGTGCGCATCCGGTAGTTTTGCCATCTTCTCATCGGTCTTCAATTACCTGCCTTTCAAACTCTCTGCCCCACCCTTTTCCATGGCAACAGAAACCATTACAATGCTTTACCTGGTTTACATTGTTGGTATTTTCATGGGGCCCATGGCGGGCCGGATCAGCAACCGGTTTGGTTCAGGCCCTACCCTCATGGGAGGATCTGTGGTGATCCTGCTATCCCTTTTCATCATCTGGATCCCATCCATAATTGCCGTAATCGTTGGACTGCTTGGTCTGTGCACCGGATTTTTTTCCATTCATGCCGCTGCGGTGGGGAGCCTGAACCGTCGCCTCACCGGTGGCCAGGGTCGTGCGAATGCACTTTACGTTCTGTTTTATTACCTTGGTGGCTGGTTCGGTATTACAGGATCAGGTATAACATACAAACAATGGGGCTGGACCGGTCTGACCTGTCTTTGTCTGTTTTTGCTTGTCATACCCCTGGCAACCGGTTTTCAGGAGTACAAAAAACAACAGTGAGAACCCGTAAACAGACAGCATCCCGAAAGTCCCCGGGCAAATTCCCTGAGGACCGGGACAACAGCCCTGAATTTAATTTCATACAAGGAGCGCTGCCATGACGGACACACTGTCTTTGCTTAGCCTATTGGTCGGTCTTGAACTGGTCCTGGGGGTGGACAACATCCTGGTCATCTCAATTTTTGTGGGAACCCTTCCCGAGGCCATGAGAACCCGGGCCCGGGTGGCCGGTCTTGCCGTTGCCCTGCTTGCCAGGATTGCCATGCTCTTTGTTCTGATCAGGCTGGCCTCCCTGACCCAGGCAGTGGTCGCCGGGTTTTCTACCAGGGATATCATACTTCTGGCCGGAGGGCTCTTCCTGCTGTGGAAAGCGGTCACCGAAATTCATCACACCATAGAACTGAACCATGATGGACTGCCGGAACTAAAGACTGTGAAAAACAGCTTTTCAGGCGTCATTTTCCAAATCGTGCTTCTGGATATCGTCTTTTCAATAGATTCGGTGGTAACGGCCATCGGGTTGACCGATAAGGTCTGGATAATCATCTCGTCGGTCATCATATCCTTCGCTGCCATCCTAATCTTTGCGAAACCCATTGGGGAATTCATACTGAAACGGCCATCCCTGAAAATTCTGGCCCTGTCATTTCTGATAACAATCGGGGTCACCATCTTCATGGAGGGCATGCACAAGCATGTACCAAAGGCCTATATCTACCTGCCCATGGGTTTTGCTCTCATGGTCGAGGCGCTCCAGCTGCGCTACGAGCATAACAGAAAAAGAAAAAAAAGCTGATCCGGCGGCACTAGGTCCTGGGAAGAGTTCAGTTGAGGCGGATTCTCAGGAGAAGTTCTGCCAGGGCCAGATCTTCCCTGTTGGTGATCTTGATATTGTCGGCGTTTCCCTGAACCGTTGCCACCGGCACACCCAGCGCTTCCACAAGGGATGCATCATCTGTGGCAATCAAACCCTGGGCACATGCCCGAATGTGGGCATCCAGTATCAGGTCCAACCGAAAGGTCTGTGGGGTCTGGGCACGGAACAATCCTGACCGGTCCACAGTTTCTGATACAGTACCGTCATCCCCTACCCGTTTCAGTGTGTCCACAACCGGGACCACCGGTATACAGGCTCCTTTTTCACGAGCCGTGCGTATACATTCGTTAATCAGTTTACTGTTCACAAAGGGTCTGACCCCGTCATGGATAAGCACCAGGGTTTTATCTGCACTGGATGTCATGGAAACAATGGCCCGGAGTCCGTTCAGGACGGACTCCTGGCGCTGGCTACCGCCGGCGGCCAGTGTAACTTTGTCCGTGAGGCCATGGGGAAGGAGTACAGTATCCAGACAGGTCTGGAAATCAATTTCCGGGACGACCAGAACCGTATGACTGATTTCAGGAGTTGTACAGAAAGGTATCAGGGTCCGGACGAGAATGGGTTTTCCTCCCAGGTCCAGGTACTGTTTTCTGACCTGGGATTGCATCCGGGTACCGGTTCCTCCGGCAACAACAACGGCATAGCAGTCAAAGAACATGATTCACCTGAGATAGGAGAGTTCCTGGGGAAGGGGCACACCCTTTCCCATGGAATCTTCCCCATAATTGACACTGGCCAGGATAACAAGGTCGGCAAGGGCCCTGGAATCCCCTGTAAACTCAACTGTCTCTATCTCTTCTTTTTTGATTTTCCCGCCTGCCCACTGGATATCAAGAACGCTTGAGGCATCAAAGGTGTCACCGCCTGCTAGCATCTGTACCTCGCCGCCATAGTGCTGAACGATTTTGGATACCAGGAGGCTCGGACGTGTATGGAACCCCCTTTCCTTGGGAATGGTCACAACCACCGAAGACCGGTCGATGTTATCATTGAGAATCTCCAGGGCCAGGAGCTTGCCCGAGGACAGGAACTGCCACCCGTAAAACAGACCGTAATTCACAGCCCGGTCCAGAAGTACATCCGGATCGATGATTTCTGCAAGGGCTTCACTGACATTCTTGTATTTGTCCTTGTACTGCACATCATGGAGGTGTCTCTCGTAAAAATGGAGCATCCGACCGATCACCTGAAGAATATGGAAAGCAATGGAAAAATGACTTCTCAGCATCTTGAGTTTTTTATTGCCTAACTGAAATCCGCCATGGATGACATAAGAGTCAAAGGAGGACTGGAGGTTGTGGAGCAGCATTTCAAAACGGCGAATTTCAACCTCGTTGATCTTTGCAGGAACCAGCTCGCGGATGGTCCTGATATCATAGCGTTCATAAAAGGCAAAGGGCTCAAAACTGTTGATGAGTTCGAGAAAAGAGCTGGCAATCACTGTCAGGGTTTTTCTCTGGTCTCCCCTTTCTTCATGATCGTCAATATTATGTTCGAGTTGTTCACTTGTCGTAATCCCTGGGAAGTAGCGTGAATCATAACCGAATTCCGGGACCTCTATGCCAAGACCCGCAGCTTCCCTGAGAATGACCGGGGCAGCCAGCTTCATGGAGTCCTGGATCATCATCAGGGTGTCCTTTGATTCCATCCGGAAAATAAAGGTATCTGAAAGGGAATAAAAGTCCAACCGGTTCAGGATATGCTTCTGGGAATACCCTGCCAGGGACAGATGACGCATGGCCGATGCAAGTTCACGGTAAAAGACCCACTCCCTGTTGTTCTTTGCCCCATGAAAATCCAAAAAGTCCTCCAGCAGATGGGAGGCTGAAATTAGCTTTGCGTAAAGCTTCTTGGACAGAATAGATGTGGAGGAATTAAAATCATCGATATAACGGATGCATTTGAGGTACTCAAAGGAAAAGACATTGGCTTTTTCCCTGAACGTCAGGGTCTGTTCTGAAGTCATAGCGGCACTGGCACCCTACATCATGTCCTTTTCAGTTTCTTTGATGGCCCGATCCAGTTTTTCTACCAGTTCGGCAGGCAGGCCTTCGATTTCCACGTTTAGAAATCCCCTGACAATGGTGGAGATGGCTTCGGTTTCATCCAGCCCCCTGGCCATGAGATACTCGATCTCCCGGTTGTCTATTTTTCCCACAGCAGCCTCATGGGACATTTCAACACCCGGTGTATAGCCGGAAAGCTCGGGAATGGCATGGAGAAGACCTTCCTTGAGGATGAGCCCTTTGCATTCCAGATGTCCTTTGACGCCCGCAACCTTGCCGACGAGATGCCCCCTGGAAATGATAGTTCCGCCGGCAGCAATGGCCCTGGAGATGATTTCAGCCCTGGCACCGGGTCCGTTGAACTCCACCACTGATCCCACGTCCATGTAGGAACCGGTCCCTGCCACCAGGACACTGTTAAGCCGTGCCGTGGCATCTTTTTCAAGAATCGTAAGGGGATTGGACTGGAAGGAACCCACCGGTTTCAAGGAAATATAATTGGAGATGAAGGTTCCGCCCTCTTCCACATGTACTGCGGTCCTGGGCCTTACGCTGACCTGCTCGCCCCAGTCATGGATCATGGTGTATTTGAGGGTTGCCCCTTTTTTGATGTAAAACTCGGACACTCCGATATGAAGACCGGATTTAATATGATCTGAAGTGGAGCAGCCGGCAATGATATGGATCTCGGAATCTTCTTCAACGACAATGACATTGTGAACGTTCTGGGAAAATTTGTCTGTTGCTATATGAAGACAGGTCTGAAGCGGCTTTTCCAGCTTGACACCCTTGTGGGACCGGATAAAGAAACCCTTGAGGGGGCAGCTGTTGGCCGAACGGGTAAAGGCGTCCTTATCCGGAGACAGCAGTTTCCACAAATGATCACCAACCCAGGGAAATAGTTTCAATGCCTTGGCAATATCGAGTATATCAACCCCGTCAACGCTCCTGCTGCAATGGAGGACAGAGTTGTCTTTCTGAATAAAGGTCCCTGCCCTGAGAAACGGGTCTGCTTCGACACCAACTTTGACAAACTCCGAGGCGTCATCTGCCTCAATCCCCTTAAGATCTTCCACATAATCGTAATTCCGGGCCTGGGTGCTAAACTGTGACAGGTCCAGATCGTTTTTATTGTCTATGATGAACATGCGACACACTCCTCATATCCGTATTCTCTGATCCATTTCAGGATCTCCCGCGCATTTCTGGAACACCGGAGCTGTCCGTTATACAGGACCTGCCCCCTGTCCGCTGTTATATAGTCCAGAATATGCCCGGTATGGGTGATCACCAGGGCGGATTTGGGTTTCTCACCGATGATGTTGTGATGACAGACCGGATTCTTGCGGATTCCACGGTTCAGGAGTGAATTGATGTTATCACCGAGAAGTGCTATGGATTCAAGATCTACCCCGGATTCGGGTTCATCCAGCAGAAGAAGATCCGGTTCCTGGGCTGAAAGCTGGAGGAGTTCGGAGCGTTTGATCTCTCCTCCGGACAGGTGGTGATTCACATCACGGTCCAGGAAACTGTTAAAGTTCAGGCGGCTGGCAAGGGCGTCCACATCCACCTGCCGTTTTCCGGCGCAGATTTCAACCATGCGGCGGGTGGACAGGCCATTTATGGTCGGCGGCCGCTGGAACAGAACACCGATACCCAGCTTTGCCCGCTCATGAACGGGCATATGGGTTACATCTTCACCTTTGAATATTATCCTGCCACGGGTAACCTTATAACCGGAAAAACCCATGATGGTCATCATTAATGATGTCTTGCCGGAACCATTGGGACCGAAAAGGATATGGGTCTCGCCTGGAGGAACATGAAGATTGACATTCTTGAGAATCTCTTTGTCTCCGACCTCTACTTTAAGCTCTTCGATTAACAGCATTAGTGATCCTTCCCTAGAATATTACAAATAAAAAGGCCCGCTGTATCAGCAACCGTTGACGCCCGGCTGAACAGTAGGCGATGGTGTGCATTTGCCCCCTCACACCGACTATGAATTTTTAGAAACATACGGTCGGATCAGCTTGTAAGCCGAATCCTGTTCCCCGTTACGGTTACCCGAAACCGGGGCAACGATCATTCATCTAGGATGTACGTTGCCGTACACCTCAAGCAACCTACCCGGAAGCTCGGACGGGCAGTCCTCAAGCGCTTCTCTATTTGGTCTTGCACCGGACGGGGTTTACCAAGCTTTTCCAGTCACCTGGAAAACTGGTGCGCTCTTACCGCACCGTTTCACCCTTACCGGCTGTCCCGGAGGAACAACCGGCGGTCTGCTCTCTGTTGCACTTTCCTTCACGTCACCGTGACTCCACGTTATGGAGCGTCCTGCCCTGCGGTGTTCGGACTTTCCTCCAGGACAATTCTTCCTGGCGATCGTTCAGTCTGGTCCGACCGTATGTATACTACTCAGGTACTTTGTAATATAGAATTCTATTGCACTGGGGGCACAAAATCAAGGAATTACACCTCTGAACCTCAATAAACAGCTGGGGAGGAATATTCATGTAGCAACCACGGCAGACCTCCTTTATCACCTGCACAACAGCAAGCCCCCCACTGCTCCTGGAAATCTCCGTAAACTTTTCAAAGAGTCCGGAATCAAGGCTTCGACCGATATCCTCACGCTGCTTCACGTAATTGGCAAGGAGTCCCCGATCATCAAGGCTTTTCTGGTCAATGGTTTCCTGGTCTCCCCGGATCTTGCTGGAAAGCTGCAACATCTCTGCTTCCCGCTCCTGAACCAGGGCCGCCATTTTTTCTTTTTCATCAAGAGTCTGGAGGTAGATATTTTCCAGCTGTTCCTTGCGCTTTCTGCTGTCATCCACCTCACGCTGCAGAGCCTGGTATTCCTTGTTTGTTTTAACCATTCTCAGATGTTCGTTGCTTTTCTTGATCCGCTGATCAATCATCTGGATTTCCGCTTCCGTTTCCCGGCACAGGGACGCCAGTTTTGCAAGCTCGGACCGGTGTTCCTCCAGAGATGAAGAAAACGAGGTCAGGGTTTTCTCCAGCGCCAGTTTTTCCTTTTCAAACCCAGAGAGTACCGACTCGAGCCGGACAATCTCTGTCTCCGCCTTCTGCAGATCTACCAGAACACGGATGTCTTCTTTTGTTATTTCATCCAATCCCATTGCTGTGTTCCTCCCGGCATGAGGTGTTTATGCCCCCGCGCAGGTTAGGTGGTTTCATATACTTACAAACGGGTCTTTTTCCCGGTCAAACTTAAAAATTTCCAACCGATGCCCTGCTGTCGATGCTGCCTGCCCAAGAACTTCACTGAAAAAATCCACCACCAGGGCCTCTGAGGCGAAATGTCCCACATCAATGAGTCCAAGTCCTGCCAGTTCGACATCTCGGGCATCGTGATACTTGATATCTCCGGTGATGAACACCTGGGCTCCTGTCCGAAGGAAATCTGGAATCAGGGAGGCACCGCTCCCGGTACAGACCGCAGCCTTGTTGACAAAACGGTCCGGGTCCCCCACGAGACGGACGTTGCCGGACCTCAAACACTGCTTGAGATCTGCTGCAAGAGACCTGAGCGACACCGTACGTTCAAGACTGCCGACCCTGCCAAAACCCATGCTGGTGTTTTCACCATCCTTTGCAACCCCATGGATAAGAGGTCCTGTTACCGTCAATCCTATCCTGGCGGCAAAGTAATCGTTGAGTCCAGGATTGACCTTATCGATATTTGTATGGGCCGATACCAGGGAGATTCTGTTGGTCGCACTAAATGCTACGGCAGCACCGGGCATGATGGAAAAATCAATGGACTTTTCAGGATGGATCATCAGGGGATGATGGGTCAGAACCAGATCAGCCTTGAGGCGGAGTGCAGCTTCCAGTACTTCCATGGACACATCCAGTGCCACAAGGATTCTTCTGACGGGCCATGCACGATTGCCGGCCTGGAGTCCACAATTGTCCCATGGCTCCGCCAGGAAAAATGGTGCAATACCGTCCACAAGTTCAAGGAACCCCTGGGTGGTCAATTCCATGGCACCATCACAATTCCAGTCCCTGAAAGCACAAAGAGCGTGGTATTCGATACCACGCTCTTTGGTTTCTTTGCAGAAATTTGCACTTCATGCACAGTCATATATTCTGTGAGTATCCTGATGGTCAAATTTCCATATAACATAGCAGACATCTAAGGTGTTCTGGTGGGCCCACCTGGATTCGAACCAGGGACCGACCGGTTATGAGCCGGTGGCTCTACCAAACTGAGCTATAGGCCCTCTCTTCCTGCCAACAAATTTTGTTATTATATAGGTTACCCTAATGTTGTCAAGTTTTAATATTCGATGAAGCTTTTTAGTTTCTTGCTCCGCGTCGGGTGACGCAATTTCCTCAGAGCCTTTGCTTCAATCTGACGTATTCTCTCCCGGGTTACCGTAAAGTCCTTACCCACTTCCTCCAGGGTATGATCTGCCTTTTCACCGATTCCGAATCTCATGCGCAGGACCTTTTCCTCTCTCGGTGTCAGTGTGGCCAGAACTTTCCGGGTCTGTTCTGCCAAATTAAGACTGATAGCTGCATCCGACGGGAGTGAAAATTTCTTATCCTCGATGAAATCACCCAGGTGGGAGTCTTCCTCCTCCCCGATGGGAGTCTCCAGGGAGATAGGTTCTCTGGCTATCTTGAGAACACGGCGCACCTTATCCAGAGGAATCTCCATTTTTTCTGCAATCTCTTCGGGCGACGGTTCTTTACCCATTTCCTGGACCAGATACCTTGATGTCCGGATCAATTTATTGATGGTCTCGATCATGTGGACCGGGATGCGGATTGTTCGGGCCTGATCCGCAATAGCACGGGTAATTGCTTGACGGATCCACCAGGTCGCATAGGTGCTGAATTTGTAGCCCCTCCGGTACTCGAACTTGTCCACCGCTTTCATAAGCCCGATATTACCTTCCTGGATCAGGTCCAGGAACTGAAGTCCGCGGTTGGTGTATTTTTTTGCAATACTCACAACAAGCCTGAGATTTGCCCTGACCAGTTCACTCTTGGCAGTCTTTGCCTTAAGGCGTCCCTTGTCTACTCCCTTGACGATCTTTTTAAGTACCGCGCCGTCTCCCTTTACAGTGACTTTACGGTTGTGGATCTGACGGGTTATGGATGCCAGATCCCGGAACAGGAGGAGTGCCCTTTCCTGGCTTAAATCCTGATGGTGATCCATGGCCCATGCAACAAAACCAGCCTCGTCTGCCACAAGGGCACACATGTCATCCTTCCTGCCCCTGAATGCGGCTGCACACCGTTTCAGCAGATCATCCATGGTATCAAACCACTGGATATTGCTTCGGATGTTTTTCTCAATTCCATCGATGATACCGCTTTCAAACCGCCATATCTTCAGGTGCTCATAAATTTTTTCGTTGTTACTGCGGATCTCGTCCTTGATTTTCCGTGATGCCTGTGCATCGGGATTACCGCTGATGAGCTGGTCCCTCTTTTCCTGATTTTCGGCATGGATGACCTTGACCTGGGTCAGAGACTCCAGGAACTTCTCCAGCTTTGCTGCTTCGTCGATACTGCCGTCCCCCTCATCCACATCCCGCAGGATATGTTTCGGGCGCAGCCGCTGCTCATCAACCCGGCCCCGCTGTGCTTCCAATCTGTTGCCTAGGACCAGAATCCTGGAAACAGCCAAGGGGCTTGCCAGCATAGCCTTGAGCACTTCACGCTCTCCGACCTCAATTTTTTTTGCAATGGCAATTTCACCGTCCCGGCTCAAAAGGGTCACCATGCCCATTTCGCGAAGGTACATTTTAACGGGATCGGTTACTGTCCCGAATTCCATGTCTGAACCGACTATCGTATCGGAAAATGACTGCTGCCTATCCATATCCTGCTTATCTAGATCCAGGGCAACACTTTTGACACTAGTCTTTTTCCGTTGTTTGAGTACATCCTGAACCTTGGTCTTTCCACCGCCTTCCTGTTGATCATCAACAAGTTGAATCCCAAGTTCATTAAACATATCCATGATATCTTCAATCTGCTCAGCGGACTTAAGATTATCCGGAATGGCTTCGTTGATTTCCGCATAGGAAAGAAAACCGTCTTTTTTTCCTTGTCTGATCAGGTCTTTAAATGCTTCTTTGGAAACAGGTTCATTTTCAAAGGATTCAACCGATTCTGACATAAACAATGCCTCCCAAAGGCTGTATTTGATTATTCATAACCATGCAACTTACGGATCTCCCTCTGCCTTTCGGCCAAAAGTTCCAGAGGAAGGCCGGAATCGCCTTTTTGTTCTGCCCGCCTGATTTTATGGGTCAAATTGCTCTCGTTCTTTTTTCTGACCTGGACGATACGGTTCATCAGGGCGACGGCCTTGTTAACAATATCATCGGTTTCAGGTATATCTATCATTGCCAGGGACGCCAGAAGTTCCTGGTCGTTCCTGGATTCCATCCCTGCCATCAGATCGGCCAGGGATCCAGTCCCGGAGACAGACGCTGACATCACAGCTACCCCGATCCGTTTCAGCCTATCCGAATAAAAGGCGTCCAGAACGCCCCTTGACCTTGCTTCCTTTAGCACATCCGGATATTGAAGCATCAGTGATATGATCTGCATTTCACGCCTGTCCGATTCCAGTTCCTGATTGTCATGTTGTGTCTCCTCGGAGAACAGGTGATGTCCGGATTTCATAGCCTCGGATCTGATTTCCTGGTGCTGCGCCTGAATGACTTTTTCCCTGACCGCTTTCTCATCAATCCCCAGGCGCTGGGAAATATCCCTCAGGTACAGGGACTGCACTGCAGGATCTTCTATCCGGGCCAGATGCGGTTTTATCTCATCCAGTATGGACATACGGCCCTCAATGGACAGGCCGTATTTTTTCTCTGCGGTCTGAACCAGAAAATCAATAATGGACATGGCATTTTTTGCCTCTGCAATAAAAGACTCAGGCCCATGTTCCATGACAAAGGAATCAGGGTCATAACCCTGGGGCAGGACAAGTATCCGGACATCTAGGCTTTCGGCCAGAAAGATGTCAATGCTCCGCCTGGCTGCATTCACCCCCGCGGCATCGGAATCAAATACCAGAACCGCCCTGGACACATGCCCCTTGAGAATCCGGACATGATCCGACGTGAGGGCCGTACCCAGGCTTGCCACCACATTGGTAATGCCATTCTGAAAAAGGGTAAGGAAATCAAAGTATCCTTCCACAATATAAACAGTATCCTGCTGACGGCAATACTGCTTGGCCAGATGCAGACCGTAGAGAATTCGTCCCTTGCTGTAGACAGGTGTCTCCGGAGAGTTTAGGTATTTGGGCACGGAATCGTCCATCACCCTGCCCCCGAATCCGGTCACCTGCATGTTGGCATCAAAAATCGGAAACATGATCCGGTTCCGGAACCGGTCATAATATCCCCCCTGCTTTTTGGGAAGGACCAACCCGGAAAGTTCTGCCAGGGATTTTCCCGTCCGCATTTTCCTGAAGAGACCCACAACCGAATCCCAAGCATCAGGTGCATATCCAAGAGAAAACCGGTCAATGGTATCCTGGGTAATCTTTCTCCTGGTCAGGTATTGCCTTGCGTTGGCCGCTGTTTTGCCCTGTTTCAGTGTGGCCGCATAGTAATCCATTACCGCCTTGTTGAGCCGTACCAACCCTTCCCGGATCTTGAGTTTGCGTTGGACTTCAGGGTTAACCGCCTCCCGCGTCTCGATGTGAACACCATATTTTACGGCCAGAAGCCTTACAGCTTCAGGGAAGGAAACACCCTGGTACTTCATTAGATAAGAGATGACATTGCCCCCGGTGCTGCACCCGAAACAGTGAAATATCTGCTTATGGGGACTCACAGAAAAAGAGGGGGTTTTTTCGGAATGAAAGGGGCACAGTCCAAGGTAGTTTCTTCCAGACTTCTTGAGCATCACCGATTCTGAAATAACATCAACGATGTCGGAGACGTTCAGTATTTCAGCAATTTTTTCTTCAGGAATTAACATTTAGGTGAGGCAGACTCCAAAAACCGCTGATTGGCATCCATCCGGAAAACGGCTAATTCGTGCCGGCTCCTGCACAGGAACCGGCTGACATACGAAACGTGTGTAGCGCACTGCAGCGTATCATAACTTTGCCTTTTCCTGACACAAGCAATATATTACTCATGTTGAATGAATACTGATTAACGTTTTATAGGATCATTAAAATAACTATTGTCTGTCAATTGTCAACACCCCTTCCTGGGGACACCTGCCAGATGCACGCATCGACACCGGTCTTTCATCACCGGTGTCATCATAGAGATCCTTTGCTGGAAAGAATGCCAGATATGGCATCACTCATGGAACAGGCATCGTTCAATGCGCGGCCAAGAGCTTTGAAAATGGACTCAAGAATATGATGCTCATTGTCGCCGTAATCCGTATTGATATGCAGATTAAGGCCTCCCTGAACACTGAACGCACGAAAGAACTCCTTGGCAAGAAAGGCATCAAAAATCCCTGTGGAACGAATAGGTTCCGGAAGATTATAAACAAGGTAGGGACGGTTGGACAGGTCCACGTTCACCCTGGAAAAAGACTCATCCATGGGTACCTGGCCTTGGCCGTAACGGAAGATTCCCTTGCGGTCACCCAGGGCCGTGGACAAAGCCTGCCCCATGACAAGGCCGACATCTTCGACAGTATGGTGGAGATCAACATCCAGGTCACCGGCTGCACTCAGCTTGATGTCAAAGAAACCGTGGACGGTAAACAGCGTAAGCATATGATCGAAAAACGGTATCCCTGTGACAATGTCCGCCTGTCCAGTGCCATCGAGATTAAGCGTTATGGAGATATCTGTTTCCTTGGTTTTTCGAGCAATCTGTGCGATCCGGGGCATATTAGATTAACCTTGCAAATACTGTGCTGGTATTATATTGTTCTTTTTTTTCAAGTTACCACCCCAAAAAAAATAGGGATTCGGTAACATTACACTAATATCAACCGGAATGTCAATAATTTTTTATATTTAGAGGTCTCGCGAAAATAATGGAAACCCTTGCGGATGCTTATAAACTGACGGGAGAAGATCATGACAAGACAGTTTCTCCGGAATCGACCATTGAGCGGTTTCAATCCAGGTGCAGGGCTGCGGGACTGACGATTCTTGAAACAACCCGAAGGATAGACAATAACCGGCTCGGGATACCCGTTTACTTCAGTATCTGCGGTCATGATGCCCATTGCCTGACCGGCACAAAGAAACAGATGGGCAAGGGGACCACCCCGACCCTGGCAGAAGCCAGTGCCATCATGGAGCTTGTTGAGCGGTTCAGCATCTACGGCTATTTAAACACCCCGTCCAATTTCAGGGTTGATACCTATAATAATATCGGGGCTGAGGCCATTCCCTTTGAGCTTTTAGCAGCATCGGTTCATGAAAACCCGGAAACGGATCTTGATTTGTCCCGGCGTCTTTTTTCCGGATTGGAACTCAAATGGACCCGTGCTATTAATATGAGCAGGGACCGGGAAATGATCGTCCCTATGGACTGGTTTTTCATGATCAATGAGTTCAACGGATCCTCTTCGGGCAACTGCAACGAGGAGGCCATATGCCAGGGTGCGTGTGAGATTGTTGAACGCCATGTGTCATCCATTATTTCACGGGAGAGGAAAACATTACCCTGCATTGATTCGGAATCCGTGGTCAATCCTTCCACGAGGGAGCTGATCAGCAAGTTTTCCAGGGCAGGTATACGGCTCTTTATCAATGATTTCTCCCTGGATACAGGAATCCCCACCATCGGGGTTCTGGCCTGGGATCCGTCAACCTTTCCCCATACCAGTGAACTGGTCTGGACAGCGGGGTGCGCCCCCAGTTCTGACAAAGCCCTGAGTCGCGCCCTGACTGAAGTGGCCCAACTCGGAGGTGACTTCAATACCGCCTCAAGTTATGTGGCCAGCGGCCTGCCCAAGTATCAAACCCTTATCCAGGTCGCCTTTATCACAGATCCCATCACAACTGGTGCCTGCAGGAAAATAGGCCTTAAGGACCTGCCTGACATTTCCAGTCCCAATATCCGTCTGGAGATCATGGGGATCATCCGGCAACTGTCAAAAAAAGGGTTCGAACTTCTTACCATCAATACCACCGATTCCCGTCTGGCCATTCCCGCTTTCTATACCATGGCCCCTGGGACCGAGTTCCGGGAACGGGCAGACAACTGCAGCATTGTCATGTTCGCTGCAAAACATACCTTTGAAAACAATAGGCCTGAAATCGCACTGAAAAAACTTACGGCCATGACTGAACTCACACCCGGCCATTATGTACTTCATTTTTACCAGGGACGGTGTTTCCTGGCCTTGGAAAGGCATGCCGATGCCCTTGACCAGTTTAAAAAAGCGCTGGGGTGTTGCAGCTCAGCCCAGGATATTCCAAGCATCTGCTCCTTTGCCGGCTCCTGCCTCAAAGACATGGGCAGGTATTCCCAGGCCCTTACATTTTTACAAAAAGGGATTGACATTGATCCTGAAAGAGCGGACATCCATAACCTTATGGGATATTGTCATTTCATGCTGGGACAGCATTCCCAGTCCATTGTCTGCTTTGAGTCTGTGATCGGGTTGACCCCGTCGTCCGGGATCGACCACGCCAGCATCGGTTCCAATTACCGTGAGATGGGGCAGACAGCAAAGGCAATCCGGTACTACGAAATTGCCTTGATGCTGGATCCGTCATTGACCTTTGCCCGGGACAACATTGAAAGACTGAGAGGGGATACTGTATCGGGGTAGGAAAATTTCATGGTTGATATAAGAAAATTTTTCCGTTCTCCCGCACGGGCAACCCTTGCCGGGTTTGCCCTGCTCATAGCCGCCGGCACAGGCCTTCTCATGCTGCCCTTGTCAACCACAGCAGGGTCCATCGGGTTCATAGATGCTCTGTTCACAGCCACTTCAGCCGTATGCGTGACAGGACTGACCGTTGTTGATACCGGATCAACCTTTTCCCTTGAAGGCCAGATAATACTGCTGGTACTGATTGAATGCGGAGGCCTTGGAATCATGCTCATGTCAACCCTGCTGATTATTACAGCAGGCAAAAGGCTCAATTTCGCCAGCCATCATGCCATACAGGAAGCCTTTACCATCAAAGGCTCCCAACCTATTCCAGCCCTGATCAGGGACATTGTTTTTTTTACCCTGGGAGCGGAAGTCCTGGGTATTCTTGTCATGCTTCCGGCATTCTACCAATCCCACGGGCTGGCATATGGGGCATACCTGTCCCTGTTCCATTCAGTCAGCGCTTTCTGCAATGCCGGATTTTCCCTGTATCCAGACAGCTTTTCCCGATATGTTACAAATCCGGTACTGAATCTTACCATATGTGCATTGATCGTCATCGGTGGCATCGGGTTTCCGGTATTGTCTGAATTGAAATTCCGTTTGTTCAGGAAAACCCTTTCTTGGCGGCGACTGTCCCTGCATTCCAAACTGGTTCTGTCCAGCACCGCACTTTTGATTATCGTGAGTACGGGTGCATTCCTTGTCATGGAATGGCACAACACCCTGCGAACTTTGCCGCTCCAGGGGAAATGGCTGGCAGCATTTTTCCAGGCGATCAATACCCGTACGGCCGGATTTAACACTGTTAATATTGACGCCCTGGCCAATGAAACCCAGTTTTTCATGATCATCCTCATGTTCATCGGAGCATCGCCCGGTTCCTGCGGCGGCGGTATCAAAACAACAACCTTTGCCATACTGACGATCATGGGCCTGTCACGCCTCAGGGGGCATTCCCTACCCAGGATCTTTAAACGGACCATCTCGGAAATCAGTCTTGAAAAAGCCGTCAGCGTTGTCCTGATCAGCATGATCATCATCTGCAGCGGCCTTCTGATACTGCTAATGACCGAAATCGGCGACATTCCCCGTCCCGAAAGCCGGGGAAAATTTCTTGAACTGTTGTTTGAAGTCGTGAGCGCCTTTGGAACAGTGGGGCTCTCCACCGGGGTAACAGCCACTTTGTCCCAGGCGGGTAAAGCCTTTATCACCGGTATCATGTTCATCGGGAGACTCGGCCCAATGGTGGTTGTCATTGCCATGAGCCGGGGGATCCACGCCAACTATCACTATGCCAGGGAAGAAGCCATGATAGGATAACCTGCTATGAAGATGAAACAATTTGTTGTAATCGGGCTTGGAAATTTTGGATATTACCTGTCAACGGAACTTTTTTCACGGGGGCATGATGTTCTTGCCATTGACATGGATGAAAAGATCATCCAGGAAATCAAGGACAAGGTCAGCCGTGCGGTAGTTGCCGATGCCACCGACAAGGACACTCTGGAATCTTTGGGTGTAAAAACAGCGGACACGGTAATCGTGTGCATCGGCACCCCAATGGAGTCCTCGGTTCTTACGACATTGAACCTCAAGGATATCGGCGTTGCCCATGTATCGGTCAAAGCCATATCCGAGGTTCACAGCAGGCTTCTCTACAAGGTAGGAGCCAATGATGTTTTTTTTCCGGAAAAGGACCAGGCACTGGAACTGGCCCAGCGCCTCCACAGCCCCAATATCCTCGAGTATCTCCCGTTCCTTGAAAATTACGGTATCATCGAGCTTTCACCTCCAAAAGAATTCATTGGGAAGCAATTAAAGGAACTGAACCTGATCAATACTTACGGAATCCAGGCAATTGCCATCCAGGAACTGATCCCTGAACGGCTTGTCATGGTTCCCAAAGGGGATTTCATCATCAAGGGGAGTGACATCATGATACTTTTAGGACCAACGGCAGGGTTGACACGGCTTCAGAACATCTGATTCCAGCCAGAGGAATCAGATGTCTCATATTTGCCTTGCAGGCTCTCTCGGATCGGTGTAAGCTTTTTTAAACAAACCGGAAATTCAGGGTCCAGTCTCCAGAATTTTTTGCTGGACAAATCCGGCTGAGGCATTAACTTATCACTCAAGATAGAGGGGAACGTACACCATTGGCAGTTCCCCCGGCCTGAACCGAGGGATTGTCAGGTTCAACTCCTGTGATTCAGGTAACCAGTAAGAATGGCGGTTAGCCCATGAGTATCAACCTGTCACCGTCAGTAGCGCAATTTGCCTGGCAGCCGGCCTTGGATAGGAACACGTTCTACAAGGAACGGCAGAACCAGCAAGAACCTGGTGAAATCGCTTCCCGGGGTCAGATTTCCCAGGCCGTAAATAACGAAAACAGTGAATCGGGTTCGACGTCCTCTTCCACCCAGTCGAAAAACCAGTCATCCCGCTCCTCCTCATCCTTTTCCAACCTGACTGAAGAAGAACTCAAGCTTGTTGAACAACTCAAGAAAGCGGACCAGGAAGTAAGAAGCCACGAACTGGCCCATATCGCGGCCGGAGGACAGTACGTAACATCAGGGGCCAGACTGGAATACCGCAAAGGGCCTGACGGAATCAATTACGCCGTTGCCGGTGAAGTATCCATTGACACCTCTGCCGTACCCGGAGATCCAAAGGCTACTGCACAAAAAATGAGGATTGTACAACGGGCCGCCCTGGCCCCGGCGAATCCGTCCGCCCAAGACAAAAGGGTTGCTGCCCAGGCTGCTTCCGAGGCTGCCAGGGCCACGGCCGAACTCGTTCTCATGCAGTCCAAATCCAGAACATCCACTGGTGTCACGACTGCCCAGAGTAACCAAAACAGTGCCGATGCCTACGCCGGAAGCCTGAACATGGATGCTGAAAAAGGACTATACCTGGATATAACGGTCTGACCCGGTCTATTTGATAATCCTTATAATCTGTTTAAAAGCATCGCCCCCGGCTTCCTTCATGAGTTCGAACAGAATCATTTCAACACTGGTAACCTTGCCTCCGGCCTCTATTATGCGCTTCAATCCGATTTTTCTGTTTGCCTCGGTTCTGGACGAAACGCAATCGGCAACAACCTGGACCTGATTTCCTGTCTGGAGAAGATCCATGCATGTCTGGTAAACGCAGATATGGGTCTCAATGCCGGTTGCCAGAACCTGGTGCCTGTCAAGCCTGGAGAATTCTCCCAGGAATCCGGCATTGCCGCAGCAGCTGAACGTGTGTTTGGCAATGGGTGTCTTGTCTGGCAGCAGACATGAGAGTTGCGGAGCTGTGGGACCCAACTTATCGGGCAGTTGTTCCATCCAGATAATTGGAATCCCCAGGATGGTCATTCCCTGGATAAGGGTTGACAGGGAAGAAAACAGCGCGTCTTTCCTGTGCATGAGATTGGCCAGGTTGCCCTGGACATCAATCAGGAGCATTACCGTGTTGTCGATGGAAAACATGTGTCATTGTTTCCTTTTCCAGAGCTCTGTCCTGCCGAAAAGGGACACACCGATAAACCCGCGTACCTTGAGAGAATCGCCATCAAGCTCCATTTTGCAGGAATAGGTTTTCCCGTTGTCCGGGTCATAGATATTACCTTCTTTCCACACACTGCCGCCTTTGTACATGAAACCGGATCCGATGGTGAGCCCAATGATAGGATCCTGTTTCCTGGCCGAATCCGGGTTGTTCTTGTCCACTTTGGCTGAACCGTCCTTTTCAAGGGGCTCCTTGAGCCAGACAATTTTAAGGCAGTAGGCGCCATTGTCGCATTCGTACACTTCAACCACTGACTTGTCATCCTTGGTCACCCACCCGCCAAGAATCCCTCGAGGTCCTGCATCATCCGTCGAAAATGCCGGTACCGGCGCCATCAGCATACTGATCAACAGCAACAATCCAACCCATGAAAAACCCGATGAAATTCTTCCAGCCATTTTTATCCTCCCGATGGTGTTATACAATGAGACTGCCGGTTAAATCCCTTACCCTGTCAATCCCCTTTCTTGCCATGAATTTTTCCATCCCACGGACAATGTTACCCATGGTATCCGGATCAACCAGGGTCCCAGTCCCGACCTGGACGGCGCTTGCTCCTGCTATCATGAATTCCAGGGCGTCCGAGGCCGTCATAATGCCGCCCACACCCACCACCGGAACACCCACTTTCTGTGCTACCTGCCATACCATCCTCAAGGCCACAGGTTTGATGGCAGGTCCGGAAAGTCCTCCGGTCACGTTTGCCAGAACCGGCCTTCGGGTCTCAACATCAATGGCCATGCCCGTTATGGTGTTTATCAAGGAGATGGAATCCGCCCCACCCTTTTCAACGGCCAGGGCAATGGCCACGATGTCGGTGACGTTAGGGGACAGTTTAACCATCACGTGCCTGGAAAAGGACCTGCGAACCATAGTCACAACTGCCAGAGCCGCATCCGGGTCAACCCCGAAAGCCGCGCCGCCTGCCGCCACGTTCGGACAGGAAATATTGACCTCTACCCCTGCCACACCCGGTAGTCTGTCCAGTTCAAAGGCCAAAAGTTCGTATTCTTCCATGCTTTTCCCGTAGATATTCACCAGTACCGGAGGCTTGAGGGTCCTGAAAAACGGAAGCTTCTCTGACCGGAATATCTCAAGTCCCACATTTTCAAGTCCAACGGCATTGAGAAGTCCGCAGGCCGTTTCAACGACTCTGGGGTTTGGGTTACCCAGGGAAGGTTTCAGGGACAACCCCTTGACGATGATGGCGCCCAGACTGTCCAGATCGATCAGGTCCTTGTACTCCTTGGCATACCCGAAGGTGCCGGAAGCCGTAATAACAGGATTCTGTAATTTCAAACCGTTCAAATCAACCTGCAGATCCATCCTGCCTGTCCTTTTCAAACATTGCAATTTTCGAAATATACCCCTTTGTCGGTCCAAACCGGGAGTGTCCGGCAAAAAAAATACCTCTGCTTAACCCGGCCTTGACTGAGACATTGTCCTTCACCGACCCTTTTACACCGGCCACCCTGACCCCAATGCCTGACGGTATGAAAAACGGCAGTTTCCCGCAGGATCAAATTGTGTATAGTATCCCGGCACTCCATTTGTCAAAAGGAAAAGCATCCGGAAACCTGTTCGAGATTTTTCATAATTCGGCATCTGTTTCAACCAAAGCATAATTCTTGACAAAAGAAACAAGCTGGAAGTGTATAATTTAAGTACAGATCAACATTTCGCAGTATTTTATTCATATAATGATTTTTCATGTCAAACAAACCAATTGAGTGGGAGATTAATGGTGTGGTGCCGAAGAAAGGACTTGAACCTTCACGTCTCGCGACACTAGATCCTAAGTCTAGCGTGTCTACCAATTTCACCACTTCGGCACAATCAGAATGGTTATTCTGTGCAGGCGCTTTTTAACAATTCTGCCATGAAAAGTCAACACCCTTATCCCAAAAACAGGCATTAAACCTATTTCGCACAAGGACTATCTAATCATGGATTTTTTGTTTAGGGGAGATTTCTGGTGCCGAAGGGGAGACTCGAACTCCCACGAACATACGTCCACTAGTCCCTGAAACTAGCGCGTCTACCAATTCCGCCACTTCGGCTGATGTTGCTCCCGGTTCGGACCGGGCTTAACGCAAACTGCGAGAAGTCTTATATAGGTGTTTTCAAGCCTTGTCAAGAACGCATTAACATTTTTTTTGGTCTTTGTCCCAGGCCTGGACGCAAAAACGACTTGAATTTAATTCCGGGCATAATCGCAACTGGATAAGGTTTTTTCCCCCAGGATAGAAACACCATAAAACATGGTGCCGAAGGGGAGACTCGAACTCCCACGAACATACGTCCACTAGTCCCTGAAACTAGCGCGTCTACCAATTCCGCCACTTCGGCTCGATGTTTTTCCAGGCCCAAAAAAGGATTGCTTTGAACCAAGAATTATTCTATATATAGTTGTTTTTGAGCCTTGTCAAGCTCATTATTCCAAAAAGTTAAAGGGACTTATGATACTTTTAGAAAATATTGATAAAATTGAAAAACCATTTACCAATGCCGTTGTTACCATCGGCAATTTCGACGGGGTTCACAAAGGCCACCAGGTCCTGTTCAGGCAGGTCATGGACAAAGCCCGGGCCATGGATGGAACCTCTGTTGTCATGACGTTCGAACCCCATCCCCTTAGGGTGCTTAATAAAAATGGCCCTCCCCTCATAACCAGAAGAGATCAGAAGATTGAATTGATTTCAGGTTCAGGAGTAGACGTTGTTCTGTGTATCCCGTTTACCAGGGAGTTTTCAGAAATCACGGCCCGGGATTTTATTGAAAAAATCCTGCTCGAGAAAATCGGCATGAAGGCCGTTGTGGTGGGGCCGGACTATTCCTTTGGAAAGAACCGTGAAGGAAATATCGACCTTTTAAGATCCCTGGGGGCAGAAAAAGGGTTCGAGGTGATCATCCCTGACTGGATAAACGACACAACTGATGATGCAGACAGGATCAGCAGCACACGCATCCGGGACTTGGTCATGGAGGGCCGCGTGGATGAAGCCCCAGAGCTCCTGGGCAGGTTTTACCAGATCCGGGGCAAGGTCGTAAAAGGAAGGGAAAGGGGCGGCAGCCAACTGGGCTTTCCCACAGCAAACATTAAACTCCACGACGAACTCTGCCCCAAAATGGGGGTCTATGCTGTTCAGGTTGAAACCGTGGCAGGCAACTTCCAGGGTGTTGCCAATATCGGGTACAGTCCCACCTTTGATGATCATATTTTTACCATAGAGGTTCACATCCTGGATTTCAATGCTAATATTTACAACACCCGGATCCGGATAAATCTAATAAAACGGCTCCGGGATGAACAGAAGTTCTCAAGTATTGGCCAACTGTCTGAGCAGATCCGGAAGGATATCAGCAAGGCCAGGGAAATATTGACACAGGCATTGAAGGTTATTTGAAAATTATGGCGGTTCTTAAGATATTACAGTTCCCGGATCCTTTTTTGATGAAAAAGGCGGAGCCTGTTGAAATCATAGATGATGAAATCAGGCAGATTATTGAAGACATGGGAGAAACCATGTTCGATGCTCCGGGTGTGGGTCTGGCAGCCCCCCAGGTTGGGGTCGGAAAACGGATCATCGTTTACAATGCACTGGCAGGGGCCTCCAAGGATGATCCAAAAACCGATCCGGACGAAGAATACAAGGCCATTGTAAACCCCGAAATCATAGCAGCATCAGGGAGCATCGTCTCTGACAAAGAGGCCTGTCTCAGCGTTCCCGATTACTCCGCAGATGTCAAACGCTTCGAAACAGTTACTGTCCGTGGACTGAACCCGGAGGGGAAAAAAATCCAGTTTGATGCCAAGGGCATCCTTGCCATCATCATGCAGCATGAGATCGACCACCTTGACGGCATCCTGTACATCGACAGGATCAGTGCACTGAAACGGGCCATGTATAAGAAAAAACTGACAAGACGGGATTCTGGAGACTCCGAGTGAGCAACCGGTTCACAGTTATATTCATGGGCACACCGGATTTCTCGGTGCCGGCCCTCAGGGCTCTTGCCGCCCATGACTGTGACATTCCCCTTGTCATAACCCAGCCGGACAGACCCAAAGGTCGTGGCAGGGTGTTATTCCCGCCGCCGGTAAAAATCGCAGCGCTCGAGCTGGGAATCCACGTACTGCAGCCAAAGAAGCTGA
The DNA here is from genome assembly GCA_043806875.1 of Pseudomonadota bacterium. GTDB lineage: Bacteria > Desulfobacterota > Desulfobacteria > Desulfobacterales > Desulfobacteraceae > JAZDGN01. The sequence continues at coordinate 27,018 of JAZDGN010000004.1, forward strand.
ACACGCCGGAAGTCGTAGGACAGATCAGGTCCCTGTCACCGGATTTTTTCGTTGTTGTGGCCTTTGGGCAAATTCTTTCCCAGGAGATGCTCCGAATTCCCAGGATCTATCCCATCAACATCCATGCATCCCTGCTGCCGGCCTACAGGGGGGCGTCCCCCATCCATTCGGCCATACTGAACGGTGAAACCCAAACGGGAATTACAACCATGATCATGGACAGGACCCTGGACACAGGTGACATTCTGCTCATGTCATCAACACCCATATCCGACAATGAAACAACCCAGAATCTTCATGACAGACTTGCAATCATGGGTGCGGACATGATCATCAAAACCCTGGATGGATTACGCAACAATTCTATCATTCCCAGACCCCAGGATAATGCCATGGCTTCCTATGCCCCCATGTTGAAAAAGGAAGATGGGAAGATTGACTGGGAAAGTGAACCGGGATCCATCCATTCCAGGGTACGAGCCATGACGCCATGGCCGGGAGCGTTTACGTTTCACGGCAACGAACGGCTCAAACTATTTATTGTAAAGCCCGGTTTTACCCCAACCGACGCCTTACCGGGAACCATACTGGCTGCAGATGCACAGGGTATCCGGGTTGCGGCAGGAAACGGAACCATCACCATACTGGAGCTTCAGGGAGCGGCCGGTAAACGCCTCAGGGCAGACGAGTACCTCAGGGGGAAAACATTGTCTCCCGGCACCCGGTTCCACGGGTGACACGGAAAGCACCGCAATGTATCCCTCCTTCAACCACCGTGCCATGAAACAAACCCATTTCAATTACCAAAGGCTCTTTCCTGGAAGGATTCCATGAAAAATCCAAGACATCTGGCCCTCTTGATCCTCCTTGACGTGGGTCTTAAAAAGCTCCCGCTGGACATGATCCTTGATTCCTATTCCACACATCTTGCCCAGCTTTCCCCCAAGGATCGATCCCTGGCAAACGCCCTTATTTTCGGTGTACTGCGATGGCAGGAAAATCTGGACTGGATGATACAATGCTTTTCCAGCCGTGACATGAAACAGATTCAACCCAATATTCTGACGCTGCTGCGCCTGGGTCTTTACCAGATGGTCTACATGGAAAGAATTCCGGTTTCAGCTGCAGTGAACACCGCGGTCGACATAGCAAAAGATATAGCGAATATAGGTGCCGTAGGTTTTGTCAATGCCGTTCTCAGAAAGGCATCGGCCGGCTGGAAGAATATGACACCACCGGATCTGGAATCAGATCCGGTGAACCATCTCCGGATTCGCCAGTCCATGCCCCAATGGCTGATCCAAAGATGGATCAAACGGTATGGCAGTGCCGGGACACTGGATCTGTGTACCCACATCAACACCATTCCGCCAATCACGGTAAGGGCCAACACCCTGAAAACCGACAGGCAGACCCTGTCGCTGCTGCTTGAGGCAGATACCCGGAACCTGGAGCTGACAGCTCATTCGCCTGACGGTATTTCTTTTACCCACCCGTCATTGCCGATCCATGAGATCCAGGCCTTTTCCAGAGGATTATTTCAGGTCCAGGACGAGGCAGCCCAGATTGTTTCACTGCTCCTGGATCCAAGACCCGGGGAAAATGTTCTTGACGCTTGTGCGGGGCTTGGGGGGAAAACCGGCCACCTGGCCCAGCTTATGGACAATACAGGAACTCTGATTGCCGTTGATACCTCCACCAGAAAGCTGTCCTGCCTCATGGATGAGATGAAACGACTGGGAATCACCATTGCATCATCACTGCAAGCTGATCTTCTGACCATACAACCGGAAGATTTCCCGGCAACCTTTGACCGTATTCTTCTTGATGCTCCCTGCACGGGCCTGGGTGTCCTGCGCAGGAATCCTGATTCAAAATGGGCGCGGACCGCCGAGGACATCACCCGCATGGCCGGTCAGCAGAAAATTATGCTGGACAGGGCTGCCGCTCTGCTGAAACCGGGCGGTGTTCTTGTCTTTGCCGTATGCTCCAGCGAGCCCCAGGAGAATGAAGAGGTCATTCTTGATTTCCTGAAGCATCGGAAAAATTTTTCTATCAGTAAGCGACATGACCGTATTCTGTCAACGGCCACGCAACGCCTGATTTCTGAGGATGGCTTTTTCAGGTCCTGGCCCGGCGCTCCGGTCATGGACGGTTTTTTTGCCGCGGCCCTGGTTAAGGGAAAGGACGCTCCTTGAAGCTGGTTTTAAAATACTGCTTCCTTTTTGCCGTTGTCTGTCTCATGGCCGGCATGTGTGCTTATCTCGCCATCCTTGCCGTGACCCAGAGTCCCGAGAAACTTGTCCTGCCAGACCTGGTTGAAAAGGATCTGGCCTATGTCCTGGAAACCCTGACAGGCCTTGGACTCAACACCAAACTCCAGGGGACAGAATACAGCAATGACATTCCGAGAAACCATGTTCTGACCCAGTTTCCCGAACCCGGTACCTTTATAAAAAAAGGGCGCGATGTCATGATCCGTATATCCAAGGGGAAAAATGAAATGCCCATGCCGGATCTGGAACAAATATCCTTTCACAAGTCCGAACTCCTTCTTGAAAATACCGGGCTTGTCCTGGGCACCCTAACCCGGACATATTCGGACACCGTTGCCAAGGATGCAGTGATAACCCAGTATCCAGAACCTGGCACTGTTGTTCCCAGCGGATCCCTGGCAGACATCCTTGTCAGCAGAGGCCCCAGAGTCAAAGACCACGTGATGCCCGATATTAGCGGAATGACCCTTACCAAAGCTGAAACCCGGCTCTCAGCCCTGGGTCTTTCCATCGGAAACATCACCACCGGGCAGACCAACATCCTGGCGAAGAACACCATCATGGACCAATCTCCCCTGCCGGGCTCCCGTGTTCCGGAGGGGACCCTGGTGGATATGACAGTCAATCGGGATACAGCTGCCCGTCCCCTTACCGCCGATGACATCCAGGGGGTAACCCAGGTCACCTTTTACCTTGAACCCGGATTCCTCAACAAGCATGTTCGCATTGAAGGCGACCTCTTCGGAACCACCCTTGACCTGCTGGAAGGATATATGCCTCCAGGCCAGGAGGTGTCCGTCCTGATTCCCAGGGGAATTACGGCAGACATCCGCGTTTATATTGATGAACAACTGGTTAAAACCCAGCGGCTGACACCCTGGACAGATTGACAATTAGGAGAACACTATGGCAATTATAGCACCGTCGATACTATCAGCAGACTTCACCCAACTCGGCCAGGAAATTCGGAGTGTGGAAAAGGCCGGCGCAGACTGGATCCACATTGATGTCATGGACGGTCACTTTGTACCTAACATAACCTATGGCGCCGTCATTGTGGAGGCAGCCAGAAAATCCTGCCAGATACCCCTGGATGTTCACCTGATGATAGAAAAACCAGACCTTCTCATCCCGGATTTCATCGCTGCTGGGGCTGACCTTATTTCTGTCCATGTGGAAGCCTGCACCCACCTGCACCGTACGCTTCAGCTCATCAGAGCCTCAGGTGCCAAAGCCGGTGTGGCACTGAATCCGGCAACGCCACTGGAAAGCATCTCCTGGATCCTGGAGGAGCTTGATTTTGTACTCATCATGAGTGTCAACCCCGGATTCGGGGGCCAGAAATTCATCCGGTCAAGCCTTGAAAAAGTCAGGCAGCTTTCGGCCATGATACACTCAAGACGACTGGGTACAATCATCCAGGTTGACGGAGGCGTCAGTATGAACACTATCCGTGAAATCAAACAAGCCGGCGCATCCTCCTTTGTGGCAGGATCAGCCATTTTTAACACCCTGGACTATGCCAGGACCATTTCAGCTCTTCGACATGAGCTTGAGGAGTAACGCTATGAACATGAAACAATTGTACACCGTACTGGTGATCAACGGTCCGAACCTGAACATGCTCGGGAAACGGGAACCGGAAATCTACGGTGCCCAGTCCCTGGATGAGATAAACGCAGATCTTTCTCGCCAGGCAGTTGGACTGGGCCTTTCACTGGAAACCTTTCAGTCCAACTACGAAGGTGCCATCATCGATAGAATCCACAGGGCGTTTGAAGAAAAATGCCATGGCATCATCATCAATCCAGGAGCCCTGACCCATACCAGTATCGCCCTCAAGGATGCCCTGCTGATTCTCAGCATCCCCATTGTTGAAGTCCACTTGTCCAACATCTACAAACGGGAAACATTCCGTCATACCTCTGTGGTATCGGGTGTGGCCATGGGGCAGATTACAGGATTCGGTGCCATGGGATACACAATGGCCCTCCAGGCTCTGGCAGCGAAACTCCATGAAACCTGATTTTCTTGTTACTGTTGCCTCCCGGCAGGAAATCCGGCCGCTGCTGGACCGATCCAGAATTCTTAAAGAAACCGTTTCGGACCAGGGTCGAACGGTCCTGATATGCGAGATTGCAGGCAGGTCCTATAAAGTTCTGATTACAGGCCCCGGGATAATGAACACCGTCCAGGCCCTCACCTGGATGATGGAGAAAAGCCGTACCAGGGTTGTTCTGCAGGTCGGGATTGCCGGGTTCTTCACTCAATCGGGGCTGGACATGGGCGATATCTGCCTGGCAGAGTCCGAGCGGTATATCCATTCCGGGCTGGAAACCAGCGGTTCTGCCTTTCCCCTGGCACCGCTTCCCTTCGAGCTTATCGAGGAAAAGCCCCAGACCCGGTACGGCCTGATGCCCGTTGATCAGGGCATGACCGCCCTTGTCCATACCATGCTCAACACCGAACTGGCCAATAGTCCCTTCAGGGTGAAACGCCTTCCCATGATTACCGTATCAACCGTTACTGCCACCGACACCAGGGCCGATGAGCTGTTTTGCGCCTTTCATGCAGGGATGGAAGCCATGGAAGGTGCTGCTGCAGCCCACGTGGCATCCTTGTATAACTCAGGCTTTCTGGAAATGAGGGCTGGATCAAACCGTGTCGGCAAGCGGGATACGGCTTCCTGGGACATTCCCCTGGCAGCGGATCATTTGTCCAGGGCACTTGAAACAGTAATACTAAAAGGAGACCTATGGCATCCCGGGGAATGAAGGACATGCCCAAGCTTGAGCTTTCCCATTATTTTCTGTTTTTTCTCATGGCAATCAGCCTGTACTTATGCTTCAACATGATGGAATCCTATATCGACCCCGTAATCCTTGCCGTACTCCTGGCAGCCATGACCCGGCCGGTTCATGATTTCCTGACCCGGAAACTGAAGGGAAAAAGAACACTGGCAGCCCTGTGTACCTGCCTGATCCTGACTTTGACCATCATCCTGCCGCTCATCCTGATAGCCACGGCGGTCATCCAGCAGGGTATCGGATCTTTTAACGCAATCTCCAAATGGATTTCAGAAGGGAACCTTGAGAAAATCCATTCCCTGCCCTATGTCTCGTCCGTCATAGCTCTCGCCAGACCCTATCTGTCCGTACCACCGCTGAACACTGTCGATTTTCAAGGACTCATGGTCAATCTCTCTTCCAAGGCCGGACAGATGCTCGTCAACCAGGGGGGACATATCATCGGCAATCTGTCCTCCATGGCAGGCAAATTCTTTTTGATGATCTTCATCTATTTTTTTATCCTCAGGGATTTTGAGGTGATCAAGACAGGCCTGCTGCACCTCATGCCCCTGTCCTCGAACCACGAACAGATCCTTGGGAACAAAATCAAAACCGTTGCCAGATCTGCCCTGCTCGGTACCCTTGTCACTTCAGCGGCCCAGGGGCTTGCCGGAGGTATAGCCTTTGCCATATGCGGCCTGCCGGGATTTTTCTGGGGAACTGTCATGGCCTTTGCTTCCCTGATCCCGGTTGTCGGCACGGCTCTGGTCTGGGGACCTGCCACCCTGTATCTGATCATCGCCGGATCCTACAAACTCAGTATATTCATGGTGGTCTGGTCTGTCCTTGTCGTAGGGATGATCGATAATATCGTAAGACCTTTGTTCATGAAAGGGTCAGCGGAAATGAGCACCCTTTTCCTGTTTCTGGCCATTCTCGGCGGCATAAACTATTTCGGACTGACAGGCCTGTTATACGGCCCCCTGGTTTTCGGAATCACCATGGTCCTGTTCTATATTTACGAACTTGAATTCAGGGGATTTCTAAACACCCAGGACCGCAAATAGATAATTGTCTAAAGACCCCACAATCACCGGAAATCCCTTGCCCTTGGCCCTTGTCCCATGTATGATTCAAACATGGGACACAGTTCGATCCCAGTTTCTCAAACGCTTGCGGCCAGGGAGGATATCATGATCACTGCAAAAGACATCATGACCAGAACAGTCATTACCGTATCACCGGAAACCGAAATAACAAAGGCCGTGGAAATCCTGTTAAAAAACCATATCAATGGAGTGCCTGTGGTCGATAGCGCCGGGGATCTCAAGGGCATTCTCTGCCAGAGCGATCTGGTATTTCAGCAGAAACAGCTATCGCTGCCGCCGATCCTGACCCTTCTGGACGGCATCATTCCCTTGTCATCATCCAAGAAATTTGAAAAGGAATTTGCAAAAATTGCGGCCACAACCGTTGAGCAGGCCATGGTTACAATACCTGTGACAGTCACCCCGGACACGCCGTTGAATAGAATCGCCGCACTCATGGTTGAAAAACACTTCCATACCATCCCTGTAGTGGAAGGAAGACGGGTTGTGGGTGTTATCGGGAAGGAAGACATTCTTAAAACCCTCATGTCCTGATCGGATTCAAGGTCACAAAACATGACCCGTACCGGCTGTTTTCTGAAATGGCATTTTCCCCGGAAATACCCGGGATGGGCGCCTGCCCATTTTTTCGGAGCTACCACTTGGCATAATGATCCTCAAACCACCCCGGCACCCCCTGTATGGCAACGGGATCTCCCTGGGTCGGGTTCAGATATCCGCTGAAACGGCCAAAGTACTGGGTGAACGATGAGGCAATGACACCGGCATTGATCCGTTCACCTCGGCTGCCTTCAGCAGTGAAATCAAGAGCAACTTTTCCGTCAAAGGATGTTATCCGCCATTGATCCCCGGACCCATCCGGCGTGCTTGAAAAACAGACCATATCCACCTTTTCCATGCTGCCATTTATCCAGAAGGCATTCTCGGTAAAACCGGTCTCGTTAACGCCCCAGGAAATATTCAGGCCCAGGGTCCTGCCATCACCGAGAGCCGTAGAAATCGCCGCCCAGTTCCAGAAGGTCTTTCTCCTGAGAAATCCGCCGGTCCAGTCGGTTAAGGCAAAAGATTCCCCACGTCCCAGATCATAGGCTCTCCCTTTAGATTTGATGGTTCCTTCCACTGACAGGGGCAAGGACTTGCGGGTAAATGACCAGCCAGTGTAACCTGTCCGGGTGCACAGACGCAGGGGTGCATCCTTACCGGAAATGACCAGGGTGATATCAGCGCAGAGGTTTCCCGAATCCACCCTGATCCCTTGGTGGTCCATCTCCATGGACAGGGCACCTTGGGAAAACCGTGAAAAGGGGCACTCCGGTGTGGGACGGATAAGAACACGTTGTTTTAGTGGCAGGGTCAGACAGCTTTTCTCATTGAGGGTATGGGTGGCAACATCATAGAGATACCCAAAACCGCTGGCAAGATAGCCCAGATCAACAATGGCAAACCCTGCCATAAAACCGGGACCCGAGACCCCCATAAAATGAAAGGTCTTATATCTCAGCCGCTTCAACACTCCGGGCACGGTTCTGCCCGAGGGGGTCAGCAACATGTAGTCCTGAAAATTGATCTCGTCAACCGGTTCCTGGTAAAGCCCGAAACCTACGCTTCCATCTTCCCTTATCAGCTTTTTCATATTTTCCTTTCCTTGCCAGCCCCAATCAACATCCTGTTGTCCGGCAACAGAATACTCCCCCGGGGATATCCGCTATCAGAGCATAACCCTGGATTGATTATCACAATACGCAACCCGGACTCAATCGTCAATCCATGATAAACTGAACGTCTGCTATTTTAGGATTTTGTGTACAGTATCACTCTGGTCCCAAAAAAGCATTGCCCATAATCCCAATCAGCTTGACACCTTGCTGCCTAACATATATTCTTTTTGCAACTTCGTTCTGTCAAAATGTTAAAAAGGTCCCACTCATGGAGGAGTACGACATGACTGTTGAAAAACTGGTTAAATCCACGGATGATATACTTTTGATTCTATGCAAATCTGTTCAGAAAGTTCTGGGAAAAGCATCAGGCCAGCCCATCGTTTTTTCACCCATTGTCCAGAAAATCCAGAGAACTTGCCTCAAACCGGATATCGGCTGTTTCACCATTTTCCAAGGGGGTATTTCCGGACTCCTTATCCTAAACTTTTCAGCAGATGCTGCCTTGGACATTTACAGGAGTTACATGACCAACATGGGAATACCGGAGGATGAGCTTTCTATCCTGCATACATCCGATGATGTGGCAAACGTGCTCGGGGAACTGATGAACCAGGCAATGGGCCATTTCCAGACAGACCTCAAGCAGGCACTCCATGTCTCCATTTCCCAGAGCCAACCCAAAATGCTGGTTATCAATAAGGATATTTCCATTTCCATCGATACTCAGATAGATGATCCGCAATTTAGAAGGGTTTCGTTTGAAACAGCGAAACACCGGGCTTTTTTCCTGGAACTGGGCATTGAGAAAACAACTTTTGAAACCCTTTTCCCATTTGAAGAAGAAGAACAGGAAGATATTGAGGATGTCTTTATTAAAGCACAGCAGAAGCACCAGAATGGTACCGGCCAATCCTGAATCAGACCTTGATTGCGAAACACCAGTAAAGTCCCTGCCGGAGCTGCTGGAGGAAAATCCTGCCAGGAATCACTCCTCCGGGAACTTTCGGTTTATAGTGACAAACATGTCAATATTTAACAACAGGATTTCAACCAGATCCGGATCAAAGTGCCTGCCCGATTCATCCTTGAACAGGTCTACCACTTTTTCCATGGACCATGCATCCTTATAACAACGCCTATGGGTCAAAGCATCAAACACATCGGCTATTGCTGCGATCCGCCCATAAATATGGATATCTTCGCCGGCAAGCCCCTGGGGGTAACCGGTTCCATCCCATTTCTCGTGATGCTGCCAGGCGACAATGGCAGCGGTCTGCATGATCTGGCGTTTGGAATTCTTTAAAATATAATACCCTGTATCTGCATGCGTCTTGATGACATTGAATTCCTCGGGGGTCAGGGCTCCGGGCTTGTGCAGTATGGACTCAGGAATGCCTATCTTTCCTATATCGTGCATGGGGGAAGCCAATTTCAGACGTTCTGCCGTGGATTCGTGCATACCGTAATGTATAGCCAGAAGGTAACATACCTCAGCAACCCGGGTAACATGGTGGGCCGTTTCCTTGGACCTGGTTTCCACAATTTCACCCAGGGTAAAGATCACTTCTTTCTGGGTATCAATGATTTCCCGTGCCAGGCTTAAATTCTCAAACCCGATAAACGCATTGGTAGTAAAAACCCGGATAAGATTCTTATCGCTGGTGGCAAGGCTGCTGCACCCGTCCAGATAAAGCAGGCTCCGCGATCCATCCTTGGTCTGAAACAATCCCATGTATTCATCGTCAATAAACAGATCTCCGCCGGTCCTGTTAAGCTGTTCGTAGTGTTTGATCAGCGTTGCCGGGAAGGCCTTTCTCACAGGGACATTCTCCATGCCGGCGTAGCGTCCCATGCCCGATAGTATCCTCATTGATCCCTGGTACTGGGCAGCGGCGTAAACACTGTTCTGCACTTTGAAAGTTTCGGAATCTTCCTTCAGAATGTCAAGGAGTTGAGTCAATGCTCGTTGGGCAAACTGGGAAAATGACAGGGATTCGAAAATCGTTGCCGTGGACCGAATGATATTTTCAAGGCCTTTCCGGTTCCGTTCGATCATCTTCAGGCTGCTGTAGGCCCTGAGAGAAGCAGTAACAGATGTAAAAAGTTTCTGTGCTGTCAGTTCTGTCTTGGATTTGTAATCGTTTATATCATACCGGGTGATGACTTCCTGCTCCGGTGCCTTCCCAGCCTGACCGGTCCTGAGAACAATCCTTGAAAAAATGTTGCCAAGTTCTTTGCGGATATAATGGACCAGCTGCAGTCCCGTGTCGTCCTTTTCCATGACCACATCCAGAAGGATCAGGGCAACATCCTCCTCCCGGCTGAGGATTTCCCGGACATCCAACCCCGAGTAAGCACTCAGAAGCTTAACACCCCTGCCTTCAAATGAGTAGCTTCCCAAAGCTATACGGGTAATTTCATGAATTTCAGGTTCGTCATCGGCAACAAGAATTTTCCACGGACGACGGGCAAGGTGATTGTCTTTATGGTGGCATTCAACCTCCTGGGCGAATACTATTCTGTTGTCATCATCCATACCACATCCCCGGGAAAGTATTCCCTCACTGCTGATCAATGCATTCTTTTTCTGAAAAATACACATCAACGAGTTTTTCCGAAAGCCCTGTATAGTCCCTGGCGGTCAGGGATTTCATCCGGTCCCTGAACGCCTGGGGAATTCTGTCAAGACCGCTTACAAATCCTTCTAGTTCATCCTTCCCAACCCGTTTGCCACGGGTCAGATCCTTTAGTCTCTCATAGGGATTGGGTTCACCAAAAACGCGCATGGCAGTCTGAAACGGTTCTGCCAGCAATTCAGGATTGGCATTCAGATCGTCAGCCAGACGGTTTTCATCCAACTCAATCTTGCCCATCCCTTTAAGGCAGTTTTTGATACCGATGGTATAATACCCGAACACAGATCCCAGGCTTCTCAACACCGTACTGTCTGTGAGATCCCTCTGGAATCTGGACTTCTGTAACTTGACAGCCAGGTGCTCCATCATGGAGATGGCAAGTCCCATATTGCCTTCACTGTTTTCAAAATCAATTGGGTTGACTTTATGGGGCATGGTAGAGGAACCGGTTTCCCCCTTGTTCAGTCTCTGTTTGAAATACCCCAGTGAGATATATCCCCACATATCCCTGTCAAGGTCGATTATAATGGCTGCCGACCGGATCATGGCGTGCAAAATATAGGACAAGGCAGCATTGGGGTTGATCTGGGTCGTGAAAAGAATGGGGTCAAGCCCCAGATTTTCGGATAGGAATCTCTGGCTGGCATTGATCCAGTCCACGTCAGGAAACACAAAATAATGGGCATTGTAATTGCCGGTTGCACCATTGATTTTTGCATGGACCGGTGCCTTCCGGATGATACTTATCTCATGGCTTAGACGCCATGCGAAATTGACAAACTCTTTGCCCACTGTGGTAGGGCTGGCCGGCTGGCCATGTGTCCTGGACATCATGGGAACAGCCTTGTACAGAATGGCCCTGGATTCAACCGCTGTCACAAGGGCTTTCAGCAGTTCATCCACAAGGATTTTTCCCTGTTTCAACATCAGTGCGTAGGAAATGTTATTTATATCATCGGAGGTGCAGGCAAAGTGAACCCATTCTTTAAATTCGCCAAGCCCGATTTCATCCAGCTTTCCCTTGACAAAGTACTCCACTGCCTTGACGTCATGGTTTGTCGTGGCCTCAATGGTCTTAACGTCCTGTGCATCTTTAACAGTAAAATGTTCAACAATGCCCTCGAGTTTATTTAAAAGCAACGGTTCAACCTGTGCCAGCCCAAGGTCTCCCAAGATGAACTTCAGCCATTGTACCTCGACATGAACCCTGTACCGGATCAATCCGAATTCTGAAAAGGTTTCCCGAAGTCCCTCGGTCAGTTTGCTGTACCTGCCATCAAGGGCTGAAAGCGCCGTAATATTATCCATAAAACTCCCTTAAGTCCCAGTTCCTCTCTTCAATCATTATGCAACTATATTATCCGTTATCAATAATTTAAGAATGGCCGGGTGTCAATTCTTTTCAGTCCTCTATTGCTTTTGGGTAAAACCGTTTGACAAACCCGCCCGGCTGTCTGATAATTGAATGTCATTTCAGGCGAAGCGCATTCTGCCCCGGCTGGCCTTTAAAATACTGTTGAAAGACAAGCCTGACAGGACTTAATTTAACCACTCAGGATCTGTGGTGACATGAACGAAAAACCCCTCTTCAGCGACAAACAGGAAACTTCAAATTTTCCAGGCCCCGACGCCTGTATGGTTCCTGATCACCCCTGGAAAATCCTGGTTATTGACGATGAAAGCGCCATTCACGATATCACTGAAAAAGTACTAGCAAGCTTTACATTCCAGGGGAGAGGACTGTCCTTTCTTCATGCCTATTCGGGCAGTCAGGCCCTGGATCTGATCCGGAAAAATCCGGATACCGCTATTGTTCTGCTGGATATGATACTGGATAAAAACTCCACCGGGTTTGACATCATTCACCACATCCGGAAAAAAATAAATAACCATATCACCCAGATAATAATACGGACAGGCCAACCGGGCTATGCACCGGAGCACCGGATTATTGAAGAGTATGACATCAACGATTACCGGCTGAAAACAGAGCTTACAGCTCAGAAACTCTTTACTGTGATCACTGCATCTCTCAGGGCTTTTGATATCAAATCCAATCTTCAGAAAGAACTTGAAAACAAACGCCGTATAGAAAAGATCCTGATAGAAAGTGAACAACGCTTCAAAGACATTGCCAACAGTATCGGCGACCTTATATGGGAAATGGACCCCACAGGGGTCTATACCTATGCAACCGACAATCCTGGAGGAAGCCTGGGATACTCGTCACGGGAGCTCATAGGCAAACCCTTTACCTCCCTGGTCCTGGAAGTGGAAGGCAACTCGGCGTTGAAGACCATCCAGAAAAAAATGTCCAAGGGGGAGCCTTTTTTCAACCTTGAAATATGGAAGCTGACCAAGAATGGTTCCCGATCCTGTCTTTTAACCAGCGGCAAACCTCTGGTGGATGATCAGAACCGGCTCACAGGCTATCGAGGTGTAGACCGGGACATTACGGATCTGAAACTGGCTGAACGGGAAAAAGAAGCTCTTGTGTCCCAGCTTCGCCAGGCCCAGCGCTTGGAATCCATTGGAACCCTGGCTGGTGGAATTGCCCATGATTTCAATAATATTCTCGGTGCCATTCTGGGGTACACCCAGATCCTGCAACTGGACGTCCAGGACAACGAGAAAGGTACCCATTACACCCGGCAGATCATTAACAGCTGCAACCGGGCAAAGAACCTTATTCTGCAGATCCTGGATTTCAGCAGACACAGTTCGAAAAACGTTATAAAAACAGCTATCTCCCCATCTACGGTTATCAAGGAAGCCTTGAAGCTTCTTAGGGCTTCCATCCCTTCATCCATAAAAATTCAGACCCGCATATCCAATGATGCAGGTTTCATAATGGCTGATCCTACCCAGATTCACCACATCATCATGAACCTGTGCACCAACTCTTTCCAGGCCATGGCAGAAGGCCAGGGTACGATCCTGATTTCCATTACCAGAAACACTATTGGTCCGGACAATTTTCTTCTGCCTCCCGAACTGACTCCCGGAGATTATGTTGTCATCTCTGTCAAGGATGACGGCAAGGGAATAGAGCCGGATACCATGGAAAAAATCTTTGAGCCTTACTTTTCAACACGCAAGGGAGGCGACGGCACAGGTCTTGGCCTATCTATTGTCCATGGAATTGTCAGACAGCATGGCGGTAGTATTACCGTAAAAAGCAAGCCAGGACAAGGTACTGAATTCACGATTTATTTTCCAAGATATGAAAAACGTGATCAGGAAACCGCTTCCCAGAGCAGTGCCATGATCAAGGGCCAGGGGAAAATCCTGTTCATCGATGATGACCAGATGCTTGTAGACCTTGGGAAATCCATGCTGGAACGGTTGGGCTACAATGCCGTAGCCATGAATTCAGCCACCCGAGCTCTGGAACTGGTTCGAGCCAATCCGCTTGAATTCGATTTGGTTATCACGGATATGACCATGCCGGATATGCAGGGTACGCAGCTTGCCGACAAAGTAAAAGCTGTCCGCCCAAACCTTCCGGTGATTCTGGTAACAGGACTGAGCAGCATTGCCACTGCCGACAAGGCGAGCGCCAGCGGCATAGACACCCTGCTTTCAAAGCCACTGTCCATGAACGCCCTGGCAGAAGCCGTCCATGCAATCCTGATCAACACGTCGTCCAAACCGTCCTGACATTAGGCCTTAACCCGTCATATCAGAAATTATGATCGTAACAGATAAAACCCTTGACAAATAATTCAAAAAATAGAATGGTGGTTCTAGCTGAATAGACAGTGTTTTCCACCATAATAAACGTAAAATTGAAAGGGGAAATTTTGAGACTTCTCAATCCCAAAAATGAAACATTCTCCCATCTGGATGAAGCATCACGGGAGATCATGAAAAAAACCATCGACTTTTTCGAAACCAAGGGAAAGGCCAAGCTCAAGGAAGACTACCACGCGAAAACCTGGTATGATGACTTCCTCCAGTTCGTTAAAAAGGAAAAGATTTTTGCCAGTCTCCTCACACCAACCGAATACGGAAAGAATGAACAAACCCGCTGGGACACCTTCCGGAATTGTGATTTCAACGAGATTCTCGGATTTTACGGACTGCCTTACTGGTATACCTGGCAGGTTAGCATCCTCGGCCTTGGCCCTATCTGGATGAGTCCCAACAAGGCCATGAAAAAAAAGGCTGCAGATCTGCTTGACCGGGGTGCAATTTTTGCGTTCGGACTGTCAGAAAAGGAACATGGCGCAGATCTCTACTCCAGTGAAATGATGCTGACCCCCATGCCCGATGGTACCTACAGGGCAGACGGCGGAAAATATTATATTGGAAACGCCAACAAAGCGGGAATGGTTTCCGTTTTCGGAAAGGACTCGGATACCGATGAGTATGTATTTTTTGTGGCCGACCCGGAGCATGAGAATTACGATCTTGTGAAAAACGTTGTGAGCAGCCAGTCCTACGTCGCCGAATTCGGCCTTAACGGGTATCCGGTGACCGAAACCGAAATCCTGTCCCGGGGCGATCATGCCTGGGATTGTGCCCTGAACACCATCAACGTGGGCAAATACAATCTGGGATGGGCTGCCATCGGTATCTGCACCCACGCTTTTTATGAAGCCATCACCCATGCCTCCCACCGGATGCTCTATGGGAAGGCTGTAACGGATTTCCCCCACGTCAGGGAACTCATGACCACGGCCTGGGCTCGTCTGTTTGCCATGAAACTGTTTGCCCTCAGAAACGCCGACTACATGCGTACAGCCTCACCCGAAGACCGAAGGTATCTTCTGTACAACCCGTTGACCAAAATGAAGGTGACAACCCAGGGGGAAGAGGTGATCAACCTGATCTGGGACGTGATAGCTGCCAAGGGTTTTGAAAAGGAAACCTATTTTGAAATGGCTGCCATTGATATCCGTGGCCTTCCCAAACTTGAGGGAACAGTCCATGTCAATATGGCCCTGGTTGTCAAGTTCATGGCCAACTACTTTTTCGCCCCTGCAGAAATGCCTTTGATTCCACGGGTCGATCAACCTGGCAACGATGACTTCCTGTTCAACCAGGGAGCTACAAAAGGCCTGGCCAGAACTGTGTTCCACAACTACGAGGAGGTCTATACAAGGCTCGATCTCCCCAACATTTCTGTTTTTAAAAATCAGATTGCCACGTTGAAATCAATGCTCCTGGAAGCTCCGCCGGATAAAAATCAGACAAAAGATATTGATTTTCTGCTGATCATGGGTGAACTTTTCGCCCTGGTGGTTTACGGACAGCTGATCATTGAAAATGCTCTGATCCTGAATATCGAAAAAGATATCGTTGACCAGATCTTTGATTTCATGGTCAAGGACTTTTCCAAATTTGCCCTTCAGATGTACTCAAAGCCAAACAGCAATGAGCAACAGATGCAGTTTTGCCTGAAAATGATAGCCAAACCGGTCAAGAACCAGGAGCGTTTCGAACGGATCTGGACAAATCAGGTGCTTGCCTTGAAAGACACCTATGAAATGGATCTGTAGATGTTGCTCAAATTGCTTGACAAATGCGGCCGGATTACAGTATCTATTCTGAAATTTCACAGCCACTTTTAAGCATTTACAGTTGCAGGAGAACGTGTTCATGGCTTTAACAAAAACTGAAATCACCGAAAGAATACAAAAGAAACTGGATCTTTCCCGGACCACATCTTACACCATCATGGAAGAATTTCTGGAAATCATCAAGGGAACCCTTGAACAGGGCGAAGATGTCATGATCAGCGGATTTGGTAAATTCTGTGTCAACAAGAAAAAGGCCAGAAAGGGAAGGAACCCTGCAACCAGCGAAGAGATGACACTCCCTGCCCGGCGTGTTGTCACCTTCAAATGCTCAGGAAAGCTAAGAAACCTGATCAATACCAAATAGTCAGCGTTTCATGAATCTCCCGGGTTCAGCCGTTACCACCATTGTCCTTACCACAATCGTGGTGGATTATCTCCTCAATATGCTGGCAAACTGGCTGAACCTGAGGTGTATTCATAAAACTATCCCCGGTGAATTTCAGTCTGATATTCCTATCGAAGCCTATTCAAAATCCCAGGAATACCTCACCACAACCACATGGTTCAGCAATATTACGGCAAGCATTGATCTTTTGCTGGTTTTGCTGTTCTGGCTTCTGGAAGGATTCCCCCTGGTGGATGGATGGGTCCGGGGACTGGGTCTGGGCACTGTGTCCACAGGCCTTGTTTACGCAGCTGCCCTCTTTCTTCTCAA
Organism: Pseudomonadota bacterium; assembly: GCA_043806875.1. Lineage (GTDB taxonomy): Bacteria > Desulfobacterota > Desulfobacteria > Desulfobacterales > Desulfobacteraceae > JAZDGN01. Next base: position 43,729 of record JAZDGN010000004.1, read on the forward strand.
GGGAATTGCAACCCTGCCCTTTTCCATTTATTCAACCTTTGTAATCGAAGCAAAATTTGGGTTCAACAAAACCACACCTGGACTGTTTGCAGCAGATCTCATCAAAACCGTGGCACTTTCAACCCTTCTGGGAGGCGTCCTCCTTGCCGGGATACTCTCATTTCTGGAATATGCCGGCCCCTATGCATGGATTATCTGCTGGGCGGCATCAACCGTGTTCATGGTTGCCGTGCAGTATATCATCCCAACTCTCGTCATGCCCCTGTTCAACAGGTTTTTACCCCTGGAAACAGGGGCTCTGAGGACAGCCATCACAGAGTATGCCACATCAATAAATTTCCCCATTGACAACATCTTTGTCATGGACGGTTCCAGGCGGAGCTCCAGATCCAACGCATTTTTCACAGGGTTTGGGAGGCACCGGCGGATTGTTCTTTTTGATACCCTGATCAACAACCATTCCACCCCGGAACTGGTTGCTGTTCTGGCCCATGAAATGGGTCATTTCAAAAAGCACCACATTCTACGGCGGCTGGGAGCAGTCATCATCCAGATGGGGATTATTTATTATCTCATGTCTGTATGCATCACTATCCCTGGTCTTTTTGAGGCGTTTTTCATGCCTGAGAGATCCATTTACGCGGGGCTTATCTTCTTTGGCCTGCTATATGCCCCTATTGATCTGATCCTGTCCATGGTAATTCAGACACTTTCAAGACAGGACGAGTTCGAGGCAGACCGGTTCGCAGCCCAAACAGTCAAGCAGCCCGAGGATCTGGTCACTGCGTTGAAGAGACTGGCTGCAGATAACCTCTCCAACCTGACTCCCCACCCTTTCTTTGTATTCCTGAATTACTCACACCCTCCGGTCCTGCAACGCATTCAGGCGATCCGCTCCATAGGGTGACATCTGAAACCAGAGATAGATGCCGCCTGCCAGCAGGCCGATATCCCGGATGAGAAGCCACACTGCAGAAGAGACATGGTCGGGTTCTGAAAAGGAAAAACAGCCGCAGTCAAACTGATGCCCCCGGAGGATATTGATGGAAATAGCGATGATGAATCCAATCAGAAAACCATTGATAATGATGAGACCGGGCCGGGAATAGATACCGGTGATGAGAGCCAGGCCGGATATCAGTTCAAGGTAGGGAACAACAATGGCCAGAAGATTTATGGTTGGTTCAGGGAACAGATAGTACCCGTAGATGATCTTGGCAAATTCCGCCGGCAAAAGAAGCTTATGGTAACTGGCACCGATAAACGTCAGACCCAGAACAAGCTTCAATCCCACTGAGACATATGTTTTCCTGTTCATCATTTGCCTTTCCCTGTTTCGATGGGAAAACCCTTTTCCACCCATTCCGTATACCCTCCGGAAAAGACTTTTATGTCACAGTATCCAAATTCGATAAGTTTCTCCGCGAAATGATGGCTTTCCTGGCACTCCCTGCCTGAGCAGTACAGGATCAATGGTGTGTCCGGAGCATATAGGGTGATGAAATCTCCAATGATCTCGTCAAACCGTGACAGGGGCAGCATGAGTGCACCTGAAATGTGTCCCTTCAAGTAGACCTTCTCAGGTCTCACGTCTCCAACAAGAAACCCTTTCTCTTTAATGAGTTTTCTTACGGTTTCTGCATCATTGATCTCACGGTCAGGATCAACGGCCTCATCTTTTTCCCGTGCGGAAATGACTCCCTTTGCAGTATCCCATTGACCTAACCAGGCGATTCCGTTTGGAGAAAACCGATTGACGGTCAACGCCATACAGACTGAAATCAACACAAGAATGATCACCCCTTTGATATCATCTGCCGTCATCATTCAGGACACACTGCTTTCCATGGTGTGAAGACTTTTAACATGAACCAGAACTGCCAAAAGCTCTGACCATTGCCCGGCCAAGTGACGAATTTTTTCCATACTGTTCTGTGCATTCATTTTCCCGTCCATCATGACAGCTGTTCTTTGTACACCCAGGGCCGCATCCTGATTGTCCTGATCAAGGGCCAGAAGGTTCAGGTATAGATCCCTGGCCTCTGAAAAATACCCCTGGGTCTCGTGAAGCCGGGCGAGTTCGATGGTTGTCCATGAAGCGCTCATTATTGTTTTTTCCCTTTATTTTGATCCCGAGTCCTGAAAACAAGCTCATCCTGGGCTGCCATCTCCAGTTCGTGGCGAGCCAGGTGCTCGATATAAAGTGGGTCCTGTTTAAGACGGGTGATGCGCCTGACAATCTCCCTATTTTCCTGCTCGATGATAACAATGTCCCGATGAACCTGTTTCAGTTCCCTGTCAAGGACTAACCAGTCCCGACCACCCTTTTCGCTGAAAACGATGAGTAGGAGCAGTCCTGCCATCATCAGACAGGACATACCCAGGAGCAACCTCTCCATCAGTCCCATGTTAGTTTTCAACGCCGACCCACTAAGAAAAGCAGTTTCTTTTCCATTTTACCCACCACAGCAACCATAAGCCCGTATACCGTTATTCCCGCTAAAATGCAGACCCCGATGGCAAGAAACAGGTCCATCTTTCCCGAAAGGGTGTAAACACTCATCAGATCTGCGGTTTTGATTACAACGAGTCCCATTATAGCAGAGACAAAAACAGATCTGCAAGCACAGATAATAATCTCCTTGCGTGATTCACGGTTCAGGTAGCACATTGCCCCCCAGCAAAGCAAGCCAAAATGCAGCACCGAGGCCATAACGATGGAAATGGCGATTCCCACGTGTCCAAGGATAGGGGCAAGCCACAAGCAAAGAAATACATTAATCCCAATTGCCGCCGTTCCTGCAATAAAAGGGGGCCGCGTGTTGGAAAAGGCGTGATAGAGGGTAACAAATAGCCGGGATCCTGAAAACGCCCACAGCCCTGATGAAAACAGCAGCAATACCGTGGCTGTTTGGCTGACAGCCGTTTTGTCAAAAGCTCCTTGGCAGAACAGGAGAGAAACCACCGGCTGCCTTAAAACAGCAAGACCAGCCATGGCAGGCAGAGTAATGGAAAAAACCAGTTTCATTCCCTGGGCAAACAGAGCTGACGTCTTTTTAACATCATTGGCTACAACGGATTTAGACAACTCAGGAAGCAGAACAATGGAAATTGACATGGCAAAAAGGGCCAGGGGGAACTGGACTAGCCGGTCAGCATAATAGATATAGGAAATGCTGCCCTCCGGAAGCCCCCCTCCCATCCAGGTCCCGGTCAAAATATTGATGGGATAAACGGCGGCACCCACAACGGCAGGAAAAAACTGCTTTCCGGCCTTCAGCAGGTCCGGCTGGAAAATCCGGGTCCGGAAAAACCGGAAAAACCCGGAACGCCATAGAAACGGCACCTGAAAACCCACCTGAATAATACCTCCGCACAGCACTCCCAGGGCCAGGCCGACCGGAGGATTCACACACTGCGGACTCAGCCACACCGCAGCAGCAATGATGCTCAGATTCAGGATCATGGGAGCAAGGGCAGGCGCTGCGAAATGGTCCAGGACATTCAAAACGCCCATACACAGGGCCAGGACCGTCACACAGACAACATAGGGCATCATGATCCGGGAAAGCAGCACTGTCAGGGCAATTGAACCCGAATCCTGAGCAAAGCCGGGTTCGGCCCAGCCCACGATAGCCGGGGCAAGCGCCATACCGGCAATGACAAGAACCGTTGCCAGAGCCGATGACCAGACAAAAGCCGCCCTGGCCAGATCAAAGGCCGGGGCCTTGCCCTTTTCTTCCAGGGTTCTTGTAAAGACCGGGACAAAGGACAGATTCAGAATCCCGTCAGAAAAACATTTCCTGAACAGTTCTGGAATTCTGAAAACCCAGAAAAACATGTCGCTCTGCCACCCTGCCCCAAGAAGCATGGCAATGACAGCATCCCGAACAAAGCCCAGAATCCTGCTTATGAGCGTCGCTCCGCTGACGATTCCTGCACGGCTGAAAAGGGCCTTATTCATTTTTTTCTTGACAAAAAGTACTGTTTTCAATTAAAGATAGCAATTTAATCACATGACTTTTATTGCCATACTCATTAATAGAAACAAAAGCAACATAAGGAGCGAAAACGTTGGCCAACCACAAATCTGCTGCAAAACGTGCAAAACAGAATGAATCCAGACGCCTCAGGAACAGGGCAACACGTTCTACCATGAAAACCGCCATTAAAAAAGTTCAGGCAGCCAAGGACACCAATGCCGAAAATACCGCAGAGCTTTTCTGCAGCGCACAGTCCTGCATTGCCAAAGCAGCCAAGAAAGGTATTGTTCATAAAAATACAGCGGCCCGCAAGACATCCCGACTCAGCAAACGCATCAGCGCCGCTGCATAGCCGCAGGCCCATAGCGGCCAACAGCTTCGGGTCTCAGAATTCAAACGGGAGTTACAGAAACGCAGGATCATAACATGATCTTTGCTGTCTGTAACTCCCGTTTTTCTTGAAAGAAGCATGTCAGAAATCGTCGGTCATGGCACTGACAACCCGCTCGGCAATGCGTCGGGCAATACGTTCAATGCCTCCTGCCTGCGCAGCCTCATCGGTTTCATTCTCCCTGGAAACCGTGTATTCCTCGTTTGCGACAAATTGATTCACAGACCAGATCGTCTCCCCTTCCCGGTTGACAAGGGACATGTTCAGCTTGGCATAAACCATCCGCTCCACGGTGGAATTATCGGCGGAGCGGGTCAACGTGTCCAAGGTAATGGAGGTGACCGTTCCCCTGAGAACGGCTTGTGCACTGAACTCGTCGACTATCTTTACGCCGGTTCTCCGGACAAGCTCGCTGATCATTGCCTGGGTAAACACGTGCTCAACACCCATTTCCAAGGTCTTGTTTTCAAACATGGCCACATAGATCGTTGCTGTTCCTCCGGGGAGTCTTCCGCTTCCCGAAAGTCTGTACCCGCAGGAAAAGGCGGCCAGGGCAAGGCCAAGAACCGTCACTGTCATCAGCGTTTTTTTCATCTCATATCACTATATTTACCAGTTTATTGACCACAACAATAACCTTTCGTACAGGTTTATCCCCGATATGGCGTACAACAGTATCATCGGCCAGTGCCATCCTCTTGAGATCCTGGTCGCCTGTTCCTGCAGCTGCTGTGAACTTGGATCTGAGTTTACCGTTCACCTGGACAACAATCAGAACTTCATCTGTGACAATGGAATCGGACCTGTAGCCTGGCCATTCCTGTTCCACGATACTTGTTCCATGTCCCATGCGTTCCCACAGTTCTTCGGCAAAATGGGGGACAATGGGGGACAAAAGGAGCAGAACCGTTTCCAGACAGAAGGCAGATACTGATTTGAGTTCGGGATCATCACCTGCCAGGTCAGCGGCATACATGGCATTGACAAGCTCCATGACGGCGCTGATGGCCGTGTTGAAATGAAAACTCTCCTCGATATCATCAGTTACCTTTTTAATGGTCTGGTGCGCCTTGATATACAGTTTTTTTGCCTCGTCACCCAGCCCTGCTGAAGGTCCTGTGTAAGGCTGGATCCCCGCATTGGTCTCAAGGCCTGCCAGGACCAGGCGCCAGACCCGGTTGATGAACCTGTGGCACCCCTCAACACCGTCATCATTCCACTCCAGGTCCCTCTCCGGAGGAGCGGCAAACAGACAGAAGAGGCGCGTTATGTCAGCACCGTAGGTGGACAAAAGATCATTGGGATCAATGACGTTCTTTTTGGATTTTGACATTTTGATGACCCGTCCGATCTCAACATTGCTGCCGCATCGTCTGCACACAGCGCCGCCACCGGACACATCCGCTTCCGAAGGAAACAGATAACCGTGTTCCGGGCATTTCATGCTTTCCTTGCAGACCATGCCCTGGGTCAGAAGACGGGTAAAGGGTTCCTTGAAGTCAATGAGGCCAAGGGTATTCAATACCCGCATGAAATAGCGGGAATACAACAGGTGGAGAATGGCGTGTTCAACACCCCCGATGTACTGGTCCACAGGCATCCAATACTCCACCGCCTTGGGGTTGAACATGCCGGTATCCCATTGGGGGCTGCAGTACCTTGCAAAATACCAGGAGGATTCAACAAAGGTATCCATGGTGTCGGTGTCTCTTCTGGCATCTTTGCGTCCGCACCGGGGGCAGTCGACCCTGGCAAATGCATCAAGAACCGGCAGGGGCGAGCGTCCGTTTTGGAGCAAAGATGCGTCTTCGGGCAGAACCACGGGAAGCTGATCATCAGGAACCGGAACAACGCCGCAACTTTTGCAGTGAATGACAGGAATCGGAGCACCCCAGTATCGCTGCCGTGAAATACCCCAGTCCCTGAGCCGGTACGAGACCGTCTTTTTTCCCAGGCCCTGTTTGCCGAGCCAACCTGTAATGGCATCCATGGCCTGAATATTTGGCACGCCGTTAAAGTCGCCGGAATTGATCAACAGCCCCTCTCCCGTATAGGCTTCGGTCATGGCACCGCCGTCCAGGACCTGACCATCAGGTTGGATGACAACCCGGATCTTGAGGCCGTACTTTCTGGCAAAATCAAAATCCCTCTGGTCATGGGCAGGGACCGACATGACTGCCCCGGTACCGTACTCCATCAGGGCAAAATTGGCCGTATACACGGGCATCCGTTCACCCGTTGCCGGATTGATGCAAAAGGCTCCGGTAAACACACCTTCCTTTTCATATTTTTCCAGGGCGCTGCTTGAGCGTTCCTGCTGGGATATCCTCTGAACAAAGGCCCTTACTTCGGTTTCCTGTTGCGTCCCCGCACTCAGGGTTTCAACCAAAGGGTGTTCCGGTGCAAGACACATGAAGGTCGCTCCGAAAAGGGTATCGGGCCTGGTAGTAAATACGGTGATGGCTGGATGACTCCCCTCAACGGCAAAGGCTATCTCGGAGCCATGGCTTTTCCCAATCCAGTTTTTCTGCATCAGGGTTACTTTTTCCGGCCAACCGGGAAGCCTGTCACAATAGTCCAGAAGGTCGTCAGCATAATCGGTTATCCTGAAAAACCACTGCCACAGCTTTTTCTGCTGGACAAGGCTTCCGCACCGCCAGCACATATCCGATTCCACCTGTTCGTTGGCAAGTACTGTGGAACAATGCTCACACCAGTTGACGTAGGACTCTTTCCGGTAGACCATGTTCTTTTCAAGCATGCGTGTAAAAAGCCATTGCTCCCACCGGTAATATTCTGGCCTGCATGTTGCAAGCTCCCGTTCCCAGTCATAGGAGAACCCCAGTTTCTTGAGTTGGGCACGCATGGTGCTGATGTTGTCATAGGTCCAGGCGGCAGGGTGGGTTTTGTTGTCAATGGCTGCATTTTCAGCCGGCATGCCAAAGGCATCCCAGCCCATGGGATGGAGGACGTTGAACCCCTTCATGCGCTTATACCGGACAACAACATCGCCAATGGTATAGTTCCTCACGTGACCCATATGGATCTTCCCGGAGGGGTAAGGGAACATCTCCAGCAGATAGTATTTGGGCTTTGACGGGTTTTCCGTAACGTTGAATGTTCTGTTTTTCCCCCAGTATTCCTGCCACTTGGGTTCCACCAGCTCGGGTTTGTAGCGTTCCTCCATGATATAGCAATACCTCCGAAAAGATTTATTGGCCGTTCATTTTTCCTAAAATGTTATTAGATGACACACAATTGGGGAAATAGCAAGTCTGTGTGCTTCGGATTTTAACAAATAAATTGACTTGTCTCTCTCAATTTTATACTTATCAGGAATATTAAAAGTCCATGGGGCTCAACCCATCATTGGTCCAAGCCGGCATTTTTTGGAAAAGCCCTTTAAAAAGACATTTACAGGGTGGCTTCAGGCGACCCCTGATTGCTGCATAAAGGAGGCAAGAAAAATACTGAATGACAAGAAAAATATTAATCAATGCACTGGATTCAGACGAGTGCAGGATCGTTACCCTTCAAGACAACAAGCTTGAAGCTTTCCACCTGGAGTCGGCCGCCAGGGAAGTTACCCAGGGCAACATCTATAAAGCCGTAATAACACGGGTTGAACCTAGCCTTCAGGCCGTTTTTGTGGATTACGGCGCCGAAAAAAACGGGTTTCTTCAGCAACAGGAAATACACCCCGACTATTATCTGGACAACACCTCTGGAGACCGGACCCTTGCCAAGATTGTCAGGAAAGGCCAAGAACTTATGGTCCAGGTGACCAAAGATCCCATCATGCACAAAGGGGCAATGCTTACCACGTATATTTCTCTGCCCGGCAGACTTGCGGTCCTGATGCCCGGCAGTACGACCCGGGGGGTTTCACGTCAAATCGAAGATGAAGAGGAGCGCAAACGGCTCAAGGCCATCACCGAAGCGTTGACCCTGCCAGAAGGCTATGGACTCATTGTCAGGACCGCCGGCAGGGATGCCACAAAAACCATGTTCACCAGTGACCTGAAGTACCTGATGCGGGCCTGGAAGAGTATCAATGAACAGGGAATCACCAGCCCTGCCCCGTCACTGCTCTATAAGGAGCAGAGCCTTGCCGTAAGATCACTCAGAGACTATTTCACAACGGACATTGAAGAGATCCTCATTGATGACCCGGCTGTTTTAAAAGAGGTTAAGGATTTCATTCAGGTCATTGCACCCAAACAGCAGGGCATTGTAAAACCCTACCGTGGAGAAAAGCCGATCTTCACAAAATATCAGATCGAAGAGCAGATAGCCTCCATTTATGAAAGCAAAGTCCAGCTTAAATCCGGTGGCGCCATCGTAATCGAGCAGACAGAGGCCCTGGTTTCCATCGATGTAAACTCCGGCAAATCCACGGGCAAAAAAAATATTGAACAAACCGCCTACCATACCAATCTCGAAGCTGCCGAAGAAGTAGCCCGTCAGCTGAGACTCAGGGACATGGGCGGCATCATCGTTATCGATTTCATTGACATGAAAGACAGAAAGCACAAGGCCGATATTGTCAAAGGAATGAAAACCCATCTCAAATCCGACAAAGCCAAAACAAAGTTAGGGATTATTTCGAAACTGGGTCTTCTGGAAATGTCACGCCAGCGAATCCGTCCCGCCATAACCTTCAGCAGTTTCGAACCTTGCAGGCACTGCAAAGGAAGAGGGATGATTCCATCTACAGAGATGCTTGGTCTGGGATTTTTACGCCAGCTGAACCTGAAAACCGTCAAGGGAGATATCAAAACCGTCAGAGGAACCGTACCCATGGATGTGGCCTCTTATCTTCTTAACAGGAAACGTGAAGAAATAATGGAAATAGAGTCCAACCGTAAGGTAATAATTATCATTGAAGGGGATCCTTCCATGATCCGGGGAGAGAGCAGAATTCTCTGTGACTCTTGACATAAATGCAGCGATTGTGTATCTGATTCATTCGCAACCCGCTTTTTGGAGGTAGCATGGAAAGGCGTACCAGGAAGAAAGAAAGCCAGGCAATGGCGTTCACAGCGGTATGTGCACTGCTGATAATTTCCGGTTTCATCTTTTGGTATGTCAATAAGGACAGGACTGTGGACACTCGGCAACAGGACACTCCGGGCATGCATACCCAGGAAGAAAAAAAACACGATGAACAGGCCCAGGTAACTGGAACAATAGAAAAACCTGTTACCATTGATTACAAGGAACTGAACAAGGACCCGCAATTGACCCAGACCATCAATGAGCGTAAAAAGGCACTGGGCATCACTTCTGGACTGGACTTGATTGTCCGGAGTGATGAAACCTTTACCGTGGGCGGGAAGACTGTTGCAATGAGGGATATCCTTGAAAAATCCCAGCTCAGGAACAAAGAAGTTTTTGAAGAAAGGATAGGGGAAACAGGGGTCATCAAACCCCAGGAAACTGGAGAATATGGGGTTTACGTGGTCCAGCCCGGTGACAACATCTGGAATATACACTTCAAGATCATACAGGAATACTACGCCAGTAGAGGCCGCACGGTAACTGTCCATGCGGACGAGCCTCTTGAAGACGGCAGTAGTTCCGGAGTGGGAAAACTGCTGAAATTTTCAGAATCCATTGTCATCATCTACAATCTTGAGGATAATGAGATTGATACGGACATCAACCTTTTAAAGCCTTTAACAAAGATTTTAGTGTATAATCTCAAGGAAGTGTTCAATTTATTGGAAGAAATCAATTTTGAAAATGTGGATGCTATCCGGTTCGATGGAAATACGATTTGGATACCCGCAAAACAGCCTAAAAATTAGGCTATCAAACCAGGAGGAATTGTTTTGATCAATACAGCATATGCAATGGGACAGGCAGGAGGCGCACAGGGAGGCCAGGCAGGTGGTTTCACGGCATTCATCCCCCTTATTCTCATGTTCGTCATTTTTTATTTCCTGCTGATCAGACCCCAGCAGAAAAAAGCCAAAGAACATCAGAATATGATCAACAATCTCAAAAAAGGTGACCGTGTTATCACTTCGGGCGGTATTCACGGGACCATAGTATCCCTGGAAGATTCAACCGTTTCCATTGAAATTGCTGAAAAAATAAGGATTAAAGTCAACAGAGGCAATATCGGTGGATTATTGCACAGCACTTCCACACCTGCCCCTGCCAAAAAAGAGAAATCAAACGACTAACCCCGGATTTCAGGAGTAACGATATTGAAACGACTATCATGGCGAGGCGCTGTTATTGCAGCACTACTGGCTGGAGCGCTGGTGTACATTCTTCCCACATTCTATCCGAACAGCTGGCCCTACAAAAAAATCAATCTGGGACTTGATCTCCAGGGCGGAATGCAGCTGGTGCTCGAAGTTCAGAGCGAAAAGGCCCTGGAAACAACGCTTGAGAGATCCATCCACGAAATGAAGCTGGAGATGAGAAACAAGGATCTCAAACATCTGGGAATCTCCCGCACCCAGAACAATACCATCACAATCACCCTCAACGGCGATGAGAATATCAAGGGCTTCAAAACAGTTCTCAGTGATGGATTCAATACCATGGTTATTGACTCCACAACCGTTACCGATCAGGGAACGGTTTTTGTCCTTAAGCTGCCCGAGGGAGAAGCAACGAGCATCAAGAAAATGGCTACAGAGCAGGCCCTGGAAACCATCCGTAACCGTATTGACGAATTCGGCGTGAGCGAGCCTGATATCCGCCTCCAGGGAGACAACCGCATACTCATCCAACTTCCGGGAATCACCGACACCCAGCGGGCCAAGGATCTCATCGGTAGAACCGCCAGACTCAATTTTCAGCTTGTTGATGAAACCGGTGATGTGAATTCCGCAATCAGTGGGACACCACCTCCCGGTGACGAGATCCTGTACCAGGTAAAAGAGGACAAGGCAACAGGTCAGACGACCCGGATCCCCTTTTTGATTAAAAAAGCCATTCTCCTGGACGGCAGTTCCCTGACCGATGCCAGGGTCCAGATAGACTCACAGTTCAACGAACCCTATGTCGGTATCGAGTTTGACAGAAAAGGGGCCAAGATTTTTGAACGCGTCACCGGGGAAAACATCAAAAAACGCCTTGCCATTGTTCTTGACAAAACAGTTTACTCAGCCCCAGTAATCCAGGACCGCATCGCTGGTGGCAAAGCAAGGATAACCGGCAACTTCACAACAGATGAAGCCAGGGATCTGGCCATTGTACTGAGAGCCGGAGCCCTTCCCGCCCCGGTAAAAATCATTGAAGAGCGCACTGTCGGACCAACACTGGGAGCAGACTCCATCCGCATGGGTATCGTTTCCATGATCGTGGGCGGTGTCCTTGTCATCTTATTCATGCTCATGTATTACAAAGGCTCCGGTCTGATTGCGGACATCGCCCTTCTCATGAACATACTGCTTATCGGCGGTGGTCTTGCCGCCCTCCAGGCAACCCTTACCCTGCCGGGTATAGCCGGTATCATCCTGACCATCGGCATGGCTGTTGATGCCAACGTCATCGTTTTCGAGAGGATCAGGGAAGAACTGCTGATGGGCAAAACACCGGCTGCTGCCGTCAAGGCAGGCTTTGACCGGGCAACCATCACGGTAATGGATGCCAACATTACCACCCTTATTGCCGCCATCGTCCTTTTCCAGTACGGAACCGGCCCCATCAAGGGGTTTGCCGTGACCCTCGGACTCGGTATAATAGCCAGCCTTTTTACGGCACTGGTGGTATCAAAGGTGCTTTTTGATGTTATCCTGGAACGGAAAACAGTCACAACGCTCAGTATTTAATCTGTATTCAAAAGGAATTATCCATAATGCAGTTTATCAGACCTGATATTAACATTGACTTTATAGGGAAAAAGAAAGTCTGCTTCGGCATGTCCCTGTCGCTGATCATCATCAGTCTTTTATCCCTGGTCATCCATGGCGGTCCCAATTACGGTATAGACTTTGAAGGTGGAACCCTTGTCCAGGTAAGGTTCGCCAATACTGTTGAAATCAAGGATATCCGCACCGGTCTCAACCAGGTCGGCCTTGAAAATTCATCTGTACAGAAATTCGGCAAGGCTGGAGATAACGAGTATCTCATCCGGACAAGTATCCCTGAAATGACTGGGAATGGCTTCTCCCAGTCCATAGCAGAAGGCCTTACTGCATCCACCAAACAGGCACCGGAGATCCGCCGGGTTGAAATGGTAGGTCCCCAGGTCGGAAAAGACCTGAGGAAGAAAGCACTGCTGGCCATTTTCTTCTCCTTGCTTTTCATCACCATCTACATTTCCGGCCGGTTTGAACAGAAGCTGGTTATTGCCGGCGTTATGGCCGGAGCGCTGATGACAGCAGTGTACTTCATCTCCATCTTCAATACAAGCATCCCGATTCTGATCACGGTTGCCCTTAGCGTTACCCTTGTCCTGTTCTGGTTTCTGGAACTGAAATATGCCATGGGGGCTATTGTCGCCCTTATCCATGATGTCATCATCACGGTGGGTGTTTTTTCTATCCTTAATCTTGAATTTTCCCTACCCATCATTGCAGCACTCCTGACCATCATCGGATATTCCCTTAACGATACCATCATAGTATTTGACCGGATACGGGAAAACATCCGTCTGATGAACAAAAAAGATCTTTCCCTAATCATCAACCGGAGCGTCAATGAGACCCTGAGCCGTACCATACTGACGTCAGGAACAACCCTGATCGTGCTGTTTTCCCTTTTGTTTCTGGGTGGTGAAATAATACACAACTTCGCTTTTGCCATGATCATCGGTATCATTGTAGGAACTTATTCGTCTGTCTTTGTGGCAAGTCCCATCCTTCTGGCTTGGAGAAAAAAATAGTCCATGAAACCATCGTTTCCTTGGCCGCTTTTTTTCGGAATTCTGCTGGCCGGCATCAGCCTTGTTTCCGGCTGTTCCACGGTTCAGCCGGTCCAGAAAAACGGCCAGGGTGACGATCTTATAAATAAACTTTCCAGCATCAACACACAGATCGACGAGATTAAAAGTCGGATATCGGCCCTGGAAGACAGAGCCGGCAGTCAGGATAGAACACTTGCTGACTTATCTAAAGCCGTTTCTGCCTACCGGGAACAGGTAGATAACCTTTCCTTGAAGCCATTGCAACCTGCCACGGAACCTTCCCTGGTTAAAACTTCAGATTCAGACCGGACCGGAACCCGATCCGCCGATTATGTGGAACCAGGTATCCTTTACCAGGAAGCGAGGGAACTCATGATCAAAGAAAACTACGATGGTGCTTCAAAATTGTTCAAGGAGTATGCAACCCGGTATCCCGGCGCAGAACTGGCAGACAACTCCCTCTACTGGCTTGGAGAGTGCTATTATTCCGAGAAGAAATTTCAGGATGCCATTACGGTGTTCAAGGATCTGGTTAAACGCTACCCAAAAGGCGGGAAAGTTCCGGATGCTCTCCTGAAAACAGCCTATGCTTATCTTTCCCTGGACGATACGGACCGGGCTCACCACTACCTGAAACTTTTGGTCAAACAATTTCCTTTCACACCGTCAGGAGAGAAGGCTGAACAGAAACTCAAGCTCTTTCAATAGACTGGGAAACCCGATGCAGGAGCTGCCCCATGATACGTTTTAATCCTGCCAAGAGGTTGTGATCATGACCATGAAACAAACCGACACCCTGCCATGGCTTGCCCTAAGGTTCACCAGGGGGGTGGGAAATCTCCTCTTCAAGCGTTTGATTGAACAGTTTGGCAATCCGGAAACAGTATTTTCCGCTGACACACAGACCCTGAAAACGGTTCAGGGCATGACCTTGACCGCCGTGGAAAACATCCAGGGGATGACCGCCTTTTCAGTTGCCCGGAAGGAGGAGTCTGCAATTTTAAGGGCCGGGTACTCCATTACAACCATGAACGATGGATGCTATCCGGCGCTGCTAAAGCAGATTCCTGACCCGCCACCTGTGTTGACCTACCTGGGCACCCTTGACAATGAAAGCCCCTGTGTTGCCATTGTTGGATCGCGCAAGGCAACGACCTATGGATTGACCAGTGCCCGGAAACTATCCGCAGAACTTGCATCCATGGGCTTCCAGATCGTCAGCGGTATGGCTTATGGGATCGACTCGGCAGCCCACACCGGAGCACTGGAAGCTGGAGGCAGGACCCTGGCTGTAATGGGAAGCGGACTGGCAACCGTATATCCTAAAAGCAACCGTGGCCTGTTCAGGGCAATTCAGCAGTCAGGAGCGGTAATTTCAGAATTTTCAGTCCAGACTGCTCCGGAACCCCAGAATTTTCCCATACGGAACCGGGTGATCGCCGGAATGTCAGCCGGATGTGTGGTTGTGGAGGCCGCAGTCAAAAGCGGATCTCTGATCACGGCAAGACTTTCCGCGGAATACGGCCGTGAGGTTTTTGCAGTACCCGGCAGCATCCATTCTACAAAGAGTTCAGGGACCCATGCTCTGATCAAACAGGGAGCAACACTTATAGGGAGTTCATCTGACATCCTTGAACAGCTACACCACATGGTTCACTTGGAGACCCCGGCCAGAACCGGAAAAGAAAACCGGAATAAGCCGGGATGCGGATCTGAACCTGACGGACTTCAGAGAATGATTCTGGATGTACTGGATCCTTACCCTATGCATATTGACGACATCATAAAACAATCAGGTCTTGATAACGGCGGTGTATGTGCAGCCCTTCTGGATCTTGAACTCAGCGGATTGGTACGGCAATCCCCGGGAAAACGTTTTTCCATCATAGAGGAGCAAAAGTGACAAAACCCCTGTTAATCGTTGAGTCCCCGACAAAGGTTAAAACCCTAAAAAAATATATCGGCAAAGATTTTAATGTTGCTGCAACGGTCGGCCATATCAAGGATCTCCCGGAAAAGGAGCTGGGCATAGATATCGAGAATGATTTCAAGCCGGACTACGTCAACCTGAAAGGTAAGGCAAAGGTCATCCAGTCCCTGAAAAAAGAGGCCGGGGATGCAGAGACCATCTTCCTGGCACCGGACCCTGACCGCGAAGGGGAGGCCATAGCCTTTCATGCCGCTCAACTGTTAAAGAAAAAAGGACGAACCTTTTACAGGGTTCTGATCCATGAGCTAACTAAAAAAGGGATCACTGAAGCCCTGGAAAAGCCCCTGGATCTGAACCATAACCGGTATGATGCACAGCAGACCCGGCGGACCCTGGACAGGCTTGTTGGGTACCAGATTTCTCCACTCCTTTGGAGACGGGTTCAGGGAGGCTTGAGCGCAGGCCGGGTCCAATCCGTTGCTGTAAGAATCATCTGTGACAGGGAGCAGGAAATACGTGCCTTCCGTCCCGAAGAATACTGGACCATAACTGCAGACCTTGAGGCAGACTCCCCGCCCCCATTTTCTGCCATGCTGGCAAAAAAAGACGGAAAAAAGCTGCGTATTCCTGATGGGGATCTGGCAGCCAGAATCGTTAAAGAGCTTACCGATGAGACCTTCAGTGTCCAGCAGATTTCCACCAAGACCATCAAGCGCAATCCCTATCCACCCTTTACCACCAGTAAACTGCAGCAGGATGCCATTAACCGGCTAAGATTTTCTGCCAAAAAGACCATGGTGGTTGCCCAGCAACTTTATGAAGGTATTGAAATAGGCTCTGGAGGTCCCGAGGGTCTGATCACCTACATGAGGACAGACTCCACCAGGATTTCAGAAGAAGCCGCCCAGGAAGCCCTTGATTTTGTAGCCCGGGATTTCGGACCTGACTATTCCCTTGCCAAACCCAGGTTCTTCACCAATAAGAACAATGCCCAGGATGCCCACGAAGCAGTACGCCCTGCATCGGTCTACAACACTCCTGCAAAGGTCAAGCCTTTTCTGACCCCTGACCAGTACAGCCTGTATGATCTAATCTGGAAACGGTTTGTTGCCTCCCAGATGGCCCAGGCCTTGATTGACCAGAACACCATAACTATCCAGGCCGGTAGATACACATTTTCACTGGGTGGAAATACCGTTAAATTTGCTGGATTCATGGCCCTTTACTCAGTCTCCGACGAAGATTCGGACCAGGAGAAACAAAAACTGCCGGTGCTTGAACAGGGAATGGTCCTTAAAACCAGGGGCATTGTACCCAAACAGCATTTCACAAAACCACCACCCCGATTCTCCGAGGCAACCCTTGTAAAGGAGCTTGAAGAAAACGGGATCGGACGCCCGAGCACCTATGCGTCCATTCTCACGACCATCCGTGAAAAGGGATATGTGGATCTGGTAAAGCGCTATTTTATTCCATCGGAACTGGGTTTTATCGTAAATGATCTTCTGACGTCATCCTTCCCTGATATTCTGGATACTACCTTTACTGCCGGGATGGAAACCAGCCTGGATGATATTGAACACGGATCCCGCAAATCCCTGGACATCCTCAAGGAGTTCTACGCGTCCTTCAAGGAGAAACTTGATCTTGCCCAGAAAAACATGTTGAGCGTCAAAGGGGTAGGCCTTCCCACCGAGCTTAAGTGTCCGTCTTGCGGCAAACAGCTCAACATCAAGATGGGAAAGAACGGCCATTTCATCGCCTGCACCGGGTACCCCGAGTGCTCATTCTCCAGCAACTATACCCGCAACGAGCAGGGAATCATTGAAATCATCGAAATCAAAATCAATGACACCAAAATCAAGGACTGTGAAAAATGCGGGAAGCCCATGGTAAAAAAGGAGGGAAAATTCGGTGAGTTCCTGGCCTGTACCGGGTATCCCGAATGCAAACATACCGAGTCAATTACCAATGCCGGAGCTGGCAGGGATACCGGGGTCCCCTGTCCTGTTCCCGGGTGCACAGGTATCATTGTTGAAAAAAAATCCCGTCGTGGTAAATTATTTTACGGGT
Source organism: Pseudomonadota bacterium (assembly GCA_043806875.1). Taxonomy (GTDB): domain Bacteria; phylum Desulfobacterota; class Desulfobacteria; order Desulfobacterales; family Desulfobacteraceae; genus JAZDGN01. The sequence continues at coordinate 60,975 of JAZDGN010000004.1, forward strand.
GCAACCGGTATCCGGACTGCACCTTCGCATCCTGGGACAAACCTGTGAACAGGCCATGTCCCCAGTGCAGTTCGCCATATCTTATCGAAAAGGAGAGCAAAAAAGAAGGATTGACCGTCAGGTGTCCGGAAAAGGAATGCCAGTACAAGGAGAAGACTCAGAACGAATAAATTATTTTCACAAATAACCATTTTGAATTACAATAATTATTTCTAAAAACAACGATAATTTTCACGCGTCCGTGTTGACATGGCACAAAACACAGACTATAATTGCACATTATTTTTCATCCGTTCTTAATAACTTAGAAAAGCGTGGTGCCCCCACACCATGCCTCATATCAATTAAACATTCCAAGGAGTCTATCCATGAAAATTTTCAGTACCAAAACGGTTTTATCCATGATGGTGGCCTTTTTGTTATTCGGATGCTCAGCACAGCAGCCGGTTCAGCCCATCCCCGAGTTTACCAGGACACCGCTCGATTCTGACCAGTATGCTTCATCCATTGACAACCTTCTGGTTATCCTGGATGCCTCCAGCTCCATGGAGGAACTATATAAAGGCAATGAAAAATTTGTCGTTGCCCGCGAAATTGTAAAGCGGATGAATCAAACTCTTCCGGAACTCGGCCAGAACGCAGGGCTCAGATCCTTTGGCCACAGCCCTGCTGTATCCAACAAGACAACTGTACTCTTTTATGGCATGCAGAAATACTCCACCCAGGGCCTTAACGAAAAACTGGATATGATTTCCAAACCGGGCGGGACCAGCCCACTGTACCAGGCATTGACCCAGGCAAAACAGGACCTCAAGGGGGTATCCGGCAAAACAGCAGTTGTGATTGTCAGCGATGCCAAAGAGCTGTCCCCCATGACCAAGGGAACGGCTGAAGCCCTCAAGGAACAGCTGGGTGCCAATCTCTGTCTCTACCCCATCCTTGTCGGCGACAATGCCCAGGGCGCTGCCTTGATGAAGGAAATATCCCAGGTAAGCGGCTGCGGGTTTGTTTCCAACGCAGACGACCTTCTTACAGGTGATGGTATGGCAAAATTTGTCAAGGAAGCCTTCCTTATCAAAAAGGCCAAGATGACTCCCAAAGACAGTGACAATGATGGGGTTATCGATGAACTCGATAAATGCCCCGGAACACCAGCCGGCACTGTTGTTGATGCCCACGGATGCCCCCTGGCCGTTGAAAAGAAACAGACTTCCCCATCTGACATGAAAGCCGCCGCCATTCCAGCCGGTGCAACACTCAATGCCCAGGGCACCTGGGTAGTTGGCTCCGTTCTTTTTGATTTTGACAAATCAGTGATCAAACCCGAAGCATACGCTTCCCTGGACAAGGTTGCAGCAATCCTCAAGGCCAATCCCGGACTTTCCGCAAAACTGTATGGTCATACCGACAACATAGGAACCAAAGAGTATAATGACGCCCTGGCCCTGAGACGCGCCCAGTCCGTCAAAAACTATCTCGCCGGAAAGGGAATTGATGGAAAGCGCCTGACCTGTGAAGGCTTTGGTTTCTCCAAACCGGTAGCAGACAACAAGACAGAAAAGGGCCGTGCCCTGAACCGTCGAGTTGAGCTTCATCCGGTAAAATAACTGGAGAAGACCGCACCCTAATACATGGCGGTCCTGGATAGCAAGCACCATGATTCAGACAGGTCCCCCTGCCGGCAGACGTACCGGCAGGGGGACCTGCTTTTTTCCCACTCCTTTTCTCCCGGATCATTCCCGATACTGACCTTGGGCCGCCAGGCCGTGATCATCTTTTTCCCTTGTCACCCCATGCAAATTTCTTGATCGATGGCATGTTTTCTGTTAGTGTTCCTGGATTTAACAACCTGCTTGGAAATAAAGGATAGGCACTATCATGGGTTCCCTGGAACAGTTCAAACACGATTACGATGTAAAAACCACCAAGTTTTCAGTTGCAGGCCAGGACCTTACCCTGTTTACGCCGGTTTCCATTGATCGTTTCATCAACACCGACGATGTGTTCCACAATTTCCCGCTGTGGACCAAAATCTGGGAAGCAACCGCTGTCTTGTCCACCCGACTTTCAACCATCCCTGTGGACCCAGGCGTTCGGTTGCTTGAAATAGGGGCTGGTATGGGTGTTACCGGTATCTATGCCGCAAAATTAGGCCACAGGATCACCATAACGGAATACAATACCGACGCCCTGGCCTTTGCCAGGGCCAATGCTGCCCTGAACAACATCCCCAATCCCGATATAAGGGAACTTGATTGGAACCTGCCCATGATCGAAGGTCAGTTTGATTATATCATCGGGTCAGAGATCGTGTTCAAGGAACAGGACATCATGGGATTGTTCCTGCTGTTTAAACGTTACCTTAAACCGGACGGCACCATCATTCTTGCCGAAACCATGCGAAAAACCTCCTTTAAATTCATCCAGGAAATGGAGAAACACTACACGCTTTCCATGAAAAAACACGCCATCAAAACCGATACACGGGATATCCCTGTTGTTCTGTTTGAAATGAAGGAAAAATAACGCTCTGCTATTCGTAGACGGAGTGGAGTTTGGGATCAAAGGCTTCTCGGATACCCTCACCGGTAAAGGTGACAGTCATCAGGGTGATAACCAGGGCAGCAACCACTGAAGCTGAGATCCACCAAGCGCTCATGTTTGTCCAGCCCTGCTGAAGCAGTTCCCCCCAGCTGGGTGTTGGGGCAGGTAATCCGAATCCCAGGTAATCCAGGGAGGTGAGTGCAACAATACCGCCGGAAATGGCAAAAGGTGCATAGGTGACGATCACGGAAATGGTATTGGGGATGATGTGCCGGAAAATGATCCTGAAATGCGACGCTCCCAGAGAACGGGCAGCCAGGACATACTCGCGTTCCTTTTCCTTGTAGGTCATTGTCCGCATGACCCAGGTCATGTTGATCCACCCGAAAAAGGCCATTATCAATAGCAGAATAATGAAATTGGGGACGATAATGGACGAAATGATGATGACCACGTAAAGAAAAGGCACATTGCTCCAGATTTCAAGGATTCTCTGAAAAAAAAGATCAAACCACCCTCCAAAATAACCCATGACGCATCCCAGTGAAATCCCGATGGAATAGTTGAGAACCAGGAGAATTACTGAAAAGACGATGGCGGTCCTGAAACCGTAAACAAGCCTGGCCAGGATATCGCGCCCCACGTTGTCCGTGCCCAGAAAGTGCCTCGGGTTCAGGGACGGCGGGAACGGGGGATAGTCGTTAATACGCAGGTCATTCTCATAGGGATTGTAGGGCACAACAGGCATGAGCACCCAGTTGCCTGTACTGCCTTTCTTGAAAAGAGTCTGGAGTTGCCGGTAGTTGGTCTCGTAATCATAGTCAAGCCCGAACCTAACGCCAGGAACCATTTCCGAAAAAACCGGGAAATAGAATCGCCCTTCATACCGAACAACCAATGCCTTGCTATTGATGAACACCTCGGCAGACAGGGATACCAGGATCATGACAAGCAGGATTGCAAAGGAATAAAATCCCCGGCGGATGGATATGAACCGCCGGATTTTTTTCCTGGTAAGGGGCGTTATCCGTATCATGTGAACCTCACCCTGGGATCAACCAGTGCAACGCAGATGTCCGACAGGATATTACCGATCATGAACAACAAAGATGAGATGACCAGAATACCCATGACTACCGGATAATCCCTGTCCAGGACCGATTCATATCCCAGGAGCCCCATCCCGTTGATGTTGAATACCTTTTCCACAAGGAACGATCCCATGAGAACAATGGAGATGGTGTTACCGAAATGGGTTGCAATGGGGATCAGGCTGTTGCGCATGGCATGGCGGAATACAGCCTTTTTGAAGGACATGCCCTTGGCAATGGCGGTCCTGACATAATCGGCGGAAAGATTGTCCATGAGGGTGTTTTTCATGAGCAATGTCATCACCGTGAACGATCCGATCACATAGGACAAGAGGGGCAGCCAGGTGTGCCAGGCAAGATCGGCTGCCTTTTGGAGCAATGACATGTCACTGAACCCGTCGGAAATCAGCCCGCCCAGGGGGAACCAGTCCATCCAGGAGGAAAACACAACCAGCATCATTACCCCGGCAACCCAGCCTGGGACAGCATAGCCAATGAAAATCACAATTGAGGTCATGTTATCAAACCCGCTCTTGTGCCGGACCGCTTTGGCAATGCCCAAAGGAATGCAGACGCCGTAAACCACAACAAGGGTGAGCACGCCAAAGTACAGGGATATGGGGATTCGTTCCCGGATCATGGACCAGACCGAATCGTAATACCGGGTTGAGCGGCCCAGGTCACCGGTCAGGACCTTGGCAAGCCATTGGCCGTAGCTCGTAAGAAGGGGTTTATCGAAACCGTAGTACTGTTTGAGCCTATCGATCTGATCCTGGGACAGGGGCTGGCCCGACCCTGCCTGGAATCCGCCGGAACGGCGCCCACCGTCCATGGACTGCATCTGCCGTGTTTCGGCGATGATCCGTTCAATGGGGCCGCCGGGTACAAACCGGGTAATGGTAAAAACCATGATGGTGATCCCCAGGAAGGTGGGGATCACCAGCAAAAGACGTCTTAAAAAATAGGCAATCATAAATGGTCAGGCATCAAGCCTGGAAAACCGATTCAAGGGCCTGGTCCAGATGTTCAGGTTTTGTCCCGCCGGCCTGGGCCATATCAGGCCTCCCGCC
>JAZDGN010000005.1:0-100603 GCA_043806875.1 Pseudomonadota bacterium
AACAAAATCCAGAAGGAAATCCATGGTCATTTGTTGGTGATTAAGAAAAGACAGGAAAAAAACGTGGGGACCTCAAAATCGGCGAAGGTGGGGACTGCTCAAATCGCCTTGGGAGGGGGGCCTATCGATCGGCGGTAACAAAAAACGAGCGGAAAAACATTGTTTCCATCTCGATTGCCGTTATCGAAGGACTCTACCGGAAAACACTGGACAAAAGCCTGTCAACAGAGCAGGCAAAGGCCGACGCAATACACATCATTAAAAACATGCGATATGATGAGGGGGTCGGGTATTTATGGATCAATGACATGGGAAGACCCATTCCGAAAATGATTATGCATCCCACCTTGCCTGCCCTGAACGGCACGGTTCTTGACGATCCGAAATTTAATTGCGCCCTGGGCATAAAACAGAATCTTTTCCAGGCCTTTGTGGATGTCTGCCGATCCAGGGGTCAGGGGTATGTGGATTATCTCTGGCCCAAACCCGTGAAAGACGGGTTGACAGCCGAACAGCCCAAGATTTCCTATGTGTCCCTGTTCGCCCCGTGGGACTGGGTGGTGGGGACAGGTGTCTACATTGATGATATTGAGGCAGATACGGAAAAAAGACGGATCGCCATCCTCTCGGAACTCCGTCACACCTTTTCCGGAGTCAGGACCGCCAAAACCGGTTACATGTATATTTTCAACGGGGACAAGGAAATCCTGGTTCACCCTGTTCTGAGCGGTTCCCAGGCCAGGGAATTGATCAATCCTTCCACCGGAAGGCTCATACTGGATGATCTCATGACAGCCTCCAGAACCCCTGAAAAGGCCTATGAATACATATGGGACAAGCCCCCGGACCACACCGGGGAATACAGGTATCTGAAACGTGCCTATATCCGCTATTTCAAGCCCCTTGACTGGTATATCTGCAGTTCCCTGTACGTGGATGAGGTTGAAATCACCTCAAGAACCCTGGGGAAAAAAATTCTGTACCTCACCTCAGCATTCCTGGTTATTTCCGTCCTTGTATCGACCCTGCTTGCCAGGAGTCTGACAAAGCCGCTGGAAGGGCTTATGGCAGCAGTGCACACCATTGAACAGCAGGGGGTCGAATCCGGCACTGTGCCCGAGGCCGGGACCATTGAAACAAGAGCCTTTGGCCATATCCTTAACAATATGATCCGGTCTGTCAGGAAATCTATCCGGGAAAAGGAAAACCTGGTAAGGGCCCTTGAGGATGCCCGGGATCACCTTGAACAGCGGGTTGAGGAACGGACCGTCGAGCTTGAAACAGCCAACAGGGAACTCACCGCAGCCAAGGAAAAAGCCGAGATCGCCAACCAGGCCAAAAGCCAATTCCTGGCTAACATGTCCCATGAGATCCGTACCCCCATGAATGCTGTTCTCGGGTTTACAGAGATTTTAAGGGATGAAATCAAGCAGCCGCACCTGGCCTATTACCTGGAATCCATCCATTCCTCAGGCAAAGCCCTGCTGAGCCTGATCAACGATATACTCGACCTGTCCAAGGTCGAAGCCGGCAAACTGGAGCTGAATTACATACCCATGGATATCCGGGATCTGTTTTCGGAGATGTCTACCCTGTTCAAACAGAAAACCGATGATAAGGGTCTTGATCTGATTATCCATATCCAGGAGGATATCCCACCACGGATGCTTCTGGACGAGATCCGGCTGCGCCAGATTCTGGTCAACCTCCTGGGCAACGCTGCAAAGTTCACGGAAAAGGGGCGGATAACCCTTTCTGCCGGTTGTTTTGTTAAGGACAACCGGCACCGCAGCATGGTTGATCTCACCCTAATTGTATCCGACACGGGCATGGGCATGTCAACTGAAGGGACCCGGAAGATATTTAAATCCTTTGAGCAGCTGAAAGAGGCCAAAACCGGAGAATTCGGGGGGACCGGCCTGGGACTGGCCATAACCGAACGTCTGACACGATTGATGAACGGCAGGATTACGGTACAGAGCCAGCCGGGTCAGGGAAGCACCTTTGAGCTGAATTTCAGGGACGTGGAAGTGGCTGCTGCCGGCAGGATCGATGCAAAATACGGGCAGCGGATTGAACCCGGTTCTGTGATTTTCCGCCAAAGCAGGATTCTCATTGCCGATGATATCGAGTATAACAGGGAGCTGATAAAGAGCTACCTGGGTGGATACGGGTTCGAATTCATTGAGGCGGAAAACGGGCAGGAAATGTTGGAAAAAACAGCCGAATCCCTTCCGGATCTGATCCTGCTGGATATGAAAATGCCGGTCATGGACGGGCACACAGCTTCCAGACTTCTCAGGAAAACCGGTGGCATCCGTCATATTCCCATTATTGCGATCACGGCTTCTGCCATGAAACAGGATAAAGAAATTATTGGCAGAATATGTGAGGGATATCTGCAGAAACCGGTTTCCAGATCAGATATCCTGCTGGAACTGATGAAATTTATCCCCCACGAAACAAGAAAAACCTGTTCAGGGTCTGAACCAGGGGCAACTATCCAGGGGCAGCGGCTTTCCAAGGAGCTGCTTGTCAGATTCCCGGATCTGGCAGTGGCATTAAAAAAACGTGTGCTGCATTGCCGGTACCTGTCATCATCCATGGCCATTGACCAGGTTGAGGCCTTTGCCGCTGAGATGAAGGCTCTTGGGGAAACCAGCGGATGCAGCGCCCTGGCAGCCTGGGCTGAGGCGCTGTATTCACTGGCCCTTCAGTTTGACATGGATCAGATCAGGACTGTACTGTCTGATTTTCAGACGGTGATCAATGACCCGGAATCGGGAGAAGATTCTGCCTTATGAAGACTTACATCAATGAAGAAATCCGTATTCTCGTGGTGGATGATGTTCTGAAAAACATCCAGGTGATCGGTAAAATTCTCAGGGATAACGGTTTCCCGGTCAGTGTGGCAAAAAGCGGTGCCCAGGCCCTTGAGATTGCCAAAACCACTCTGCCGGACTTGATTCTCCTTGATATCCTCATGCCGGAAATGGATGGGTTTGAAACCTGCAGGCGGTTAAAAAAGGAGACTGCCTTTAAAAGTATCCCAATTATTTTTTTAAGCGCCCTGTCCGAAACAAAAGACAAGGTAAAGGGATTTGAAGCAGGCGCAGTTGATTTCGTGATAAAACCCATTCAGCCTGAAGAGCTCTTGCCCAGGATCCACCTCCACCTGACGCTGAAATTCCTGCAGGACGATCTGGAAGCCCAGGTGAAGCTGAGGACCCTGGAGCTTTTGAGCATCAACCAGACCCTTATCAAACAGCAGGAGGAATACCGGTCCGTTATGGTGGCGGTTCCCGATCCCATTATTGTCTATGACCTGTCCGGCAGGACAGTCTATATCAATCCCGCCTTTACCCGGGTCTTCGGGTGGTCAAGCCATGACCTCATAGGTAAGCGGCCTGATTTTGTAGTGGAGGGTGAGGAGCAGAAAACAGATGATGCCATAAAAAAGACCTTTGAGCTGGGATATATCACCGATTTCGAGACCCGTCGGTACACCCGGGACGGGAAAATTCTTGATGTCAGCATCAGCGGAGCTTCCTACCAGAATGCCCAGGGGGAGGATATGGGTATGGTGGTGAACCTGAGGGATATCACACTGTTAAAAAAAACGGCGGAGGCCATGATTCAGAACGAAAAAATGATGTCCCTCGGCGGCCTTGCCGCAGGCATGGCCCACGAGATAAGGAATCCCCTGGCCGCCATTATCCAGAATACCCAGGTCCTTGGGAACAGACTGTTCGGCCGCTTGCCGGCCAATGACAAGGTGGCCGAGGAGTGCGGCGTTTCCCTTGAAGCCATTCAGGTCTACCTGGAAACCAGAAAGGTCAGATCGATTCTGGAATCCCTGCGGGAGTCTGGAATCCGTGTTAATACCATCATCGACAACATGCTCTCTTTCAGCCGGAAAAGTGAGGCCAGACTTGTCCCCTGCAACCTTGCCGGCCTCATGGACAAGACCATTGAGCTGGCGTCCCAGGATTATGACCTGAAAAAAAAATATAATTTCCGGCAGATCCGGATTGAACGGAAGTATGATCCGGATCTGCCGGAGGTGCCTTGCGAGGCATCCAAAATCCAGCAGGTCTTTTTCAATATCCTGAAGAACGGCAGTGAGGCAATGGTTGAAGCAGGGCAACCTGATCCCTGTTTCATACTGCGGACCCGGCAGAAACGGGATATGGCCTGCGTTGAAATTGAGGACAACGGGCCCGGGATTGATGCCGACATCAGGAAAAAAATATTTGTCCCGTTTTTTACCACAAAAGGCTCGGATGTCGGAACGGGCTTAGGCCTGTCCATATCTTATTTTATTGTTACAAAGGGGCATCAGGGAACCCTTGAGGTGGAATCGATACCCGGGAAAGGGACGAACTTCATCCTGTGTCTTCCCCTGAAACCGATGGGCTGACTTCTGTTTTATCTACAAATTCAAGAAGATAGTCTGAAACATTTTCCGGTGGATCATGGTTCCGGATATCCCTGAGGTCAAGATGACGGAGTATCTTTTCGATAATGTCAAGATCTTCAATAAAGCTGATAATTTTCATAGAGCCTTTGCACTTTGGGCATATGAGGGGATCAACCTCATAAATTTTCTGGATTTGACGTGCCCTGTTCTGCCGGGATTCTTTGGAGGACATATCATTTTGCATAACAGCAGGGATGGTATCATCCGTCTGTAAACAGTTACAGACCGGGATTGACTTGTGGCCATGATCCAGGGTGATCAGGGTTGTCCGGAGGTGTCTGGTTTAATATCAGCCCCTTGGTCAAAGAGTTCAGGATACCATGTTTTCTGACAATCAGGACAGATGCCATGGGTGAATGGGCTTCTGGTGCGAATATGGCTTTATGAACTGTTATCGGACAACGATTCCGGGAGATCCTGCCGCAACTTCTCCAATTACAACCGCCGAAGCCACCCCTTGCCTGTGCAGGGCCAGGACAAGATCCCTGGCTCTGGATTCGGGAACAGACAGGAGAAGTCCTCCCGAGGTCTGGGGGTCGAACAACAGTTCCGTCTGGGTGGCGGACAGGGCTGCGGTGATGGTCAGATGATTAACGGTCAGTTCACGGTTGGCCTTGTTGCTGCCGGTGGTTTCTCCCTTTTTGTACATGTCCAGAGCTCCGGCAAAAAAGGGAAGACTGCCGTGATCCAGGATGATCCGGTGGCCCGAACCCAGGGACATCTCCAGGCAGTGACCGATGATGCCGAATCCGGTGATGTCGGTACAGGCGTTGAGATCATGGGACAGGGCAACCGTAATGGCTGTTTTATTCAGGCCGGCCAGGCAGGGCAGAGCCTCCTTTTCCAGTTCATGGAATGGGAATCTGCCGGATCGGACCGCATTGAACAGGACACCGGATCCCAGGGGTTTGGTCAGAATCAGTTTGTCTCCCGGTTTTGACGCCGCATTGGTGATGATCCGGTCCGGGTGGACAATGCCGTTGACGCACAGGCCGTATTTGGGTTCCTCATCATCCACGGTGTGCCCGCCGGCAAGGCTGGCGCCTGCTTCGATTACCTTGTCGTTGCCTCCCCGCAGGATTTCCCTTAAAACGCCCATGTCCAGATGTTTTGACGGGAACATGACCACGTTCAATGCCGTGAGGGGGACTCCCCCCATGGAGTAGATGTCGGATATGGCGTTGGCAGCCGCAATCTGGCCGAACCAGTATGGATCGTCAACCGGCGGGGTAATGAAATCAATGGTATTGACCATGGCCAGGTCAGGGCTCAACTGGTACACGGCAGCGTCATCGGACGTATCAAACCCGACTTTGAGGTTGGGGTCCTTGGACCGCTTAAGTCCTTTCAGCGCGTCCGACAGAGCTGTCGGACCTATTTTTGCCGCTCATCCGCAGGTTCGGGACAGACCGGTCAGAGTTTTTTTCCTGAAGAGTTTCATGGTTCCTCCAAAAAGGGATCAAAATTCAAGGAACCATTATTATAAATGAATAGGGTTGTCAGCACAAGAAAAACAGGGAGTTTGTTGGAATTCTTCGGTCCATGAATGCCATAATCAGGATCCAAAGAATAAGATGTGTTCCAGAAACCAGAAAATATGCTATGATTGCAATTTGACGAAAAAGAGGTATTGGAGACGGGAAAACTGAAACGTGTTTTAATATACGGACTGGTTCTGGCAGGTTGTGCTGCCCTGATGGCGGTGCTTTTGGTTATGTGGGCTGACAGGCTCATTTCCATGCCGGGCGTGCAGGAGCGGCTCCGGACAACCCTGTCCACATCCCTGGGAGAGGCCATAACCTGGGAAGGGATGACTGTTTCCCTGCTTGACGGAATCCTGGATGTAACCGGATTTGCCATGGGAGAACCCGGCAGTGAAACCCGGATTCACCTGAACCATTTCCGGGCGGATCTTGCCTGGAAACCCCTGATAAAAGGTACCCTGTGTATTGAAAGCCTTGCTCTGGATCATCCTGCAGTAGAGGTCACACTTCCTTTGACCGGCAGCAAGTCTGTTGCGGGAGCCCCGGACTCCGGAGAGGAGACAGCCGTACCGTGGACTCTCCCGTTCAGGTCTCTGGACGTTCGTGATGTCCGGATCCAGGCAGGCAGTCTGGGCTTGACCCTGCCTGACGGGACGAATGCGGCTCGACCGGGCAGGATTGACATCCAGGGAATTTCCCTCCAGGGGAGCGGCACAGGAGAACCTTCGGCCAGGATGAGTCTGGAGATTCAGGGCGGCAGTATTGTTCTTCCCGATTTTCAGACCCGGATCCTGGAATCCAGGGTGTCAGGCGTTCTGTCAGGCAACCGGCTGGAGTCCCTTTCCCTGTCCTTTCATTCCGATGCCGTTGACATTATCGGCACCGGACAGGTCCAGGACTTGTTTTCCTCAATGATCATGGATCTGGAGCTTGGGATTTCAGGCCGGGCAGCAGCCATCAATGCCCTGGCCGGAGGTGTCGTCCATGCGTCCACGGATGTGAAGGCCAATGTCCGGATCAAGGGAGGGGCGGGCAGGCCGGAGATCCTGGCAGAAGTGGACACCGGGAAGCTTGAGGCCGCTGGATTCCAATCGGACAACCTCCATGCCGAATCAAGGATCAGTGTCGGGCCGTCAGGTGAAAATCCTGAAACTTTGGCGGTTTCCATGGATCTGGATCTAAATGCCCGGGGGGGCCGGGGGCCGGGGATCAAGCCTGAAGATGTGAGTTTTTCCGGCCGTTTGGATTTTAAGAACGGTCTGCTTACCCTGACCCGGAGCGCTTTAGGGATTCAGGGTTCGGTCCTCAAATTGGGGGGCGTCTGCGACCTTGAATCCGGCAGGGTGTCTGCACGGCTGGATCTGGATGTTCCGGAGGTAAGAGACTTGGCCCTCAGACAAGAAATCAGAAATGTTTCAGGCTCCTTAACCCTGGGGGCCGACCTGACCGGCTCCTTTTCAAGCCCCGTTATCGCCATGACAGTAAAGGCCGGGCATGTCCGGTTCCAGGACATTGAAGTGGGAGATGTTACCGGAGCAGCGTCCCTTGACCAGTCAGGCCGTTTGACCCTGTCTTCCCTGGTTGTCAGGAATCTGGAATCAGATGTTCGCCTGGCAGGCCATGTGGACCTTTTTAAACCGGATATGACATTGTCAGAGGACCTGAACTCGGACCTGAGGATCGAGTTCATTAATCTTACACCCGACAATTTCTATCCCCTTCCAGAACTTTCCGGAATTATTGCCGGAACCCTGGTGTGCCGGGGCAGCCTTTTCAACCCTGGAATCAGTCTGGTTGCCAGGGGCAAAGGGATTGTCGTGCAGGGATCCCAGGTACCTGCACTGGATCTGGACCTCAATCTGGATGCGGCCTGGGACGGTCATGATACGCATATAACGGTTAACAAGGGGAATGTTCGTAAAAACAGATCAGATCTGGCTGTAACAGGCACCCTTGCATGGCCTGGGACATTGGCGTCCTTTGATACCGGGACCTGTGATGTGGATCTTTTGCTTCTGGGCCAGGACATGACCCTTGGTGATTTTTTTTCTGACGTTACAGGCAGCATAGACCTGAGCGGCAAGATACAGGGCAGGCTTATGGATCCGGTTGGTTCCGTTCACTTGACCGGAAAACGGCTGAAAGCCGGCGAACAGTCACTGGACGGGTTCAAGGCCGATCTGCGGTTAGGCAGTCAGACTGTTTTCCTGGACACCCTTGATCTGGTTGTTTCCCAGGGGAATACCCTGTCCGGAACGGGCTGGTTTTTACCCGGGCAGGGACGGTATTCGCTGCACCTGGTCTCCCGGGATATGGCTCTGACCGGTTTGATCCCCGGTGGCGGGGATGCCTTTAAAGGTGTCAACTTGTCAATGGATATCATGAGTCAGGGAGCCCTGGATTCACCTGTAGCTTCCGGCTCGGTCGTGCTGACCGGTCTGGCTCTCTGGGACGCCTTTTCAACCAACAAGCTCCGGTTTGACCTGGACTTCAAGGACAGACTCCTGAAGGTTTCCGGTCCCCAGGATCTGCCGGTCAAAGCACGTCTTGATACACGCACCCTGGATTTCTCAGCAGGCATGGATATAGAGAAAGTCGATGTATCGGCACTTTTCAACCGTTCTTCTGATCAGGGTCTTACAGGAATGGTGTCCGGAAACGTTCGGGTCAGCGGGAACGGCAACGACCCCGGGTCTGTCAGTGCAACCCTTAATATCCGTGAACTTGATGTTGAACACCAGGGCCGGCCGGTTATCGGGACACTCAATTCCCGCATCGTTTATGAAAACGGCATTGTCACCATCCCGGGCCTGGATCTGACTTTCCTCGGCCGGGATACGCTTACCCTCAAGGGAAAGGTTGTCCCCAATGGGGCGCTTGAGGTTGTCGTCAAAGGCATTGTACCCATGGATGCCGTGGCATCCATGGCAGGGGCCGTGGATGCAGCCCGGGGTAATCTTGTGGTTGATGCAAGGATCAGCGGCACCCAGGCCAAACCGGATATCAAGGTTGATTTCAGGGTATCTGATGTGGGTGTAACCCTGCCTGAAATACTGGAACCCATCAACGATGTCAACGGGACTATCAGGATAACGCCAGACAGTATCGTTATTGATTCACTGACCGGAAGGATCGGGGACGGTGATATACGAGTGTCAGGCGCAGCCCGGATTTCGGGTCTGGATCTCAATTCGACGGACATTAGGATCATTCTCAGCCATATCCCCATCCGGATTCCGGATACGGCAGACACGCGATTTGACGCGTCCCTTGGATTTTCCGGAAAGCCTGGAAATTTTCGGTTGGGCGGAGACATCACTCTTGTGGAAGGGACCTATTACCGAACCATAAAAATACAGCAGATGCTTGGCGAAATCACCCAGAGAAACTCTTCCTCCGGACCGGGCCTGCAGGCCGCCGACAACTCATTTCTGGAAGGGATAGCCCTGGATATCCGTTTTGGATACAAGTCCCTGTTCAAGGTGGACAACAACCTGGCCATTTTGCTTTTAAGACCGGATCTGACCATGTCCGGGACCTTGGCGAACCCTCTGGTGAACGGACGGGCCCAGGTGGTTTCAGGGTCCGTATTTTTCCGGAAAAATGAATTCGAGGTGATCAAGGGAGTCGTTGATTTTGTGAATCCTTACCGTATTGAACCGGTTATAGACATCCAGAGCCGGACAGTTATCCGGGACTGGACCATCATCTTGACTATTTCGGGGCCTCCGGATGCATTGAAGTTCAGTCTCAAGTCTTCCCCTGCCGAGGAGGATGGGGATATACTGTCTCTTATCACAACCGGGAAAACCACCCGGGAGCTGGTTCACGGAGGAGGGGGCATGACCAGTTCCCCTACTAAGATGCTTGCCGATTTGGTAACTGACAGGATTTCAGGAACCCTGAAATCCTCTACCGGCCTGGATGAACTCAAATTGAACTACACAGAGGGATCAGGCTCTGCTCCTCCGGCTGTAGATGTCACCCTGGGTAAGGAATTGTCCGAACGTCTGGCGGTAAAATACGGGGTTGGGACCAAGGACGGGGTTACGGTTCAGAAAGCTACAGCAGACTACAAGTTTGTTGAAAACCTCCTGATCCGTTCCTACCAGGATACGGCAGGGGATTATGGCGGGGAGCTTATTTTTAGAATGGAGTTCCGATAGCCTGTGAAATCAAGTCCATCACATAGGGTGATCTGGCAAATGCTGCTGAGCCTGTGGCTTGTCCTGGCAGCCTGGAATCCGGCCCTGGCCGAATCTCTCCGGGATACCCGGCTGGATCCCGTGATACGGGACATCCAGATTCGTGTTAACAGTCCGGCCGGACAGGAAGATCGGCTCCGCTCCCTGGCTCTGTCCCTGGTAACTGTGGCCAGTGGCAGGCCCCTGTCCTCCCAAGACCTGGTATCATCCCTGGAAGCGCTTAAGAAGTCGGGTTTGTTCAAGGCCATCCATGTTCCGGATCCGGCTCCGGCTCCGGGTCCGGATGGCGTAATACTCCTTATTGAGCTGACACCCAATGACCGGATACGGGACATTGAAGTGACCGGAGCGTTCCCGGTTCTTGAGGGAAGCATTGAAAAAGCCATGACCCTCAAGGTTGGTGGTGTTTATGACCCTCTTGTCCTGGAAAACCAGAAAACCCTTATTAAAAATGAGCTCAGGTCCCAGGGGTACCCGGATTCCCGCGTAACGATATCTGCGGATCCCAGGGGAACAGGTGGTGTCTATGATATCACTATTATCATAGACAAGGGTGAATCCCTGCATCTGGGAAAAGTGACATTTTCGGGTAACAAGTCCGTATCCGATACCCGCCTTAAATTCATGACCCAGGTCTGGAAAGCAAGCTGCCTGTTCGGCGGCGCCAGACGGTTCCGGGCAAAACAGGTGGACCAGGACATCAGGACCCTGATCTCATTTTACCGGTCCAGCGGTTTTTATGATGCGGCAGTTACTTCAAAAATTCAGCCCGGTGCCAGTCCACTTGACCGGGATATCACCTTTGAGGTTCAGGAAGGGCCCAGGTATAATATCCGTTTTTCCGGGAACAAGGCTTTCTGGGACACCACCCTGAAAAAACTGATGGTTCTTGAAACCAGGGGCAATGCCGATGATATCGGATTAACGGTTAGCAGGAGAAACATCCAGGATAAATACATGGGGGCCGGATATCCGGATGTCACCGTAGCTGTCAAGAAAGTCGAAGAAACCCGACAGGAAAAAGGCGTGCGAACCATTGAGTTCCTGATCCGGGAAGGGATAAAATACCGGGTGGATTCCATTGAATTCAAAGGGAACACAAGCTTCAGCAATGATGATCTGGGTGGTCTGATCCGTACTGAAACCGCAGGGATGTTCAGGGACGGTGCATATGTCCCATCAGACCTTGAGCAGGATCTCGGTGCCATCCAAGGATTCTATGCAGCCCATGGGTACCCTGATGCGCACATTACCGTTGATACCGCCGTGACCCGTGGCCCAACAGGGGATGAAAACCTGGTAAGCCTGGTCTATAAGGTTCATGAGGGAACCAGGGTCCAGGTGAATTCCGTAAAGCTTGAGGGCCTGACCGTCATTTCCAGGGAAAAGGCTCTGAAAATTCTTGACCTGAAACCCGGAATTCCCCTGAACCCGGCTGCCGTCAAGGAAAACGAAACCCGGCTTTCCGAGGCGGTTTCGGAAAATGGATTTCCCTACAATACTGTTTCGACCATTTCAGAGCCGGCCCTCGGCACTGAAGGTGTCGACCTGACCTACAGGGTGGAAGAGGGACAACATGTTACCATGGGACAGGTGGTTGCCGTAGGTAATACCCGTACCCGTCCCAGCGTATTCTCGAGAGCCGCCGAGCAGAAACCAGGGACGCCCTTTTCCCTGAAGAAGCTCCTGGAGACCGAGCGCAATATCAGGAATATCAACAGTCTGGAATCTACGGATTTCAGGGTCATGGGCCTGAAGGAAGGAACTGGAACAGTTAACCTCCTTGCAGAAGTGGAAGAGAAGAGGCCGTATTTTGTTCAGGCATCCGTTGGGTATGACTCCGACACCCGGGCCAACGGAAATTTCACACTGGGAGATCACAATCTTCTGGGATTCGATATCGGGTCCCAGGCCCGCGCCGGGTACAGTGAAACAGGACACTCGGGAGGTCTGAGCCTGACCCGGAACGATTTCTGGGGAACAGGCACAGACGTAATCATGGACCTGTCAACGGAAACCAGCCGTCAGCAGAACACCGATTTTGAAGTGCGGTCCAATACCGGGACAGTGACCCTGAGCCGGAACCTGTTCCCCCATACCCAGGGACTGGTGTCCTTCAGATATGAAAACCGGAAACAGTACGGCGGTGACGCGGGTTGTGGGGACACAGGGGATACGGGCTGCTCAGATTCACGGAGCATCATCACCCTGAACCCATCCTTGACCTATGACACCAAGGATTCTTTTCTCAGGCCCACAAAAGGGATCAAGGCATTATTTCAGACAACACAGTCCTATGGACTGACCAGCGATCTGGACACCTTTGTTAAGGCAGGGACGGATCTGAAGTATTATTTTACGCCCATGAACCGTCTGACATTTGCCCTACGGGGACGGTACGACCAGATTTTTTCCACCGGAGGAAGTACCGATGTGCCTGAGGATCAGCTTTTTTTTCTGGGAGGGACAACAACTGTCCGGGGGTTTGAGACCAACCTGCTCAGGCATGACTCAGACGGCAGCGCCGTGGGGGGAAAATGCTCGGTCCTGGGAAGCCTGGAGGCACGTATCGATCTTGGCATGAACGTGGAGTTTACCGGCTTTTTTGATACAGGCAGCATCTGTGACTCAGGTGACAGCCAAGGGTCGGACGGATTCCGGTCATCGGTGGGGCTGGGTTTCCGTTACGTGACCCCCATCGGCAGCATCGGTTTCCTGTACGGTTGGAAACTTGACCGTCAGCCAGGTGAAACAGCAGGCGCTTTCCATTTTTCCGTAGGCTATACCTTCTGATTGCAGAGTATTCCACACAGTGTTTGAAGGATAGTCTGCACCCGGCCCTCCCTGCCGGGAAACGTTCTGATTCACAAACAACCGTTAAAAGAGAAGTGACTGTTTTTTCCTCCCTATGGCATGGTACCTGCTTTAAAATCCTTGGACGTGTATTATAATTATGAATAAGGTCCTGGATCTGGCATATCCCAGGCAGAATGGAGTATCCGCCCCGAGAGGAGGCAGTCATGAAACGGAAACTGTGGGTTGGTGTACTGTTGCTGTGTGTGTTTGCGGGGTTCCAGGGTATTGGGAACGCCAAGGAACCTCCTTCCCATGAATTGAGAACAATTTCCTCGTCCCTTGACCTCCAGGAAGCCGTATCCAAGGAAACATGCTTCATGCCTCTGGGTGCATCAGATTCAGGTACCTATCCGCTCTGGAAAATATTCATGGAAACCCACTTCGGAACCATTGAATGGGATTTTTCCAAAAACGGGGTCATGCCAGACCATGAACCGGCAAAACTCAACCCTTCATTCCTAGTGACTCAAATGGAGATATCCAGGCAGGAAATCCTTGGTTCCGGAACGTCTTTGGTTGACGGGATCGAGGATTATTATACTGAGCTGACCGATGTCCAGAAAGCCCTGTGTCTGGCAGAGAACAGCAGTGTTTTTGAAGCAGAACTGTTCAAGCTCAGCCGCCTTGATTATTGACAGTTTGTCTATGGTTCCATCAGTCAGCATGATTTCTGGGTCCTGCCTTCCGTGTTGTAGAATACTCTGGATATGATGTAGACTATTGTTCATCTGAATTTACCCACCTTGAAAATATTTTCCTAAATATCCTTCTATTACGATATGTTAATTGAATTTTGATCCCATGGTATGATCGATGCAAATGTACCGCACTGTGGTATGATGGCCCTAACCCAGTTATGCAATCAGAGGATCTTATTTCATGAAACAGTCACAGACCATTGCCTGCTTAGTCATTTTATCAGGCATCTTTTCAGCCGTATTCTGTTATGCAGACCCAGTGTATGACACCCTGGAAGCATCCATCGCCGACCGCCTGGTTCTGTCGGATCTGTATGACTACGCCTGGCAGAAAAATCCTGCCATTGCCGGAGCCAGGGCCTCATGGGCAGTATCAGCCGAGGATTACCGGGAAGGGATTGCCTATCCGGATCTCCAGGTCATGTCAACGATTTTCCCAAGACCCATCGAGACCCGGCTCGGGCCCCAGGACTGGAACCTGACAATTACCCAGTCCTTTCCCTTTCCCGGTACCCTGAATCACAAGGGCAGGGTCCTGGAGGCTGACTCGGATATTGCCAGGCTTGAGCTGGACAGGGCTGTAAGAAGTGTTCATGCCGCCATCCAATCATCGTTTTATGAGCTTTCATATATCCAGCAGGCAAAGATCCTGGCAGGTGCAAACCTGGATTTGGCCCGGGAAATGATCAGTGTGGGTTCTTCCCTGTATGCCGGAGACAGGGCTGCCTTTTATGATGTTGCCAAAGCCCAGGCCCAGCTCTCCCAGATCCAGTATGACATCCTGCTGCTCAATGAGCTGGAACAGACCGAAAAGGCTTCTCTGAACGCCTTGCTTGACCGGGATCCCGAAGCGCCACTGGGTCCGGTGGCTGAAGTGCCTGAAAGAAATGTCAGGTATACCCTGCACGAGATCAATGATATGCTGACCGATGCTTCGGATGAAGTTCTTATCGCTGTAAAACGGCTTGAAAAGGCCGGTGAAATGACAACCCTGGCCCGGTTTGAAAATTTTCCCCAATTCAAACTTGGTCTGTTCTATGCTTCCATCGGCCAGCCCAGCGTGGCCACGCCGCAGCCCAATGCAGGGGATGATGCCATGGGGATCCAGTTCGGGTTCAGCATTCCCATCAGTTACGGCAAGATCCGCAGCCGGATCGACAGGGCAAAAGCCCTGGAAACCAAATCTGAAGCAGGGAAACGGGGTGCCATCAACAGGGTCCGGGCCGAAACCAGCCGTATCTGGTTCAAACTGGAAAATGCCAAACGCCTCATGGCCCTTTACCAGGGTCAGATGATCCCCCAGGCCCAAGCATCCCTTCAGACAGCCGAAGCGTGGTTCAGTCAAGGGAAGGGCAGTTTCACCGATTTCCTGGAGCTCCAGGCCACGCTGTACAATTTCCAGCTTTCCCGGGCAAGGGCTTTGGCCGATTACGGGAAATCACTGGCTTCCCTTGAAGCGCTGAGCGGAATCAGCCTGGATACAAACCCTATGGATAAAGGAGTTTCACCGAAATGATACGGTATCTTTCAGCAATAATCCTGATCCTCCTGTGGGTTACACCTGGGTTTTCGGGATATGCCGAGATGAAACAGGCCCAGAAATCCTATGATCCGCCCCGTGGATACAGTCCTGAATTTAACGGTTTTCCCCAGAGGGTTGCAAGGGATGCGGCATCGGGTGACAGCGTCGCCACCCAGATGGCCATGGTCAGGAAACTTGAGACCGAAATTCCGGCCCGGCAGGATCAGGCATCTGTCATGGGAGATTTCACGGATTATGAGCCATATCTGGTAAAACGGATGTCAGGCCTGAACAACGATCCCCGGCAACTTGCCCTTGCCGTGGGAGAGGGGTTCTCCATGACTGAACTGGAGATCCTTGTCCTTATGAGAAATCCTGATATCAAGGCCGCCGTATCAGCAGTCGCTTCCGAGAGCGAATCCTTTAACCAGGTTGCGTCCCTGGATGATCTCCTCAAGTCCTATTCTGCTTTTACCGACAGCCTTGACAACCGCGTCGGTCCCCTGAAAACAGGAAACCCCATAGCCGCAAATCACCCCTCTCCGGGAGTTACCGCCCTGAAAGGCAGGATTGTCCAGGAGAGTGTTGCCGTGGCAGACCGGAAAATGGCGGTTGTTGTCCGGGACAGGATTACGGATCTGAGAAAAGCTTTCTGGGACTATGATTATGTCAACAAAGCCTTGGCCATCACCCGGGACATCATCCAGGCCATGGAACGTCTCCATGAAGTGGCAACCACCCTGTATGCCAGCGGAAAAACCAGTTACCAGGACAGCATCAAGATCAGGATTCGGACATCCCTTCTGGCGGAAAATCTGACAACCCTCAGCCGCGAAGCGGACCTGATACGGACCCGCATTCTGGGTCTGATAGATCTTCCCTTAACAACCAAGCTGGGAAAGCCCGAATCTCTGGATCCCGGAAAAGATGTGGGAAAGCCCGATACCCTGCGGCAGCTAGCCCGCAGTCATGTCCAGGAACTGGATCAATTGCGGCATGCCGCAACCAGGATGGAGAACATGGTGGAACTGGCTGAAACCATGTCCCTGCCTGGTTTTTCCCTTAACCTTGCCCTGAACACAAAAGGCCAGATCCAGTCCACCGGCACCCAGGCCGGAAGCAGTGCTTTTCCCGAAAAAACCATGGCCGGAATGAAAAACGGCCTGCCCATAAAACCCTGGTTCGGCCTTGACATCTCCTGGCTCGCCCAGTCCCGGCTTCTTCTTGAAGGGCTCAGACAGACCCTTGCCGGGAAGGAAAGGGCGGTTGACACCCAGGTTGAAGCTGCCTGGTTTGCCATGGACAGGTCCGCCCGGGAACTGAATCTCTACCGGGACCAGGTGATCCCCCTTTCTGGTTCAGCCCTTGATGCCGCAAACCGGGGTTACGAGTCAGGTGCCCTGGTCTTTTCCGAAGCGTTTGACGCCTACAACGGGTGGCTTGGCGCCCGGATCGCTGAAGCCGGCCTGGAAAGAAGCCTGGGGCAGGCAATTGCAGAGCTTGAGCGAACCATAGGCAAGACTTTGCCGGACAACCCCACAACATACAGGAAAATACAATGAACCGATTCTATCACAGAAAACCGATACTCGCTGCCGTTGGAACAACAGCCGTTATCACCACGATACTGATTTCCGCAGCGTTCTATTTTTTCCTTGAGCCCGGCTCCCATGTGGCTTCCATCCCCATAACTCCGGATACTGCCGCTGCGGCAGCAGTATCGGCAGAGCGCAAAATTATCTACTGGCGTGCACCCATGGATCCCATGGAGATTTATGACAAGCCGGGAAAAAGCAAAATGGGTATGGATCTGGTTCCGGTGTATAGCGATGAGATCGCCGATACCGGCAGCACGAAAGCAAAGCGCAGCGTTGTTTACTGGCGTGCACCCATGGATCCCATGGAGATTTACGACAAGCCTGGAAAAAGCAAAATGGGCATGGATCTGGTTCCGGTATATGAGGATGAATTGGTGGGCGGGGTGGATATCCGCATCGAACCCAGGATTGTGCAGAACATGGGCCTGAGGACTGAAACAGCAGAGATGGGGCCCCTGGAGCATACCATCAACACCTATGGCCGGATAACCCAGGATGAAACACGTACCGGTGTTGTGAGCCAGAAGGTGGATGGATGGGTTGAAACCCTTTATGTTAACTACACGGGATATTCCGTTAAAAAGGGTGATCCCCTGTATGAGCTTTTTTCCCCGGTTCTGGTGGCAACCCAGGAGGAGTACCTGTCCGGCATCAAAGCCTTCGGGTCCAATCCCAGTTCCATGAACCGTTCCCTGGTGGAATCGGCCAGGCAGAGACTCCTCCATTTCGATGTGGATGAACAGGAGATCAAGGCCCTGGAGCAATCAAAGGCTGTTAAAAAAACCATGGTCATCCGCTCTCCCTTTACAGGTATCGTAACCCATAAGAATGCAGTAGAAGGCGCGTTCATGAAAACAGGCAATCCGGTTTTCACCCTGGTAGACCTCTCCAGGGTCTGGGTTGAAGCCCATATATTCGAATATGAACAGAATCTGGTTGCCCTGGGACAGACAGCTTACATGAGTCTGTCCTACCATCCCGAGGTAAGCTATGAAGGAACCATAAGCTATATTTTCCCCTACCTCCAGTCCAAGACCCGGGACATTGTCCTGAGAATTGAATTTCCCAATCCGGATCTGGCCCTTAAACCGGATATGTTCGCCCGGATCAGTATCAGGACCGGCATGAACATGACAGGACTGCGCATTCCGTCCGAGGCGATTATCCATGCCGGCACCCAGGACCTGGTGTTTGTGGACCAGGACGGGGGAAAATTCTCCCCCAGGAAAGTGACGACCGGCATCTCCCTGGAAAACGGCCAGGTGCAGATCCTGAGCGGACTTGCAGCCGGAGACCGGGTAGTGACCTCGGGTCAGTTCCTCCTGGACTCCGAATCCAGGCTAAAAGAGGCCATCCAGAAAATGATGCAGCCCAAAACAGCGACGGCTCAGCCAAAAAACGATGAATTTTTTGATGACATGGAAAATAATGATGACTTTTTCAAGGATATGGAACAGGACGGCCGGTCATGATTGAAAAAATTATAGAGTGGTCCATCAACAATAAATTTCTGGTCATCCTGGCGACATTCATTGTCAGCGCCGCCGGATTTCTGGCCATGGTAAACACTCCCCTGGATGCAATCCCGGATCTTTCCGACGTCCAGGTGATCGTGTATACCGAGTTCCCGGGCCAGGCACCCCAGGTCGTGGAGGACCAGGTGACCTACCCGCTGACCACAGCCATGCTGAGTGTTCCCTATACCAAAGTGGTCCGGGGGTATTCCTTTTTCGGTTATTCCTTTGTCTATATGATCTTTGAGGACGGGACTGATATCTACTGGGCCCGGTCACGGGTCATGGAGTACCTGAACTTTGTGGCAGGCAGGCTTCCGGCAGGAGTCACTCCCTCTCTGGGACCTGATGCCACCGGAGTGGGCTGGGTTTATGAGTATGTACTCCAGGATACCACCGGCAAGAACGGCCTGGCCAAGCTGCGTTCCATCCAGGACTGGTTTGTCCGGTATGAACTCACCGCAGTTCCCGGCGTGTCCGAGGTAGCCAGCATCGGAGGATTTGTCAAACAATACCAGGTGGAAGTTGACCCGGTCAAGCTATTGTCCTACAACATTCCCCTGCAGAAGGTAAAAAAAGCCATCCAGCGCTCCAACAGCGATACCGGCGGCAGGCTCCTGGAAATGGGGGAAACCGAGTTCATGGTCCGGGGACTGGGGTATATCCATTCCATCCAGGATATGGAGAACATCGCCATTGATGTGGATGAATCCGGGACGCCGATTCTGCTCAAGCACATCGCTTCAGTTCACCTAGGACCTGAACTCAGGCGGGGTGTTCTGGAGTGGAACGGTCAGGGTGAAACCGTGGGCGGTATCGTTGTCATGCGCTACGGCGAAAATGCCATGGAAGTGATCGGCCGGGTCAAAGCCAAACTCCATGATCTGGAAAAGGGACTGCCCGACGGGGTGAAAATCGTCATGGGCTATGACCGTTCATCGCTTATCCAGAGGGCTGTGGAAACCCTGAAGTCAAAACTGGTGGAAGAGATGGTTGTCGTAGCCCTCATCTGCGTCATGTTCCTGCTGCATCTCAGGTCTGCATTCGTCGCGATCATCACGCTGCCCATTGGGATTCTGATGTCCTTTCTGCTCATGTACAGTCTTCGAATCAATGCCAATATCATGAGCCTGGGCGGCATTGCCATCGCCATCGGTGTCATGGTGGATGCGTCCGTTGTCATGGTGGAAAATGCCCACAAGCATATCGAACGGGACACGGGAAAAAAGTCCCATAACAGGATCATCATGGATGCAGCCAAGGAGGTCGGGCCTGCACTGTTCTTCAGCCTGCTCATCATCACGGTGTCGTTCCTGCCGGTATTTACCCTCATGGAGCAGTCCGGGCGGCTCTTCAAACCCCTGGCCTACACCAAAACAACGGCCATGGCAGCATCATCGGTTCTGGCTATCACTATTATCCCGGTCCTGATGACCTTTTTTGTCCAGGAAAACCCCTTGAGTTCCAGACTGTCCCAGGCAAAACGCACATGGATCCATATCCTGTGCGTGGCCGGGCCGTCTCTGATTGTAGCAGCCCTTGGCCTGGCCGGGGTCAAACTGCCGGACTACGCCCTGACTGCAGCCCTTGGCCTGTCGGTTTTTCTGATCATCTGCACCGCTTCCCAGCGGATCATTCCCGAAAATAGAAACCCTTTGAGCCGGTTTTTCATTACCCTGTATCTGCCCGTGATACGACTGGTTCTGAAATGGAAGAAAATGACCCTGGTTGTTTTCCTGCTCCTGCTCGTTGCCACTGTCTATCCTTTGTCCCGGCTGGGGAGTGAATTCATGCCCCCCTTGAACGAAGGGGATCTCCTTTACATGCCCACGACCCTGCCCGGAATCTCCATCACCAAGGCCAGGGAATTGCTGCAGCAGACCGATAAGATCATCCAGCGCTTCCCGGAAGTATCCCATGTCCTGGGTAAGGCAGGCAGGGCTGAATCGTCCACTGACCCGGCACCCCTGTCCATGATTGAAACCGTTATCATGCTCCGCCCGGAGATTGAGTATGAAATGATACCTGTTCAGCGCTTTTTTTCCGGGTGGCCGGTGTGGGCTAAAAAACCTCTGGCATGGATTTGGCCGGAAAACAGACAAGGCAAGGTTCTCCATGAATGGCGGAAAAAAAAGGTGGACCGCTTTTATTCTGGTTGGCCCGGCACCCTCAAGGCAGTATTTCAATGGGCTCTGCCTGAAACGCGATATATCACGATCCCTGAACTGGTGGAGGATCTTGACAAGGCCGTAGAGTTCCCGGGCCTGACCAATGCCTGGACCATGCCCATCAAGACCCGCATCGACATGCTCTCAACCGGTATCAAAACCCCGGTGGGAATCAAGATAATGGGTCCTGATCTGGCCACCCTGGCACGTATCGGCGAGTCCATTGAAGGGGTTGTGAAAGGCCTGCCTGGAACCCTGTCCGTGGTGTCCGAAAGGGTAACCGGCGGAAATTATTTTGATGTGCGCATCGACCGGGACAGCATCGCCCGTTACGGCCTCCAGGTGCAGGATGTCCAGGAAACCCTCCAGACAGCCATCGGAGGGATGAACGTCACTTCTACCATTGAAGGTCTGGAGCGATATCCGGTCAATCTCAGGTATAAACGGGAATTCAGGGATTCTGTGGATGAGATCAAGCGGATGCTCATCACGACTCCCACCGGCGCCCAGATCCCCCTGGCCCAGGTTGCCGACATCGCCATTACCAAGGGGCCGGGCGGCATCAAGAGTGAAAACGGCAAGCGGACAGCCTGGGTGTTTGTGGATTTGAAAACAGGGGATATCGGCTCCTACGTTAACCGGGCAAAACAGACGGTACAAGAAAAGGTTGACCTGCCCGAAGGGTATTCCCTTGTCTGGTCCGGGCAGTATGAGTACATGGAAAAGGCCAGGAAAACATTGAATATCATTGTTCCGGCAACTCTGGTGGTGATTTTTATCCTCCTGTACCTTCACTTCAACAATTTTCCGGAAGTGATGATCGTCATGGGGAGTCTCCCCTTTGCTCTGATCGGCGGGATATGGCTCACCTATCTTCTGGACTACAACCTGAGCATTGCCGTGGTCGTGGGCTTTATCGCCCTTGCGGGGCTCGCAACGGAAACCGGTATCGTGATGCTGGTGTATCTGGATGAGGTGTTCAACCGCAGGCTTCACAAGGGGACGATGGATACGCCCGAAGATCTGGATAACGGTATCATTGAAGGGGCTGTGGACCGGGTCCGACCCAAGCTCATGACCGTGTCCACCACACTCATCGGGCTCCTTCCGGTCATGGTGGGCAAAGAGACCGGGTCAGAGATCATGAAACGGATTGCAGCGCCCATGGTCGGCGGTCTCATCACGTCAACCGTTCTGACCCTGATTATCATCCCTGTGGTCTACAACCTCTGGAAACAAAAAACAATGGCCCGAAAGTAATTCAATTTGCCGCGGATCGCCGTTGGGGCGGTCCGCATAACGATCCTGATATTTGCCGGTCAAACCATCGACCCGGGAAAAGGAGAATGAATACATGGTAATCCATCAAGGAAAGGAAACAACAATGAAGATACAAACCATGACCATTAATATCATTACAAGAATGGGTTATAAAAAATCAGCGATATCCGTGGCGCTTTTTGCCCTGACCCTCATGATCCTGTCCGCAGGCCAGGTTCCTGCCGCAGATCATTCCATGTCAGGAATGGACAGTCCCAAAACAAATCATCCCATGGCAGTTATGGACAACTCAAAGGCAGATCAATCCATGACAGCCATGGACACATCAAAGGCAGAGCATCCCATGGCAGCGATGGACAACGCGAAGATGGATACATCCGGCAAGATCGGGACCCTGATCCACGAATCCATGGTTGACGGTTACAGTCTGGGTTACTATCTCATGGACTTGAGGGATCAAGAATCCGCATCAGCCTCGGGCCATGACATGTCCGGCTCTGCACAGAAGATGGACAGCATGGGTTCCACCATGGATAAGCCACACCATCTCATGGTGTATGTTCAGGACATGAATCATACTGTTGTGGAAAAGGCGTCTGTGGGCTTTCTGATCAAGGATGCCCAGGGGAATAAACAGAAGGTCATGGGCATGTACATGAATAACGGGTTCGGCAATACAGCGGATATGAAGAAACCCGGTATGTACACCATTACCGCAAAGGTCGTGGTGGATTCCAAGAAACTCATGGACAGCTTTAATTACGAGGCAAAGTAGTAAATGGTAGGCTGATATGGACCAGGTGCTGAGGTCGTCAGCGTTCAGCCCGTGTGGTCCTGGAATGGTGTGTTTCCCATTTCATGACCACACGGTGTTTTGTTATTCAGCGATTGCGGTGTGCTGTTTCTCCAGATCGTCAAAGGCCAGGTTCATGGTTTTGACGGCCAGGCGGATGCAGTGCTGTTTCTGGTCGGGCAGGTCCACCAGGCGCCGGAAAATATCCCGGTCTGTAATTTTCCGGGCTTCGGCAACGGTCTTTCCCTTGATCATTTCCATGGCGACCATGGCAGCCGAGATGGCACCCGGGCAGCCCAGAACCTGGATCTTGGCATCGGCGATGATGTCCCGATCCATTTTCAGATAGATTTTCATGGTGTCACCACATTGGCCCGTGAGTTCACTGATCTGGTCTGCGTCCGGGATCTGTCCCATGGACGGTTGTTCCAGATAATAGTTGATAGCTGTTTCCGAATATCCGGAACCCAGGAGCATGGATCGTACTGTTTCGGTGTTGTTTGTGTCTGTCATGTTTTCCAAGATGCTTTCCCCCTAGTGTGAACAGCTGCCGTCAATACCATGTTCCTTGCAGGTTTCATCCATGGAGAACTCGGGAAGGGTCCCGGCCTTCAGAAGTTCGAGGTTGGTCTTAACCGATCCCTCTACTGCCCGGAAAGCTTTGATTCCTGCGTTGAGCAATTTGTTCAGGGCACCTTTACCGATGCCTCCCACAACTACCGCGTCAGCAACTGCACCGCCCAGGGCTTTAAGGGGCTGGCACTGGCCATGGAAATGGTCCTTGTCCTGGTTTATCAGTATTTGAAACTCGGAAGATTCGGTATCAACGAGCACAAAAAATGGGGCTGAACCAAAATGGCCATAAACGGACCCGCTCAGGCCAAGATCACTGTTGGATGGAAAGACTGCTTTCATAAAAACTCCTGCGCTAAAAAATGGATATTGACTATATTCAAATCGGATCCAAAAATAGGGATGAAACGGTTTCCTGTCAAGTTATTCCTTAGGGCTGTTGTCTATGGGTTCGGAGAACAGGCAGCTCAGGATCAGGATATCGTCTTCATATTCTGAAACAACCTTGTAGGGGAGTTTCTTGAACAGCCGGATCATACCCCTGTTGTCCGGTGAAGTGTAGGCAACCAGGCCCTTGATGCCGTTTAGTCTTGCAGCCTCGGCCAGTTTGGCCTGGAGGATGTTGGCGATGCCGAACCCCTGCCATTCCCTGGATACGGAAAAGGCCACTTCGGCCATGTTCACCACTGGATTCCTCAGGTATTCGCCGACGGCGATGACCTTGCCGAAGCCTACCTCTCCCACGATGGCAATCATGGTGAGATCGTTGACATAGTCTATTTCAAAGGTGGAGTCGATCTGGTCATGGACAAAACTTGTTTTTTCATGGAAGAACCGGGAGATGACGTCCTTGCGGTCCATGGTATAGTAATGTTCCTGGATGCGTCGTTCGTCAATGGGTTTGGACGGTCTGAATGTGACCGGGATGCCGTTGATCTTGATGCTCTCCTCGAATCTCAGCGGGTAAACTCCCCGGATGGATTCCTTGAATTTACGTTTGATATCGATGAAGTCCAGTTCCTTGGCCTGGGCAAACAGTTCGTCCCTGAAATCCGGGTGGGCAATGCTGATAAGACCGATGGCCCTCTCCTGGATGCTCTTGCCGAATAGGTTTAAAACGCCGTATTCGGTGACCACGTACTGCACGTCCCCCCTGGGAACCACTACCGCAGTATCCTTGAGAAAAGGAACTATCCGGCTCTGCTTGCCATGGTCCGAGGTGGAGGTCATCATCAAGATGGATTTGCCGCCAGGCGACATGGCCGAGCCCCGGATAAAATCCAGCATACCGTTGACGCCGGTGAAGTTGTTGTAGGGCAGGGCATCGGCAGCCACCTGGCCGGTCAGGTCGATGGCCATGGCCGTGTTCATGGAAACCATACTGTTATGCTGTGAAATGATCCTGGGATCATTGATATAGTCCGACGGATGGAATTCAATGGCCGGGTTGTCATCCAGGAAATCATAGAGCACGGTTGATCCTACCGCGCTGCTGGCAACCAGCTTGCCCTCGTTGAGGCCCTTTTTTTTGTTGGTGATAGCTCCCATGGCAACAAGACGCATGATGCCGTCGGTCAGGTACTGGGTATGGATTCCCAGGTCGTTTTTCTCAGACAGGCCCAGGAGGGTGGCCTGGGTGGTGGCACCGAGGCTTGTCTGGATGGTGGAGCCGTCGTCAATGAGCCTGGAGATATACCGGGCTATGATGTTGGCGGTCTCAAGGTCCGGGATTTCGGCTTTGGTGAGAAGCTCCTCTTCATGTTCCACGATGAAATCCACATCGTTCACGTGAATGAAGCTTCGTCCAAGGACCCTGGGCATGCGGGGATTGACCTGGGCAATAACAATGTCTGCGGATTCGGCAGCAGCCATGGTGATGTCCACGGAAATGCCCAGGCTCATCCAGCCGAAGTCATCGGGTGGCGATACCTGGATCAGGGCAGCGTTCAGGGGCAGCCGGTATGATTTGAAGAGTTTGGGCACCTGGGACAGGTTGATGGGGGTGATGAATCGTGCATTCTTGCTAAGGCGACGGGGTTTTGCAGAACCCAGGTAAATGGATCGTATATTGAACTGCTGTGAGTGGGAACGGTTTGCAATCAGGGTCAGGGGCGAGCTGTCAAGGCACAGGAGCCGGACAATTTCCAGGTCCGTGAATCTGGCCGAGAGTTTGGTCAACTCAGTGACAAGATGCTGGGGCTCCCCGCAGGAAGAACTGATGAAGATTCTCTGTCCGGGTTTGATATTCTCCAGGGCGGTTTTGGCACTGCAGCGTTTCTCGATATATTGGTCTGCCCAGTACTGTGTGATCGTCATATTCCATCCTCCTTGACTAGTTGATGGATTATACAGCAAAAACGCTTCAGGTCAAAGTAAAACCCTTTAGAGACAGGCAGGGATAGTTTGATAAAGGATAGTTTGATAAAGGATGGAGGCAGGCCCACACCGAATGGATAAATCGGTTCGGGAAAGGCATCCTGCCAGAGAAAAAAAGGCAAATTACTTGTACGGTTTCCGAAAAGACGATACACTTGTCCAATCGTCTCTTTTCCTGCCAACCATGCCATGATGCGAGGTGTATATGAGAATAGTGATTCTTGGGTGCAGAGGTCAGCTCGGCAGCGATTGCCTGAGGGTGTTCGAGAAGGAGAATGGGGTCGTTTGCGCCGGGCATCAGGATGTCGATATCGCAGATCCGGAACAGGTCCGGGAGGTCATTGGTTCCCATAAGCCTGAGGTGGTGATCAACTGTGCTGCATTTACGCGGGTCGATCTGTGTGAAACCGAAATCGACACAGCGTTCAGGATCAATGCCATGGGACCCGGTATTATTGCCGGAGCCTGCCGGAAATCCGGAGCGCTCATGGTCCATGTGTCAACAGACTA
Source organism: Pseudomonadota bacterium (assembly GCA_043806875.1). Taxonomy (GTDB): domain Bacteria; phylum Desulfobacterota; class Desulfobacteria; order Desulfobacterales; family Desulfobacteraceae; genus JAZDGN01. Next base: position 26,059 of record JAZDGN010000005.1, read on the forward strand.
TGTATTTGACGGAAACAGGGAGCCCCCTCTGTCCTATTGTGAAAACGATGCCACAGATCCCCTGTCCGTATACGGCCGCACAAAACTTGAAGGGGAAATCCGGGTTACTGCTGAGTCACCGGATAATATTGTTCTCAGAACCGCATGGCTCTATGGCATCGGCGGGAGTAATTTCCTCAAAACAATGCTGCGCCTGACGCTGAACAAGCCTGGTACACCCATAAAAGTCGTCAATGATCAGTTCGGTTCTCCGACCTGGACCCTGCGTCTGGCCCTGCAGATGGAGAAACTCATCAAGGCCGGCGGCCGGGGGCTGTACCATGCAACGTCAGAGGGTTATTGTTCCTGGTATGAACTTGCCTGCTATTTCCTCAAACAGATGGAGGTTGCCCATACTCTGGTTCCCTGCAGCACTGCCGAGTATCCGTTGCCGGCAAAGCGGCCTGCCAACTCAATCCTGGAAAATGCCCGGCTCAAGAGGGCCAACATCAACAGGATGACCGGATGGCGTGACGGTGTTGATCGTTTTGTTTCAAGTTTCAGGCAGGATCTGCTCGCGGAGTGCAGCCGGATTTCATGAACCCTTCAAGCGAATCTTATCAATCTGGGAATTTACCATCAATGCCGCCATATCCTCGGCCGCATGGGAATCGATCTTGAAGAACTGTTTGACGTTGACCCGGACCCCGGCCCTGGGCAACGTTGGGATAGGCCGCCTGGCCGCCTGTCTCCTGGATTCCATGACAAGTCTTGAAATCCCGGTTGCATCTTTGGCAATACTTTCTAAAAGTTTAACTTGCGATTTTCCCCTTTCTCATGTAATAAATAAACGTTTAAATATCGACTAAATTCAATTCAAAATATATTGGAGTTCGAGATGGGTATACATGAGCGGAAGATAAGAGAAAAAGAACAACGGAGGCAGCAGATAATGGAAGCTGCCAAACTGGTTTTTTCAGCCAAGGGTTTCAACAGGGCAACCATGGAAGAGATCGCCGGAGAAGCGGAATTGAGTCCGGGTACCCTTTACCTGTATTTCAAAAACAAGGAAGAACTGCATACCTCCCTGTCCATCGATATTCTGGAATACATGACCCGTGAAATCAAGACATTCAGCAATGACAAAAGTCTGAACGCCGAGGATAAACTGGATGCATTAAAAGATGTGTTTATCAAGATATACGAGTACGATGCCATGGTACTGATCAATCTGTTCCATCTGCAGTCCGGTGAGACCCTTAAAAATCTCTCCGGAGAAGTACTGGAACAGATCAAGGAAACCTCGGCTGACGCCCTGAGCGAGATTACTTCCATTGTTCAGGACGGAATGGATCAAGGGCTGTTTGTCAAAAAGCATCCTGTTGCGCTTGCAGATATCATCTGGGCAACCTACTCCGGGGTTGTCCTGTGGGTTGACAGCAAACGCCTGCTCAACAATGAGAAGGATTTTGTAAGGCAGACCCTGGAAACCGCCTTTGAGATCATCGGAAAGGGTATGAAAGTCAGCTGATACTTATTTGCAAAGTCTGTGTATGGTCTGGGCGTGCCATTCTCCTCTGCCAGAGAAGGTTGGTATGCCCTGACTTTTCAGATGCTCGGCTATCTCGGCAAAGGTCGCCCGGTTGTTTCTCATGCTCCGGATGGTATTGATCACATCCTCCTTGGTATGATGGGATGCACTCTGGTAGTGATTGGCAGCAGTACCTGTCTGCTGTTCCGGAGAGGCAGAAAGGATTGGAAGGAGTTTTTCCGTCAGTATCTGGTTAAGGTTTTGCAAAAATACGCTGATTGCCTGGTTCTTCTCCAGTTCCGAGTCGACAAGGCGCTCCTGTGAGTCCACCATCCGTTCTAGGCTGACTGCGATCTGGGCGATGTTTTCTTTGATCATGGGCATCGCGTCGTTCAGACCTTCCAAAAGAAGTCCTGTTCCCACTCCCTGGGGCAGGGAAGAACGGCGGTCAAGAATTTTTCGTCTTTCATTAATGGTAAGGTTCTGTCCCTCCTCTGAATCGCGGTGAGGTGGCAGATGTCTGGGGTGGGTGCCTCTCTGGGGGGGACGTTGGGGTGTTCTCAAGTTTTTCAAGAAATCGTTCATGATGCCTCCTGCAATGAAAGTAATATGGAGAAAGCTTGTTGAATAAACTGCACCTTATGTCGGTCTGCGGCTGATTCGTGCCCTGGGAAGAATGGAATCGGTTCTTACCTGATCCGTCGAATTGTGGCGGCAGATTCGTTTCTGCCTGACCGGACTCCGGATTCCATCTGCATTCTACCAGAAAATAAGCTGGTTGATTTACAACACGAACGGTATACAAATATAAATGAATACCGATTATCAGTTTTATAATAATTCAGAAAATGGATACATTTTTTTTTATATACACTATATATAATTATCTTTATAAGTCAAGCGATAAAAAGTAAAAAAAATCAATAAATTCCAGATAACTTGCTGGTTGACAAGAAACAGATATCGTATTAAACATTGTTTATTTAAAAAATGTCCTGCATGCATTAGGAGGAGGTCATGACGTTGTGGTATCGATCCATTCAACCGGGAACTCAATGGGTTAAGCTGCTAATGATAAAAACCATGATGGTTGTTTTCGGCAGGGCTCTCCATGCTGCTTCCAGGCGTGACCCGGATATCAGGCATGAAGTCCGAATCTGGCCTACAGGGTTCACGATACTGCTGAAAGTGAATCCCGACGGACCTTCCCTGGGATTTGAAAAAACGGTATCAGGACTTGCATGCCGGGGAAAAGATTTAAAATCGGCTGATCTTGAGCTCCATTTCAGGAATCTGGACTGCGCCCACAGGGTCCTTGCTTCACGCCTGGGATTACATCAGGCCATGGCTGATAACCGGATGTGTATCAGGGGGGATATCAAGGGAGCAGTGGCCTTTGCCCGAATCATGGCCCTAATGATGGCGTGCCTGTTCCCAGGCTCTGTTTCCAGAACAGGGAGCAGCCGTTTTGACGGTACGGGCAAAAAAAGGACAGGCCTCAGGATCTGGCTATTCAGTTTTGGAATTCTGCTTGGCAAATAACGATTTTCAGTATTTCAAGGAGTAAATCATGCTGCCTGCATATTACGACTTTCACAGTCCTGTTAAAATACTTTCCGGAATTAATGCATTGGAGAACCTTCCTTCCGAACTGGCAGGTCTTGCAGTGTCAAGACCCTTGGTCATCACCGACAAAGGTGCGACAAAGGCAGGTCTGATCAAAGTGTTCAAAAAAGCATTTTCCGATTCCGGAATGACCCTTGGGGCCATTGTGGATGATGTGCCGGCACCGGCATCGTGCAGGGCCGTGACCGACATTGCCCGGGTATTTAGGACAAACCGATGCGACGGAATAATCGCTGTGGGAGGGCGGTCCGTGATCAACACCGCCAAGGGGGTTGCCATTCTGGTATCCAACGGGTCCGATGATATTCTGGCATTTGCCGGGACCCGGATGCTGGTTAAACCCCTTGTTCCCGTTGTTGTTGTTCCCACGGCTTCCGGTTCAGGAGCTGAGGTTACCAGCACTGTTGTTATCGACGATACGGACCTGAATACAAGTATGTCGTGCACTTCCGGGTATCTGGTGCCGGTGATGGCCCTGCTCGATCCCCGCATGATCATCGCCCAGCCCGGAATTGACACTGCAGCTGCAGGCATGCATGCCCTGGCCAATGCCATGGATGCCACGATGTCTGTTCGCAGAAATCCCATGAGCGATGCCTTTGCCTTTGCTGCCATAGATCTTATCCGGCTTAACCTGATCAAAGCATTACAGGATAAGGGCTCCCCTGGTGTTCGTCTGGCCCTGGCCAATGCTTCGGTCATGGCTGGCACGGCATTTTCAAATGCCACAGGAGGGGTGGTCCATGCCCTGTCCCAGTCCATCGGGTGTGCAGCCAGGATCCCATGGGGAGTTGCCCTGGCCATTATCCTTCCCCTGGGACTGGAATACAACCTCCATACCTGCGAGGCAACACTGGCATCCCTGCTCCTCCCCCTGGCCGGAGCTGACGAGTATGCACGGATTCCCGAAGCCCGCCGTGCCCTTAGACTCATCGAGTGTGTCAGAGAACTCCAGAAAACGCTGAAGGACTTAACAGGACTCCCCCTTACCCTGAAAGATGCCGGGGTTCCCGAACACATGCTGGAAACCATTGCCCAAATGGCTGTCAATGATCCATCCGTGCTGCTCAATCCAAGGGACATGACGGTTCCCCAGGCAATGGATCTCTTGAACCGGGCCTATGCATAAAGGTGAAACACTATGGATGACATTATCGGCTGCACCAATAAAATTCTCGATATCGACTTGACCGCCCGGGAATGGTCGGTCTTTGAGGTGTCCGAACAGGACAGGCGTCTGTACCTGGGTGGAAAAGGGCTGGGTCTGAAATTGCTCCATGACAGGCTGGAGCCGGGTGTCGATCCTTTGGGTGAAAAGAACATGCTGGTCATTATGCCGGGTGTTCTCATGGGGACGGGTGCTCCCTGTTCAGGCCGGTTTGAAGCCATCACCAAATCCCCGCTAACCGGTATCATTGGAACCTCTTCCTGCGGCGGACCCTTTGGCATGCAGCTCAAAACCGCCGGCTACGGCGGACTGATCATCCGGGGAAAGTCGGAACGTCCCTGTCTCGTGCATATCACCCATGACTCGGTTTCCTTTTCGGATGCAAATCATCTCTGGGGGCTGGATACCATGAGGCTCCAGGAAAAGATTCTCCAGAATAAAGAGGGGGCCCTGGTCATCGGGCCTGCAGGAGAAAACTGTGTCCGGTTTGCCAATATCGCATCAGGCGATCGATTCCTGGGCAGGGGCGGATTCGGTGCTGTCATGGGTTCCAAAAAACTCAAGGGAATCATCGCTTCAGGCAGTCACTACACTATTGTCCCTTCGGATCAGGTCCGGTTCGCCCTATTAAAGAAAAAGGCCCTGTCCTATATCAACCGCAGTTCCATTCTTGCATCTAACAGAGACTTTGGTACGGCCTCCAACATGAAGCCTGTCAATACCGCCCGGATGCTGCCTGTTTGGAATTTCACCTTTGGACGTCATGATCAGGCTGTGAGACTATCCGGTGAGATGATCAAGGAGAAACACGCCACAACCTATCATACCTGTAAACCGTGTTCGATCCTGTGCGGTCACCGGGGAACCTTTAACGGGCAAAAGACATCTGTGCCCGAATATGAAACCCTGGTCCTTCTGGGAGCCAACCTGGGTATCTTTGACAGGGATGCCATCAGCGACCTGAACGACTTGTGTAATCGTCTGGGTTTGGATACGATTTCCGCAGGCGGAACCCTGGCATGGGTCATGGAAGCTGCTGAAAAGGGTTTTGTGAAAAGCAGTCTCAGGTTCGGGAGCACATCCGGCATCAAAGAAGCTCTGGAAGACATTGCCCATGGCCGGGGGTTCGGCAGGGAAATGGGGCAGGGAAGCAGGGCGCTGGCCTTTAAATACGGGGGCCGTGAGTTTGCCATGCAGGTCAAGGGGATGGAAATGGCGGGATATGACCCCAGGGGCGCCTACGGACAGGGACTCTCCTATGCGGTTGCCAACCGGGGAGGGTGCCATCTGTCCGCATTCATGGTGGGGCTGGAAGTCTTTGCCAGGCTGCTCAAACCCGACACTGCCAAAGCCAAGCCCAGGTTTGTAAAATTTTTTGAAGATATCACCTGCGGAGTCAATTCCCTGCAAACCTGCCAGTTCACCATGTACGCCTATACCCTGGAACCCTGGCTTACCCGGAATACGCCTGATTTCCTTTTGCGGTTTCTCATGATGAATGTGCCGGCCCTGGCCATCGGAGTCATGGATTTCAGCCTGTATCCCGGGCTGTATTCTGCAGTGACAGGTATTCCCATGACATCACGGGAATTTTTAAAAGCCGGTGAGAGAATTCATGTGCTTGAGAGGTATTTGAACACCCAGGAAGGCGTCAGCCGTAAGGATGACACCCTGCCCGAACGTGTCCTGTATGACGTCATGCCAGGGGACCCTGAAAAGCGGATGGTCCCTCTGGATGCCATGCTCGACGACTATTACAGGATCCGGGGTTATGATTCAGATGGTATTCCCAGTGCTGCCACTCTGGCAAGATTGCAAATACCATCCGATGCCAGGTGAACTAGGGTGTGGATAGAAGTTTTGCTGTTTCTTTCTGGATACAGTGGTAGATATCATCGTCACTGCCGAAAATATCAATGACATCCTTGTGGTTGATGAGCTTTTCAACCACAAAGGCTGTCAGGTAGATGCTCACGATGTTGGGGTTGGACACCAGGGTCCGGAACGGGGCTATCTGGAAGTCGATGTCAAAGTCATCTGACCGGCAGAGTGTGGTCAGGCATTTTGATATCTGATCCTGGATGGAGTTTTTGCTTACCGTTTCAATAAGTCCGGACTCCACAAGTTTCATGGCCACCTTGTTGCTGAAGGAATCGATGTTGTCCCGGACAGCATTGATGGCCCGGGTTCTGTCTCTTTCCTTGGATGATTCAATGCGTGAAAGCAGTTTCGCTTCACGGTTCCCTCTGCTGAATGTTTTGCCCATATCCTGTCCTATCTTTGGTCATTGTCGTTAGTCAAAGTTGTCATTACCGCATCAGGCATAAATGTGTATTTATAATCTGAAAGACCTGTTGTTTCAAGATAAAAATCAAGGATATTCAATAATAATCTGGGGGCAGGGTTTTGATGGATACCGGTTCATTTTAAGTTTGAAGGCAATTTGATCAAAGGCAACGGGGAGATCCAGGGTGTTCTTCAGATTGAAACGAAGGGCTTCAATGCGCGTACCTGTGCTTGAGCCGGTTTGTTCCACGATCATCTTCCGGTGGTTGGTGCCGATGATCGCCGATGATATCACCCTGATATTACTGCATGAAAACAGCGGTTCCGGGTTGCCTGTCCCATAGGGCCGGAGCATGTCTATTTCCCTCACAAGGTCTTCTGTAATGGAGTCAAGGTCCAGTTCACAGTCTATGGAGAGTTCCTGCCTGAAGTCATCCAGAGGGTAGAAGTGTATCACTGCCTGCTCCAGGGTTTCTTTAAACCGGTCAAGGTCTTCTGGGGCAAGGGACAGGCCTGCAGCCATGGCATGTCCGCCAAAGGCTTTGAGAAGATGGGAGCAGGCTGAAAGGCACTTGTGGATATTGACGCATCCAGTGCTCCGGCACGAACCCGATGCTGGTGACCGAGACGTTGAGATGAGAACCACAGGTTTTGCATACTGCATCATGGTTTTTGCCGCTGCAATGCCCAGAACCCCTGGGTTCCAGGACTCGTCCCAGAGAACAATGGTCCTGCCGGACAGACGTTCCGGGTGGTGTGCCAATTGCCTTTCAATGTCTTCAACAATGCTCTGCTCTGTCTGCTGACGTTTTCGGTTCAGCTGGTCCAGGATGGATGCAGTCTGGTCGGCGCTGTTTTTTTCCCTGGCGCTCAGCAGGTTCACGCATATCCTGGCATGGGAAATTCGGCCCGCAGCATTTATCCTGGGGGCTATCCTGTAGGAAATGTCGTCCGAGTCTATGACATCCAGATCTATCCGGCTTACATCGGCCAGGGCATTGAACCCTTCCCTGTTTTTACCGCGCATCACCTCAATGCCGCTCACGGAAAGAATTCGGTTTTCATTTTTCAGAGGCACCATGTCCGCGATGGTTCCCAGGGCTACCAGATCACAGTAGTTCCTGAGATTCGGCTCCTGTCTGTCTTCCCAGAATCCTGTGTTTCGCAGGTGCTGTCTTAATGCGATGATCAGGTAAAATGCAACTCCCACACCTGCAAGATGCTCCAGACCTCCTGTGCAATCCCCGCGCTTGGGATTGATAAGGGCCAGGGCCTGGGGGGGACTGTTTCCCACCTCATGGTGGTCGGTGATGATGACATCAATATCCTCCTTACGGGCCAAGAGCACGGCTTCATTGCTGTCTGATCCGCAGTCAACGGTAATGATCACGTCGATGTTCTGCTCGGCAGCCATGAGGATATGCTGTGGCTTTAAAGAGTAGCCTTCGTTTATCCTGTGGGGGATATACCAGGAAACTTCGGCATCCGCGTGGGTCAGAAAATCATTAACCAGGGTTGTGGCAGTCACGCCGTCCGCGTCATAATCGCCGAAAATCAAGATCTTTTCCCGGTTTGCGATGGCTGTTGTGATGCGTTCGACTGCAATGTCCATATCCTTCAGGCAGAACGGGTCCCTGAGATTTTCAAAACTGGGATGCAGGAAAGACCGGGCCTGATCCGGGCAAGAGATATCCCTGTTGAGCAGGAGCTGCGCCAGAGTGGGGCTGCATTCAAGGGCCTGTTCCAGTTTTTTTGAACGATTCGCATCCGCGGATTTATGTGACCATACCACATCCATGCTCTGACCCTCCTTTAAACTGCCCCTATATAACGTCAAATGGGTGGAAAGTCAAAACATCAGGCATTGCACCTGACGCATACAAAAAAACCGGGGAAAAGATTGCCCAATTTATGAAATTGGCATTTTTGTCATTTTAAACTTCATTTTATATTGGTGAAAATGGAGAGTTGGTGATATGGTTGATATTTTTGAGAAAAGGGATTGCATGGAGACAATTGTAAAAAACTACAGGGTTCAGAAGAGCAGGATCGGGTTTCTGAAATTTATTTTTGAAGCCCATGACGGCCTGGCCGTTATTACGACTCTGGATGCAGCTTCGGGACTGGTCAAGATCATCATGGCTCCGGGATGTGTGGATGAAACCCGGGCTGTCCTTGACGATTTGAAAAAGGATTTTCTGATCGATGAAGTTTAAGGGTTATGCCTATATTTATACCATTGGTTGCCAGATGAATACCTATGATTCCGAGAGGCTGATGATCATCCTTGGAACCCTGGGTTATGAAAAAACCGATGTTCTTGAAAAGGCGGACATTGTCATCTGCAACACCTGCTCTATCCGGGAAAAAGCCCAGGAAAAGGCGTTCAGTTTTCTGGGACGCATGGCCGGGAAAAAGCAGAAAAAATCCCACCTTATAACTGTCATGGCCGGATGTGTCGCCCAACAGGAAGGCTCTGATGCCTTCCGGAGGGTTGCCGGCCTGGATATTGTCCTGGGGACCCAGGCCTATGAACGGCTTCCGGGACACATACGGGCAATCCAGTCCGGTTCTGCCCAGATCGCCGACATTGATGACAGCAGCCGTATTTTCGAGGCCATGCCGGACCACCATTTTCTGTCCGAAACCAAGGTCTGCCGTTTTGTTACCATTATGCAGGGGTGCGACAACTTCTGCACCTACTGCGTTGTGCCCCATGTCCGGGGCCGGGAGAGGAGCAGGACCCCGGAAAGCATCCTGGAAGAGATCGGGTTGCTCGCCCGGGCCGGTGTAAGGGAGGTGACCCTCCTGGGTCAGAACGTCAATTCCTATGGCAGGAAAGAAGGCATTTGTTCGTTTCCACAGCTCCTTGAAAAAATTTCAGCAATTCCAGGGATTTTGCGAATACGGTTTGCCACCTCCCATCCCAAGGACCTTTCCGATGATCTGATTTTGGCCATCCGGGATCTTGGCAAGGTCTGCAACCATCTGCACCTTCCTGTTCAGTCCGGCTCCAACCGCATATTGAAAAAGATGAACAGGGGGTACACCCGGGAAGATTACCTGGACCGGATCGGGCGGCTCAGAGCTGCCTGCCCGGAAATTGCCCTGAGCTCGGACATGATCGTGGGATTTCCCTCGGAGTCACCCGAGGATTTCAAAGATACCATGGATCTGGTCCGGCAGGTAGAATTCGACGGGTTGTTTGCTTTTGCCTATTCTGACCGGCCCAATGCGCCGGCAGCCAGGTTTGATGGTCCTGTGCCCGAGGAGGAGAAAATGGCCAGACTCAACCAGCTCCTGGATTTCCAGGAGGCGGTTACCCAGAAAAAAAACCAGGCGCTGGTCGGCTGTGTTGTGCCTGTATTGGTCGAAGGGATGAGCCAGAAAAAGAGAAACGGTCTGGAAAACGATAACATGGATGGCACCCAGATGACAGGAAGAACCGAATCCGCAAAAATAGTTCATTTTTGTGCCAGGGATGTTGCACCGGGTGAGATAAGGAACATCATGGTGGAGCATGCCTATCCCCATTCCGTATGGGGACACATGCACCAGGGGGGATGACAAGGGTTATGAAAAACCAGGAAAAAGAAGCCAAGATAGGGAAAAATGCGCTGTGCCCCTGCGGCAGCGGGAAAAAATACAAAAAGTGCTGCATGAATAAGAAACCAATCATGAGTCTCAAGGAAACCTACAAGCGCCAGTTTGACATCATCCTCAAGGAACCCCACGAGATTGAAGGGATCCGCAGATCCGGGAAACTGCTCCTGGATATCATGGACAAGGTGGAGGCCATGATCAGGCCGGGACTTCGGACCGAAGAGATCAACACCCTTGTCCATGAGGAGACCATCCGTGCCGGTGCAGTTCCGGCACCGCTGAACTACCGGGGGTTTCCCAAAAGCGTTTGCGTATCCGTAAACGAAGTGATCTGCCACGGCATCCCCGGGCAGTTGGCCCTGGCCGAGGGTGACATCGTTAACGTGGACATCACCCCGATCATGGACGGCTACTACGCCGATGCAAGCAAAACTTTTTTTGTGGGAAAGCCAACGCCTGACGGGGAAAAGATAGTCTCCGTAGCCCTGGAATGCCTCCGCCGCTCCATGGATGCGGTCAAGCCCGGAAACCGTCTCGGTGATATCGGCTGGGAGATCCAGAGCTTTGCCGAGTCCCAGGGGTGCTCCGTTGTCCGGGAATTCGTGGGTCACGGGGTGGGGCTGAAATTCCATGAACAGCCCCAGATTCTTCACTTCGGACAGAAAGGCCGGGGTATCATCCTTGTGCCGGGCATGGTATTTACCATCGAGCCCATGATCAACCTGGGCAAACGGCACCTGCACATCCTGGAAGACAACTGGACCGCGGTGACCAATGACGGGTCCCTGTCCGCCCAGTTCGAGCAGACCATACTGGTCACGGAAACCGGGTGGGAGAGCCTTACACCCTATTGACACCCCGTATCTCCTATCTCCGGTATACGGCAAGGATGAGTCCTGCGAGAATCCCAGCCCCCCCGGCAATGTGATACAGGTACAGGCTTTCGCCCAGGAAGAACCAGGCAATGGCCGACCCGATCACCGGAAGCAGATACATGAACACCGATGCTGTATTGGGGCCGGAACGCTTCACGCCTTCATTCCAGCACAGGTAGGAGACAATGGACGGGAACAGTCCCATGAAGAGCAGTGCTGAAACGGTTTTCCCGGTAAGGGCGAATCCGCCCACAACGGCAGCTTCCCAGGCATAGAACGGCACGATGAACGGGAGCCCCAGGACAATGATACAGGTCAGAAAAGCAAGGGGATCCATCCTGATTTTAAAGTGCTTGAACAGAACGGAATAGACGGCCCAGCAGATTACCGAGATCAGCGTCAGGATATCGCCGCCGTTAAAGGTAAAGGACAGGACATTGTTCATATTCCCCTTGAATACGATGACCATCATGCCGCACAGGGCCATGATCATTCCAGCTGTTTTAATGATGCCGGCCTTTTCACCCAGGATGATCCTGGACAGGAAAAATGTAATGGCCGGGGTGGTGGCGATTACAAAGGTCATGTTGGTCGCCGTGGTGTAGTGGGCCCCCAGATAGATGATGGTGTTGTAGGTTGAGATGCTGAATATGGACAGGACAAGGAGCTTCCCGAAATGTTTCCGGATAATGTCTCTTTCAGCCATCAGCCTGGGGTAACCAAGGGGCAGGATGATCATCAGGGCGATGAGCCACCGGAAAAAAGACAGGGTCATGGGAGGGATGGACAGGACAAGCCCTCTGGCAAGCACAGTATTGATGGCCCAGCTGAAAACCGCCATGGTCAGAAATATATATGCCATTGACCTGTCTGTGTCGACGGGTCTGTTCACGATGATCGGCTCCTGCAGTGTCTGATATTTCCCCTGAGCCCATCCTTTCCAGGAGAATCTAATCCTGACATGGGGACAGAGGTTTTTTGGAAAAGGACCATACCATATCCTCAACCGCAATGCTGCCCTTTTTTAACGAAAGGACAATTAAAAACCTTTGTCAGGAACACAATCCTGAGCGAACCTCGATGAAGTGACGGTATTTGCCTTCTGCATAACGCTAAGGTATGGACCAATGATCAATTTCGTGATAGCGTTCATCCATCAGAAAACAACACCCTTGCTTCAACAGATTGGGTGCAGGCAAGCAGACCAGGACAATTATCGTCAGCGGGGTTACCGGGAGAATTTCGGTCAACTAAACCAGTGTGACAGGGCAATAGGTCTCCCTTACCCTTATTATGATGCGGGGAAGACCTGTTCATGCGGGAATCATCAAAAGTGATACCGGTTGATTAATAAAAAAAATTTCATTCATAAAATTTCATGTTTCGCTTGATTTTCCCGGTGTTAAGCGATAAGTCATAAACATTGGCCGGTCGGGGCCTGACGGTCAAACCGTTCATGAAAATTTAAGGGTAAATATGGAAATGGTCAACGGAATTCTGAGTTTCTGTATTTGTTATGGTTAATCAACAGACAAGAAGGAGATCATCAGTGGAAAGACGTCAATTTATCAAAAAGGTTGGTGTTGGTGCTCTGGCCGTTGGAGCTGGTGCAGCCGTTTCCGCAGCCCCTGCCATGGCTGCGAAACCGATTCAGTGGAAAATGGTTACCACCTGGCCACCCCATTTTCCGATGCTGGGTGAAAGCGCAGATAAAATTGCACAATGGATAGATGAAATGAGTGGCGGGAGATTGAAGATCACTGTTTATGCCGGCGGTGAGCTTGTGCCAGCCATGGGGGCGTTTGATGCCGTAAGTCAGGGAACCGTTCAAATGGGCCATTCCGCTTCTTATTACTGGGCAGGAAAAGTTCCGGCTGCCCAGTTTTTTGCTGCAGTACCCTTTGGATTCAATGCCCAGTCCATCAATGCATGGATCTTATCAGGTGGTGGAATGGAACTCTGGGAAGAGATCTATTCAAAATTCAATATAAAACCATTCCTCGCAGGAAATACCGGCGTTCAGATGGGAGGGTGGTTCAACAAAGAAATTAACTCCATGGAGGACTTCAAGGGTCTTAAAATGAGGATTCCGGGTCTGGGGGGCAAAGTTCTTGCAAAGGCAGGCGGGAGCGCTATTCTCATGGCCGGCGGTGATATCTATACCAACCTTGAGAGGGGGGTTATTGATGCAACTGAATGGGTTGGTCCTTATCACGATCTGAAATTGGGCTTTTACAAAGCAGCAAAATATTATTATTATCCGGGTTGGCATGAACTTGGAACGGCTTTTGAATTAATGGTAAACAAAGATGCATGGAATTCACTGCCGGATGACCTTAAGGCTATTGTTGAAGCTGCTGTTTTCAAGAGCAATATATGGATGTTGTCTGAATTTGAAGCAAAGAATAATGCCGCATTAAGAGAACTGATCGATGTTCATAAAGTTCAGCTCAAGGAATTCCCGAAACCCGTTATCAAAGAGCTCAGAAAATTATCCCAGGAGGTGTTGGAAGAACTGGCCGCTTCCGATCCTGCGAGTAAAAAGGTTTATGATGCCTTCCTCGCGTTTGAGAAAAATATTCATGCATGGAATTTAATTACGGAAGAACCTTACCAGCAGCTGAAAGATATTTAGAATAAGCGTTCCAAATAAAAGGGGCCGGAAAATCTTTCCGGCCCCTTTTGCCTTTTAAAGGATAGGGATATTCTAGGAAAGAATTCTGGGCAACCAGGTGACCGACTCGGGTATCAGGCAGATAATAAAAAGTGTGATAATCTGGATAATGACAAACGGGATGATCCCTTTATAAATGTCCATGGTTGAAATTTCAGGCGGGGTGACTCCCTTCAGGTAAAAAAGAGAAAACCCGAAAGGCGGTGTCAGAAACGAGGTCTGAAGGTTGACGGCAATAAGGATTGCCAGCCACACGGGATCTACGCCCAGGTGAATCATGATCGGTGCCAGAACCGGGACATGGATAAAGGTAATCTCAATAAAATCAAGGAAAAATCCGGCAACGAAGATAATGGACATGACAATAAAGAGAATTCCCCATTTTCCAAAAGGCAGGCTTAAAATCAGACCTCTGACCAGCGCATCGCCGTTCAGGCCCCTGAAAACAAGGCCTAGGGTGGATGCCCCCACCAGGATGATAAACACCATGCAGGTCAGTTTGGTGGTCGTGTTCATGACATCTTTTACAATCTGATAATTGAATCTTTTGTGCATGGCTGTTAAAAGGGTTGCGCCGATGGCACCGACAGATGCTGCTTCTGTGGGAGATGCGATTCCGGCGAAAATGGAGCCCAACACAGCAATCATAAGTGCCAGGGGCGGGATAAGCGCTTTGAAGACTTTTTTCAAAAGCTCCTGTCGTGTCATGGCATCAAGGATTTCCTGATCAATGGGGGGGGCCCATTCCGGTTTTATCTGGGCGATAATAAAGATATAGATCATATACAACGCCACAAGGATTAATCCCGGAATGATGGCAGCGAGAAACAGTTCACCAACCGAAACATTCATAATCTCCCCCAGCAGAACAAGGACAATACTGGGCGGGATGATCTGCCCCAATGTTCCGGAAGCCGCAACCGTTCCTGTGGTCAGGCTTTTGCTGTACCGGTTTCGAAGCATGGTGGGCACGGAGAGCAGCCCCATGGTAACAACGGTGGCCCCGACAATGCCGGTGGAAGCCCCCATGAGTGCGCCTACAAAAACAACGGAAACCGCAAGTCCGCCCTTGATCCGGCCGAAAACAAGGGCCATGGCTTCCAGCAGTTCTTCAGCCAGGCCTGATTTTTCCAGCATGACCCCCATGTAAATAAATAAGGGAACGGCCATAAGGGAAAAGTTGGTCATGGTCCCCCAGATTCTCAAGGGCAAGAGGTCAAAGAACTCCAGGCCAAAACCATAAAGACCGAACATCATGGCAACTCCGCCAATGGTAAAGGCAACCGGAAAGCCCAAAAGCAATAGCGCAAAAACAACAGCAAACATGATCAGGGGTAGAAATTCGGTGAAAACATCCATTATAATTTATCCCCCTGTCGTTTGTATCCCATGATGATCATAAATTTTTTTGCAGCTTCTGATAATCCCTGTACAATAAGAAGGAGAAACCCTAAAGGAATCATGGATTTTATAATATAGTAGGCAGGCAGGCCTCCGGGATCGGGGGAGATTTCCCGGACCGCCCAGGAATTCATGATAAACCCCTTGGTGGAGATAATGACCATCACGGAAAAGGGGATAAGAAAAGCAAAAACACCGAGAAAGTCAATCCAGGCTTTGGTTTTTTTCGATAGATTGACATAGAGGATATCTACGCGGACATGCCCATCGTCTTTCAGGGTATACGCAGCTCCAATTAAGAATACAATGGCAAAAAGATGCCATTCCAGTTCCTGCAGGGCTACATTTCCCATATTGAAGGCATACCTCATTACAGTATCATAAAATACGACAAGGACCATTAAAGTTGTCATCCACCCGACCATATGCCCGATTTTTTCACTCAGGCTGTCAATAATATGGACAAATTTTTCAAGAAAACGCATAAAAAAAGTGCTCCTTATTTCAGGTAAATAAAGTTTCTACGCCGGTCACAGGCCTTGTTGATTTCATGGGTTGTTGCTTTTTTTAAAATGTTTCGGCCCGAACAATTAATTTTTCTGAGTGCCTGAAATTCCTTCTTCATTTATGGCAGGAATGAATGCCATTCATCAATTTTGTTGAAATTAACAATTATGTGATCATATATAGAAAAAACAGCTGCCCGTCAAGATAGGTTATCACTTATCGTTAATATTTCAGGCAGGTGAACTCCAGGTCATGAGTCAGGGTCATTTGTCTTTTTCAAGAAGTCCTGGGGCTCCCGGGTCAGGAACTTGGCAAGACCCCAATGCTTTTCAGCCTTCAGATACTGGATTGTCCTGCCGGGTTTGGGCGGGATAAAGGACAAGGCCCTTTCCGACAGGGCTGTTATGGACAGGGACGGGTTAACCCCCAGGTTTTCCGGAATCTGGGAGCCGTCGGAAATCAGCATGTTCTGGTACCCCCTGACCCTGTTCCGCTCGTCAATGACCCCGTCGGGTCCTGAAAAAGCGCACCCCCCCATGATGTGGGCAGTCATGGGTATGCTGGCTGCCGCTTCCAGGAAAGTTGTTCCCACAATACCGTTCATCCGTTTACCAAGCCTCCTGGCAAAATCATAGGCAATGGGAATGTGAACAGGATTTTTTTTGTCGGTTGCCTGGCAGGAAGTGAGCGATTTCCCAAAAGGCCACAATATGCGGCGTTGTCTGAAGATGTTGATATAGTTGTCGTGGGTCTGCATGACAAGGAGGATGATGGTCCGTTTGGCCCAGCCCACTGGATTAAGAATGCTTAACAGATCCCCGGGGTTGGCAAGCAGTTTCTTCAGGAGCCTCAGCGGGCGGGGAAGGGATCCTTTCTCATCAGGCGGGAGGGTGATCATCAGGGACATGGCATCGTTACCCTCTGCATACCTGACCGGTTCAATATGGGTGTTATCGTCCACAAAAACACTTGACGTGATGGCGACGCCACGGGAGAAATCATCGTCCTTGTTCCTGGATTCAACCCCAATAAGGGCTTCGCTGTTGGTCCTCACCTTTTTCCCAAGGGCGTCGGACAGTCTTGGAAGACGGTTGTTTTCCTTGAGTTTCATGAGCAGGGACAGGGTCCCCAGGGTCCCTGCGGACAAAACAACTCCTTGGGCCGTAATGGTTTTCCCCCGAAATCCGCCCAAAGATCCTGTGGTTTTTCTGGTTTTTATCCGATACCCCTTTGAACCGTCTTCGGACAGGGGAACGATATCCATAACCCGGTTCTCCGGGATGATAGCAGCCCCGAATTTTTCGGCAAAGAAAAGATAGTTCTTGTCAAGGGTGTTTTTTGCGTCCTTGCGGCATCCGGTCATGCAGGCGCCGCAGAGTTCGCATCCGGTCCGGTCCGGTCCTTCACCGAAAAAATACGGGTCCGGAACCCGGGTGCCCTGTTTTCCGAAATAGACGCCTACCGGGGTTTCTGTAAAAGTGTGGTCCCGTCCGTATTCAGCCACGGTCTCTTTCAGGAGATGGTCCTGGGGTGTGAGGTGGGGATTCTGGGTCACACCCAGCATTTTTTTGGCCAGGGAGTAGTAGGGCTGGAGGTCCTCCTTTCCTCCCAGGGCTTTGACCGATTCCTTTTCAAAAAAGGAATCGGGTGGAACGTACAGGGTGTTGGCATAGTTGATACTCCCGCCGCCGACCCCGGCACCGCCCAGGATAAACACATCCTTGAGAACATTCATCCGGTGAAAACCGTAAAGCCCGATATCCGGCATCCAGAGAAACTTCCTGAGGTTCCAGTTGCTGGGGGCGAAATCCTGGGCCCGCCATCGCTTCCCTGACTCGATGACGGCCACCCTGTAGCCCTTCTGGGAAAGCCTCATGGCGGCAACGCTACCGCCGAACCCGGATCCAACAACCACATAGTCATACTCAAGCTGTTCCATTTTCCCTCCTGCTCCTGAAAACCGAGTGAACAGAGATTAAAAGTTAACGATTTACCAGAACAGGATTGACAATCGCATGAACCTGTTTCATAGGTAATGGCATTGGATCCCCGGCACAGAGTTACTGTTCAGTCAACGGAATTCCTCCGGTGACTCTATCTGTTCAGTACCTGCAGGTCAAGGAAACAAACGGTTTTTTTGAAACCGGATTTTTAAAGAAGAACGCTTCTGCCCAGGTTGACCGGACAGGACAAGGATGGATCTATCCGAATATGGTAAATAAAATTTTTTCGGCGGGTTTCCTGGTATTTTTTGCAGTGTCTTCCTGTGTATTTTTTATCATTGCCCTGGGGATTTTCCTGGTGACCCGGTTTTTCGACCCCCGCCTGGTCATCCTGCACCTGTTTTCATCCTTCTGGGCCATGGTTTATCTCTGGGTCCTGCCTGGCTGCACCGTGAAGATTCAGGGACGGCAAAAGCTGGATTGGAACAGCCAGTACATCATTGTATCCAATCACCAGTCCCAGATGGATATCCTTATTGCCTTCGGTTTGTTTTTCTCCTTTAAATGGGTTTCCAAAACCGAATCCATGGTCCGCTCCATGATAGCCTGTCATGTAGGCGGGTTCCAGGAACAATCAAACGCCGGGAATGTGGGTTCCATTCAGGAGGGAATCTGATGACCATTGTCTCAGGAGGCGGTTCATCCAGGTCTGTGCAGGGAGTACTGCTCCTGTTGCCGGCCTTTCTCATCTGGGGAGGAAGCCCTGTTTACTGGAAAAGCCTTGCCCATGTTCCATCCTTTGAGCTTCTCCTGCACAGGACCGTATGGTCCCTGGTTTTCCTTCTGGCCATTGTCCTGGTCCAGGGAAGCTTCAATGAACTGATCACTGTTTTCAAAAGTCCGGTTACCCTCGGGATACTCACAGGCACGACCCTGGTTCTGGCCTTTAACTGGTTCCTGTTTATCTGGGCCATCAACCATGGCCAGGTCCTCCAGACCTCTTTGGGTTATTATATCAATCCCCTGATTATGGTGCTCCTTGGCATGATTTTCCTGAAGGAACGGCTCAGGCGCCTCCAACTCATCGCCCTGTGCATTGCCGGGGGAGGCGTTCTCTACTATGCCCTGGGTCTGGGGCAGTTCCCGTGGATCGCCCTGGCCCTGGCCTTTTCCTTTGGATTCTACGGACTCTGCCACAAGCTCATCGCCATATCCTCCCTGACCGGACTCTGTGTTGAGACCCTGCTCTTGACCGTCCCTGCCGGCGGTTACCTGGCATGGCAGTATACCCATGGCCGGGGGGCCATGGGGCATGTTGGGTTGACCACCGATCTCCTGCTGGTGGGGACCAGTCTTGTCACGGCCCTGCCTTTGCTGTTCTTTATCATCGGATCGCGCAGGACAACCCTGGCAACCGTGGGGTTCATGCAGTATATCGCACCGAGCTGCACCTTCATGCTGGCCGTATTCGTTTACAGGGAAGCATTTTCCATGGAGCGGCTGGCCACCTTTGTCATGATATGGATCGCCCTGGCCCTGTATTCACTCGATTCGGTGCATACTTATCGGAAAAGCAGAAGAAAGGCTGCAGTTTGACTATCAGGAGTCCGTGGAACGGATATCCGGGAATTTGGCGATGATGAACAGGGTGATTACCGGGATTACCGTGATTCCCATGAGGGTGGTGTCTATGGAGAACCTGTCCGAAAAGTATCCCACAACGGGTGAGGTGATCCCGCCCAGACCGTAGGCCAGGCCCATCATCAGGCTGGATACCATGGAGCGGCCCCGAGGTGCCAGGATCTGGGCCATTCCAACCCCCAGGGGCAGGGTGGCCAGGGCAAAGAATCCGGCCATGAACGCCCCTGCATACACCCACTGGCCGGGAAGGACAAGGTATAGAATCAGGGCCGGCGCCATGAGAGCATGGGCTGCCATGAAAATTTTCTTGTATCCGATACGGTCCGACAGG
The DNA here is from genome assembly GCA_043806875.1 of Pseudomonadota bacterium. Lineage (GTDB taxonomy): Bacteria > Desulfobacterota > Desulfobacteria > Desulfobacterales > Desulfobacteraceae > JAZDGN01. The sequence goes on from JAZDGN010000005.1 coordinate 45,624, forward strand.
TAGCCTGCAGTAAGTCCGCTCAGGGTTCCCCCAAGGATGAACAGGGACACGATATATCCCACTGAAATCAGGGAATAACCTTTTCGGGCAAGCCAGATGGGCATGAAGGTCATGAAGGACTGGCCCGTGACCGCTCTCAGGACCATGACAATCCAGATCAGGCTGATGGGGCGCCACACATCTCCGATGGAGTGCTTGATGGACCCTACGAACCCCGTGCTCTTGAACCCTTCGCTCACGGGCATTGGGATGGCATACAGGCATACGGCAATGCAGGCCAGGCCCAGGACCATGGTTACCGGCATGGCTTCAAGACCGTACCTGGCGACGAACCAGGCGATGAATACCGGGCCCAGGGCAAAAGCCATGGTCCCGCCGGTGTTGAAAACGGACAGGCACAGCCCCTTGCGGGAGCCCGAGTACAGGGGAACCATGCCGGTTACGGATGGGTGAAACATGGACGACCCGATGGACCCGGCTGCAAGAAATCCAAGAAGGGGAAGAAAACCTGACGCCAGGCCTGACAGGGGAAGAAATACAACGGTGGATACAAGCCCTGCCAGGATAAATGCCCTGGTCTGGTACTGGTCTGCCAGGTAACCCACACAAGGCTGAACGATAAAGGCCAGGATCCGGATGGTCCCGGTAAGGATCCCGACCTGGGCCAGGGACAGGGAGAGCTTGCCCACAAAAACAGGAAGCAGCGGGTTGGTAAATGAACTGTAAAAGTCGCCGGTGAAGTGGACCAGGGTCAGGACCAGGATCAGTCTGAAATTAAACCGGCCCTGGGCCTGGGAATCAGAGTTCATGGATAAACCCGCTGGCTCCTGGATATCAGTTCTTGAGGCTGTGTATGGGGGCGGGGATGCGTCCGCCACGGGTGACAAAACAATCCCTGTTGGTGGCATGGGGAACCGCCATGATCCTTGCCTCGCCCAGCAGCCCTCCGAAATACACCTTGTCTCCGGCCTTTTTTCCTGGAACAGGAATAATCCGGGTTGCGGTTGTCTTGTTGTTGATCATGCCGATGGCCATTTCGTCGGCAATGATGCCGGCCAGGGTTTCCTCGGAGATGTCTCCGGGCACCGGAACCATGTCAAGGCCCACGGAGCAGACACAGGTCATGGCCTCCAGTTTTTCAATGGTCAGGTACCCCTTGTGTGCGGCTTCGGCAATGTTCAGGTCCTCGCACACCGGAATAAAAGCGCCGCTGAGTCCGCCGACATGGGAACTGGCAAAGGCACCGCCTTTTTTCACGGCATCATTGAGCATGGCCAGGGCTGCGGTGGAACCGGGAACCCCGATGCTGGTCAGGCCCAGTGTCTGGAATATTTCACCGATGCTGTCTCCCACCGTTGGCGTGGGTGCCAGGGACAAGTCAACAACCCCGAAACGGGTCTTGAGCAGGTCGGCCACTTCCCTGCCGATGAGTTCCCCTACGCGGGTTACCTTGCAGGCCGTATTTTTGATGATTTCCGCAATACGGCCCAGGGTCAGGCCGGGATTGGTTTCAAGGGCTCTCTCAATGGCTTTTTTTACAACGCCGGGGCCGCTGACCCCCACGTTGATGACAGAATCCCCCACGCCCACGCCCAGGTAGGCGCCTGCCATGAACGGCATGTCCTGGGGGATATTGGCAAAGATGCACAGCTTTGCACAGGCCAGTCCGTCATCTTGGGCTGACAGGGCTGCCGCCTTCTTTATGGTCCTGGACATGTCCAGGACCGCGTCCATGTTGATCCCGGACCGGGTTGTCGCCACATTGACCGATGCACATATCCGTTGGGTTTCGGAAAGGGCATGGGGCAGGGCGTCTATCAGGGACCGGTCACCCACGGCGATCCCCTTTTCCACAAGGGCTGAAAATCCGCCCAGAAAATCAATGTTGACTTCCCTGGCAACGTTGTTGAGGGTGTGGGCGATCTCCACCATCCCGCTGGCTGAAAACGGGGCGCCCACAAGGGCGATGGGGCTGATGGAAATCCGTTTGTTCACCACCTGGATCCCGTATTTGTCCCCCACAAGATCACAGACCCTTACCAGGTCGGCTGCCTTGAAAAGGATTTTGGACCGGATTTTTTCTTTGAATGTTTCAAGGTCGTGGCTGACACAATCAAACAGATTGATTCCCAGTGTGACCGCACGGACGTCCAGATGTTCGTTTTTCACCATTTCAATGGTGGAGAGAATCTCCTGTTCATCAAACATGATTATTTCCTGTGTTAGATTTTGTTGATGGTCTGAAATATGTTCTTATGCTGGATGCTGATGTCCAGGTTAAGCTCTCTGGCCTTTTCCCGCAGGTCGGCAAACAGTCCGGCCTGGTCGGTTTCCGGGGTGATCAGCACCTCATAGCTCATGACGTTGCGCATGGGATCTTTCCCGCCCTTGAACACAGCCTTGAGGTTGGTGACATTGACCCTGTACCTGGCAATGATTTCCGTAAGCCGGGACACAAGTCCTTTTTGATCAGGACCGATGGTTGTGATGAGAAAGGTCTCTCCCTGAGGCACAGATGCTCCGTTGCCGTTAACATCCAGACGGTCACAGTGGATTTTCAGTCCTGTTCCGGAAAGTTCCCTGGTCAGGGACTCCTTCAGGGTATCAACCGTGAATTCCGGAGGATGCTCGACGATGAAGAACCCTGCAAATTCATTCTGCAGGATCATCTGGTTGACATTTTCAAGATTGCAGTCAAGGTTGTAGAGGCTCTTGGACACGGTGGCAATGATCCCGGGCCTGTCCTTGCCGAGAACAGTGATGATCAGTTTGTCCATGGTGGTAAAACTCCTGATTCCAGTGAGAATAAAAACTTTTTCTATATCACTGTTGATTACTTTGGTAAATAAAAAACTATGCAACTGTACAGCTATTCGATTAGTCGTTGATGTTTGATCAAAGGTTGATTATAGTTGCCTGGCCGTATAATTATTTTTGTAAAGGGAAATAAGCGTTCATGGGTAATTCACGATGGCAGGAAATTTTGAGAGAGCACAAGACCCTGCTGGTTATCATCATTATAGGTTTTTTCCTCATCGAGGTTGAAATTTTTGCCCTTGCCGCCATGAAGTCCGGGCGACAGACCTGGATGCAGGTCCTGGACGATTCCGGCAAGGTGATCTACGAGGTCAAGGGGTCCACCATGACCAATTTCAACCGGTATTACTTTGAAAACACATTCGGGCCTTTTGAAAAATACAAGGTGAAGCTGGATACCAAAGAGGTGGAATTCCCTTTCAGGGCATGGTTCACCGCTGCAGTGGGTATCCCGGTGGGTCTGGTCCTGCTCCTGGGTTTTATTCTCAAGGCTGTCATGGTGTTCCTCCTGGGAAATCCCGGGGCCGGAGAATCGGATATGTCCCAGAAGTCCGACCCGGAACCCGTCCCTGGAACACCTGTGGAATCCTTAATCCGCAGGATAAGCCGGTTCAATATCTTTATCCTGGGTTTCCTGGTTTTTGCAGCGGTGTTTCTGTATTGGGCACTTCCAAATATTCTTACCTTTCTTGCCAGGGCCGGTATTGAAACCATCATCCAGTTCAAATGGGTTTTCATAACCGGGTTCAGCGCAGCTTTTATCCTGTTTGCCTGGTTCATGCACATGAAATATCAACTCGCTAAAAAGAGCATGGATGTCCAGGTGGAAATTCGTAAATACGAGCTTCAGCTCGAATATATCCGCCATGGGAAGGAGCCGCCGCCTGCACTGGAGTACATGGAAAAACGTCCACTCATCGAACGCCTTAAACCTGGTTCTGACCCATCAGGGGGAACAGACGAAACATGAAGATCATCGCCACACACAAAGGAACCGATTTTGATGCCTTGGCTTCCCTGGTTGCAGCAAACCTGGTCTATCCGGATGCTCTCCCGGTTCTGCCGGGCACGGTCAATGAAAACCTGAAGGCATTCTTGTCCATCCACAAGGATCTGTTCAATTTTTATTCCGTGGGAGAAGTGGATCTGAGCCAGGTGAAAACCTTGATTGTTGTCGACACCAACTCCTGGAACCGGCTTGAGGGAATGAAGGAGCTGGAAGACAGGAAGGGCCTGGAGATCATTCTCTGGGACCATCATGTGGCCAGTGATATCGTTACCGATAACGCAGTGCGGGAAGAAACAGGGGCAACCATCACCCTCATTGTCCGTGAGCTGGAAAGACAGCGCAAGCTAATCACCCCCATCCAGGCAACCCTGTTCCTCATGGGGCTTTACGAGGATACGGGTAACCTGACTTTTACCTCAACCCTTCCCGAGGATGCCAGGGCTGCAGCTTATCTTCTGGAGAGAAAGGCTGATCTGTATATCCTGTCCACGTTCCTTCGCCAGGCTTACGGCAAGAAGCAGAAGGATATCCTGTTCTACATGATCCAGAACGCAACCCGGTCTGAAATTCAGGGGTACAGCATCAGCATCTCCAAGATGGATGTTGACGGCCACGTGAGGAACCTGTCCATGGTCATCCAGATGTACCGTGACATCGTCAATGTGGATGCAGCCTTTGGTATCTTCAGGGATGTGGAACGTAACCGCTGCATGGTTATCGGCAGGAGCAACCTGGATGAACTGAACATCGGTCAGATCATGCGCAGCATGGGCGGCGGAGGTCATCCCGGGGCCGGATCCGCCCTGCTCAAAGCCGTCAACCCTGACGTGGTAGAAGAGATGATCATTGAGATGGTCCAGGGCAACCAGCAGACATCAGTCAGGCTCAGCGATATCATGTCCTATCCGGTTGTTACCGTGGATGAAGACACCCCCATTGAGGAGGTTGCCATGATATTGCGTGAGATGGGGTGCACCGGACTTCCTGTGGTGGGCAAGGATGAAAAAATCGTGGGCATCATTTCCCGGAGGGATTTCAGGAAAATCCGGAAAACCAACCACATGCAGTCACCGGTCAAGGCCTTCATGAGCCGGAACGTGATTTCAATCACTTCGGAAAAAAGTGCCATTGACGCTGCACGCCTCATGATACGTCATGACATCGGCAGGATTCCTGTGGTGGAAAACGATAAAATCATCGGAATAGTGACCCGATCCGATGCCATGCTCTACTTTTACGACCTTTTGCCGGATTGATTGATCCTTGCTGCAGGATTTAGGTTACAGTTTAAGGGTCTTGCCTGCCCAGACAGCCAGCTGTTCCCTGAAGATTTTGGAGTTGTGACGGATGTCCACCGGAAAAGAAGGGTGGATGAGCACATGTTCTATGCACCTGGTGTGGTCGTGATTCATGGCCATGTCCAGAAGTTCACGGATGAATTGGGTTTTCTGTTTAACCGGCTCAGACAGTTCAATGCAGATGACAGGGGTTTGATCGCCGGCAGGGCCGACGCCCACGAGGGCGCTCCTGAACACGCTTTTGTGATTGTTGAAAATGGCCTCGCACGGTATGGTGAACAGGGTCTGGGTACGGGTAACAACCCGGTGGCTTTTCCGGCCGCAGAACCAGTATCTGCCCTTGGAATCACGCCAGGCCAGATCGCCCATGCGGTGCCATACCCTTCCGTCGCTGTCTGTTATCTTTGCAGCCAGATCTGCCCTGGGATTTTCAAAGTACCGTGTTGTGACCAGGGGTGCAGAAACAACAATCTCTCCCACATCGTTATCGCCCATGACAGTGTTCTCGGACCATTGGGTGACGGGTTCGTCGGAAATGGGGATGAGTTCTAGGCGGGTGTCGCCGATGGGGCGCCCGACGCACATGCCGAATCCCTGTTCGCTGAGTTTCCGGGTTTCAGCCAGGATTTCCCTGGAACCGATGGATATAATGGGAACAGCTTCCGTGGCCCCGTAAGGGGTGTGGATTTCTGCCTCCTGGGAGAGCATGGTTGAAAACTGTTCGATATTTGAAGGAGTTACGGGCGCTCCAGCGGAAACCACACGTTTCAGGGACGGCAGCTTGACGCCCCGGGTTTTGCCGTAGCCACCCACACGGTTAAGCAGGGCAGGGGAGGCGAACATGTTGGTTACACCCTGGTTTTCAATGGCTTCAATGATACGTTCGGGATTAACCTGGGCAGGCCGGGTCGGATCCATGTCCGGAATGACGGCTGTCATGCCCAGGGCCGGATCAAACAGGGCAAACAGGGGGAAAGTGGGAAGGTCTATCTCGTCGGGCCCGATGTTAAAGTGATCCCGTATCTGGCAGAGCTGAGCATGGAATGTACCGTGAGTGTAGACCACACCTTTGGCAGGGCCTGTACTGCCTGTTGTGAACAGGATGGCAGCCATGTCCTGGGCTCTGGTTCCGGCTACTGGAAAGGGGGTTGCCGAGGGGAGGCGCAGCTGATCCAGGGTAAAACCCCCCCAGAACCATCGTCTGCCGACGGTTACCCAGATTTTTACGCTGCTGAAGAAACTGCGTTTCAGGCTTCTGAGAACATGGGCTTTTTCGATGCCGATAAAAGCTTCGGGCCGTCCTTCCTGGAAACAGGAAAGCATCCGGTTGATACCCATGCCGGGATCAACCATTACCGGTACGGCACCGACCTTGAACAGGGCAAAGGTCAGGCAGAAAAAGTTCAGGCCCGGTTTTACCATGAGAATGGTCCGGGTTCCCTTATTGATGCCGATTTTGTTCAGTCCAAAAGCAAGGGCGTCGGATTCGGCGTCCAGTTGGGCAAAGGTCAGGTGGCTGTAAAGAACCCGTCCGTTTTTATCCCTGGAAGCAGGAACAACAACGGCTCGTTTGTAGGGAAATCGCTCTTTGCTCTGTTTCAGCCAGGATGCAATATTGAGTGTGTCAGTCATGATATTTTTGAAAATACCTTTATGCGTAATGAATGGGCAGTTTAATGGTGAAGGTGGTGCCATTGCCAGGGGCTGATTCAACAGCAATGGCACCTTTGTGATCCTCAACAACGATGAAATAGGAGACATAGAGTCCGAGACCGGTTCCCACGCCTACGGGCTTGGTGGTAAAGAACGGTTCGAAAATCCGGCCCTTTATCTCAGGGGGCATCCCGGGACCGTTATCCTGGATGGATACACACACCCTGTCTGGTTCAGGGTAAATACGGAGGATAAAATTGGACTGGTCCGGGCCTTTATGGTAATCGATCATGGCCTGGGCTCCGTTTTTCAGGATATTGAAAAAGACCTGCTGGATTTTGCCCGGGTCACAGAATGCTTCCAGGCCGGTTGTTTCATATTCTTTGATAATGGTTATATTCCTGAAATCAAACCGTTTTTTCAGATCGTAATCGTTTCGGATGATATCAATGGTCTTGTCCAGTAAGGCGGAAATATCGTGGACCCCGAAAATGGAGTCGCTTTTCCTGCTGAAGGAGAGCATGTTGTCAACGATATCAGCGGCACGTTTGCCCGATGCCATGATGGCGTCGATCATCCTGAAGATCTCCCGGTGTTCCATGTAGGATTTCAGTCCCTGCATCGTTATGCCGCAGTCCTGGGCTGCTTTTGCATTGGCGGGCAGCCCTTCCTGGATACGGTTGCGGATGACCTGGGCCGTCTGCATGATTCCGGCAAGGGGGTTGTTGATCTCATGGGCCATACCTGCGGCCAGGCTCCCGATGGATTGCATTTTTTCGGACTGGATCATCTGCTGTTCCATGAGAACCCTGTCAGTTATCCGGTCTAGGCGGATAACCGCCCCGGTAGCCGGTCGGCTGTCCAGGGGGCAGATGATCATGTCGAAAAATTCTTTCACATCCCGGATAATTGCTTCATGCCTCTGGATCTGGCGGATCTGTGCCTTTTCAATGGCCTCGGATATCAGGGTTTCATACCCGGACAGAATGGGGATTACATTATAGACGCTCTTGCCCATGGCCTGGTACTGACCGATGCCAGTCTGTTTTTCCGCTTCGGTGTTCCACAGGGTGATCCGGTTGTTATTATCGATACCGATGATCATGGAGGGAAGCGAGTGGATGATGTTGTGGAGCATGGTCCTGAGCGTGCTCATTTCCCGCTCGTTCCGGCGGAGTTGGGTGATATCCTGGAGGACATTGAGTACGCAGTCTTCACCGTCTATCTCGACCATGGAAGCGGACCATAGAAAATCCCTTATCTCATTGTTTTTCATACGAAAACGCTCTTCATGAAGGGAGAGCTTTCCCTGGGACCTGAGCAGGGCGATGGCTCTGGAACGGGCCGCAGGTTCCAGCCACATGTTAAGGGCGTTAATGGTGTAACCCACGGCCTCCTGTCTGGAAAATCCGGTGATGTCGATAAAGGCCTGGTTGACATTGATGAATTTTCCGTCAGCCATTCGGGTCAGACAAATCCAGACAGGACTGAGCATGTAAAGTTTTACAAATTTTTCCTCACTTTTTCTGAGAGCCGCTTCAGTGGCCTGGTGTTCACGTATTTTGTTTTCCAGCTCACGGGTCCTGAGGCTCACCAGGTCTTCCAGGTGGTTCTGGTGCAGTTGGAGCTGCTCCTGAATTCCGATGCGTTCCTGAATTTCTGTCTGAAGTGCCTGGTTGCTGTTTTCCAGCTCCTCTTTGGAAGTGTTCAGTTCTGTGAGGGAACGTTGAATATCGTCAGCCATGAGATTAAAGGCTTTTCCCAGCTCTCCCATTTCATCGGTTGTCGCCACCGTGAGGCGGTGGGCTATTTCCCCTTTCTGGAACCGCCGGATTCCCTGGATCATGGTGGTGATGCGTGTGGTCAGGGTGGACGCCATGATTACGGCGATGCCGATGACGGCCGCAATCATGATCAGGGTATACAGGGCAAGCCGGGACGAAGTGTTCCTGAGGGTTGCGCTCATCAGGGATTTGTTGGCCTCTTTATGGAGGGACAAAGAGGACAGGTAGCTGGTTTCAATGACTTTTATCTCATCAGCCGTGGTAACTGCAGCCTTGTGAAATTCCTCCACATTGGCACCGATGGTGACGAATCCGAATCCTCTGGGATGAAGGCCGTACTGCCCCGTATAGTAGGGGATGGACGCGGCCGTCGTCAGTTTAAGCAGTCCGCTCCAGAAAATCACAAAGGAGCCAGAACCGCCGTTTTCAGTCAGGTTGAGCCAACCGTCACACTGGGGGGCAAAGTTGAGGTATCTGCAGTCCAGTCCCACCATGCCCTGGCGGGTCAGTTCCGGGGCTGGCCGTTTGTCCAGGGACTGGGCGTCAAACTGGGGGATTGTATCAAGGAAATCCCAGATGGGAAGGGCACTGAGCACCCATTTTTCATAGACCTGGGAGTCCAACCACGGGACAGCGGGTTTGCCGGTTTCCGGATCATATCCGGTGATAAAGTAGTCCCTGGGGTGGGAGATATTTTTTCCCTGGTGGTCCCAGATAAAGGCATAGTTTCCGGAACCTGCATCGGAGATGTCCGAGTACCGCTCGGCAGTAGGGACAACATGGTCCGTGAATTCCATGATATGGGTGTGGTCCAGGGCCAGGGTGACATAGCCGGTTATCCTGCTGTTTTCGACCACCGGGGACGCCCACCGGATCAGACCCTGGAACCGTTTTCCCACCGGGTTTTCCTTTCCGGCGTATCCGGATTCTTCGGGCTTGAAGTCAATCCCCATATCCTGGGCACGTTTCCGGGTATAAGGGCCGATCATCTGGGTTTTTACGTAAGGTCCGATTACCTCTGAAACATAGATCTCCCCGGGTCCGAGTTTCCGGAGGTCCTGGAAATAGGTCTCGGCTTTGCACCAGGTGTTTTCACGGACAGCTATGTTGTTCAACCTGGGGTCCATCCATGGGACCGTGGTGTATTTTACCAGTTCCTGGCCGGTAAGATCCACAAAGGTCATCTCAAGGTACATGGGGGTGTCCGAACTATTTCCGTACCGGTCCGGCGGTCTGTAATGGAAGGCCTGTTCGTTGTCCCGGTTCCTGGGATTGCGGGCTTCCGGTTCAGGAGTGGCCTGAGTCTTGTACCCGGGGATCCACTGGGTGCCGTCGGGACTCATAACCCAGGGGCCATGGTTTATAAGTGTTGTTATATGTGCGTTGAGAAAATTCCGGTAGACTGTCCGGTCGGGTTTCAAGCTTGCGGCAAAGGAGATGTCCCGGTCACGGTCCCTGAGAAATGCCGCCAGGATGTTTGCCGTATCCGTGGTCAGTCTCTCAATGGACTCCCTGGATTTGAGATCCAGGGCCTTGATGGAGTTCTCGGTCGCAAGTTCCCCAACTTGACGGGTAATACCCTGATTGGTTTCAGCCAGAGTATCTACCTGGTTTTCCAGGGTCGATGCCAGGTGGTCTATTTCATTCCAGGCAAACCAGGCCAGGGCCATGAGGGGCAGAACCTTGATCAGGATAAATATGCCAATAAGTTTATCCCTTATCCCCGGTGAATAGCCAGCCATATTCCAATTTCTCCCAGTCCGTAACCCGGGTTTTCAGCCCGGTCATGATTGTCCCAAAAACGGGCCAAGTATACGGCCAATCGGTTTGCTTGTAAAGCACAAGACGTGTAGAAACAAGGTTGGAACCATACCACGGCCTGAAAAACTGCATTTGCATTGCCCCTTGAAATACTGTCCGTATTGTTTTTTTTCATGCTGCCGTAAACGATAGTGCTAACCGTTCTTGACGAAACAGCTTCCAGCCTGTAAAAATAGGCGTCTGATTTACTGCGCCGTTAACCCTTGACTGGATTTCCGTGAGGCTGATCCGTGATCTTCAGAAAATCCTCAACCAGGAACATCTGGACTCTGCCGGACATCATGGACCTGGAATCCCTGATCATGGCCGACAATGCGATTGATGAGGAAAGCCTGGCCCGCAGGGACCGGAGCCTTTTCCTGGACAGCATCCTAACCGCTGCCGGGTCCGGCCCCAAGGACGGGGAAAGCCAAACGGCCTATCGGCGCAATGTGCTTTGGCTGTGGATGGATCATTTCAGACAGCAATGGACCGGGGACAGTTCTTTGCCGGCCATGTCTCCCGGAGATGTTTATGTCCAGGCGTCTCGAATCATAGGGGTTGCCCTGTGCCTGGCAGGATGGATTATTGGTACCGGTATCTGTGCCACTTTTTTCACCTATTCCGGTAACCAGCCCTTGAACGTGTCCTATTTTCTGGGTGTAACCGTGCTGTCCCAGATAGCTCTTCTGTTGTTCCTGTTTGGTGTGCTGGTGTTCCGCAACCTGTCCGGGAAGCCCTGGCCGTCCATGGGGTTGATGCCTTCGCTCATCTCCTCCCTGATTATCAGGCAATGCCGGAAGATGAGCAGATTAATCCCTGCGGAAAAACGCCATCAGGCAGCATCGCTATTCTCCAGGGTCCTTTCCAGGCGGAGCGTTTACGGGCCCGTTTTCCAGTGGCCTGTGTTCACCGGATTGCAGGTGTTTGGTCTTGGGTTCAACATAGGCGTGCTTATAGCCATGATACTGAGGATTCTTTTTTTTGATACGGCTTTCGGGTGGCAGTCAACAATTCAATTTTCCAGTGATGGCATCTTTCGTCTGGTCTCTTTCCTGGCTCTTCCCTGGCGTTGGTTCACCCCTGCGGATATTGCATTCCCCAGCCTGGAACAAATACAGGGGAGCAGAATTTTCTTAAAGGACGGAATGGGACTCATGGTAACCCGGGACCTTGTTTCCTGGTGGCCGTTTCTTTGTTTTTCAGTTGTTTTTTATGGGCTGATCCCCAGAGCCATCCTTTTTTTTGCCGCAAGGCTGCTTGGCCGCAGGGCCCTGGATGAATTTCCCTTTGATTATGGCGATGCCCGCAGACTGATGCGTCGTATGACCCTTCCCAGGGTTGACACCACAAGCGTTGAGTCACCGTCCATGTCGGAAACAATTTCTTGTCCTGCAGTAGAATTCAGGGGCCTTGCAACCGGAAGCGGGGGATATGTTGTTCTGGTTCCCAGCGAAATCATTGGCGGGTTTTCCAGGGAGGACCTGGACCGTATCTGCCTGCGGATGCTGGGTCATCCTGGGGGAAAAATCTTCGGGATCGGTGATGATGAAGCCCGTGAACTGCAGGAAATTTCCCTGGCCCTGTCAGCAGAGGAACCTGACTCGGACTCCGGGAAGACAGTGGCCGGGATTGTCGTGATCCAGGAGGCCTGGCAGCCACCCATAAATCAGACGATGCACTTTTTGCAGCAATTGCGTGATACTGCCGGAAAGACCTTTCCCCTGCTGGTTGTTCTGATCGGAAAACCGTTGCCGGATACATGTCTTACCCGGCCTTCGTCCCTGGATGTTTCCATCTGGAATACCAGGTTGTCTCAGCTTGGCGATGCCTTTCTTGAAATCGTACCCCTGGAGATGCCATGACAATAGACTCCCATATGATTCCTGAGTTTGCCATCATGGGACACCCCAATGAGGGCAAGTCATCGGTGGTGTCCACCCTGGCCGAAGACGACCGGGTGAGGATCAGCCCGTTTCCAGGGGAGACCATTGTCTGTCAGACCTTTCCCATCACCGTTGATGGTCGGGAAATTATCCGGTTTGTGGATACACCCGGATTCCAGAATCCCAGACAGACCCTGGCATGGATGAAGGCTTATGACGGGCCGGAAGACTCCCTCATCCAGGCATTTATCAAGGCGCACCGGGACAATCCGGTATTCAGGGACGAGTGTGAGCTCCTGGCCCCGGTTGCCCGGGGAGCCGGTATTATCTATGTGGTGGACGGATCCCGTCCCATGCGCAATGACGACAGGGCGGAAATGGAGATCCTGCGCATGTCGGCAAGGCCCAGAATGAGTGTGATCAACTGCAAGCAGGGAGAGAGCGCATTTCTGGATCAGTGGAAGAACGAATTCAGAAAGCAGTTCAATGCTGTGCGCTTATTTAATGCACACAAGGCAACTTTCATGGAGCGCATCGATCTTTTGGACAGTCTGAAAAGTGTTGACCAGGACTGGCAGCCTGCCCTGACAACGGTGATACAGGCCCTGAAACTTGACTGGGAAAGACGTACGCGGGTTACTGCGGAAATGATTGTGGGTCTCCTGTCCCAGGCCCTCACCCATGTCCAGGTGGGAACACTGCAGGAAGGTTCAGATCCCGGCCAGATGACCATCGATTTGAAAATTCGATACCAGGAATATGTTGAGGCCCTGGAAAAGGAGACCTTTTCGAGAATCAGACGCCTGTTCAAACACAATATTTTCAGTATGGATATGCCCCGGGACTCCATTATATACGAGGGATTGTTCAGTGAAAAGACCTGGAGATTCCTGGGACTGACCCCGGGGGAAGTTGTCCTGGCAGCCGGGGTTGCCGGCGGCGCCGCAGGTGCCATCATCGATACGGCAGCCGCTGGTCTGACCTTTGGTATCTTTACGGCCATCGGCGGGGCCATCGGTGCAGGTTCAGCCCTGCTGGGCGGAAAACGCATGGCCGGAATGAAGGTAAAGGGCATCCGTCTGGGAAAGGACCAGCTGAGGTTAGGTCCCACGGACAATCCCCAGCTCATGTACGTTCTGCTTGACCGGAGCCTGATTTTTTATTCCGGCGTCATCAACTGGGCCCATGGCCGGAGGGATCTGGCCTTGAATGCGGGTGAACCGGTTTCCCGGGGCCTAAAGCAGGGAGTCACGGCAGGGATGTCCTTCAAAGAGAAGCAGATCTGCTCCCTGTTTTTCCAGGCAATAACGGGAAGGAATCAGAAACGCATGGAAGCCGAACGCTCGTCCATGACAGGTTTGGTGGAAGATCTGCTGGAGGGTTGTCTAATAAATCCCCTGTGACTGCCTGGGCTCAAGAACTGCCAGCTATCTGACCCCAATAGAGTTACTTCCCGAAATTCTCATACTTTTTTTTCAGGGTGTACAGGGTTCTGTTGATCAGGCCTTCGGGAACAACTTCCTGTGTTTTAAGGCGCTGTGTCAGCTCTGCGGCAGGAGACAGGGTTTCGCCTGCACTCTGGGTAAGTCCGGTCATGGACTCCAGAACCTGCTCCATACCCTGGTCCTGGTTGACAGTCACGGCAACAAACAAGGCTTCAACCTGTTTTTCAATTTTCTCCAGGCTCTTGACGGTCTTGTCCCGGGTGGTTTCCCATCTTTTTCTTTCCTTGTCAGCTATCTTTGCCTGGTCCGGATACCGGGACCCCACAGTGTTGATGCGGGCAATCTCCTGGTTTATGAGGGTGATTTCTTTATTGATGTCAACCAGGGCGGCATAGACATCAGGCATGACATGAAAGGTGAACTTCAGGATTTCATCCTGGAGGGTAATATGCTCCATCTGGCGGGGGACGTAGACTGTGCCGTCATCCTTGGGCATGAAATAGGTGAAATAGACAAACAGGCCGGATCCTGCCACCGCTGCAAGGACCAGAACCAGGAACAGCCATTTGATGAACCGTGCCCGGCCCTTGCTCCCGGGTTGGTCCCCCTGGGCACCCGGATCTGTTGATTTGTTTTTTTTTGCCAGTCTGGCCTGTCGCCGGGCCTCCTTTTTAGCTTCCCGGGCCTCTGCTTTTGCCTGTTTTGCGGCAGCCTTCAGGGCTTTCTTGTCTTCTTTTGGGCTGGCTGTATCATCGGAGTCGTCGATAGCATCACCTCAGATGGATTGGATGGGTTGAATTTTAAGATGGATCATACGCGACGTACCGGTAAATGTCAAAAAAAACAGAACCGGCCAGCCAGGCAATAGCCGTAGCGCCGGGTCAGGAAAAGGAAAAAACCATGTGCGTGAAGGTTTGCCAATTCAAAAGGGAAAAAGGTGCAAATAGTAAATTTTTTGTTGCATTTATTAATCATATGTGCCAAAGGTAGACCAAGCAGTGTATATTGCCGGCAGCAAGAGCCCGGACAATCCTGGAGACAGCCATGAAAAATTCAGTTGATACCTTGATAGAACGCCTGCTGGATGTCACAGGCATCAATTCCCAGATTGAGCTTGCCAAGGTCCTGGACATCAATCGTTCAGGCATCACCCATGCCCGCAAGAAAAACCAGATTCCGGACAAATGGGTCATGAAGCTTTACCGGACCTTTGGACTCAGCCCCCAGTGGATAGAAACAGGTCTCGGAAATGCCTATGTCGATACCAATGCCAATGGGAACGGCGTCAGTAACGTCCCCAAGGTCAAAGCAAGACTCTGCGCAGGTTCCGGCTCTTTTGAGGTCGGGCAGGAGATCCTGGAAAGTCTGCAGTTCCAATCTGCCTGGTTGTCAAAAAAGGGTTCTGCCCGGCACATGGTGGCCATGGAAGTTTTCGGCAACAGCATGGAACCTGAACTCAGGGAAGGGGACACGGTGCTCATAGACCAGTCCCAGACCGACATCATTGCCGGAGCCATTTTTGCCCTGGGTATCGAGGATACCATTCTCGTAAAACGGATTGAAAAGCATCCCAATAAGCTGGTGCTGTGCAGCGATAACCATGATTACGCACCCATCTACCTGAACCGGGAAGAGATTGACAATGTCCGTATTATCGGCAAGGTGATCTGGAGCTGCCGGGAATACCGGTAAATTTTTTTGACCCGAGTGTTTACTTTTTTCATCATATGTTGTTATTTTAGAGCGATGGAGGACACGCTATGCAACTTGACGTAACCAAGACATGGAACCGGGGTTTACAGATAATGACAGGCACAATCTGGGTTGCGGGACTGCTCCTGGCAGGCAGTGAAGGTTCCCATATGCCCTGGGGCAATATACTGGGGTTGGTTCTTTTCTGGGGTGCTTCCATCCTGATGGCAAAACAGGTGGTCCCGTCCCAGGGAAAAAGGTTCTGCGATCAGGGTGAACAGCCCCGGCATAGAGGATTCAAGACCGGAGGAAGCAGGGTGCCTGAGCGTCCCGGAACCGCCTGCGATGCATTGACCCTGGGTATGGCCGTGGGTATGGTTAACCGGGATGGGTTCAGGGTTTGAGGAAATCTTGGATTATCCGTGACGTTTCCCTGGGTTTATCCTCGAAAAGATAGTGGCCGGCATCGGGAAAGACGTGGCATTGAGCCTTAGGAAACCTTTGTTTCCACTGGTTCAAAAATGCCCTGTCAAAGACAAAATCCTTCTCTCCCCAGAGAATCAGCAGCTGGTCCGGATCAAGCCGGTTAAGGTTCTGATCCACGCGGGCAACAAGGTTATAGCTCCTGTCCTGGGGTGTCAATGGGATGTCCTGGACAAAGGCAAGTGTGGCAATTCTGTTTTTCCAGGAGTTGTATGGCGCTGTAAGGCCGCACCTGGCCTCCCTGGTAAGGGGCATGGCCGGTGCCATGAACAGGGCGCTCCTGGAAAACAGGTTCAGTCCGAGCACTGCAGGAACTGCAAACCATTTCAAGTACTTTATCATCCACAGTCTGAGCGGGAACCGTTTTTCCAGAGGAAGAAAGAACCCTGATGTATTGGTGACAACAATTCTGTTGATACGCTCAGGATGGTCCAGGGCCCAGGCAAGTCCTATCATTCCTCCCCAATCATGGACAATGAGATCAATGCGTTGACCGATGTCGAGATGACCCATCAGGGTATCCAGATCGGCAACCCGCTGCTCCAGGGTGTAGTCGTAGCTGTCGGCTGGTGGTTTGTCTGAAAATCCGCACCCTATATGATCCGGAACAATAACCCTGTGATCGGGCGACAAGTCCATGACCAGGTTCCGGAAATAGAAGGACCATGTGGGATTGCCGTGAACCATGAGAACCGGATTTCCCTTTCCCTGGTCCAGGTAATGGAGTTTGTGGCCGTTGATCGTGGCAAAGTGGTTCTCAAAGGGATACAGGCATTCAAAGCCCCGGGTGGAAAGTGTTTTTGAATTTATCTGGCGTTTCATGACCTGTCCTTGTCGTGTTAATCCGGCTGAGCCCGGAACTTCACATTACCACTCAATTCCCATCATCAGGCAGTTGAGTCCTGAACCAATGCCCAGGAAGCCAACGTAATCACCCTTGACCAGGAATCCTCGTTCTTCGGCAATGGCCGCTGTCATGGGCAGGGATACAGTGCCCATGTTTCCCAGATACGGGTAGGTGGAAAAGTCTTTGGTGCTGTCGATGTCGATGGTTTTATGGAACAGCTGCTGGTGGGTCGATCCTACCTGGTGGCAGATGAATTTGTCGGGCTTTCCGGATGGGATGGCCAGTTCTTTGCGGAATAGATCATAGGTTTCCCTGGCCAGGGCCAATCCGTGTTCAAGAACACCGTGGGCATCGGTACGCATTCGGACCCGGGATCCGGTTGGCATGCCCGGCTCTTCAAAGGTCCACCTGCACAGGTCATGAAACCTGCTCGCCTGCCGGACAACCCCGCCCTTTACAGTATGGCGGTCCGTTTCCGGATACCCCAGGGTTCCGTCGGTAAGGAGCACAGCCACGGCACCTGAACCGCCCGTCATGGTGGCAATGGTTTTTTTATAAAAATCTATGCTGGCGTTGGCATTGATCTCTTCAATGGTGGCATCAACAATCTGCCGTGCAGTTTCACAGGAAACCACGAGTCCTGCCCGGATATGGCCCAGTTGGATCTCGTTGGCAACCTGGACAATTCCCGTTATTACCCCCAGGCAGGCATTGGAAACATCATACACGTGGGCCCCGGGGCTGATGCCCAGGCTATGGGCGACGGCACATGCGGTTGCCGGTTCAAAACCGTCCCGTCCTACGCCGCAGAAAACCAGGGATTCAATCTGCTCTGGAGAAATGCCGGCTGCTTCCAGGGCTTTTTTTCCGGCTTTTGCCGATCCCTGGGCCAGGGTGTGGTCAACGTCCCAGTAGCGTCGTTCCCGGATGCCTGTTAGAATTTCCAGCTGTCCGGGATTAAATCCCACAGCATCATAAAAGGGTTTGAGCCTGGCTTCGATCTCCCGTGAGGTGACCACGTGGGGGGCCAGTTCATATCCGATGGTTTCAATATAGACATTGGTGTATTTCATGGTTCAACTCCAGGTGGTTTCGATCTCCCGGCGGGAAAGCCCAGCCAGTTTCATGCCCATGTTGCGGTACCAGACGATGCGGTGACCGTCCGAAAACATGTGGGCGTCTGCAATGACAAAAGGCTCAGGGTCATATCCCAGGGCCTTGATTTCGACATGGTACCCGGCTTTCCTGGTGGCGGTGGTGACCGGTCCCCGGCATTTCAGGTCGCTTTCCAGGCCTGGAATAACGTCGTAGTGAACATCATCCCTGTCTGAAATCCAGCCGATTCCCTGGGTAAAGATCCTGAGGGTGTGAGCGCAGCATTCGTACATCAGCGTTCCGGGCATGACCATGTCATCCACAAAGTGGCAGGTCAGAAACCAGTGGTCGGGATGGATATCGGCTTCTGCCAAGATGGACCCCAGGCCGAACCTGCCGCCATGTGGATCAAAGGCTGTTACCCTGTCCAGAAGATGCATTCGGCCGCCGGGCAGTCTCAGGCCCGCACCCAGGGTTTTCCCCAGGAAGGCCTGTCCGAAGCCGGTTTCAAGATCCCCCTGTCTCAGGGCCTGGACGCGGCTGTCATCCAGGGCAAAGGGTTCCAGGGGAATCAGGGGTGTATATCCGGATTTTCTGCTATCCTTGGCAGTATCTTCCTTTTTCAGGATAATCCCGCCTGAATGCGCTACCTCATCCAGGGTAAAAAAACCTGCGCACCCGTCCCTCATGGAGATGAGCAGCTTCTGGCCGATGTATCCCCGGTAGTGGAAAAAGAACAGATAACTGTCGCCTTGTTTCAGGAACCGGTCGATTTCGATATGATACTCTATGGTTTCTCCCGGTTCAGGAAGGGTCCTGTGAAAGGTAACTCTGGCATCCAGGAGCCGATAGCGGCGTTTTCCCATGACAGCATGGTCAATGCCCAGCCATGAACACAGGAACAGGTCTGCCTGTCCTGCCTCTATGGTAATGGACACCGGCGCTTTGCCGCCGTCAAGGTACCAGGCCCCGGACAGAACATCATGCTGGGTGACAATGCGGCCGCTGGACATGGACAGCATTTCTCCCTGGATGGAAAGGATCCTGTCCACCAGCATCAGGGGTTCATCCGGGAGCCGTACGCGGACCGGATAGGTGTCAACGGCCTGGAACCTGGGACCCAGAACCCTGGATACTGATCCTCTGGCAAATTCCAGGCACATATCACGGTTAAACAGAATCCCGGGCCTGTCTGGAGGTTCCTGAACAGCAACCCTGCCTGCCGGATCCTCCTGCGTCAGACCTGCCAGGTCACTCTCCTGGTTCTGGTACATGGGGTCCAGGAGTCCTGCCAGGCCTGCCAGGGCGGAAACCTGTTCTTCAACAGCTTTCATGGTATCTTGCGTCAGTGTCAGAAACAATTCATGGGCACTGGCAGTGGCTTTTACAGCGTCCAGGATAGTGTCCGGGAAACCCGGGAAAGCAAAATTCCCGGAAGTCTGGTCATGCAAATGGATCATCCCATAACCGTGATTTCCATTGGGGTCCTGGCCCGGTTTTTCCAGATCCCGGGACCGGTCCTGGACTGCCAGGCTGCGGATTCTGGCCAGTGTGTCGTCCGAAAGGGGACTTCTTCCGGGATACAGCAGGATGGGTGTTTTTGCCGGCCTGTTTATTTCCAAAGAACTGCCAGGCAGTAAAAGCGCTTTGCCGACTGGCCCATTCACCAGATCAGGTTTCTCGCCGGGGGCCTCCTGCAGTATGACGTGGGAACAGGCCCCGTCAGGGGTCATGGCAGCGATCATTGCCCTGCGGGTATCCATACCCGGGGGCAGGGTCCACGGGAGTACCCTGTCAGGTACCCGGCACCCGGACCGGGCCGGGTGCATGCCCATCAAACCTGGGGGCACACCGGGTATGCATCGGGTGTGGAGGGCAAGGGCTGCATGGATGATGGACAGCAGACCTGATATTGCCCGTGAGTTTCCCTGGGTGATTGCCGTTGATCCCAGGAAACACAAATGTGTTTCCGGTTTGCCGGGATCCTGGAGCGTTCGGCAGGTTTCTTTCGCTGCAGTATCAAGCGCTGTTATTTCCAGGGAACCCTCCAGGATGTTACGAGGATTGTGGATCAGGTAGAGTCCCAGTGATAATGCAGAGGTTCCTGAACTATTCAAGCAACGGTCCAGAGAGTCGCTTAAGGCCCTGGCCGCCCGGATTCCGGGGTTATCAGGTTCCCAGGCCAACTCACCGCCGGAAGCGCAGCCTGTGCCCGAAATTACGGCATAGATCCGGTCATTGTCCTTCAGGGCAAGGTCCAGGGGTTTGAGCAAAACAGCGGCTGCCCCTTCCGAGGAAAGCACAGGGCCAGGTTCTCCATGGCCTGCTTGTGATTTTGGAAAGTCCTGCCCGGCATCCAGGGTGGTTTGAACCATGAGCTGCCGGATGTCACCGGCCATGTCCACACTGCCGCACAAGAACATGTCGGTTTCTCCCGAATCCAGGGAGTTGAGGCCTATTTCCAAGGTTTTGAGCCCGGAACACTCGCCTGCAGAGACCGTGAAGCAGGGTCCGCCCAGTTTGAATTCCCGGGCGATTCTGGATGCCACTATTCCTCCCAGGGCTCCCAGGGTCCGGTTGTCGTTCAAGGGGGGCGCCATGGCATCTGCCAAGTCCGGGCTGACTTCAAGACATCGCCACCGGAGGTGGAAGTCCGTAGCCTCATAATCAAAGTCAATGCCCAGGGCAGCACCGAACCGTGTGCGCTCAGGGGTGTCATTTTCGGGCCTTGGGCTGATACCGGCGTCCATGATGGCCAGCTTTGAGGCTTTCAGCATGGCCAGGTGCTGGGGAAGCATATCCGTGACCTGATTGGGCGGCAAATGGAATTCCCCGGCCCAGGTGTCCACCTCCCTGATCCATAAGCCCTGGCGCTGCCACGATTGTGCAGGAATCCGCCACCTTGATCCGGGCATTTCCGGTTCAGGACGGTTGCCGTTCATAACCTGGTCGTGGAAGGTGTTCAGATCCTGGGCAGCACCCGTGAACACGGCCATACCCACAATGGCTGCAGGGCGCCTGCCGGATTTTCCCGTAAGGATCCCGGGTCTGCGGACCGGTTTGCCTTTTTGGGATACAGACCCGGGAGCCGGAGCCTGTTCCAATAAAAGATGGGCGTTGATCCCGCCGAATCCAAAGGCGCTGACACCGGCCCTGCGGGTTATCCGGGAAGGGTCAGTGGACAGGGGGGCGGGATGCCATTGGCCTGGTTCTGTCTGGACCCGGAAAAACCCGGTTTTGAGAATACTGTCCCCGGGCGGCTGTGAAAAGTTCAGGGAAGGGGGAATCAGGCCTGCCTTCATTGCCTGAATGGTTTTTATAAGACCTGCTGCCCCGGCTCCGGTCAAAAGATGCCCGATATTGGATTTAACGGATCCCAGGGCGCAGCCAGATTCCGGGAGTCCGGCATCATTCCAGACCCGGCTCAGGGAAGCCAGTTCCACCATGTCTCCCACCGGAGTGCCGGACCCATGACATTCCAGGTACTGGATGTCCCCAGGCGACCATCCGGCACTGGCATAGGCCTGGTTCATGGCCCTTACCTGTCCTTCGGACGCCGGTGCCACAAGGTTTCCCCGGATGTCATTGGACCATCCGGCTCCGGTGATAATACCGTGGATCATGTCATTGCAGGCCAGGGCATCGTCCAGGCGCTTCAGCACCACGATCCCGGCCCCTTCTCCCACAACCAGACCGTCGGCGGTCCTGTCAAAGGGTGCGCACCTTCCCGTGGGTGACAGGGCCTTGAGTTGGCTGAAACCGATCTGGGTATACAGGGAATCGGGCCTGGAAACACCACCGGCGATTACCATGTCGCTGGTTCCTGAATTCAACTGGTCACAGGCCAGTTTCACGGCAAACAGGGATGAGGCACAGGCGGCATCCAGGGTAAGGCACCCGCCACCAAACCCCATGGCCCGTGCCAAGAGGGCTGCGGGAAAACCGGTTACCATCCCCGCTGCAGCGCGATTTTGTGTTATGGGTCTGTCATGGCATAAAATTTCCCAGGCCAGGTCCGATGACGTCTGGGTTGGCAGGGAAATGGCGGCAAGGATGGTGCTGGTCCGGCGACGCATATCGGGGGATGGGAAACACCCCTGGAAAGCATTCCTGCCGGTTGCCAGGACCAGTTTGTGGAGGGGGTCCAGGTCATTGAGAAGATCCGGGCTGATCTCAAACCCGTCCGGGTCAAACGTGAAATCCTGGACAAGACCGGCCCGCATTGAAACGACCCGGTCCGGCTCATTGGAACGGGAAAAAACCGATGCGGGTTGCCTGATCCATCTCTGAGGCGGGACTTCAATGATGGCCGATTGTTTTTCCATGATGTTCCGGCAAAAGGTCTCCGGGTCACCGGCTCCTGGGAAAATGCCTGAAATTCCAACAACGGCTATGGGTTTCATGGGTTTCATACCGAGGACTTATAAAGGAGGACCCGGGCAAATACAAGATACCCCGGCAGCCCTCCAGGCGGTTCGGGACCAGGTGCAGGGGGGATGTATTAAAAAATACAATAATTCTTGTTTGTTATATGTGTTGTTTCCGGGGCGTTGATAATGTAAAATTTATGTAAAACCGCTGGGTGTCAGCAGTGTTTACTTGAATACCTCATGAAAGTGCTGTTCGGTGTCATGACTTATCCTGGTCTGCAGGTCCTTGAACCGGTCCATGAGATCTACGGCAAAAGGGGTGAGAATTGACGTGCCCCGGGTTATCCCGCCTTTGCTGGTAATGAGCAGCTTTTCTCCCAGGCGTTGTTCCAGTTTCCGGATTTTTCCCCACATGGCCCGGTAGCCCATGCTGAGTTCTTTTGCAGCGCTGTTAATGGAACCTGTCTTTCCTATGGTTTCAAGAATCAGAAGGCCTCCCGGGCCGAACAGGCTTTCGCCCTCCGGGTCCAGAAGCCAGACTTTGACAGAAGGTGTTACATCAGATGACCAGATCATGGTTGTTTCCACTATTACAGGTTTATAGGCCTCCTCGTTGGGCGCCTTGTCATCCGCGGCAGGTTCGAAAAATCTGCAGCGTCCGAGTTGAGACTTTTTTTGGCATTCACCCTAAGTGCTGTGGGTGATACTGGCAGTATGTGTATCACGGCGGTTTATGAATTGGAACCCTAAAATAGTCTGTTCCGGCATTGGATCAACCATGATTTCACTGACCTGTCACCCATTTCGGCAGCAAGGCCGGTCATGGGTCAGTCAATGTCAAAATCACGGATGTAATCAACCAGGAGTTGAATCCGGTGGAGGGCTTTATGGTTTCTCTTCACATAGATATAAAAATTGCCCTTTTTTCTTGATCAGGCTGTGGTCAAGGCTGTTTTCAAGTTCCCGTATGGCGCGGCTGACGGCCGACTGGGTGATAAATCGTTTCTGGGCATACCGGGTAAAGCTCCTGGTTTTTGCCAGGGTAAAAAAGGTGTTGAGCTGGTTTAAGTCCATGGCTGTTCCCGTTATGAAAAATTTTCATCATTCTTATGAATATTATGAATTTGATTAATATACATAGGATTGTTATAGTCATCAAAAAAAAGGAGAAAACCCATGGAACGTATATTCAAAGAACTGGGGATAAGCCCTGTGAATCAGGGTGCCGCGGACGGCTCATCCCGTGGATGGCTCAAAACATCGGGGGCAAAGCTCGTGAGCGTTTCACCCATCGACGGCAAACCGCTGGCATCGGTGATCCAGGCAACGGGAAATGACTACAACACGCTGATTGAAAAGGCCCTGGATCGGTTCAGGACGTGGCGGATGACACCGGCTCCCGAGCGGGGGGAAATCGTCCGTCAGATCGGAGAACAACTTAGAAAATACAAGGAACCCCTGGGGGAGCTGGTATCCCTGGAAACGGGAAAGATCAGGGCGGAAGGTTTGGGCGAGGTCCAGGAGATGATCGATATCGCCGATTTTGCCGTTGGCCAGAGCCGGATGCTTTACGGCCTGAGCATGCACAGCGAGCGGCCCAGCCATGTCATGAAGGAACAATGGCACCCCCTGGGCATTTGCGGCATTATTACAGCCTTTAATTTTCCTGTGGCGGTTTGGAGCTGGAATGCTCTCCTTGCAGCGGTGTGCGGTGATGTCTGCCTTTTAAAACCCAGCTCCAAAACGCCTTTGACAGCCATTGCCATCCATAAAATCCTTGAACCTGTTGTGGACAGGCATGACCTTGCTGGAGTTTTTAATCTGGTTATTGGTGACCGGAACCAGATCGGTGACCCCATGATACGCGATGGCCGCATTCCCCTGATCAGCGCGACCGGATCCACCCGCATGGGTCGCATGATCGGCTCCATTGTGGGAGAGAGGCTGGGACGGACCATCCTGGAACTGGGCGGGAACAACGCCATTATCGTCACACAGGAGGCCGACATGGACATGGCTGTCCGGGCAACCCTGTTCGGCGCTGTGGGTACTGCCGGTCAGCGGTGTACCTCCACCCGGAGAATTATCATCCACAGGTCTGTTAAGTCCCGATTCATGGATATCCTTACAAGGGCTTATGCCCAGGTGAGTATCGGCAATCCCCTGGAGGCTGCAACTCTCATGGGCCCTCTCATTGACTTGGACGCTGTTTCGGCTATGATGACAGCCATTGGCAGAGCGAAATCTCTTGGCGGAAAACTGGTCTGCGGTGGTGAACGGATCTATCCCAAAGGCCTTGAAAAAGGCTATTATGTGACCCCGGCAATCATGGAGGTAAAAAACGATTTTGACGTCGTACAGGAGGAAACCTTTGCCCCCATTCTTTATATCATTGACTATGATGATTTTAATGAAGCCATCCGTTTGCACAACGATGTTCCCCAGGGGCTGAGCTCAGCGGTGTTCACTTCGGATGTGCACAAGGAGCACCTGTTCCTCAGCGCCATGGGCAGTGACTGCGGGATTGCCAATGTGAATATCGGGACATCGGGCGCAGAGATCGGTGGGGCTTTCGGCGGTGAGAAAGAGACCGGCGGCGGGAGGGAATCGGGCAGTGATGCATGGAAAGCCTACATGCGCCGTCAGACCAATACCATTAACTGGGGCAAGGATTTTCCCCTGGCCCAGGGTATTGTCTTTGATCTGTGATACCGGCATAAAGGGATCAGAGCCTCTCAGCACATCATTGTGCTTCCATGTGGGGGTAGACAATGGAAACCGGTGGAACAAAGGTTTCCTTAATGGTCCGGGTGTTGACCCAGCGGATCAGGTTCAGGTAGCTTCCTGCCTTGTCGTTGGTGCCCGATCCCCTGCCGCCGCCAAAGGGCTGTTGTCCTACAACCGCACCAGTTGGTTTGTCATTGATGTAAAAGTTGCCGGCAGCGTCTTCCAGAATATCCATGGCCCTGCTGATGGCATTGCGGTCCCTGGCAAAAACGGCACCGGTCAGGGCGTAATCGCTTCCTGAATTGCACAAATCAAGTGTCTGTTCAAAGGTGTCGTCATCATAGAACAACACGGTCAGAACCGGTCCGAAAATTTCTTCCTTGAATGTTTTGAATTTGGGGTCCCGGGTTACGATAACGGTCGGATCCACATACCAGCCCACCGATTCATCGTAGGTTCCGCCAATGACGACGTCCGCATCCGGGGAGGCATCAGCGTAATCGATATACCCGGTAATGCTCCGGAATGCCTTTTCGGAGATGCAGGCGGTCATGAAATTGGTGAAATCCAGGGGGGAACCCATTTTGATGGACGCTATGGTGGAGCGCATCAAAGACAGGAAGGCATCTTTCATGGAGTTGGGGATAAAGGCCCTGGACGCGGCGGAACATTTTTGGCCCTGGTATTCAAAGGCACCCCTGACCGTTGCCGTAACCAGTTCGGCAAGGCCGGCCGAAGGATGGGCCAGGATAAAATCCTTGCCGCCGGTTTCGCCCACGATCCTGGGGTAGGACCGGTAGGTCTGGATGTTGTCGCCGATGGTCTTCCAGATGGTCTTAAAGGTAGATGTACTTCCGGTAAAGTGGATTCCACCGAAATCCGGGTGGGTGAATGTCATTCCGGACAGGACCCTGGACGTGGACGGGACAAGGTTGATAACCCCGTCAGGCAATCCGGCTTCCCTGAAAATCTCCATCAGGAGATGGGGAACATAGACTGCATCCGATGAGGGTTTCCACAGGCAGACATTGCCCATCATGGCCGGTGCTGTGGGCAGGTTGCCGGATATGGCCGTGAAGTTGAACGGGGTGACCGCCAGGACAAAACCTTCCAGGGGACGGTACTGAAGGGTGTTCCAGACCCCTTTTGCCTGGTGCATGGGCTGGTCCGCATAGATCTGCTGCATGAAAAACACATTGAACCGCAAAAAGTCGATGAGCTCGCAGGCAGAATCGATTTCAGCCTGGTATACGGTTTTGCCGATGGAAAGCATGGTGGCTGCATTGACCTGGGCCCGGTATTTGGTTGACAGCAGTTCTGCGGCCTTGAGAAAGATTGATGCGCGGTGAAACCAGTCCATTCTGCCCCAGGCCTTTCGGGCTGCCATGGCAGTGTCGATGGCCTGCCGTATCTCGGATTCTCCGGCCTGGTGATATCGGCCCAGGACAATTGAATGATCAAAGGGCGCCCGGATCTCTTTGGTATCCCCTGTGAATATTTCCCTCCCGCCGATGATCACCGGTATGTCAACCGGTGTTGTCATCATGGTTTTGAGAGTGGATTTGAGCCGGGCTTTTTCCGGACTGCCGTCGCTGTAGTCCAACACGGGTTCATTTATGGGTTCCGGAACTTTGAAAAAACTGTTATTCATTATAGATTCTCCATTGTTTTTTTATCGGTTGAAGTCAAAAACTATCTGCCGCCTGACAGAAAACCTTTTATGGCTGACCCGACAATGGCCGGGTTTTCCTTAAGCCGGCGTATGCTGTAAGGAAGCCAGTCCTCGCCGAAGGGTGTATAGATACGCAGGTTGTGTCCAAGGGTCAGGATACGCTTTTTGAGTTCGCTGCGAACACCCAGGAGCATCTGGAACTCATAATCAGCGGTCCCGAGACCGTATTTTTTGATCAGGTCCATGGCACCGTCGATCAGAACGTCATCGTGGGTGGCGATGCCCACGTAGGCCTTTTTCTGGAACAGGAGATCAAGGGCGTCCAGGTAATTTTTCTGGATATTTTTCCTGCTGGTGTAGGCCATGGTTTCGGGTTCCACATAGATCCCCTTGCACAGGCGGATGTTTGCCCTGGTAGGCCTGGTGGTTATGGACTCGATATCATCCAGGGTACGTTTCATATATGCCTGGAGCACTGTGCCGCAGGAGGCGGGCATCCGGGAGTTCAGATCCAGGTACAGGTTAATTGTAAAATCGGTATAGGGATGGTTTTCCATGTCGATGCGGACAAATATCCCCCGTTCATAACCGTATTCAATGACCTCTGTGATGGTGTCCTTGCAGAATTCAAGGCTGACCAGTGCTCCAAAGGCGGTTGGTTTGATGGAGATGTTGCCTCCCAGATTCTGGTCTTTTATGGCATCCAGGACCAGCTTGTACATGGCAACGGTTTCATGGGCTTTGGAGCGCTCCTGGTTGAACTCGCCCAGGAGGTCGATGGTTCCCAGGGCACCTTCACGATTGAGTTCCCGGACAAGGTCAAAGGCCTCATCGGGTGTTTTCCCGGCAACATAACGGCTTGCGAACAAGGATACAAATTTTTTAGGCATATAAGCCATGCTGTTGGCTATTATCTGGTTTATCATGGATGGAAGTCTCCGTTATTAGAACGTGGGAGGTGTGTTTACCCAGAGCAGTTCGGTCCTGCCATTGAAAGTGTTTTTCCACCGGTGAGGGATGTTGGAGTTGTAGACCGCACTGTCCCCTTCGTCCAATACCAGGATCTCACCGTGGAGATTGATTTCAACCTGGCCTTTCATGACAATGACAAATTCTTCGCCCAGGTGAATGTTGCTCTGGTCTCCGCTGTAAGCTCCCTTTTCCAGGATCTGGTAAAGGGGTTCCAGGACAGAGTTGATGCCTTTGGGCTTCAGGGATTCATAAATAACCTTGGATGCGCTTGAGTTGAAACGGATCCGTTCCTTGCGTCGTACGACCTTTGTGTCGGTATCACTGTCATCCCCTGTGAAAAAAGATGCCATGGTAATGCCCAGGGCATCTGCTATTTTTTTCAGGTTGGCTACGGACGGAGAAACCATGTCCCTCTCAAGTTGTGACAAAAAGGAGATACTGCAGCCGCTTATCTGGGCAAGGTCCCTAAGGGTAAGCGATCGCTTTAATCTGAGGTCACGGATGAGTTTGCCAAATTCCACAAAAGACTCCTGCTGAAATTTCGGGGTAAGCTTTTCTGTGTTTATAATATCGAACACTAATGAGTGTCAACAAAAAATTATTTCTTTTCTGATGTAACGGGGCAATTACGGCGAAAATGCAGATATTGATTATATTTGTTGGTGTGTTAGCGTGATTGTCTGAAAGAATTTCAGGGGTATGCAGGGGATTGCTCTGTTGGTATGTTCTGAAAACAGAACAAACTGCAGGATTATTGATTCTCGCCGTAAATTCTGAATGCTCGGCGTCTTGCATATCCGGCCAAGAGAGGCTTGCAGGATAAGATCTTAATAACGGCGGACAATGAAAGCCTGTCAGGAGGGAACCTCCGAAATCCGATACATGACAGGTCAGATTTCTCAGGGGTGTGAGGTGTTACAGGCTCAGGTAAATTCCGGTGCCCACAGACCAGCACAGGGTGGCCAGTGTGACGCCCATGCATACCCAGGCCAGGAACCTGTGAACCAGGGTCTCAGGGGATTTTTCCAGGTATCCGAGACTCCAGCCCAGGCCGATGCCGGCCAGGACACCGCCCCCATGCCCCCAGTTGTTGATGCTGGGGACCAGCAGACCGAAAAGCACTAGTCCCACTATCCAGCCTGATGTCTGTTTGAACACCATCTGTCCGAAATTACCTCCCCGGGATTTGCCAAAGTACAGGGCTGCCCCGATAAGGCCGCAAATGGGGGCTGACGCCCCTATGGTAAGGGGCACACCGGCCAGGTAAGACAGGTAAAATCCTGCGATGCCTGAAAGGACATAGATGATAATCATGCGGTACAGGCCGAATTCGTTGATGATCAGGGGTGCGATCTGGATAAGTGCCGACATGTTGAACAGGATATGAACAAGGCTTCCGTGGAGCCAGGACGCTGATACCAGGGACCACCAGGCGTGAAAACGGTCAATGGGAAGGGTCCCGGTCGCGCCCAGGAAAATAAGGGCACTGTTTGAGGGGGAAAAGGCTGAAAACGGGTTCAGGGTAAACCGGGTCCCTTTGCCGCTTAGAATAAGACTTGCAGCAAACACCAGGATATTCAGGGTCAGAATACCCTTGATCAGTCTGTCGGAAGTAAGGAAATTGCTTTGGCGGGTCATTCTCAGTAATGGTTCCCCTGAATCGGATTACGGTTTGTCAGGATTCGATTGTTACGATAGCCAGGTATTCCTTGACGCCTCCCAGGCACCGGGTGAACATCTTGGTCCCTGCAAGGATGGCAACGGCATTGTCCGGAGCACCGCAAACTTTTGCAAAGGCAGGTCCTATAACCGTGGCCGGATCGGAAACGGATCCGGTGCTCTGTTCCATGGAAGCCAGATAGGTATCCATGTGGTTTTTGAGGATCAGAAAATAGTCCAGGGTGCTGCCGGTTGTGGTCTGGGTCAGGGTGGATATGCTTTTTGCAATTTCGTTGATGCGCTGCCAGAACAGGGTAGTCATGTTCTGTTTGAGATCGCCTTCAGACATGAAAAATGCCAGTCCCCACCCCACACTCAGAATTCTCAGGATCTGGAGTTCATATTCCAGGGTGGTCATGTTCAGATCCGTGTTTTTGGGAAGATCCTTGATCAAAGCTTTGAGGTCCTCCCTGTCGATGGCATACACTGCCAGGTTTTCGGCTGCTTTTTTGATGGGGACCGGTTCGGTCCTGGACTGTCCCATGGGATCTCCATTCAATTAAAACTATTGCACCTGCGATTGTAATTGTGTCATAGTCTGGTCATTATGGGTGTACTAATAACAAGAGACCGCGGTTGTGTAAATGAAAATGATCGACATCACCATTAAACTCTTTGCCAACCTGGTGACCTACCTGCCCAGGTCCGGAGAGACCTATCCGGTACGCAATGGGGTGTCCGTCGGTGAGCTTATTGCTGAACTGGGTATACCCGCAGACCAGGCTAAGTTGATTTTTGTCAATGGCAGAAAACAGGAACTCGATTACATCCTGGCCCAGGGGGACCGGGTGGGTATCTTTCCACCGGTTGGCGGAGGATAAAACCGTGACTTCCGATCAAAGGTACTCCCGGAATTTTTCTGCCTTGAGTCAAAAAGACCAGGGGCGGCTGAAAACCTCCAGGGTTTGTATTGTCGGGCTTGGAGGTCTGGGCGGCGGTGTCACTGAAATGCTGGCACGGATAGGCGTGGGGTCCCTGGTACTGGTTGATGGCGATGTTTTTGAACCCTCCAATCTGAACCGGCAGATCCTGTGCACAGAAAAGCTTCTGGGCGTGCCAAAGGCCAGTGCTGCCGAAGACCGTGTAAAAGCCATCAATCCCACCATTGAGGTCAGGGGGGTTCAGGGATTCATGACAGAGGTCAACAGCGATGAACTCCTGGAAGGTTGCCATGTGGCAGTTGATTGCCTGGACACCATTCCTGCCAGGTTCATCCTGGAAAAGGCGGCAAAACATTGCAAGATTCCCATGGTTTCAGGAGCCATTGCAGGTACCTTCGGCCAGTTGACGACCATCTTTCCCCAGGACAGGGGCCTGGAGCTGATCTACCACAAGCCCGGTATTCAACCGGTCCAGGGAGAGATCTCCGGCAATGGAAGGGGTGTGGAAGTCCATCTGGGGAATCTGTCCTTCTGTGCCATGTTCATGGCATCGCTCCAGGCCGCTGAAACCGTCAAGATCTTAACCGGCCGGGGGGATGTCCTGCGTCACCGGATCCTGATTGCTGATTTGTTGTCATCGGTGTTTGAGATTATTCAGCTCCAGTGAGCCAGGGCAAAATGCGGGACTCTTTTTTTAAATGCCGGTTCTGATGCCGGGACCGACACAGGGAGAGACAGAAAATGACAGTTTATGAACATGCTGCCCAAATGGTCCGGTCGGCAAAACGATGCATTGCCTTTACCGGGGCAGGAATTTCCGTGGAAAGCGGTATTCCGCCGTTTCGGGGAGAGAACGGACTGTGGAATAAATATGACCCAGAGACCTTTGACATCCGCTATTTCCTGAACAACGCGGCCGAATCATGGCAGGTTATCCGGGATATTTTTTATGAACTGTTCGGTGCAGTCAAACCCAATGCCGCCCATTGCGCCCTGGCAAAGATGGAATCGGGGGACCTGCTTCACGGTGTCATCACCCAGAACGTGGACAACCTCCACTTTGATGCCGGCAGCACAAAGGTGCATGAATTTCATGGTTCCCTTCGCAAACTCGTCTGCCTGAGGTGCTTTAACCGCATTGACGCACGGGGTGTGGACCTGAGCGTTCTGCCGCCCCGCTGCAGTAAATGCAACGGCATCCTGAAGCCCGATGCCGTATTCTTCGGAGAGTCCATTCCGGAACCGGCCCACTCCAATGCCTTTTTTGAGGCTGAAAAGGCGGATCTCTTCATTCTGATCGGAACCACAGGGGAGGTGGCTCCGGCCAATATGATTCCCCGCATTGCCAAGCATGAAGGGGCATCCATTATAGAAATCAATACTGTAAAATCTGTCTATACAGATTCCATCACCGACATTTTTCTCCAGGACAGGGCAACCCTGGCCATGGAAAAACTGATGGAGGCCCTTGAAAAGTAAGTCTGATCCGGCTATGCTGAACAATTGCATATAAAGGGTTCCATGAATTCAAAAGGAGTCTTCCATTTTCATCTCCATCTTCATCTGTTGGGAGGCTGGAGATAGGTTGCGGAGAAAATCATGATAATTCACCAATCACCAGAGCCCGGAAGCTTCCTGCTGAGTTTTGCAGGGGATACGGTCTGCTTTTCCCTGTGGACTGACCAAGGCGACGAGGGTCAGGCCTGGCTCAGGACCGATCTCGGCCAGGCAAGGATCTCCCGCCGGGAAGTGACCGACAGGGTTGAGAGCGGTGAAATCAAACACAACGAAGCCTGGCACGATATCCGGATGATCCGCCAGGGTCCGGGACGGTTTTCCATCACCCTGCCTCTGTTTGAGATCGGTCATTTCCGGGCAAAGGGCTATTTCCTGCCCCAGGAATCCATTGAACCTTTATGGCCCCAGGGAGACAATGCGGTTATCAACGTGGAACCTGCCGGTTCCTGTTGTGCCAATATCATTTATAATGCTTTTGTCCGCCAGTTCGGCATAACCAGAACCGGGTCCGAGGTGGTCTCCGAAACAGATGCCCGGATCATCGAGATCCTGGAGAAAAAAGGCTGCTCAGTTATCCCGCCCTCGGGAAAGTTCAGGGATCTGATCCGGGAAATTCCATTCATATTTTCGGACCTGGGATGCCGGGTTCTTCACCTGCTTCCCATCCACCCGACCCCCACCACCTATGCGCGCATGGGGCGTTTCGGCAGCCCCTATGCAGCCCTGAATTTCACGGATGTGGATCCTGCCCTGGCGGAATTCGATACCACGGCCACACCGCTCGAGCAATTCATGGAACTGGTGGATTCGGTCCATGCCCATGGCGGTTACATTATTCTTGACATCGCCATCAACCATACCGGGTGGGCGGCAGCCATTCATGAGAGCCATCCCGAATGGCTGGTCCGGGGCCCTGACGGCAAAATCGAAGTTCCAGGTGCCTGGGGTATTTTATGGGAAGATCTGACCAAACTGGATTACTCCAAGCCCGAACTGTGGTTATACATGGCAGGCGTTTTCCTTCTCTGGTGCCGCAGGGGAGTGGACGGGTTCCGGTGCGATGCCGGGTATATGATCCCCAAACCTGCCTGGGAGTACATCGTGTCCCGGATCAGGCGGGAATACCCGGATACGATTTTCTTCCTGGAAGGGCTGGGCGGTAAAATCCAGACCACCTGTGACCTGCTGGATACGGCCAACCTGAACTGGGCCTATTCAGAACTGTTCCAGAATTATTCCAGGCAGGAAATTGAAGCCTACCTACCCGGTGCTTATGACAGTTCGGCAAAGTACGGTATCATGGTCCATTTTGCTGAAACCCATGACAATCTGAGACTGGCGTCCAGGTCCCACACCTGGGCCAGGATGAGAACTGCCCTGTGCTCCTTGTTTTCCGTGTCCGGAGGATTCGGGTTTGCCAATGGAGTGGAATGGTTTGCCACCCAGAAGATTGATGTCCACAATGCCATTCCCCTGAACTGGGGGCATGAACCCAACCAGGTGGACCATATCCGGCGTCTTATCCTGATCCTCAGGCTTCATCCGGCCTTTGGGGAACGGACAAGACTTGCCCTGGTCCAGAAGGGCGGCGGTAATGTGCTTGCCTTGGACAGGCATCATGTCCCCACAGACAAAAGGGTCCTGGTGCTGGCCAATCTGGATTGTGACACTGCCCAGACCGTTGCCTGGGATAAGTCCGATGTCGTGATGCCGGGAAATAAGGGATGGGACCTGGTTACCGGAGGCAGTATCGCGGTGGCGGACCACGGCAGTCGACAGGCCCTGGAGCTATCACCCGGTCAGGTGCTGGCCCTGGTCGGGGACCGGGAAGATCTGGTCATGGTTGAAGCCCACAGCACCCAGGAAAAAACTGTGCCTCCCGGCGTTCTTCGCCAGAAGATAAAGGCCAAGACCCTATCCCTGGTATCGGCCTTCCAGGGATACGGTGATGTGGCAGCCATTGATCTTGAAAAAGAGTCCGCATCCCTGGTCCGGGATCCGGTCGCCTATGTGAGGCAGGTCAATCCCCTGAGTCGTGAGAGCAGGGTCATCCCCTGGCATTGGCCCATGGACATCCGCAGGCAGGTTATGGTTCCTCCCGGACATTGCCTTATGGTCCTGGCGGATTTTCCGTTCAGGGCAGAACTCCGTAAACAAGGCGGGAACGGTGAAACCCTCGGTTTCGAAGAGTCCCTTCCCCTTGAAACAGGGGGCTATTTCGGCCTGTTCATGCCCATGGCGTCCCTGGAAGGGAAGTCATGCCGGCTTCATCTCCGGGTTTTCGGACCTGGTAAAACCCAGGAACAGACTGCACCCCTTATTTTCCTCCCCAATCCGGATCGCCGTTCTGTAAGGACATCTTACACCCGTCAGGAGATACTGGCTGATCCGGGGTTGAAACTCCTTGGCACCAACGGCCGTGGGGGAATGATGCGGGCCGCGGCCTGGTGGGGACGACTTGACAGCCGGTACGATGCCCTTATTGCAGCCAACCTGAATCCCCATGTGCCGGAGAACCGGTGGATCATGCTGTCACGGTGTCGAATCTGGGCCGTGTATCAGGGATATTCCAGGGAATTGACACTCAACTGCCTTGAAACATTCTCTTTTTCCTATGACAATGCCGGGAAATGGGTTTTCCGTGTACCAACCAGTGAAGGGAACCATTATTTCATTGAACTGGTTCTGGCCATGACTCCCGGGAAAAACCGTGTGACCCTGTCCGCTTTCAGGAAATCCAATGGGGATAAGGCCCATCTCCTGGGGGATGACAAACCTGTGATCCTGATCCTGAGACCGGACATAGAGAACAGGAGTTTCCACGATACGGTCAAGGCATGGACCGGTCCTGAAAACGCATGGAAAAATGCAGTCGCACCTTTTGAAAACGGATTTGTTTTCAATCCCGCCCGGGAAAACCGGAGTCTGTTCATGCGCATCCTTCCTGGCCGGTTTGTACCTGAGGCCCAATGGCAGTACATGGTTTACCATCAGATGGAGGCAGAGCGCGGCCTGGATCCTGAATCGGACCTGTTCAGTCCGGGCTATTTTCAGGTTGTTCTCATGGGAAATCAGCGATGTCTGATCGAAGGTGAGGTGCTGTCCCGGTCCGCATCCCCGGATACACTACCTGCGCCCCCGGAGTCCATTCAGACCCGGGACTTTCCATTGTCCTTATCCCTTTGCGATGCCATGCTGCGGAGTCTGGATGCCTTTGTGGTCAGCCGGGGGGAGTACAGAAGCGTTGTCGCAGGGTTTCCCTGGTTCCTGGACTGGGGACGGGATTCGCTCATATTCTGCAGGGCCCTGATACAGGCAGACAGGTTTGACCAGGCCCTGGCCATCCTCAAGCTGTTTGGCCGGTTTGAGGACCACGGGACACTGCCGAACATGATCAACGGTATGGACGCTGCCAACCGTGAAACCTCGGATGCCCCTTTGTGGTTCCTGGCCTGTGTCCAGGAACTGGCGGGCCGCCGGGGAGCTAGTGTGCTGACTGAATCCCTGGGGGACAGGACCCTGGGGGATACAGCGGTCTCCATTGCCCGCTGGCTGATCAAGGGTACCCGGACAGGCGTTGTCATGGATCCCGCCTCCGGCCTCCTGTACAGCCCATCACATTTTACCTGGATGGACACCAACTATCCGGCAGGCTCGCCGCGTCAGGGATATCCGGTTGAAATCCAAGCTCTGTGGCACTATGCCCTGACCTTCCTGGGCCGTATGAATCCCAAGGGTTCCTCCCACGACTGGACAAAGCTGGCCGACACTGTCCGGGCGTCCATCCAACGGCTATATTTCCTGGATGATGCCGGATATTTCAGTGATTGCCTTCATTGCCAGGGGCCTGTCCCTGCAGACGATGCAGAGCCTGATGATGCCTTGCGCCCCAACCAGCTGTTTCTTATTTCCCTGGGTGTAATTGATGATATCGGTCTCAAGATGAGCTGTGTGGATACCTGCCTGGAACTTCTTGTTCCCGGCGGTATCCGAACCCTGGCCGACAGGCCCCTTTCCCGGCCCCTGACCATTGTTCACCAGGGCCGGGTTCTTGGAGATCCTACCCGTCCCTATGCCGGCGTTTACCAGGGAGATGAGGATACAAAGCGCAAGCCTGCCTACCACAACGGTACGGCCTGGACGTGGCCGTTCCCGGTGTTCTGCGAGGCGTGGGCCCAGGTATACGGCCAGGCAGGTGACAGCACAGCTCTGGCCTTTCTCGGAAGTTCCCTGGATGATATCCGCCGGGGGTGTGCAGGTTATGTTCCTGAGATTCTTGATGGAGATTTTCCCCACAGGGCACGGGGGTGTGACGCCCAGGCCTGGGGATCCAGCGAGTTTGTCAGGGTTTGGCTCAAACTGACTCAAAGAAGAAGCAAATGAAGCAATTACAGATTTTCAAAGTCTATCCGTCTATTCCGGAACCCATCATGTTCCTGGACACCCTGTCAAAAAATCTCTGGTGGTGCTGGAACCACGACGCCGTGGAACTGTTCCGGCGTATAAATCCCGGCAAATGGGAGGCTGCAAAACGCAATCCCGTGTCCTTTCTTGCCTCCATATCCCAGAGGCGGTTCAAGGAACTTACCAAAGATGACAGTTTTATCGGTCATCTTCAGCGGGTGCAGGACAGGTTCGAAACCATGGTGTCCCTGTCGTCGGAGTTGACGGACCTGAAGCTGGGCACCCAGGAAACCATTGCCTATTTTTCAATGGAGTACGGCCTTCATGAATCTCTGCCCCTTTTTGCAGGCGGTCTGGGAGTCCTGGCGGGGGACCATCTCAAGGCTGCTTCCATCCAGGGTATTCCCATGACCGGTGTGGGGCTTCTTTACCGGGAAGGCTTTTTCCATCAGTACCTGGACCATAACGGATGGCAGCAGGAAGTCTATCCGGAAATCGATATTTTCGATCTGCCCATTCACAAGGCCAGGGATCCCTTTGGGGATGAGGTGATCGTGTCTGTGGACAGCCCCCACGGGACCATGATGGCCCAGGTGTGGAAACTGGAAATCGGCAGGATCCATCTGTATCTCCTGGACGCCAATATCAGCCAGAACACGCCGGCCATCCGCAATATCACGGCACGTCTCTACGCCGCAGAAGCCGAGATCCGCATTGCCCAGGAGGTGCTCCTGGGTGTCGGCGGAATGCGCGCCTTAAAGGCTTTGGGCTTGTTTCCCGCAGTATGCCATCTCAACGAGGGGCATTGTTCCTTTGCCGGCCTGGAACGTATATCCCAGATAATGCAGCAGTTTACCGTGGACCTGGGCACCGCAGTTCAGATCTGCCGCAGGAGCGGGATTTTCACAACCCATACTCCGGTTGCCGCAGGCCATGACGAATTCTACCCGGCCCTGGTCAGGCCGTACCTTGAATCCTTTGCCAGGCTGTTTGACAAACCCGTGGATGAGATTCTGTCCTGGGGACAGATCCGTTCCAACGGCAGGACAAGTCCTTTTTACATGTGCGTTCTCGGCATGAACCTCTCCGGGTTTATGAACGGCGTCAGCCGGCTCCACGGCAGTGTGGCCCGCAAAATGTGGACCGGTATCTGGCCCAACCGGCCTGTGGAAGAGATTCCCATTTCCCACATCACCAATGGGGTTCATATTCTGTCCTATATTTCCCAGTCCAAGGCAGCC
Organism: Pseudomonadota bacterium; assembly: GCA_043806875.1. Taxonomy (GTDB): domain Bacteria; phylum Desulfobacterota; class Desulfobacteria; order Desulfobacterales; family Desulfobacteraceae; genus JAZDGN01. The sequence continues at coordinate 82,937 of JAZDGN010000005.1, forward strand.
CTCCTGGAGCGGTATCTGGCCCCTGACTGGGACAGCCGGACCTGGAGCCGTGAGCTGATCGCCCGGGTCGACAACGTGGACAATGATGATCTGTGGCATATCCATAACGTGGACCGGTCCAGACTGATCCGGGAATGCAGGAAGATCCTGGTACGGCAATATGAAGACAGAAACTCTCCCCGAAAGGTTATTGAGGCCATTGGTTCGGTGCTGGATCCCGATGTGCTGACCATCAGTTTTGCCCGGCGCTTTGCCACCTACAAACGCGCTGATCTCCTGTTCCGGGATCCTGACCGGCTTGAAGCGTTGATCGCATCGGAAACCATGCCGGTCCAGTTTGTGTTTTCGGGCAAAGCCCATCCCAATGACAAGGAAGGCAAGGAATTGATCCAGAAGATCATCCGGTTTGCGTCACGCAAGCAGGTCCGGCACCGAATGGTATTTCTGGAGGACTACAACATCAATATAGCCAGGTATATGGTCCAGGGGTGCGATATCTGGCTGAATACCCCCCGGCGTCCCATGGAAGCCTGCGGCACCTCGGGCATGAAAGCTGCCGTGAACGGAGGACTGAATGTCAGCATCCTTGACGGTTGGTGGTGCGAAGGCTATGCCGAGAACAGGGGGTGGTGCATCGGCAACGGCAGGAACTACGATGACAACGAGTACCAGGACACGGTTGAAAGCCAGGCCCTGTACAATATCCTGGAAAATGATGTTATCCCCTGTTTTTACGACCGGAAACGGGGAAACCCCCCGGAACGCTGGTTGTCCATGATGAAGGAGTCCATGAAGATGGCCCTCATGGATTTTTCCAGTTATCGCATGCTGGGTGAATACAGGACCCGTTTTTATGTCCCTGCAGCTCTGAATATGCAGAAACTCACCGCCAATTCAGCCTGGGAAGCCAAGGAGCTGTCCATGGTATCCAGGCGCCTGATGTCCTTGTGGAACGAGATCCGCATCGAGAAACCCATACGGGCCACCAGTGAAAACTTCATGGTAGGCGACACCTTCCGGCTGACAGCCAGGGTTTATCTGGGCGGACTCACCCCGGATGAGGTTGAAGTGCAGATTTACTACGGTAAAATGAAATCACTGGATTCCCTTGAAGGGGGCCGGACCCAGACCATGAACCTCCATGAGGATTGCGGCAGCGGATGCTTTGTATATGCCTGCAGCCTGACTTGCGGTGATGCAGGCCGGTTCGGATATACGGCACGGGTCATCCCCAAAGGGGACGAAATTCTCAGGGACACCCCGGAATTCATGACCTGGGCAAATTGAAAGACCTGCCCCGACTCTATAACTGGAACAAAAACAGGGTCTGGAACAAAATCAGGGACTGGAACAAAACCAGGGACCGGATACGGCAGTAAGGGGACTCAAACCCGATTCCGGGGGGCAGTTCTGAAAATAAGGAAATGAGGCCATGGCGAGAAAAAATCCCAGAGTTCTGATCGTTACCCCGGAAGTGACCTATCTTCCGGAAGGCATGGGAAACCTGTCCAATTATTCTGCCAAGGCAGGCGGTCTGGCTGATGTGTCCGCTGCCCTGATCAGCGCCCTGTATGATCTGGGTGGGGATGTGCACGTGGCGCTTCCGGATTACCGGTCCATGTTTGACGGCTATCTTCCCAAATTTTTCAACAAGGAGCTTTCAAGGATCAAAAAGCGAATTGAGGACAAACGGATCCACCTGGCCGAGGACAGGGTTTTCTACTATCTGACCCAGGTCTACTCCGGGTATTCGGACAAGAACCTGAAGGTGGCCCTGGCCTTTCAGCGGGAGGTCATGAACCACATCCTGCCCAGGGTCAACCCGGACATCATCCACTGCAACGACTGGATGACCGGGTTGATTCCAGCCATGGCCAGGCAGCTGGGTATCCCGTGCCTGTTCACCATCCACAACATCCACACCGTGACAACCACCCTGGCAGAGATTGAAGACCGGGGCATTGATGCCGCCGCATTCTGGCACAACCTTTACTTCCGGAAACCCCCGCTCAACTACGAGGAGAGCCGGGAAACCAACCGTGTGGACTGCCTTGCCTCCGGAGTGTTCGCATCCCACTATGTCAACACGGTGAGCCCGACCTTTCTCAAGGAGATCATTGAGGGCAGACATCCTTTTGTGGACGATCACATGAAACAGGAGCTGACCAACAAGTACAATGCCGGGTGTGCAGACGGTGTTCTCAACGCTCCTGATCCTGAATTCAATCCTGCCATTGATGAGATGATCACCGCCAATTACGGACCCAAGAACCACCGGGAAAAGAAGCTGGAAAACAAGCGGTATCTCCAGGAAATGCTGGATCTGGAACGCGATGATAAAGCCCCCATATTTTTCTGGCCTTCCCGTCTGGACCCCATCCAGAAGGGGTGCCAGCTCCTTGCCCAGATAGCCTACCAGATCATCGCCGACTTTTGGGACGCCAACCTGCAGATCGTTCTTGTGGCCTCCGGGGATTACCAGAAGCACTTCAAGGATATTGCCAACCACCATAATATCCATGGCAGGCTGAGTGTGGTTGATTTTTACGATCCCCTGTCCCACCAGGCCTTTGCAGGGTCGGATTTTCTGTTCATGCCGTCCTCCTTTGAGCCATGCGGTCTTCCCCAGATGACAGGATGTATTTACGGGACCCTGCCCATTGTGTATGATACCGGCGGACTCCACGACACTGTCAGGCACCTGGATGTTGCCGCCGATACCGGCAACGGTTTTGTTTTTAATGTCCATGATTCCCGGGGACTCAGGTGGGCAGTCGATCGGGCCATGGATTTTTACCGGCTGGATCCGGACATTAAAGAGGCCCAGATCCGGAGAATAATGACGGAAGGCGTTCTGGAATTTAACCACACAGCCTGCGCGGAAAAGTATATCAACCTTTATGAACGAATGCTCCAGAGACCCTTTTTCTACTGATCCTGCCAGTTTGGATGATCCGTACCTGAAACCCTTCGAGCATGTCATCAGGCGCCGTACAGGCTATCTCCGACGGCACCATGACCTGTATCTGGATGGTCCGGACGTGTTGCCCGGATGCTCTCTGACCGGTTACCACCGGTATTTCGGACTCCATAATGACGGCAACGGCTGGGTTTTCCGGGAGTGGGCTCCCAATGCGATTTCCGTTCATATTGTCGGGGAAATGACAGGCTGGCAGGTCCGTGATGATTTCAGTCTCAGAAAAACAGGCATCCACGGTGTGTGGGAGGGGAGCTTTCCCCTTGACCGTTTTCATCACAAAGATCTTTTCCGCCTTGTCATTGCCTGGGACACGGGCCAGGGAGACCGGATTCCCAGTGCGGCAACACGGGTTGTCCAGGATCCCCATACACTGATCTTCAACGCCCAGGTCTGGTATCCGGACGTGTCGTATGTCTGGAAACACCCGGCACCTGACCTTTCCGGCCAGCCCATGCTGATCTACGAGGCGCATGTGGGCATGGCCCAGGAACAGGGCAGAATAGGATCCTACAGGGAATTTGCCCATTCGGTGCTGCCCCAGATCAGATCGGCCGGCTACACGACCCTGCAGCTCATGGCCATCCAGGAGCACCCCTTTTACGGTTCATTCGGGTACCATGTTTCCAGCTTTTTTGCCCCAAGCTCCCGGTTCGGCACCCCTGATGATCTGAAATACCTTGTGGATACAGCCCACGGCATGGGCATGCGGGTCCTCATGGACATCGTCCATTCCCATGCGGTACGCAACGAAGTGGAAGGGCTATCCCGGTTCGACGGATCAGAAGACCAGTTTTTCCATCCAGGTACCAGGGGACTCCATCCCCTGTGGGATTCCCGGTGCTTCAATTACGGGAAGCCTGCGGTCATCAGTTTTCTTTTGTCCAACTGCCGGTACTGGGTGGAAGAGTTCCATATGGACGGGTTCCGGTTCGACGGTGTTACCAGTATGGTTTTCCTGGATCACGGCATCAACAGGGCTTTCGTGTCCTATGCCGATTATTTCGGAGATACCGTGGATCTGAACGCCCTGGTATACCTGAGCCTGGCCAACAGGGTCATCCACGCCATCAATCCTTCCGCTGTTACAATTGCTGAAGATGTGAGCGGCTATCCCGGCATTGCCGCTTCAGAGGTGCAAGGAGGGATCGGGTTTGATTTCCGGTTTGCCATGGGTGTGCCTGATTTCTGGATCAAACTGGTCAAGGACCATACGGACGAATCCTGGCCCCTTGGCAGGCTGTGGCACGAACTCAATGCCCGCCGGGACGATGAACGGTGTATCAGCTACGCCGAATCCCATGACCAGGCCCTGGTCGGGGACCAGACCCTGATGATGCGGCTGATGGGCGGGGACATCTACTCGTCCATGGCAGTAGCCGACAACACCATCCGGGCCTTCCGCGGGGTGGCCCTCCATAAGATGATCCGCCTGATCACCCTGGCTTCGGCAGGCTCCGGGTACCTCAATTTCATGGGTAATGAATTCGGTCATCCCGAATGGATCGATTTTCCCAGCCAACGGAACAACTGGTCCTATCATTATGCCCGGCGCCAGTGGTCCCTCAAGGATGACCCGTCCCTGTTCTTTTCCCGGCTGGCTGCCTTTGACCGGGACATGATCCGCATGTCCCGGTCAAACCCAATACTGGACACCCCTAAAGGGACCCTGCTCCATCTCCATGAACAGAACAGGATCATGGCATTTGAGCGCAGCGGTCTGGTGTTTGTCTTTAATTTCCATACCACCCGGTCCTTTTCCGATTATGAAATCCCGGCTTGCCCGGGCAGATACACCATGCTGCTCGACACCGACGCCACAGTCTTTGGAGGACAGGGAAGGCTTGCCCGGGATCAGGTACACCTGACCCTGTACCGGAAACCGCCGGGTTCTCCGGAGCATTTTTTAAGCCTTTACCTTACGACCCGTACCGGCCTTGTACTGAAGAAAGATCCCAATCCTGAATAGCAAACAAGAACAAAGCAGTGGTACGCATCAACCCCTGGATCACCTGAATATTAGCTTGACAGTGCCGGAAGCTTTTATTATTCAATCGAAGTCTATTCTGGGAAATGCCATTGGTTGCTGACAAAAAACATACACGGCTGCTGCTTAAAACTCTGCCCAAGAGGATCGTCATCCCTGTCCTTCTGACGGCACTGCTGTTCACCATGACCATTTTTTTTCTAATTATACCTGTGCTGGAAAAAAGCATGATGGACGGTAAGCGCGAGGGGATCCTGCACCTCACGGAAAGCGCCTGGAGCACCCTGAACTTTTTCAATGACCAGGTTCTGTCCGGTGAGCTTTCCCCCTTCAAAGCCAGGGAACAGGCAATCGCTTACCTTGGCCGGCTCCGGTATGGCCATGACCAGTCCGATTATTTCTGGATCAATGACATGGCGCCTGTGATGATCATGCACCCTTACCGTCCTGATCTGGTAGGCAAGGACATTTCCGGGTTCCAGGATCCCTCGGGCAAGCACCTGTTCGTTGATATGGTCACCCTGGTGAAAAGTCAGGGAGCCGGTTATATGGACTACCTGTGGCAATGGAAAGGCGATCCGAAGCGCATCGTCCCCAAGATATCCTATGTCAAAGAGTTCAAACCCTGGGGCTGGGTCATCGGGACCGGTATCTATGTTGAGGATGTCAGGGAGGACATCCGGGCCATTACCCGGCACCTTACCTACACCTGTTCAGGGATACTGATCCTGTTTCTGATCCTGTCCGGTTACATTGTATGGCAGGGGTCAACCGCGGAAAAGGAACGCCTCAGGGCCATGGAACAGTCATTGCTCAGGGAAAAACAACTGCTCCAGACCGATAAGATGGCATCCCTGGGAGTGCTGGTGGCCGGTGTGGCCCACGAGATCAATAATCCGGCAACCTCCCTGATGCTCAATGCGCCCAGCCTCAGAAAGGCTTGGCAGGCCTTTATCCCTGTTCTGGATGACCATTACAGGGATAAAAGGGACGCCATGGTCTGCGCCATGCCGTATTCTGAACTGAGCCAACGGATCCTGCTGATGCTTAAAGGCATGGAGGACGCTGCCGCACGGATCAAGAAAATCATTTCGGATCTCAAGGATTTTTCCAGGCCGTCCGGTCCCGATATGGATTCAAAGATCGATGTTAATGATGCTGTGAAAAAAGCGGTTGACCTTACCCGTGCTCTGCTTAAAAAAGCAACCAATCACCTGGTCGTCGATTATGCTGAGACCCTTCCCGTTATCAGGGGCAACTCCCAGAAACTCCAGCAGGTAATTATCAATCTCCTTGTCAATGCCGGGCAGGCACTTGAAAATACGGAGCAATCCATCCATGTCCGGACATCACTGGGACCTGAGGCCTCTTGTGTACTGATTACAGTATCGGATACCGGGCCTGGAGTATCACCCGACGACCTTAAAAAGATGAAAGACCCTTTTTTTACAACAAAGAGGGATCAGGGCGGGACAGGACTGGGGCTTTCCATCTCAGAGAGGATCGTAAGCGACCATAAAGGCACTCTGGTGTTTGAATCCCAGGTCGGAAATGGTCTGACAGCAAGGATACAACTGCCTGTCGACAGTCCGGAACCTTTTTTACCAGAAAACAGGAAACAGCCATGATAAACCAGACAACACCCCTGGACCGGCCAATTGTTATCGTGGACGATGAACCGGAAATTCTCCTGGCAGTGGATACAACCCTGAGAATGGCCGGGATAACCCCCATCGTCACCATCAGTGATGCCAGGGACCTGATTCCCCAGATGGAACAGCAGATTCCCTGCCTTGTTATTCTGGACCTGAACATGCCCCATATCAATGGCGGACGTCTGCTCAAGATCATCCACAAGACCTATCCCAGGATCCCTGTGATTGTCCTCACCGGTGCCATTGATGTGGATACAGCAGTGACGTGCATGAAACTGGGGGCCATGGATTATGTGGTTAAACCCGTAGAGCCGGAACGCCTCCTTGCAGCGGTCAAACAGGCACTGGCCTTTTGGGACCAGGGCAATAGCCTGCGCAATCCCTTTGCCGGCGACATGTTCGCCCAGATCCGGAACCCCAAGGCCTTTGAGCATATCATCACCCAGGACAAGAAGATGCACGCCATCTTCCACTATATCGAGGCTGTGGCCCCGTCTTCCCAGCCGGTACTTATTTTCGGTGAAACCGGCGTCGGCAAGGAACTCATCGGCAAGTCAATCCATTTTCTGAGCGAGAGAAAGGGGAAACTTGTCGTGGTGAACGTGGCAGGACTAGATGACAATGTGTTTTCAGACACCCTTTTCGGACATGTTCCCGGAGCGTTCACCGGTGCAGACAAAAACCGGCCCGGACTCATTGAACAGGCAGCCGGGGGGACCCTTTTCCTTGATGAAATCGGGGACCTTGCTCTGTCGTCCCAGGTGAAACTGCTCAGGCTTCTCCAGGAGCGGGAGTACCTTCCCCTGGGGTCGGACAGAACAAGGCATTCCGATGCCAGGATCATCGCCTCTACCAATCAGGATCTCTGGGTCCTGGAAAAAAAAGGCGGGTTCAGACGCGATCTCATTTACAGGCTGTCCACCCATACCCTGACCCTTCCGCCCCTGAGGGAGCGTCTCGTTGACCTGCCCCTGCTTCTGGACCGGTTTATCTGCCAGGCTGCCACGGAACTGGACAAGCCCATCCCCGATATCCCCAGGGAATTGATAGAGCGGATTGAAACCTATCCATTCAAAGGCAATGTCCGGGAACTCAAATCCATGGTGTTTGATGCCATTTCACGTTACCGGCAGGGTCCCATCACCGTTGACCTGTTCAAGGGCCTTTTTGAACCTGGATCCTCTGACGGACAGGCCGGGTACTCGGGATCCAGCCTCCCGACCCTGAAGGAGGCATCCAGGGAACTGGTTGAAAAGGCCATGGAACAGACCGGGGGAAATCAGTCCGAGGCAGCCAGGATCCTGGGGATTTCACAACAGGCCCTGAGTAAACGGCTGCAGAAGTTAAAGGCAGAATCCTAGTCTACAATAAAAGTTGTACCCACAAAAAAAGTTGTGGATCCTTCCCTGGGCAGCCAAATCCGCGGCCCGGCGCCGTTGCATTTGCGCCGTCCCACAACTTTTGTTGTAGCCCTGCCATGCTCATCTTTATCGAAAATTTATAAAACAATAATAAAAACAATTAGATAGAAATTCATTCATTACCCGGCATGCTGATTGCTCATCTATCGAATGAACGGCGGTCAGTTATTGGATCGCCAACCATTGACAGGTCCCGTATTTTTTCAGGAATTGACTTGAAAACAATGGTTCACTCTTAACCGATGAGGAGAATCACAGATGAATCAGATCAGAAACCTTGGGTGGCGTGTAACACTGGCAGGACTGGGTATCAACCTGGCCCTGGGAATACTCTATACCTGGAGCATCTTCAAGATGGCCATCAAGGATTCCATTGTAGCCAAAGACGGCCTGTTCAACTGGAGCCTGGCTTCTCTCAACGATCCCTATGCGGTCTGCTGCCTGGTTTTTGCCTTTACCATGATTTTTGCCGGACGCATTCAGGACAGGATCAGTCCCAGGATTACGGCGATGATCGGGGGCGTCCTCACCGGTCTCGGCCTGATACTCATCTCCTTTTCCACCGCCTGGATCTCCTGGATTATCGGCTTCGGGATCTTTACCGGAATGGGTCTCGGATTTGGGTATGCTTCGGCAACGCCCCCTGCCATTAAATGGTTCCCCTCTGCCAAAACCGGTATGATCGCAGGCATCGTGGTAGCCGGTTTCGGGCTGGCATCCGTTTATATCGCTCCTTTGGCGATCTTTCTGATTGACCGGCTGGGACTGTCCATGGCCATGCTTGTCTTCGGGATCAGTTTTCTTATTGTCGTCACTATCCTGGCCCAGTTTCTGGTTAATCCGCCCGAGGGTTATGTTGCCCCCTCAACTGTAACGGGCAAGGGAGCTGCTTCAGGGAACACCGTTAATTTCTCACCGACTGAGATGCTCCGCACACCGGTATTTTACAAACTCTGGGCAATCTTCTGTATCGCCTCAGGTGCCGGGCTCATGATCATTGGCAGTGTTGCAGGTATGGCAAAACAGGGCATGGGTCAGATGGCGTGGGTGGTTGTTGCCTTAATGGCTGTCGGTAATGCATCGGGCAGGGTGATCGCCGGGATGCTCTCCGACCGGATCGGCCGCGCAAATACGTTGTTTATCATGCTTGTTTTTCAGGCCCTGGTTATCTTCTCACTCTTGTATATCCCCGCAGATCAGGTGATTCTCCTGGTTCTTGCAGCAACCTTCATCGGTTTCAACTACGGAACCAACCTTTCCCTGTTCCCGTCTGCAACCAAGGACTATTTTGGGCTGAAAAATTTCGGTGTCAATTATGGCTTTGTCTTCAGCGCCTGGGGTGTGGGGGGATTCATCTTCCCAAGGGTATCCCAGATGATCGTAGCCACCACCAATTCCCCTCGCATGTCCTATATCCTGGCTTCAGGGCTGCTCCTCACCGGTGCGGTCCTGGCACTGATGACAAAATCACCCGCATCAGCGGATGAAGAACCCGGATTCATGCCTCAACCTGTGCCTGAAGAACTATAGGCAATTCATGACTGCAGGTAATACCTGATGCGGCCATACTGTTCACAAGCTTTCACAATGGGGTTATAGCTGAGAAAGGAGAGATGATGAGCGAATTTAAATTTCATGCACCCGAAAAGTACCGTCAGAATGCGTGGGTAAAAAACATGGAAGAGTATAGCCGGATGTACAGGCTCTCCATTGAAGAGCCCGGTGAGTTCTGGGCGGACATGGCCCGGCAGTTCCATTGGGAAAAACCATGGGATACTGTCCGTGACTATAATTATCACCTTTCCAGGGGGCCTGTTCATATCCAGTGGTTCAAGGGAGGAAAAACCAATATAACCTATAACTGTCTGGACAGGCATCTCAAGGACAGAGGAGACCAGAGAGCCTTGATATGGGAAGGCAATACTCCTGGGGAAGACCAGGAAATCACCTATGTTCAGCTCCATGAAAAGGTTTGCAGATTTGCCAACGCCCTGAAATCCAAGGGTGTGAAAAAAGGTGACAGGGTTGCCATTTACATGCCCATGATACCGGAACTGGCGGTTGCCATGCTTAGCTGCGCCCGGATAGGCGCCATCCACAGCATTGTTTTCGGGGGATTCTCGGGCGAAGCCCTGTCCGACCGTATCCTGGACAGCCTGTGCAAGGTTGTTGTCACCACGGACGGCGTGATGCGCGGGGCCAAGGCTGTTCCATTGAAAGGCAATGCAGATACGGCAATGGATCTTTGCGAGAGCCGGGGGCACAAGGTTGAATTTTGCTTTGTGGTAAAACGGACCGGATCGGATATCGTCATGAAGCAGGGCAGGGATGTGTGGTGGCACCAAGAAGTCGCAGGCCAGAGTGCGGATTGCCCGGTGGAATGGATGGATGCCGAGGATCCCCTGTTTATCCTTTACACATCCGGTTCCACCGGAAAACCCAAAGGTGTTCAGCACAATGTAGGCGGTTACATGGTCTATACCGGGATAACTTTCCGTTATATTTTTGACTACCATGACAACGACATCTTCTGGTGTACTGCCGATATCGGCTGGGTAACCGGACACAGCTACATTGTTTACGGCCCCCTGTCCCAGGGGGCCACGAGTATCATGTTCGAGGGCATCCCCAATTATCCGGATCCGGGCCGGTTCTGGGCTACCATCGACAAATGGAAGGTCAACCAGTTCTATACCGCTCCCACGGCCATCCGGGCTCTCATGGCCCAGGGTGACCACTGGGTGGAAAAGTATGACCTCACGTCCCTGAGACTTCTAGGTTCCGTTGGGGAACCCATCAATCCCGAAGCCTGGCGATGGTATTTTACCCATGTGGGCAAAAAGCGGTGTCCTGTTGTGGATACCTGGTGGCAGACGGAAACCGGCGGCATCATGATCAGCCCTTTGCCCTATGCCATTGACCAGAAACCCGGGTCCGCAACCCTGCCGTTTTTTTCGGTCAACCCGGTTATCCTGAATGAAGCTGGGCAGCCCATGGACGGGGCCTGTGACGGAATTCTGGTCCTGAAGGAGCCCTGGCCTGGTCAGATGAGAACTGTTTACAACAATCACGACCGGTTTGAAAAAGTCTACTTCCAGATGTTTGACGGATATTACTTTGCCGGTGACGGGTGCCGCAGGGACGAAGACGGTTATTACTGGATCACCGGACGTGTGGATGATGTGATCAATGTGTCAGGCCACAGGATGGGCACCGCCGAGGTGGAAAGCGCCCTGGTCAGCCACCCTCAGGTGGCCGAAGCTGCAGTAATCGGTTATCCCCACGATATCAAGGGCCAGGGGATCTATGCCTTTGTCACCCTCAAAGTGGATTTTGCCCCCAGCGATGAGCTTCTGGCTGCATTGAAAAAACATGTGCGAAAAGAGATCGGGCCCATAGCCACCCCGGATATCATCCATTTTGCTCCGGCCCTGCCCAAAACCCGGTCCGGTAAAATAATGCGGCGGATCCTTAGAAAGATCGCCGCCGATGATTTTGACAGCCTGGGTGACATCTCCACCCTGGCTGATCCGGAGGTGGTGGGCAGAATCATTCAAAACCATAAGGAATTGACCAGCAACTGATTCCACTATAAAACATGGCTGTTCAGGGGAAATCCCGTGCCTTGAATCCGGGATTTCCTCTGAACGGCCTTATGTTTTTTTTAATTCTCAAACCGGAAATAAAATTTCTGCAATCAACCTCATTTTCACTTGACATCGTAACCATAGCCAGTCAATATCCCACTGAAATAATACATATCGCCGTTATAAGAATCTTGATATTTGCTATGGATGATCACTCCCAGTCCTTGAGTTCAGTACAGTCCTGTGCTCGACCGTTGATCTGGGTTTGATGGCTGATGGTTTTTCCATTCAGGGCTTGTTTAAGATGTATCATCAGGTATTGGCCTAAAATCATTTGGGTGCGGGTTTTTAAGGAAGGCTACCAAACATCCTTGAAAAAACTACTGGAAAAGGAGATTGCAGATGATCACAGGGAATGGATTCGGTGTTAAACAGGTTATGGCTGCGGCGTGCCTGGTTCTGTTGGCTTATATACAACCATGCCTGGCAGGGGCCATGGGTATCTCAGCAGGAGATTACCACGGGTTAGGGTTAAGCAGTAACGGAAATGTGTTTGCCTGGGGAAACAACACAAAAGGCCAGCTGGGTGACGGTTCAAACACGGACACTAATACACCGGTCCCAATTGAAACCCTATCAGGTATTGTCTCCGTTGATGGCGGCGAACATTTTTCCCTGGCCCTGAAACAGGATGGGACTGTTCTGGCCTGGGGATACAACATCCAAGGTCAGCTGGGCGACGGAACCACGACGGACCGGAACCAACCGGCCCTGGTTCCGGGAATGAGCGGCTGCGTTGCCATAGCTGCCGGAGTTCTGCATTCACTGGCCCTCATGGGCGACGGCAGCATCAAGGCTTGGGGCGGTAACAGCAGTGGACAACTGGGTAACGGAACCAAAGTCAGCAGTTATTCTCCCATAACGGTTCCTGGACTATCCGGCGTGGTTGCCATCGGAGCCGGGGACAACGTTTCCTTTGCAATAAAATCCGATGGATCCCTATGGGCCTGGGGAAAAAACAGCAATGGGCAACTGGGGGACGGTACTGTAACCGAACGGACTTCCCCGGTCCAGATAACCGGTATCACCGGTGTTGCTGCGGTTTCCTGTTACGTTGGTCATACCCTGGCCCTGAAATCCGATGGAACTGTCTGGGCCTGGGGTAATAACAGTTCGGGACAACTGGGAAATGGAAACACAGTTTCGTCAAGTGTACCGATACAGGTTCATGGAATCAGCGGTGCCAGCGCAATAGGGGTCGGCTTTTCCTATTCCATTGCCCTTATCGGAGGACATGTGTGGACCTGGGGAAGCAATACCTACGGTCAACTGGGCAATAATACGTATACAAGCAGCACCAGCCCTATCCAGGTCACGGCCATAGACCATGTCCTTTGCATCGCGGCAGGACGCATGTCTACCCTGGTGCTCAAAGATAATGGGAGCGTCTGGGGATGGGGATACAATGTATATGGCACTCTGGGCGACGGCACAACCAGTGAGCGGAATCTGCCGGCTCAGACCAAAGGTGTGGGCGGTGAAGGATTCCTGAATCTCCTGGTCCAGGGCGGCTATGCGTACTATCTGCCCTATTATTACCGGTACGGCGAAAATTACACGAGCATCGCTCTCAGAAATTTGACTGCAGATTCGACGGCCACGGTTTGCGTAACAGCCTATGATCAGGACGGAACAACCATCAATGACGGGAGTCTCGAGCTGTTGACCATTCCTGCACGGGGGCAGATGGCGACGATCCTTCCGGAGAGCTCTGTGTCCGGCTGGGTGGAAATTCTATCCAACCAGCCTCTGGCAGGCCTGTGTTTCGTGGGCAAGCTCAAGGGAACACCGTCCTGGCCGTGGACCATGTCCGATATATCTCTTCTGTCCAGTCTTGCAACCCAGCTCATCGTTCCCCATGTTGCCGAAGATGCCAGCTGGGATACAGCCGTTTTCCTGTGCAATCCCAAGCAGACAGCCACATCCCTGACCCTGGCCTTTATTGATGCCGCAGGCAATGCCCTGTATTCCCAGGCAGAGACTATTCCTGCCAGGGGCAGCGGCGTTTATTTTCTGAGTGATCTGGTACCCCAGGGAACGCCCTACAGTCAGGGGAGTGTGGAAATCACAGCTTCCCAGGGGGTGGCGGGGTTTGCCATGTACTACGACACCATTAAAAAGGGTGGTACGTGCAGTGCCGGGATAAGCACTGTTCCCGTACAATAGCAGCAGGATTTTGAAAAGTTCTGCCCTTAAGGTCGATTTTATTCTGGAGAGAAACAAGGTACCTGTCTGAAATACTCAGCCTATCTTTCAGAAATGACGGGCCTTCCGGGGTATTGGTCCACATTGACAGCTCTGGGATCAATGCTTAACTATACCCATAGTCAGGCTCTTGGAAACCCGGTCTGCAATAGAGCTTACCGGTCATTCCCGGTCCTGGACGGAGATACAACAGACAGGCACAAGGAGGCTTTCCATGTCATATACGTGCAAGAATTGCGGTGCCTCGGCTGAAAAACCGGGACATCTGTGCAATCCCGTCAGTGAAGAAACCAGCTGTGATTTCTGCGGATCCCCCAAGAGTAACACCACCCATATCTGCAAGGATAAACTGGCTGCCATGAAGTATGTGTGCAGCGGATGCGGCAGGGTGGCCCTGGAAGAAGGGCACCTGTGCAGGCCGGCACCCATAAAATAGAAGCGTAAGAAACGGTGGACATCCCACGCTGTCCCTTGTGGAGACAGCGTCATGGGAGGGTGGGATGTCCACCGGGTAAACCAGTGTTACCTACAGGGTGCAGGTCCAGTACTTTTCCATACGTTTTTTCAAGGATTCCCGGTAAGCATCCCAGTCAGTGATGGGATAGGCTGCCAGGCCTTCCTCACATGCCGCTTTTGCGACTGCCAGAGCCTCCCATTCGATGACCCTGGGGTCAAAGGGTTTGGGAACGATGTACTCTCTTCCAAAGGTGAACGCCTTGCCTTTGTAGGCCTGTCTGACAATGGCCGGAACCGGTTCCTTGGCCAGGGCGGCCAGGGCTTTGGCAGCAGCGAGTTTCATCCCTTCGGAGATCTTCTTGGCCCCCACATCAAGAGCACCCCTGAAAATGAACGGGAATCCCAGGACATTGTTGATCTGATTGGGGAAGTCGGACCGGCCTGTGGCCATGATGACGTCATTTCTGGTCGCAACAGCTATGTCATAGGTAATTTCCGGATCCGGGTTGGCCATGGCGAAAACAATGGGGTCCTTGGCCATGGACAGCAGCATTTGAGGCGTTACGGCATCCTTCTGGGATACGCCCATGAACATATCCGCACCCTTCATGGCATCGGCCAGGGTCCTGCAGTCCGTATCCGAAGCAAAGATTTCCTTGTATTTGTTCATGCCCTGGGTACGGCCCTTGTAGATTACGCCTTTGGTGTCGCACATGATGACGTTTTCAACCTTGACGCCCAGGGATACAAAGAGTTTGGCACAGGAGATACCGGCAGCACCGGCTCCGTTGAACACCACCTTGATCTCTTTAATATTTTTGCCGTTTATTTCCAATGCATTGAGGAGCCCGGCCGATGAAATGATCGCTGTTCCGTGCTGGTCATCATGGAATACCGGGATATCACAGATATCGATAAGGGTCTCCTCGATTTCAAAACATTCCGGGGCTTTGATGTCTTCCAGGTTGATACCCCCGAAGGTGGGCTCCATGATTTTCACGATTTCGATGATCTTTTTGGGGTCCAGGGTGTTGAGCTCAATGTCAAAAACATCTACATCGGCAAACCGCTTGAACAGAACGCCTTTGCCTTCCATGACCGGTTTGCTGGCAAGTGCCCCCAGGTTGCCGAGACCCAGGATTGCTGTCCCGTTGGTCACAACAGCCACCAGGTTCTGACGGCTGGTATATTTTCTGGCCAGGTCCGGGTTCTCGGCTATGGCAAGAACCGGCTGGGCAACACCCGGGGTATAAGCCTTGGACAGATCTTCGGCGGTCTGGCAGGGCTTGGTGGGAACAACTTCTATTTTGCCAGGGCGGTTGTCGATGCAATGGTATTTCATTGCCTCGTGATTACAGTCTATCATGTTGTTTTCTCCATTTGCAGCAAGGGGGCTCAGTACACGAAGCGTATGGGCCCACTTGACTGCTGTTCATAAGGTATATCGGCCAGGTGAAGCGATCAGCTATTTCACCAGGGCCATTTTTCTTCGCAAAAAAGCGATCTGGGTCTGGTGGGGCAGATCCTTGGGACAGTTGTCCTCGCATCCCAGAAGGGTCATGCACCCGAAAACCCCGTCATCATCTCCGATGATTTCATAAAAGTCAGCATCGGACCGTTTGTCCCTGGGATCCAGGGCATACCGGGCAATGCGCATAAATCCGACAGCTCCAAGGAATCCGTCGCGCATCCGTTTTGTGGCGCAGGCTGATATGCAGCACCCGCATTCAACACAACGCTCCAGTTCATAAATCTCTTCGGCCACATTCGGATCCATGCGCTCTTCCAGGCGGTTCAGATCCACGGTGTCAGCGTGCTTGTCATGAATCCAACTCTCCACCCGCTCGCTCATGGCCCGCATGAACTTGCCGGTATTCACCGAAAGATCACCGATGAGTTCAAACCCGGGCAGGGGAAGAAGCTTGATCTCCCCGTCCGGGAATTTGGAAGTCAGGGTCCTGCAGGCAAGATCGGCCTTGCCGTTGATGATCATGCCGCAGGAACCGCAGATACCTGCCCGGCAGATGAAATCAAACTGCAGGGACGGGTCCTGGTGTTCACGGATATCGTTCAATGCTATGAATATAGTCATTCCCGGAGCTTCTGTCACCTCGTAGGTCTTAATTTTCGGGGTGTCTCCCTTGATCTGGGGATTATACCGTAGAATATGGAATTTCAGAATTCGTGCCTGGTCGTTCATCAGTTAAACCCCCTTCCTATACGTTCGTTCTTGCCTTTGAATTTGTCCGGGATTTGAATTGGATTCAAAAGCTCCTGAATTTCAAACCGGTCTGCATCGGGATTGGCTTTCCTGATCTCCTGGATCTTGGCCACCCGTTTAGGGGTGTCCGGGTGGTGGATGGTGTTGTCAACGCCGTAGCCCCTGGATCCCGGAGGCATCTCCATCTTCATGACATCCAGATCTTCATACCTGACTTCGGGCAGGTCGGCATTGTCGTCCTTCCAGAAGGTCAGGGTCCGTTTGAGCCAGTCACGGTCATTACGCTCGGGATAGTCTTCCCGGGCATGGGCCCCCCGGCTCTCTTTCCGGAGCATGGCGCCATAGGCCACGCACTGGGCCAGTTTGATCATCTTGGGAACCCGGATGGCTTCCACAAGTTCCGGGTTGGATGTGCTGATCTTGTTCCTGAGGGCTATATTTTTTGCCCTCTGGTTCAGGACTTTGAGTTCTTCCACGGCTTGGGACAGGTCAGTTTCATTTCTGAAGATACCGACCTTGTCCATCATGATCTGCTGCATCTCTTTTCTGAGTTCAAATGGGTTTTCACCCTTGTCCCTGCCAAGAAGCGTCCGTATTTTGCTTGCTTCCCGTTTCATGAATGTCTCAATCAGGGTTGTGCTGATTTTCAGTGGGTTGGCAGCGCAGTAATCGGCCACGTATTCCCCAACGATCATGCCGGCGACCACGGTCTCGGCCACTGAGTTGCCGCCCAGTCGGTTGAACCCGTGCATGTCCCAGCAGGCAGCTTCACCGGCTGAAAAAAGACCTTTCAAGCCGGGACTCTCGCCTGTTGCCCTGGTCCGGATACCGCCCATGGAGTAGTGCTGGGTGGGCCGTACCGGGATATACTCCTTAACAGGATCAATGCCCAGGAAGTATTCGCAGATCTCCTTGACCTCCCGGAGGTTCTTTTCAATGTGCTTGCGGCCGAGAAGGGTGATGTCCAGCCACAGATGATCCCCGTACCTGGACGGCACACCCTTGCCCTTTCTCATATGTTCGGTCATGCGCCGGGATACCACGTCCCTGGAAGCCAGTTCCTTTTTATCCGGCTCATAGTCGGGCATGAACCGGTAC
>JAZDGN010000006.1:0-53329 GCA_043806875.1 Pseudomonadota bacterium
TGTCATCATACATGAGTTTGCCGTCTGGGCTGTAAGCGCAAAGATGACTTTCCGCTTTAACAAATTCGGGTGAAAAACCAAGGGTTTCATAATACGGATAGTCATCTCCGGCTTTTAAGCGAATTCCGATGGCTTCACACCCCGACCATTGCTTCAAGGAAGCTGTCAGGTTTGATATGCATTCACGGAAGGAAACCGGTGTGCTGGCAAGTGACATTAACTGCATCATCAAATAACGCTCATTCTCCTGTAACTTACGTTCAGTGATATCTCTCAACACAATCCGAAACAAGGTTGTTCCATCGGTGTCCTTGGCGGTGTTGACGTTCAGTTCACCCCAGAACAGCGTCCCATCATGTTTTATCATCCGCAGTTCCCAGACCTGTTGCTCACCGGTCTCCAAGAGATGCTTGCGGTTTAGGTAGTAAATGTCCTGGTCTTCTTTGAGGATAAATCGGGAAAGCGGTTGCTTGATAAGCGCACTTCGAGTTAAGCCCAGTATTGTTGCTGCGGAAAGGTTCACGTTCAGGAACAGACCACTTTCGGAGATAGTACAATAGCCTACTGGTGCCAAGTTGTAAAATTCAAAATATTGTGCCCGTGAGGCATCCAGTTCTTCCTGGATCCGGAGCAGTTCTTCATTCTGCATTTCAAGTTCGATCTGATGCACTCGTAATTCGTGGATCGTCTGCTGTATCTCTTCGGAGGAGAGGGCCTTTATGTCTTCCGGTGATTGGATGACCCGCTCGCTGTCAATTATTTCGGCACGTTTACGCGATTCAGAGACATTTCGGAGTTGGTTAGCTTTGTTGGACATCTTCCCCCATCTTTCCATTCATCAAGGATCAGCTTTTTTTTAACAGTGTCATCCTCTAAATTTTAAGTGAGATATTTTATCGTTTGGGAAAATATAAAACTCAATGATCTTTGCATACTTAATAAGTATCTTCCCCTGGAAATGTGTTGACGTATTCTTTTGATTTCCTTAACATTACAATGCCGATCAGGCAGAAGTCAAAGTATTTAAATATTCCCAACAACAAAGGAGACCCATCATGAAAATTTCCCAAGGTGTAACCCATTCTTTCAATTACCAGAGGCTGAACGTAAAAAAAATACCATGCGGAATAAAAAGATAAGGTCAACAAATGCAACCAACAGGTAACGTTAAACCTCTTCCCCTTGGAAATTATTTTAACGCCTTGATTTTCCGGATATCATCAGTTTTGCCGATCATGATTAAAATATCGCTATCCTTGATCACAAAATTAGCAGGAGGGACCAGGATGAAATTTTCTGGAACCAATTCTTTTATAGCAATGACATGGACGCTGTATTTAGCCCTCAAGTTCAGATCCATCAAACTTTTCCCGATGAACTCACGTGGCGGGCCGACCTGAATCAGATCAAACGCATCCGCTAACGGAATAAAGTCTAGGATATTGGGCCGGGATAATCCCTTGGATACACGTAACGCCATATCACGTTCCGGATGAATGATTTCTGTCGCTCCAACCCGTTTCAAAATTTTGGCGTGATCATCATCCAACGCCTTTACCAATATTTTCTTTACTCCGATTTCCTGAAGATATAGACAGATCAAAATGCTTATACTGATTTTGGTGCCAGTGGAAACAATAACCGCATCCATATTCTCGAGGCCAAGTGACTTGAGTGTCTCCTTGTCGGTTGCATTCAAGACCATTGCTTCTGTAGAAAAAGGGTCTACCGCCTGTACTCTACCCTTGTCGGTGTCAATGGCAAGAACCTCGTTCCCATCTTCGAATAATGCCCTGGCGGCGTGAAAACCAAAATTTCCAAGGCCAATAACCGCAAAATGCTTCATGATATATTCTCCATGATTTTATCCAACCATAAAATTTTCTTCTGAATATTCCGAACTATTGAGTGTTCCGGTCCCCACGATGATATAGGCGAATGCAAGCACACCAACGCGGCCAATTATCATCATCATGATTATCCAGCATTTGCCCCATGTGGTCAGATCCGGTGTCACTCCCATTGAAAGACCAACTGTGCCAAACGCCGATACTGTTTCGAATAGATAGGCAAGAAAAGATCCATGGGAATTTGCCACCACATGCCCACTCGCTGAGTCTCCTACAAGAAGCATAAACAGGACCAGGCCGATAATCCCGAAAGAAACCAGAATAAGGGAGATGGTGCGTGTCACGGTTTCATCGGGTACGCTTTTTTTGAATATGTTGACCCGGCGTTTTTTTCTGATTCTGCTCGCCGTGAAAGCCGCCAGAAGCGCCAAGGTTGTCGTTTTTACCCCGCCGCCGCAAGAACCAGGAGAAGCACCGACAAACATGAGAAGAATCATCATAGAGATGGTGGAATCTTTCAAAGAAGCGATATCAACTGTGTTGAAACCAGCTGTACGGCATGTGATGGACTGGAAAATGGAAGTCAGGAATTGGTGCCCAACTGGCTGTATCTTTCCTACGCCCGACCTCTCGAGCACTCCGAACATTAAGGCTGCTGAAATGATCAATACCACGGTCGTCAGCAGCACCACCTTTGTCTGCATTGAAAGACGGACTCTCTGGGTCATTCTTTTTTTCAGCCACATCTGAATATCGTAAAGGACGGGAAATCCAATACCTCCTAAAACGATCAAGGAGCAAAGGGTCACATTCAGCAGCACACTGTCGCTGTAACGCATCATGCTATCAGAAAACAGGGCAAAACCTGCATTGCAAAAGGCCGAGACAGAATGAAAAACAGCCCTATACACAGCCTCAGAAAAAGAATATTCACCGTTCCAGTGGATTGTCAGAAACACGGCACCCAGCAACTCAGCCCCGAAAGTGAACAGCATTATGCTCTTGATGAGACTGAATATATCTTCGCGCGGGGTATGGGCGAACAGGTCTTGGATGACCATTCTGTGCCGGAAAGAAATATTCCTGCCGATCCATCGGAACAGCGCTACAGAAATTGTCATCACCCCCAGTCCCCCGGTTTGAATGAGAATCAGGATGATGCATTGCCCAAAACGCGTGAAATAGCTGCCGGTATCAACTACAACAAGCCCCGTGACACATACGGCGGAAGTCGCTGTAAAAAATGAATCCACCCATGAAATCTCGGCATTCGTTGTGGAGATCGGCAGATTGAGGGTTATGGAGCCGATAAGTATTACCAGTATAAAGCTCAGCAGTACGATGACGGCTGGATGCATTTTGAGTATTCTGGCCTGGAATGTCATGAACTGCACCTCGGGTTCATGTAATACTCACAATGGTGGTGTCCCTGGGTTTCGCAAATTTCATGAAGCCTTTGCCCCCCTAATACCAACCGGTCGAGGTAGGCCCCGCAAACCGTCATCTCATGTCGGGAATCAATCTTGCTGTAACACAAATAGGGACACAGTATTTCGAGCTGATAATTGAGCTGATCTCTGGGTTCCGGTTCATGTGCCGTGATGTCGATTGAAGCTTGCGACGGGTCAACTTTTGCGAGGAATTTAACATAATCTACGCCTGCATGCCGGAGTCGCTCCATGACCACTCTGTGTCTTGAACTGAGCAGCGCGATTATTTCAATGCTCTTGGTATACTGATTCTGCTTTAATACACTGCACAGATCAATAAGAGCATCCCTTTCGCGAAACTTAAAATCTCCAAACCGGATGACGACCGTATTGGGGTTTCCGGCAATAGCCTGATTCAGACAGTGCACAGGACTATTGACAACCATAGCATCGGATTCCTGAACCATCCCATGCATCTCACCGGATATGTCGCATACCAATAATTTCATTTTTCCGGTCCATTTCAAGCCCGATAATCCTGGGCGTTTATTATTTCGAATCCTTTTTAACCATCAAACGAATATCCTTACCGATCTTGAAAAGACTGATTATTACGACTATAAACTCAAGTCTTCCAAGAAACATGGCAAAGATTTCCATCCAGAGAGCTCCATCAGGCATTTGTGCTGAAGTCACCCCAACAGAAAGTCCAACGGTTCCCAGGGCGGAAGCAAATTCGAAAAGAGAGTCGCTCAGGTTGTAGCCGTAAGAACACAGAATTATAACGCCCAATCCGTAAACGGCCATATAAAAGAAGACAAAAACAGCTACTTGTCGAAACTTGGCGTTATCCAAAAACACGCGCCTGTTTCCTTCCCATATAGGAAGTTCCGTGACAGCAGATCGTGGGATAAGGTGGCGTTTGATATCCCAGAACAACAATTTAAATAGGAGATAGGTACGGAACTGCTTGATCCCGCCAGCCGTGGAACATGTGCCGCCACCAATTAACATCAGGCTGATCAGAATGATCACTCCAAAAGAGTTCCAGTTGCCATAGCTGACCGTTGAGAACCCCGTAGTTGTTAACGCAGAAACGGTTTCGAATATCGCGACCCGCATGGCTTTCCCAATGTGAGGGTAGAGGGTTTGGCACGTAAAAATAAATACAACCGCGGCGGATAACGGCATCAGGACGGACTGAAGGCGGACTTCACCATTTTTAACCACAAAACGTAATTTGCCACGCCAAAGGAACCAGGCGGTTATGAAGCTCAGGTTGCCCAGGAGCATGAGCGGCATGGTGACAGCTTCGACAGAGATTGAGTCCCAATACCCAATACTCTCCGGCCTGGTTGAGAAGCCACCTGTGGAAACTGCGGCGAAAGCATGGTTCACGGCATCGAAAAGCGACATCCCCGCCATCCAATAGGCAAGAGAACCGGCCACGGCATAAGCACTATAAATGATTAAGACCAGACGAGCCGACTGCCTGACATGTGGCACAAGCTGGTCGCTTCGACCCTCGGCGCTGGAAATACCAACTCCCGTGGGACCAACGATGGCCGACATCATAATGATGGCCAATCCCGCCCCACCGGCCAGTTGGATAACACTGCGCCAAAACAGGATCATTGGACCTGCGGCGGTGACATCCACAACCGACAATCCGGTAGTTGTCCAACCGCTGACAGATTCGAAAATCGCCCTGGAAAACCCAAGCCCCAGAACAGCGGTAAAGGGCCAGGCAGAAAAGACAATGACCGTAAGCCAGCTTAGGAGGACAATAATGCCGCCCTCTTGTACCGATAGGGTTATGTTTGACTCTGATTTGAACAGTCGCCACAAGATTCCTCCCAGAAGGGCGAGGCATCCAGCGGGAAAGCAGAACGATAGAACATTTGTCGACTCTTCCGGGTTTGGTATCAGGATAAGAAGCGGGGTCAACATAACCACGCTGGACAAGAGAAGAATCACGCCTGTCGAAGAGAGGATGGCGGCATAGCGTTTTTTTAGATATTCTTTTTCTCGCAAAACAGATCCTCCCGCCTACCGTTGTTCCCCGGTCAGCGCCTTTAAAACAGGACCATGGTTTTCCGGTAGGGTGATCAGCACCACACGGTCACCTGCCTGTAAGTCGTTCCCTCCTCGGGGGACCATGGGCTGGTTGTCACGAATGACGACCGCGATCAGAGCGTTTTCAGGAAGATCGATATCCTTAAGCATCAAGCCAACCACAGGAGAGTCAGTCCCCAAAACAATTTCGGTCACATTGACCCTGCCTTCTCCCACCGGTAACAAATTGAGAATCTGTTCCAGAGACGCTCGTTGCTCAATCAGGCTGCCAATGATTTGTGTTGTGGAGAAGGCGGAAACACCGAGTTTTTCAAATATCTCGGTATTGTCAGGGTCGTTAGTCAATGCTATGGCTCTTGGCACGCCGAATTTAAGAGAAGCCAACTGGCAAATTACCAGATTATCCTGATCATTGGGGGTAATTGCCAATATAGCGTCGGCCCCCATTGCTCCCGCTTCCTTAAGAATCCCTGCGTCGCTACCGTCCCCACACACGACCATGGCGGAGAGCTGACGACTTAACTGAACACATTCATCCTTATCCCGATTGATAATGACTACTTGATATCCTTTGGCTGTGAAGTTGCGGCAAAGGAAGAACAGGGTCTTCCCCCCTCCGACGATGATTACTTTCATGATGCGGCTCCGTTCTGACGCTTTCCACCGCCCGCGACAGCCTTTAAGAACATGTCGGCGGCCACGGAAGTCGGGCAGATCGTGTCAATCCCTAATTGGGCATAGACCTCCTCCCGTTTGGGATCAAAAACCCGGGCCAGCACATGGGGGACATGGAAAATCTTTTTGGCGACCTGAGCCACCATCAGATTGACGTTGTCTTCATGTGTCGTGGCAATCAGCACATCGGCATTTTTAAGCTTGGCTTCTTTGAGCACCGCCATGTGGGTGGCGTCACCATTGATTCGAAATCCGCTGAAATCCGGTGATAAATCGTTCAATGTCGTCTCAACCCGATCAATCACCACCACCGAATTACCATCCCGGCTGAGGCAGTTGGCGAGATGGGAGCCGAGCCGTCCGCAGCCCACGACCACAATGTATCGGCTATTTTTCATCCGACTCCTCACTTGCCTCCCCTTGGCCCGGTTCTTCCTCTTGCTTGTCAGGCCCCAGATCGATCTTGCCGAATTTGTTCCAGGACGTGGTCCTTTCAAGGTTCGCCCAGGCCGATTTGAACGTGGGGTCTATATCCAGTGCCGCTCGATAGAACTTTTGAGCTTCCAGCCAGTCGCCTTTGATTTCAAGGAGTGCCCCAAGGAGATTGTAACTTTCCGGATGGGCCGGGTCGGCGGCTATGGCTTTTCTAGCTGTTTCACGTGCGGTGGCGAACTCGCGATCCGAAATGTGACGTTTTGTGAGTTCAATGAGGGAGGGGTAATCAACCGCACTTTCCACGTCTAACGCTTCACGCTCCAGGACACGGCTCGCCAGATCCCGGATCTCGACCGGACTGAAGGGTTTTTGAATAAAGTCGACCGCACCCAGTTTCATCGCTTCCACGGCTGATTCGATAGTTCCATGAGCGGTAATGATGACCACCCTGATTTTCGGCCAATCCTCCTTGATTCGACGCAGGACATCCATCCCGTCGATGCCTGGCATTCTCAAGTCCAGAAACACCATCCCGAATTGCCCATACTTTAACTTCTGAAGAGCCTCTTCCCCGTTCACGGCCGTCTGGACCGGAATCTCAAGCGGCTCCAATGATTGAGACATGGTTAGTCGGATGTTTTTTTCATCATCAACTATCAGTATCGGTGTTTTTTCCATTCGGTCCTCCTAGAGGTTTACTGGCAGGGTAAAGGTGAATGTGCTGCCTTTTCCTTGAGAAGATTCCACCCAAATCGTACCGCCATGAGCCCGTATGATTTCTTTGCAGATGGCGAGGCCAAGGCCCGTGCCTCCAGTTTCCTGGCCTTTAACCTGCACAAATTTCTGAAATATTTTCGATTGATAATTTTGAGGAATTCCCGGTCCGTTGTCCTGGACGGACAGGTGAACATTTGGGTCGATTCTATGCGCCTTAAGCTGAATGCGACCTTTGGTGCCCACATATCGAAGCGCGTTAGAAACCAGATTTGTCAATACCCATGTGACTTTGTTCGCGTCCGCTCGAACGCTAGGTAGATCATTGGGAATCTCAGAGGTCAGTTCAACCTGTTTCATATCAAGTTGATTTTTGAAAATTTTACGGACATTATCGAAAAGGGTCATGACCTGAAGGCTGTCATACTCCATCTCGATCCGGCCAGACTCAATCTTGGAAAGATCCAGCAAATCATTGACAAGGGCCTTCATTCGATGGACCTCCTCATGGGCCGCTTTGAGGAGGTCTTGATCTTTTTCCGGGAGTGCGCCGGAGGCGTGCTCCAGCAGTAGATCGATACTCATCCCCAGACTGGTAAGGGGCGTCCTCAACTCATGGGACGCGGCCATAACGAACTCGCTTTTGAGTTGCTCAACCTCCTTCAACCGGGTGACATCCCTGAGTAGAAGCACGATACCTGAAAGGTCGCGATCTCTGCCGCGAATAGCGGTAACCGAAAAGAGGTAATGCCGGGTTCGTTTGCCTGTGGACAGGACAACAATGCGTTGCTCGTCCGGAATATTTGGGTGAATTCCGCTCTCAACTGTCTCACGGATCAGGTTGCAGACGTTTGAATCGCCTATGATATCGGAGCATTCCAACGAGACAATTTCCGTTAACGTAACCCCAAGTATTTCACGCGCGGCCGGGTTGATTCCGGTTGCCTTTAGATTAATATCAAACACCACCAACCCGTCTTCAATGCTTGAGAGGATGGCCTCTCCCTTGTTTTTTTCAGATATAATCTGCTCGATATTCATTTCATGATACCCAAGCAGCTTTGTCGCCATTTCATTGAACTCTTGAGCCAACCTTCCCAACTCGTCACCTGTTTCCACTGGCACCTGGACAGCGTAGTCACCTGCCGAGATTTTTCTCGATGCCTCCATGAATCGTCGGATTGGCCGGACAAGTCTTTCCGCCAGAAAAAGGCTGAAGATCAGAGCCACAACCAATGCCAAGCCCGCCACAAGCAAGGTGGACCAGATAGCCCTATTAGCAACAATCCCGGCTTTAAGACTAGCGGCGTACATGGTATCCTCATTGAGTCGGCGCAAGCCGATACATGCTCCCCTTACCTTTGTGAAAAGAGGATAAACGGATTCCTGATATGAAGCCGATGAAGTGGGGTGCTTATCTATTGTCTGGAAATCGGTCCATTTGGAAAAGTAGTGCCGATAAACCGTGTAATCCACCTCGATGGCCTTAACCAGATCTGTCTCACCTTTAATAGTGATGTTATCCTTAGCCCGGGCCAACCACTCCAAAAACACAGCTTCATTCTCTCTGAACTGGGCGGTTCCTGTCTCAACCTCTCCTATGTAGATCAGAAGAATCCCGCTGTCCTGACGTTCCAGCGCGTCCACCATGTTTTCAGCGGCAAGGATGCTTCTGTAGTTTTCGCTCAGGATTGCCTCTGACGCTTTGCCAAGAGAGACAAGATTGGTGACCGACCACGCGACCACAAGCCCCATGAGGACAAAGGCTACGCCGTAACCGATCAAAATTTTCTTTTTCAATGTCATATCAATCATCCTTTTAAATACAGCAAAGCATTCACAGCATAATAGTCAGCAACAAGCATGCCACTACAGAATACCTTGATTATCAGCGGTTTGAGAGGTTTCTTGAGGGGTATGGCGTTGAAATCTGAAATAAATGAGGGATTGGAGTCTTGTATTTTGCAAGGTGTGAGAGAAGGGGAATCGAGCCTATATTCCGTATGTTTTTCTCCTGCGCCATAGCGTGGCCTGATCGATGCCCAGAACATCCGCCGCTTCCTGTAACGAGGTGGTTGAAGCCAAGATTCTCCTGATATGCAACTCCTCTATGATAGCCAGTGAAACCTTGTCTCCGATTGCGGGAAACCTGAAGACTGGTGCTATGTTTCCAGGCAGATCATTGGCGCCAATTTTTTCCGCGCTTCCAAGAATCACGGCTCGTTCTATGGTATTGCGTAATTCCCTCACATTGCCGGGCCAGGCGTGGGCTGAAAATGATTCTTCGACCTCACTTGTAAAGCCCAGCGAATGTTTGTGATTGGCTTTACAGAAGTAGGCGAGAAAGTCAGTGGCCATCGGCATAATGTCTTCCTTGCGGTCCCGAAGGGGGGGGACCGTTAGGCTGATGACATTGAGCCTATAAAACAAATCCTCCCTGAATCGTCCTTCGGACACGCGTTGTTCAAGATCGGCGTTTGTGGCGGCAATGATCCGTACATTGGCTTTGCGGGATACAGAGTCTCCAAGACGCTCGTAGTCCTTGTCCTGGATAAATCGAAGAAGCTTGGCCTGGACTGGAAGCGCCATATCCCCGATTTCATCCAAAAACAAAGTGCCTCCCTCACAAGCGGCAATCCTCCCCGGATTATCTCGCACAGCCCCGGTGAAAGCCCCTTTGGCGTGCCCGAACAATTCGCTTTCAAGCAGCTCGGACGGCACCGCCGGGCAAGAGACGACCGCCATGGGTTTCCCCGACCGGGGGCTCCAATGGTGAATCACCCTGGCAAATACCGATTTGCCCGTTCCACTTTCCCCCTGCAACAAAACAATCGCTTCAGAGGCCGCCGCCTTTCTTGCTGTCTGAATCACCCTCTGCATGCCTGGGTTTTTGCTTTGAAGGCAGTCCTCCGGTCTGATACGCTGTATGTCCTCTTTCAGAATGGCTATTTCTGTTTCCAGCTCACGGATTTTTCCAATCCTGCGGGTGATGAGCTTCACCTGGTCCGGAGTGAATGGTTTGGCGATGTAATCCGTAGCCCCTTTTTTCATCGCTTCAACAGCAGTCTTTATGGACGCGTATGCGGTTATAACGACGATTTTAGTCCAGGGTGAATCCGCCAATAAGGCAGGGATCAGTTCCATGCCGTCTTCTTCTCCAAGCTTCAAATCCACTATGGCCATATCAAAAGACCGTCTTCTGGCCTCTTCGACGGC
Organism: Pseudomonadota bacterium; assembly: GCA_043806875.1. Taxonomy (GTDB): domain Bacteria; phylum Desulfobacterota; class Desulfobacteria; order Desulfobacterales; family Desulfobacteraceae; genus JAZDGN01. The sequence continues at coordinate 10,397 of JAZDGN010000006.1, forward strand.
ATCTGTGGGATTGCTGACCGCAATCACCGTATGTCCCTCCGCCGCTAAACAATAGGAGAGCGTTTTGCGGATATTGGCTTCATCATCAACGATGAGAATGTTCAAAATACAGTTTTCATCTTCAGTAGGTATCATAGTGTTTTTTTCTTCTAAACTTATCCTACAGATTAAATATCAAAATCAGAAAAGCTGATAGCCCGCACACATATAGAAAAGCCGGAGTAAGCCTGTTTTCAACAGTGAATATTAACTGTAAATTTTCCGAAATTGTTTCATTATGCATACATCATTTCCCGCTCAATACGTTCAAAAAATTTACTCTTATTCAGATTACGCTTCCTGACAATTTCTATTCGTCGTTCAGATTTTTCTCCATAATTCCATTTTTACCTCGAAATTCAATGATATTTGCATAAATCAGAACACGTTAACGCTCATTTTCAGTTGCTGTATAGTATCGGTATTCTTGACAATAACCCATCCCACAATTCGAGTCAAAGCCTTTGGTAACTTATCATAACAGAGAGAATATGCAGGCTGTACAACAATACAAATCATCTTTTGGCAGGCTGCAGCTGATCCATCAACTCCCGGCTCTCCCTGATCAACAGCCGGATCTGCTTCCTGCTCTTAATGGACTCCTTGTGACCTGGCAGGTCTGACGGTCTCCCCACGCAAATACATGTCTGCCGCAAAAAACAGTTGCTGCTCACCTGTTTTCAACTGGTGACGATTGCCCCCCTCTACCGATCGGAATTTCAGGTCTCCTTGTTCCCCATGCTGACAACCCATGTCGGCTACACCTGACGTATAACCCTCCTGAACCCTAAAAAAGGAGGTATTCTCTTGACATTTGTCATGCATCCATGTCCTTTTAAACCATCACATCCAGCTGGATCAGACATGAACACTTGCAGATAAGGACGGATATCATGTTCATTAACGGAGTCTGGGAAAATGCCCAGAGCGAAAAAACATTTGACGTAGTAAACCCGGCCACTGGCGAAATCATCGGTCAGGTTCCTGACGGTGAAACCCAGGACGCAACCTGTGCTGTTGATGCCGCAGCAAAAGCCTTTGCCCCCTGGTCGTCATTGACGGCTTACCAGCGCTCGGCGTTTCTCTTTGATGCCTGGCGAATCATGCAGGAAAAACGGGAACACCTGGCAAGAACCATGACCCAGGAGCAGGGAAAGCCCCTGAAAGCCGCCCGCAACGAGGTCCAGTATGCATCTGACTTCCTGCTCTGGTTTGCCGAAGAGGCCAAGCGGATTTACGGCCGGACAATACCGGCTCCCCGGGGTGATCAGCGGTTCATGGTGCTCCGGCAACCCGTGGGGGTGGTCGGTGCCATCACCCCCTGGAATTATCCCATATCCATGATCACGCGCAAGGCTGCCCCGGCCCTGGCAGCCGGGTGTACCCTGGTGCTCAAACCGGCCGAGGCAACACCCCTGTGCGCCATTGAGACCATGAAGATCTTCCAGGAAGCCGGCCTGCCCAACGGCGTTATCAACCTGGTCACAGCCAGCAACCCGGAACCCATCGGCAGGGTATTCCTGGAAGATCCACGGGTACGCAAACTCACCTTTACCGGATCCACAGATGTGGGCAAGCTTCTGGCCCGGGAGGCCGGAACCAGGATGAAACGGATCTCCCTGGAACTAGGTGGTCATGCACCCTTTATTGTGTGCCGGGATGCCGACCCGGTACAGGCTGCCAAAGGTGCTGTGCTGGTTAAATTCCTGAACACCGGACAGGCCTGTATCAGCCCCAACCGATTCTATGTCCACAGGGACCAGGCCCAGGCTTTTATTGAAGAATTCAAAAAACGTATTGCGTCCATGGCAGCAGGGTCCGGGTTTGACCCAGGAGTCAGCATCGGCCCTCTGGTAAACCAGAAGGCTGTTGACAAGGTCGCTATGCAGGTGGACGATGCCCTTGCCAAAGGCGCAGAACTGATCATTGGCGGTACCCGCCTTATGGATCCGCCCCTGGACAGGGGACACTTTTTTGCCCCCACGCTACTGAACAAAGTCACACCAGACATGCGTATCTACCGGGAAGAAACATTCGGGCCGGTTGCCCCGGTGATCCTTTACGACGACCGGGCAGACCTCCTGGCCATGGCCAATGACACAACCTACGGCCTTGCAGCCTATGTTTACACCCGGGATTTGACCCAGGCCATGACCCTGTTTGAAGGTCTCAGGTTTGGCATCGTGGGCATCAATGATATCAATCCCACGGCTGCTGCAGCACCCTTTGGCGGTATTAAAGAGAGTGGGCTGGGGCGGGAAGGCGGCATGGAAGGAATTGACGAATACCTGGACACCAAACTGGGCGGATTTTCCATCCGGTAACCATAATACAGCTGATTTCTGCAACCATACCCCCCCAAAAAAAAGATCCCTGACCCGGCCCGGGATGGGTGAGCCAGGTCAGGGATGTACCCCGGAAACAGTGTTCCATTTTTTTGGTTACTTTAAGACAGGAGGATCAGTCTCCCTTTATCTAATTGCTGGATCAGAACGACAGGTCCCAAACCAGGGGGAAAACGAATTTCACCAGGACCTGCTTAATATTTCTCAGGTTAGTTTGCCGACCGGGCAGGCCTGCTCACATCGCCGGCAGTATTTTATCACTTTTACGGGTCTGTCAATTCCTTCAATTGTTTCCTCCCTGGCAGCGGCAATATCATCGTCCATCTGCAAATTGCAGGAAGCTCGGTGATAATGGCCATCCCGCCCCGGGAGGATCTCCTGATCATAGTCCTTGAACGTGTATATCTGATGCTCAAAGGCTTTTTGAGGACATGCTTTTCTACACAGATCATTACAGTGTTTGCAAGGGTTGAACGCCGTCGGGCCCGTGGATGGCAAATCAGCATCCAACGCCAGGGCCCGAAGACGTACCCTCGGCCCGTATTCAGGTGTGACAAGAATGTTGTTTCTGCCGATACATCCTATTCCGGCCAGCACAGAAGCATCTTTCAAATACGTTCCACCTTTTTCAACGTGGTAAGGAAGATGAACGGTGGCAATTCCATAGCCTGTGGTTATCCAGGTACACATCTGGCTTACCACCCCTGCCAGGACACGGTTGCCGGGAGGATCGATTTTTCCGAACCACCAGTCCAATTCCGGCCTGTCTTCAGGATGACTCACTGCAATGACCAGCAGCGTTTTCGCGTTTTCTGGCCATGCAACCTCTCCGGGTTTGAGACCCAGTTCATTCTTCCGTGTCCCGACACCTTTTCCCGCATCCGGCATCAGGGGTGCAAATGTGAAAGATGGAGCCTCTTTAAGCTCTTTTACACTGGCAAAGCCACTCAGGGAGGCTCCCAGTTCCTTTGTTTTTTTCAATATGGCCGATGATGCTTTCAGCAGCCTCCTGTTGTTCATAGCATGTCTCCACAATATAAATAGTACTAGGAGAAAAAGTCATTTGAAATTGTGGGTCAGCATACCAAAAAGGGAGTCCACTACTGCCCGCCCGGAATCCGGGAACAGGGACAGCGGTGCTCCGACAATGCCTGTTACGATTACTCCCGGCCACATGACATCAGCAGGATCAAGTTTGTCAATGGTGGCCTGGACATCATTGTAAAAAACAAGAATTCCTTGATCATCGGTCATGAGAACGCCTTGATCAAATCCGCATAACAGCTGCATGAAGTCAATGCCGCTGAAGTCAAATCCTTCCACCATGAATTTCTTGTTTATGTGATTGTAATCAGTGGACATGTCGATACCTGATGAAAACAAAATGCTGCACCAATTCCAGACCAATAGCCTTGACAGTTTTTGTAAAAACTCAGGCCGTTATCGGAAGATATGGATAAACTAATGATCTCAGTCCAATTTTACAGATCAAACCCTAACATTAAAACTGACAGTTTTCAACACAAGAAGCAGATTGATATGTCAGGGAAGGGTGAATACTTCCTGGAAGTTCAGACTTAGTCTTTGAAAACGATCTTTTCGGTGGGTTCATTCATCACAAACTGGCCTGACAGGATTGCTTCTTTGAGTTCCTGGGCGGCAGTCATGGCAGCAACCCGGTTCGACTGGCGCATGGCCACTGGGATTTTTTTTGTTCCGGACGGATGCCCGGTGACTCCGAGGACCGCTTCAAAAGCGTTTCCTTTGCACCTGGAAACACACAGCCCGCAATTGAAACACCGGGCGCTGTCAAACTCGGCCATTTGTCCTGGCTCTGACACAACCGCTTTGACCGGGCAGATGGCCGCCACCATGCATAGATCACATTTCAGGCACCGCGATATATCAAACAGGACTGCATTACCCCCTTCCTGCCATACGTCACCGTAGGTGATCTCGTATATGGGGACCCTGTTCCGGACATCCACCACCTTGAGCCGGATCTCCTGGTCGGTTTTCAACACTTGTTTCAGGATATCCCCATCAAGAACCGGGATGGCTACTGCCCACGTATTGATGACGTCCGGACCTTGGGAGGTCATGAATCCGCCCATGTAACCGGGATGCATCCGGTGCATGTCTGCGAAACCTGCAAGGTTTGGCTTTCCTCTGGTGCTGCGGGTACCAGGGCCAGACACATAGCCCTGGGCACCGTTGATCATAACCCGGGTCCCAAGTCCGATGGTCCGGAGGTCCGGATCCTTTTCCAGGGGATTGAGCTCACCGCACCCGCAGAAGGTCAGTTCCCTGAGATCACCCTGGAACTCCTGGGAGTGAAAAATGGATATGATACTCTCCGTACCCGGATTCACAAAGGCCACATAATTCTTGAATGCGTTGCGGGTTGCATAGAGCATGGCCAGGGGAATTTCCCGGATGGATGTGGTTGCGCTCAGGCACTGGCCGGTCTCGGTGATGATATCCACCTGAACGGTTTTGCCTTCAACCAGATCCCGGAACAGGTGTCCTCCCCCGTAAGCGGTGTCCTCCCGGCTCCTTGAGGTACCCAGCACGATGACATCCAGAAGTCCGATCCGTTCGTTGGGGCACGGTCCCACCTGGGCAGGGACTCCGTTTATCCATACCTTGTCCGCTTTGACAAACACATCGGGCTCAGTGACCTTAAAGGAAAGAACCGCATAGGTCCCGCTCATGACGGCACAGGTGGCGGCCGTAACCACGTCCACATCCTTAAGCCCGATGATCTCACCCCGCCGGACCCTGTTGCAGAGCTCATGGGCTGTCACCACCACAACGTCACCCCGGTCAATCTTGTCCTGGATTTCCCGAAGTGTTCTTATCTTACCTGAAGTTGTCATCATCACCCGCCTGTCCATCCAGTATCATATCGGCAATCGCCTTGCCAAAATTTCCGGCTTGCCAGTCAGTCCCCGGTCCTGACCTCTACACTATCAGCCATGGAGCAGACAAGCATTTAATCGTTCCAAGATCGTTGCCTGATCAATATTCCACCCCACAAATGCCAGACAGGTGCCGGGATCCCCCTGCCACGGAGTCCAGTCCATGTTTTCTCCAACCCCGTGAAGCATTCGGGTTCCTTCCTTGAACCGGACCGGACCTTTGATGCGGAATAGGGTTGCCGGAGCCTGGGACAGGAACTCCTTAAAACGGTCTCGATCCAGAATCCGGTCCGGTGCCCAGCTAAAGGCCATAAAACCCGTTTCCCGACCGGAAACGCTTCCATTCCCTGTGCTGTTGCTATCCGGTTCTCCGCTCCCCCCGGAAAGCACTGTCCCGGTTACGTCCTTGGACGGATCATAAACGGGCAGACAGATTCCGGGAAAACCTTTCCCAGCCTGGTCCCGTCCTCCAGGGAAAAGGATGTCCGGCTCAACGGCACAATAAAAGGTTGGAACAATGCGCTTTCCAGGATACTCCCTTTGGATCTCCTCCAGAACACGACTGATCTGGTCCCGGTCCAGGGTGTCAACCTTGTTGACAAGGATCAGGTCCGCACCGGCCAGCTGATTGGGGAAAACATGACCAAATGCCTCCCTGGCCTCCCAGAAATCGGCGTCCACAACCGTGACGGTGCGGGACAACCTGAACCTGTCGGCCAGAGCGGATTCCCTGAGTACGGCTGCGATGGAAAGGGGATCGGCCACCCCGGTTGCCTCAATGAATACCCGGGCAGGACAAAAGTTTTCCCATAACCGGTTCAGTGTCTCGATCAGATCAATTTTCAGGGTGCAACAGATACAGCCGTTGCTCATCTCAACCACGTCCGCAGCAGCGGTCTGGCGAATCAGGGCTCCATCGATGCCCACACTGCCAAATTCATTGACCAGCACCACGGTTTTGGAAAAATCCATATCAAGGCCCAGAATGTGCCTGAGCAGCGTTGTCTTGCCAGCTCCAAGGAAGCCGGAAATAACGATCACATCCGCTTGAGATTCCGGTTGTTTCCCTTCAGGTGCATTTGCTCGATTTTCGCCTGTTTTCCATGTACCTGCGTCAGCCATTGTCTGTTTCTTTTCACCTGAATTATTCAACTGTGCAACCTGCTGTCAGCGTGGTTGCCTGGGATATCAACGCCCCTGCATGGGATCAAATACCGATTGCCTGCCAAGGCCCGGAATACGGCTGACAGAATCCTCCAACGCCGCAATAGCCTCGGGCTGACCAATGAACACGATCTTGTTGGTGACAGGACTGCAATCCTTTTCAGACGTATAGGGTTCCAGGGTCGATCGGTTCATGACCCGGTTGAACAGGTACAGGTCATTGCCCTGGGCGAGAATCCCCTTGGCCCGGATCAAACCGGACGGCAGGGTGTCCATCCCGGCCCTGAACCCGTCCACATCACCGCCCTCCCATTGGTACACGGCTGACAGGAGACGGTCCGGCGGTGAGGTATCCGGATCTGGAATCTCCAGAAGTTTATCCATGAAAGCATCCAGGTCATGGGCGCTCATTGCGCCACCACCACCAGCATCAGCATCAGCAGCAGTGTCACCTGTCGATACAGGGGTAAACCCGAACCGCTCCGGTGGAAAGACGGCAAACCGGGTTTCCATGATCTCCGGATCCGGATGAAGTTCATGGATAATCCTGTGGATATTCCGAATCTGGTCCGGTGTAGCCAGATCGATTTTGTTGATGAGAAACACGGTGGAGGATGCGATCTGCTTTTCAACGGACACGAAGGTTTCAAATGCCTGTTCGAAGAACGGGGCATCGATGATGCAGATCTGTTCCGTAAGCTGAAACCTGCCCTTGAAGATGGACAGGTTCAGGTCTTTTTTCAGGTCAGACGGGTTGGCAACCCCCGTGGATTCAACCACCAGAACATCGGGCCGGATAGTGACGGCAATAGTGTTCAGGGCCCGGATAAAATCGGTTTTAACGCACACACAGAAAATCGATCCTTTGCTGATCTCCAGGATATCCAGATCCTCGCCTTCGATCAGGGTTCCGTCAAGGCCCATCTCGCCGAACTCGTTCATGAGGATCATCATTTTCCGGTCTTTGGGGAAATGGCGGATGAACCGGTTCAGAAACGTTGTTTTGCCGGATCCCAGAAACCCTGTGATCAGGATAACCTGTGTTGTTGCTTCCATGATCTCTCCTTAATGGCCGGGCCATATCGGTCCAGGCGTATTGCCACCGTGCCGTCTAACGACGCGGTGTACCCGGTCCAATCAGTCCAGGATCTTTTTTTTGCGCAGCACATCCAGGATCTGGTCCCGGGTCAGAACCCGGCCTACGGAAACCACCTCTCCATTGATCACCAGGCCCGGTGTGGAGAACACCCCTTTTTTTAAAAAATAGTCGATGTCGGTTTTCTTTTCCACCCGTGATTTATCTGAAAGCCCAGCTGTTTCCAGGGCCTTTATCACAGTCTCATACAGGGTATCACAGTTTTTGCATCCGGGTCCGAGGACCTCAATTTCCAGTGTCATGGTGTGTTCATCCTTTCAGCATTCATAACCATGGGTATCATCTAACCCCGGTCTGGATCGTTTTCATGTATCCGCCCCTGGTGGAACCGGCGGCGGATCTCCTGCATCAGAACTTCCTGGCCCGGGATAATGGAGGCAAAAACGATCTCGTTGTCAAGGGCAATACAGGGAAGGGATCTGGCCTTAAGTTCACGGAACCGGGCCACACCCTCCAGAGTCCTCAAGTCCCATTCGTGGACATCCATCATCGCCTGATAGTCGTGTGGTAAAACCTTTACCGATTCGGCCATATAGACGCAGGCCGTTCACTGCCTGAAGTCGGTGAGCAGTACGTCCACCCGTACCTTTTTCATGGTATTCTCCTTGATATATTCCTGGACGGCCTCCTCCAGTTCATGCCGGGGTGGGATGGCATCAAAACAGAGTTCCCCGTTGATAAACAGGGATGGAATGGGTGCAATCCGGCTATGCCGCAAAACACCCTCCTCTCCGAACAGCGAGACAGACAGATCGATGAACCGCTGTTTTCCTGTGGGAGTCAGGATATCAACCCGTTGATACTCAACCTGGTCCGGATAGGCCGGAAGAATTTCCCTGACGGCTTCATCCATATAATAACAGGGCAGACAATAACTGGCTTTGTACATGACTTCGATAATGAGTTTTGTGTTCATTGCCATCGTTTAAATTTCATGGATTCTACCGTTATTCCCATTAACCCGTATAAGCCCTTAAGACCGGAACCGGTAAGCGGGCACAGGACACCGGGGGACAAAAAACCCGCCCCTTGACCCAAAGAAGCAAAGGGGCCCCTGAAAGGGCCCCCCGGCCAGCTCCGGGTTACTCTTCCCTGGAATCGATACGGGTGTGCTGTCCTGCCCCGGCCTTTTGAAGATTCTTTTCAACATTTCCGAACTCAAACCCCTTGTCTCTGGCCGCTTTCAGCTTTGCCACCAGCTCCGGGGTCTTGGCCCTTGCCGCCATGGCATCGATGAGCTCCTCATACTGGGGGATGATGCTGGGGAACACAATATCCCCTTCAATACAGATTGTGGGAAGGACCTTACCCTTCATGGCCGTAAATTTCGCAACACCTTCCTTGGTTTTCACCGACCATTCCTTGTAGTCGATAATTTCCTGAACTTCCTGGGGCATGGCTGCCATGGATTCCATCATGTAACCGCAGGCTGCGCACTGTACACTGTCAAGGGTCAACACATCGACCTGAATTTTCTTGTCTGCCACTGTTTTCCATCCTTGATTGGTCAGTTTAAACTTCGGGATACCTGGGAAAATTCTCTTCGTACCAGGCTTTGGCTTCATAGGCTTGCATCATATGTTCCGCCGGAACATCATAGGGGAGGTCTCAACCCGGGGCGAACACATAGCCCTGGGTGCCTCCGGCAGCCAGACTGACAATGGCATCCTCCCTTGGAGAAATCAGGCCCAGGCTCAGGGACAAAGTCAGTTTCAGATTCCCACCGAACCCCACGCCATATTTCAGGGCTTCATCCCTGACAAAATTCATGTTCAGCTGTTCGTCAATGGCAAACCCATGGGTGCCCACAGTGCATACCTCTTTCATGACCCTGGTGCAGTCGCCGCAGATAAAAAAGGATGAGGTAAGACCGGCATCATGGATAGTCTTGATGGCCGGCTGGCAGTTGGGTGTCACAAAATCCTTAAAAGTGGCTGAACGGATCTGGGACGCTACGGGATCCACGATGGCAATGATATCACACCCCATTTCCACGTAGAATTGCGCAGCAGCGGCGCATACCCTGCCGGCAAACTCCAGAACCTTATGGGCGAACTCCTTATTCTTGTAGACATCGGTAAAAATCCGGACTCCGGCCAGGTGGGAAGCCAGGGTCAGAGGGCCGCAAAGCAGGCCCATCATGGCACAGTCCAGACTGTCCAGTTTTGGTTTTACCAGTTTTGCAGCCTCAAACAGGACCGGCCACCGGCCCGATTCCCGGGTGGGAATCGTGAGCCCTGCCTGCTCCGGTGATTTATCCGAACAGGGATGGGTGGAGATGGACGGGACATTATCTTCCCACCACTTCAATTCACACCCCACGGAATGGGCCTCAACGGAAAGATCAAACACAAGGGGAATTCCATCGGCATGGTAGCGTTCAGCAGTATGGGCCACGCCCTTTGCCAGGAGTTCAGGTCTTTTCAGGTATTCGTCGGCCTTTTCACCAATAAGAAAGGCGCAGTGGACACCGGAATAGGGAACCCAGGGTGCCGATTCCGTCCGTTTCGCTCTGTAAGCGTCGATCAACATCTGTTTTGACATCGGTGTTTCTCCTCATTAGTCCGTTTTACGGGTTATATCGTGATACATGGAACATGGAATACTACCGGGTGACGCGCTGTGTCATCTGCCCGACCCCGACGTCACCTCGTAATAGCGGTTCACCGCCATGCCGGCGAACAGTACAGCTCCTGGGCAGGGGACTACATATTTTGTGGCAAAGGCCTTGCCGATGATATTGAACAGCTCAAGGCAGGCTGAGCAGACCCTGGATGTCTTACCAATGGAGTAGGGCACAGGTCCCTGTGATCCATCCTCAAAAAACTCGGGCTCGAAAAAATTGGCATGGTTGGCACTGTGATACTCGAACAGCTTCCCATAGGACAGGCCCCGTATGCCCATGATCTTGAGCCAGCGATCCTGCAGGGCCGGGTCCATGCCGTCCAGGTCCCGGAACTCGGGCGGACAGGCGGCACAATAAGAAGCTTTTGCGCTCAGCCTTAAACGCTTTTGTTCAAAATCAGGGCCTGATAACGGGCCCGGCTTGAACCCGGACATCCGGATCAGGGTGTTCACAGGATCGTCAAGACCAAGTTCCCAGAGTTCCAGTCCGCTGATCAGGAGATACTGGCCATTGTGCTCCGAGGCATAGTACCAGGACAGCTGGCGGCGGCAGGTATCAAAACCGGTCCAGGCATCGGGAGAAACAGAGCCCAGGGTTATTGTGCCGGACAGGGGAACGCACACTGCCCGTTTGACTTCCTGGATGGGGTGTCCCTGACCTGACAGAATGTCCTTCACCTGCCGGTAACGATCCCGGCTAAGCCAGTAGGTGAATTTTTGATACATGCCTGAGCCTCCTTCCGGGTTTAAACACGTGGAACTGTCCATTGATGGTGGCAACACCCCCGGGTCCGTAAAAGGTGATCCATGGATTCCTGTGCACTATCCTGTTGAATCAGACTTTGACCGCTTCTGCTTCTTTTTCCGCTCTGGTCTCTTCCTTCTGCTGCTTTTTCAGTGCGGCCTCGGCCTCGGCCCGTTCAAACACGTCATACCCCAGGAGGGACTCGGCCACCAGTGCGGACATGTCCTTCATGACCATGGGCGAGTTGGATGAGGTGATCCCCACCTGGAGCCCCTGGTAACAGAAGGGACAGCAGGAAACCAGTTCCTTTGCCCCGGTCTCTTCGGCCTCCCGCACCCTGCGCTGGGCCATGCGATTCTGGATGTCCGGGAATCCCGCCTTGAGACCGCCACCGGCACCGCAGCACCGGGAGTACTCCCGGTTCCGGGGCATCTCAATGAGCTTCAGCCCCGGGATGGAACCCATGATCGTGCGCGGGGCTTCAAAGCCGCCCGTTGCCCGCCCCAGATGGCAGGGATCGTGGTAGGTGACGGTCCGGTTCACCGGGTGGGGAAACGACAGTTTCCCCTGTTTAAGCAGCCGGGTCAGGTATTCCACAGTGTGAAGCACTTCAAAGTTGAGTTTCCCGACCTTGGGATAATCCTGCATGATGGTTTTGAAACACCCGGAGCAGGAGCTGATCAGGGTCTCGATCCCCAGGGAATTGAACTGGTCGATATTCTGCTGGAACAGGCGTTTGTGCTCCGGATCACCCATGCGCAGGAGAACGGAACCGCAGCATTTTTCATCTTTTCCCAGAACGCCGTAGTCGATGTTCAGGGTTTCCAGGATATTGATGGTGTTGATGGCCACCTGCTTCACGTTGGCATCATAGGAGGCGGTGCACCCGAAAAAAAGCAGGATCTTGCCTTTGGTCTTTTCAATCTCCCGGGGTTCGTTGATGAGAAGGCCGTCCTTTTTTGCCCGGCGTGACCACTTGGTCCGGCCGGCCCGGGGCTGCTGCCAGGGATTGTCAAAGGTCATGACGCTCTTTCGCAGGGCTTTCTGGGGCTCCAGGGGACCATACCCGGCGCTGACGATGATGCGCCTGAGTTCCTCCCACAGATTGACCGTATCGATGTGGGCAGGGCACACGACCTCACACTGGCCGCAGGTGGAGCACTCGTACAGGTTCATGACAAAGGCGTCGATCTGCTCCCGGGTCACCTCCTGGTAGCCGAACACTTTCCTGATGGCTTTTTTCAGAGACCCGTTCACGGACCCGGAGTTCATGATTTTAGCCAGAAATCCATTCTGGGTCCTGGCGATTCTCAGAAAATCAATGACCTTTCTCCGGGGGACAATGTCCTCCTTGGAGTCCTGGTCGTAAACCGGACACCAGGACAGACACTCCCCGCACCGGGTACAGGCTTCCAGTTCAATGAGACGTTTCATGTCAAGCTGATGCAGAGGAATGGTGTTGAGAGCTTCTTTGGGTTCCGGGGTCTGTTCAGGGGCGCCGGATACGGTGTCGTCTTGGCTGTTCATTTTCAATACCCTTTATGTCGGTTAGTCCTTGATTATACCCGTTTCTCGTTTTTAACACCGGATACCTGCTCCAGAAAATAGGTCAGTGGAGTGTTAAAAACGTGTCTCATTTTACCAAAGGGCAGATAGGCCACCAATGCCGCGCCCACCAGGGCATGGGCATACCACAGGTACGGATACACTGCGGACCAGTCCAGTCCGGCCACGGAAAAGATCCGTGACAGGGGATAGCCGATGAAGGATGCTGCGGCCAGGTCGGCCGGGATACCCGTTGCCAGGATCCGGGCGCCTTCCAGCACAAAACCCAGGAGGACAAGGAGGCCGATAAAGGACAGGGCCATATTGTCCTGGATCTCGGTGGTCACGTGGGCCGGTTTGATCACAAACCGCTGGATCACGGCCCACAGTATGCCGATCAGTATTAACAGGCCCAGGAGGTCGTTGGCAAATGCGGTAAATCCGTTGTTCTTATCCATCAGGGCCAGCATCCATTCCCCTTCCGGATTCAGCCAGAATCCGATGGCTGTAACCAGGCCCAGCATCATCCTCAACAGGATGGCCGTAAAGATCAGGGAATGCATGGACCAACGGCGGACGCTCTCTTTGAGGATCCGCCGCTGGAGAACAATATCCAGGATCAGGATTTTAACCAGGGCAAACACCTGGCGTGAAAACAGGGTCGACCAGATGGACTCGGAGCTGAGGCTGATTTTCCGGGTCAGGGAGGTCTCTTCACCCTGGACTTTGCCCTGGTACCAGAACCGGAGGGTCAACAGAACGCCCAGAAGAAAGATGAAAAAGGCAACACCAAAAACCGGGTGCCCCATGGAAAGAGGAGCCGTGTGACACAGGATGCACATAAAGCTTTTGGACGGCAGAACCGAGGCCGGAGCATGGGCGGTATTGCCGGCGTGGTGGCATTTTTCACAGCTCTTCTCCCCGTCCATGTCCGCAAGGGAGTGGTCTGCCAGGCTGACTGGTTTTCGGTCCAGATCCTTATGGGCCAGGGCTACGGAACCTGTGACCGGATCAAGGGCCACAAATTTTGATTTGAAGTGACAGGCCTGGCAGGCAACCCGGGTATGGGGATCATGGGCCGTGGCTTCTCCGTGGAGTGGATGGCATGCCCGGCACTGGGCGCCTGCCATGGTCTTGTGCGGGGTGCGGGCCACGTCGCTGTGGCAGTCCACACAGGCGACAAACCGGTGGCGGGGCTGATTTTCGGCAAAGGTCTCTGGGATTACCTGGAGGCTGACCTGGGCGGAATCCGCCTGACGGATGCAGGTCTTGTCCTTGTGGCAATCCAGGCAGAAGGTCTGGGATGCGAACACGCCTTCATTGGTGTTCACGTTGGCCATGCGGTGGCAATCCAGACAGACCAGGGGCTCGGGCTCAGGTTCCACGGCAGGGGCAACTGCCGGAGGCGGCTCCTGTGCTGCCGATGCCTGGAGGGTCTGGGGCCTGTTATTCAAAGCAGCCAGCGCGATCAGGACCAGGACACCGGCAACTATTGCTATAATGGTTTTGGACTTCATAAGGTAAGTTCTCCCTCTGTGGTAAGTGTCGTAATCCAGGCCGATCAGTCCTTGGCGGGGTTCATGCGTTTCCACTCTTCCGGGTGCTCTTCCCTGAACCGCTCTTCGCTCATGGTTCCGGTGAAAATGGATTTTTCAATGGGAAACACCTCGGGCACCAGATGGGTGTCGGACATGTGGACCACACCGATGTACATGACGGCAAGAACCGCCTCATGGAAGTGGAAATGGCTGGCGATGTTAACCCAGTGCCCGGGAAAAACGGTGGAAAAATATTCAGGGAACCACATGAACAGTCCCGTAATGCCCATGCTCTGCATGCCCAGCATCACGGCCCAGTAATCCACCTTCTGGAGATAACTGAACCGCTCGAACAGGGGAGGCCGGCCCTTACCGAAAACATACCTCAGGTTCTGGTATAGATCAGCAGCATCCTTTTTCCCGGGAACCAGGGAGCCGGGACCCAGGAGGGATCCGTTCAGTACCAGTTTGAAATAGAGAAGCCAGCACAGGTGAACCCCGATACCCGAATACAGGAACACGGCGCAGAACCGGTGTAGAAATCCTGCGGCCTGGGGTCCGCCCAGGATGGACACCAGGAGTCTCGCCCAGCCATAACCGCTGAAATGCAGTCCGAATCCGGTTATGGCCAGAAGTGTGAAATTGGCAATAATAATGATATGCAGGAGCCGGTGAAGAACATTGAACCGACGGTGGATTCTTGGGAAGTTGGTTGTTGTTTCCATCAGTTATGCTTCCTTAATTTTTCATGAAGTTTGCGCAGCATCAACAGGCAACTGTGACCGTAAAAGAAGACCAGAAGTACAGTCACAAAAACAAAGGAGAGAAATCCCAGAAATTGAACCCGTTTCATGGCAGCCTGCTTGGTCTCGGTTTTTTTATCCAGATCCATCCGGTTGTCGTGGATGATGATGTCGGCAAAGGAGGGGCCGGCATCGGGGTGGCACCGCCGGCAGGCTGACAGGACTTCCTTGGGCTCCTTGAGGGAGAGGCAGGCGTGGGCACCGTGGCAATCGGTACACAAGGCAGAACGGTCATACCCCAGGTTCACTGCGGCCTTGCCGTGATAATTGGCAAGGAAACTCAATTTCTGGGACGGATGACAGGATCCGCAGGTCTCGGTCATGCGTTTCCCGGTTTCTGCCCGGGACAGGTGGGATGGGGAAAAGTGGGCGGAATGGCAGTCGCCGCAGGTGGGAGCATGGCCCGTCCTGGAAACTTTCCCGGTCTGCTTTTCCGTGACCATGGCCTTGGCGTGCTCACCGGTCATGAACCGGTCAAACGAGGTCTTGTGGCATTTCCCGCAGCTTGCGTAATCAAACTCCCGCCGGGTCTCTGCCCTGAGAAATCCCTGGGCCTGTTTGTCCGGATGGGTTTTGTTCTTCCCGGCCGTGTCCTTCCCGATCATGGGACCATGGCACTCTTCACATTTGAGGCTCCCATGGGCTGCGGCCGAATAGAGGTTCATGTCCACGAACCAGGTGGATTGTCGGGTGGATAGCGGGGCCGGGGATGTGGAAGCCAAGGCATGGGCGTTAGGGAACCCGGCACATGCAAGGACCAGACAGCCTGCTGTGAACAGTGGGGTGATCCATCTGAGGGTGAATGATCGCAAGGTTTGAAATGATCCAGTTTGCACGTTCATCTCCTGTTATGAAGGTTGGCGCTGCCCGGCGGCCTGAAACGGCTGAAACACTGACCCGTTCATCGTTGGCCGAAGAGCATCACTGTCTTGAAATATAGGTTAAAATAGTCCAGGGAAAGCCCATGGAGCAGGTCAAACAGCGCAACAGCCCCCGGGAGTGTATCCTGGCCGCTGTCGGCATCACGCTTTATCTGCCGGAGCACGCGGGTGACCTGTCCGGCTGCTTCCACCATGCCATCCATATTCCCGGGGTTCGTGGCCAGGGTGCCATACCGCTCCAGGGGCCGTATCCGTTTCCACATGGATTCCAGAAAAACCCTTATTTTTTCAGGTTCATACCGTTTCTGACCGATGAGCCAGGACAGGGGGACAAATTCAAGCCCTGCAGCCACAATCCTTGAGTTGCTCAGTTCCCTCTTGAGGCCTGTGATAAACGTTCGGACCGTCGATCTGTCTGGGACAGAGGTTGGCGTGGCGGCGTCAAACCCTGACTGAACCGGGCGGGTCCGATTCCCGGCACCCCCAGTTCCGGAAATGGGTTCCCGGTCATTCCGGCATGGGGTGTGATCCGGATCAATACCGGACGCCCACACCAGGGCACTGGCCACACACCGGTTGGCTTCGGGAAACCCGGGATGCTCCAGGTGGGGACCGAAGAGATAAAAGCAGCCCTGGCCAAAGGGGACCCGGACTACAGCGGCATGACCCACCAGGGTTTCCTCTGCCAGAGACCGGTTCACCAGAAAGGAGGTCTTGTCCGTGAACCCGGAGTACCGGGCCAGGATAAACCCCGGATCCGGCGCGATCATGCCCGGGCCGCCATACATGGGAGCGGTCAGCGTCCTGGAGGCCTGGGGCCCGAACCCGTTGTCCGTCTCCAGGGTTACCGCTTCCCGAACCGGGTGAAAAATAAAATCACAGCCATAGGAGGTGCAGAACTTCAGGGATTCTTTTTCCGCCCTGGGAAGAATCCGGGTAACATTGGTTATCTTTACATCAACAAAGTTGAATAGATCCAGGGGGGTTTTGGAGGATTTCATGGGCAGGTAGGCACCGGCACAGGAACCCGCATAGATTCCGCCCCGGTCCACAAAGGCCCGTATGGCCTCAGCCCCGCTTTTGCCCAGGGCCCGGGCAACGGCAAAGGTATCCCCCCCTGAAATCACCAGGATGTTAAGATCTGCCAGTCCCTGATCCTGGAGACGGTGCTCGTCCAGGATCACCAGGTCAACCAGGCCCAGGCCTTCGAACAGATCCACGAACCAGAGCCAGGAGTGGGAGGTTCCGGAACCGGCATAAATGCCGATTTTCAGGGACTTTAGCCACCGGGTTTCCGGGCCTGCAGTTCCTGAAACCGTTATCTGGCCGCCATCCTTCTTGATATGGCAACCGTTTTGCTCCCGGAGCAGGTGATGGATGCGGGTATAGGCCTTGGGCTCAGTCATGGGCTTTCATGGGCATTGATTGGGGTTGAAGGTCAGGCGGGGGATACGGCGCACCGTATCCCCCGGCCGGATTCAGCTATTGCAGATGTCGTCGACAACCGCGTCCAGGGTTTCCTGGCTGATCTCCAGTTCGGTTCCCAGGCTTCCCATCTCCAGAAGCACGGCGTCGGACAGTTCCGGGCTCATGAGAGCGAACAGGGGATGAATACCAAAAATCATGGCAACGGCCTGGCGGCGTTCCCACCAATCAACGGTATCGCCGGACAGGCCGAAATCATTGAAAATGGGCTTCTGGGGTGCCCAGGTACTGAACATCTGGTGGCCAACCTGGGTAACCGTGCCGCTGATGGCGTCAAAGGCCGCGACCAGGTCAGCCACGGTTGATTTGCCGCTGAGTTCAGCCACGGCCGCCGGATCAATGCCATAACGTGCACAGGCTTTGAGAACACGTCCCGCATCCATGGCGCTGAGCCCCAGCTTCTTCAAGGCCACCAGGGCAGACAGGTCCGATACCAGGATACCGGGCTCTTTGACCTTGGTCTCTTTAACAGCTTTGGGGTCTTCATCCAGGAATAGAAAGGTGTTGGTGGCATAGGGGGTAAAAAAATCCGCGGTGTGACGGTGGACAACCGGAGCCAGCCAGGCGGTAAGGTCGGCGTGCCCCAGGGCTGCGCCCATCTCTCCCATGCCTTTTTTGGAAAGGTACCCACTGCCCTTGATCTGTTTCAGGATCTCCAGGGACCGGGACACAAACGTTTCGGCTTCGGCCACTTCAATGAGGCCCATGCCCCGGAAAGCAAAGCCCTTGAGATTTTTTAAGCCAAAGAGTCTGCCGAGCCCAAAACGGTCCGGACTGGACCAGTGATTATAACAGACCTGGGCATAATTGGATTTTTTTTCACCGGCCGGACCGATCATGATGGTCTGGAGCAGGTCATCCCCCACCAGGGTTCTCAGGGCATCGGTGGATTCCCATACATCCTTGCCCCAGATTTCCGAGGCATCGGAAATATCGGCAACACCGTCGTGGATCCACAGATACACCGGTTTTGGGGATGTGCCCTTGACAACGATATAGTCATAACCCGAGAATTTAATCTCAATGCCCACCTTATATATGATGGGGCAATGGCACAGTTTGCCCGTAACAGGACTTTTGGCTGTGATCTGGGCAGAGGCCGTAGCCGGGACCGTGGTCCCGGTGAGAAGACCGGTCCCGATGATGACGGGATCGTCCCCTTCATACTTTTTATGGAGGTATGTTGTAATCCCTATCCCGCCGATCTTTTCGGAAACAAGACCCTCGTCCAGGGACTCCTCTTTAACCGATCCCTTTGCCAGGTCGATGATAAGAATTTTGTCAGTAGATAAATATTCCATTCCGGTTCTCCTTTTTATTCCAGCGTAATGGCATCAACAGGACAGAAGGCTACACACATGGGGCCGTAATCGTCCATGTCCTCACACAGGTCACACCCTTCCCTGAGAAGCATGGGCTTGGCAGATGCATCAGCTTCCTTGTCCGGGTCCGCCTCTTCACCGATTCTGTTGATTTCTATCCCTTCAGGACGCGACACCACAAGGGATTCATCCTCTTTAAGGAGCACACCGAAGTAATCTTGTTTTTCACGGGCCCGGTAGGCAACGATACAGGCCGAGAGAAAGGCAAAACCATCATCTCTGTGATAGCTGCAGGCCAGTTCGCAGGCCATGCAGTTGGTACATTTCAAGGCATCAATTGTAATTCCCATAGGTCTCCCTCGTATTGTCGTTTAGGTTCTTTGGCATTATAACATCGAAAAAAGACGTCATTTCCTGCGTTCCTGGATCAGGTACCCTCACTGTCAACTGCTTGTTGAATGCATACACGACGAAAGTTGTCTTTATCCATAGTCAAGGGAAACTAAAATGTCAATAGGAAAATTTTAAAACATCTGATGTTTGAAAGTTTTAAAATATTTCTTGACAACAGTAAACGGATATGTAAACGATGAAGCAAATTCACGATAAAGACTCACACTCATCATCAGGAAACGATGGAACTATGAAGAGCATGTTCGAAACAATAAAGCCCAACAGAATCAGCGAAACCATTGTTGAACAGATTCGCAAGGCCATCTTGCAGGGGGATCTGAAAATCGGAGACCGTCTTCCCTCGGAAAAGGATCTGGCCCAGAGCTTTGGTGTTTCCAAATCCTCCCTGCGTGAGGCTTACCGGGTCCTGGAAGCCTACGGACTCCTTGAAATCCGCCAGGGCATGTCCGGAGGAGCCTTTGTCAAGGAGGTGGACCTGAAAACCATCAAGGACAGCTTGGTAAACTACTTTTTTTTTCAGAACCCCAGCATCCGGGAATACACCCAGGTGCGGACCTTTATTGAACCGGAAATTGTCAAGATCTGTGCTGCAAAAATAACCGATCAGGATATCCGGGAACTGGAGAACAACATTGTCGAGATGGAAAAGGAACCCGAAGGCGAGAGCTTCCTCAGCGATCTGGACAGTGCTTTTCATAAGAAGCTGGTTGATATTGCCGGAAACAGCATTCTAAGCCTTGTGGTGGAAAGTGTGCAGACGGCTCTTATCAACATAAAACGGCTTCTGCATACAGACGAAGCTTTTTTATTGATGGTCTGCAAGGGCCACAAGGAAATTGTATCTGCCCTGTCCGAGCGGAACCCTGACCGGGCCAGTCAGGTCATGCTCAAGCACATCATTGATGTGGAACAGGGGATGCTGGCATGCCGGAACGGTGCCATGGTATTAACGGAATCGGGTGTGCTGACGCCGGAAAACAGAAGATAAGGCTCAGAATACCTGATTAAGAACGATCACCGATGGGGTATCGGTGATCATCATGAAAAGCCGGGGACGGCTGTATACACGACCATAATCTGTCTTTTTCAACCCTAGCCAACAACGCGTTTTCTGCGCGAAACCGGTGACAGGATACCTGTTTACTTAACCAAAGCCTTTCAGGAGGAACTCAATGACCGACATACCAAAATCGTCAGAAGTTGATTCACGTATCACCCAGCGCTTGTGTGAAATTGTGGGCGATGCCAATGCAACGGACATGAAGCACATCCGTTATGCCTATTCCTACGACCTCTCCTTTGTAAAACAGAAATTGCCGGAGTACGTGGTCATGCCCACCACCGTTGAACAGGTCCAGGAGATCATGCGTTTTGCCAACCAGGAAAAGATAAACGTAACTCCGTTTACGGCCGGCACCAACATCGGTGGTCTGTGCATCCCTGAAAACGGCGGTATTATCATGGACCTCAAGCGGATGAACAAAATTATCCGCATTGATGAAGAATCCCATTATGCTGTTATTGAGCCCGGTGTATCCCACGCAAAACTGGCCAGCGCCCTGTACAAGCACGGTCTCCGGTGGAGCTGGCCGGTCGGACCCCCGTCAGCTTCGGTTTCTTCCAATGCCATCTGCCACGGCATCGGCGGATTGTCCGGCCGGTACGGACTCAACAGCGAAGAGATCACCAGCATGGAAGTGGTTCTGCCGAGCGGTGAACTGGTCAGGGTCGGATCCTGCGCCATCCAGCCAGATGCCTGGCATTCCTGCCTGCCCCTTCCCAGGGTTGACGGGCTTTTTACCGGATGGCTGGGCACCACCGGAATCATCACCAAAATCGGTGTGCGGGTCCATCCCATTCCGCCCATTTTAAAAGTATTCACGGCCTCCACGGAAAAAATCGCTGACATGGCCTCCTACCTCAGAACCCTGGGCAACTATGAGATCTGTGACGACCTGACAGGCGTGTCCTGGTGGCTGTCCCAGGTACCCATCCCCTATCCGTACAAACCCAAGCCGGACGGAGCCCCCGAATGGGTCTCCTTTGCCACCACCTTTTCCTGGACCCAAAAGGAAATGGAAGCCCGGGAAGAAATCTGGCACATGGCCTTTGACCAGGAAGTCAAAAAGGGCAGCTCCCTCAAGGAGACGGTCTATCCGGCAGAAGCCCTGAAAGCCAGGACCCAGCTCCCCAGCCAGATCGTCGGCTCCACCAAAAACTACACCAAACAGGCCGGAGCCGGTATTTCCTGGCCCGGTACCTTTACCCCCCTCAACAAATGGGAACCGGTCTATGAAGCCTGGAAAAAAATCCTGATTGGCCGGAACCTGTCTCCGTCTGTGCGCGTCACCAACTACAGGGGCGTTCACTACGGTATGCTCAGAGCCATGATCCCCTTCCCGAAAAAGGATCCGGCCTCTGTTGAAAATGCACGCCAGGCCATCGTCGAATGCCTTCAGGTTGACCTGGACAACGGCGGTATCCCGTACAAACCCCCGGTCGATTTTGGATTGGAAATCAATAAGCGGGCCCATCCCGGGTATGTTTCCCTGCTGCGGCAGGTCAAAAACATGCTCGATCCCAACGATATCATGAACCATGGGAAACTGGCCCTGTAATCCGCCTGGGCGGCTGAACTAACGACACGCTATTCGATAACTATTTGGGAGGTTTGTTATGAAGTGGGATATTCCTACGCTTGAAGAACTTGAAGATGTAATCTGGAAATGTACTGCCTGTGGAAACTGCAAGACCGCCTATGAATTCGGCCCTCCGCCGAAATTCGGAGAAATATGTCCGGCAGGCGTTGAATACGGTTTTGACGGCAACATGGCATCCAAGGGAAAAATCGCCTTTGCCCGGGGCATCCTGGACGGCCAGCTGGAATGGACCGACGAATTTGTGGACGCCATCTACAAGTGTACCATCTGCGGTGGCTGCCAGAACCAGTGCGAACTCGATCACAAGCCCTTTATCCCCGAGATCATCGAGGCCATGCGGCGCAAGGCCGTTGCCGACGGTGCCGGCCCCATGCCCAGCCAGAAAGTCATTGCCCAGTCCATGCGCAGTTTCAACAATCCCTACCAGGGTCCCCGCCGGGTCAGGACCGACTGGACCCGGCCCTTTAAGAAAGCCAAGAACCCCATCAAGGATATCATGAAGGAGAATGCACCCATCCTGTACTACGTCGGGTGCACCGGCGCGTTCAACCTGCCGGTCAGGAATCTCCCCGTGGCCACGGCCTCCATCTTCCAGAAGCTGGGCCTGGATTTCGGTATCCTGGGTGAAAATGAAATCTGCTGCGGTTCCACCGCCATGCGTCTGGGTGACGTTGACGAGTTCAAACGCGTTGCAGAAACCAACCTGAAAACCTTTAAGGATCTCCACGACAACCATGGTGTAAATACCATTATCACATCCTGTGCAGGGTGCTACCGTGCCATCAAGAAAGACTACAGCCTGTCCGACGAGTTTGACACGTACATGGAAGGCATCACCGTCATCCACACAACGGATTTCCTGTATAACTTCTTTAAGGAAGGCAAACTCAAGTTCACCAAGGAACTCCCCTGGAAAGTCACCTACCACGATCCCTGCCACACCGGCCGTCATCTTGTAGATTTCAAGATCGATACCGACGGATCCCAGCAGTGGATTGGTTCCTTTCTGGGAAAATCCGAGGACAACTGCCTGTATGACATCCCCCGTGACATGCTCAAAGCCATCCCCGGAATAGATTTCAAGGAAATGGAACGGAGCCGGAGCAATTCATACTGCTGCGGCGGCGGCGGTGGTGTCATGACCGGGTACGGCGACTGGGCGGCAAAGAATGCCGGCCTCAGGGTCCAGGAAGGCATGGATACCGGTGCCGAGCACATGGTCTCCATCTGCCCGTTCTGTCATTACAACCTGAATGAGGGAGCCAGGCGTATCAAGAGTTCCATGAAACTCTTTGATCTTGTGGAACTTCTGGATATGGCCTTGTAACCCGACCATATTCCGCTTTATTACACGGTAGTTCATCACAGGCCTCTGGCCTGACACCATTGCTGCGCCCAGGGGCGACAACCGGCGAAATTCGATTCTCGCCGGGCTCCTGGGGCTGCGAAACTTCACAACCCATCAACTTGACAGGAGAAAAAAAACGATGACTGCGTTGCAAGAAAACGGTAGAGAGCTGCCCTATGCCGGAGGGATTTTCAAAATTCGTATCCCCTTCATCCACTACAGGATCGAGTACCAGGATTTCATCCAGGGAGCCATCCTGAGCTGTGTCCCACTGGGAATAACAGCGGCCATGGTCAAGGTACTCGGCATTCCCATTGAAGTGGCTGTGCTCATGGTTGTTATCAACAACTTCCTCTATCTCACCCACACCTCCTTTGGCGATCCATCTGTTTCCGGCTGGATCACAGCCGGTATTCCCCTGTACATTTCCTATCTCACAGGATTCGAGGCAGGGCCCGAACGTATCCAGGCCCTGGTCGCATTGCAGATTCTGGTCGGTCTTATCTTTCTGGTTTTAGGTGTCACGGGCATCACACGATTTGTGATCAAACATTTTCCCGTGTCCATGCGTTCCGGCATCCTTCTGGGTGCAGGCTTTGCATCCCTGATGCGCGTTTTCGACCCGGACCAACCCTTTATCGGGAAAATGCCCATATCCTTTATTATAGCAGCCCTGGGCAGTTTCTATATCCTGTTTTCCGTCAAGGCTGTGACCTTCCGGGCAAAGCACGGCTGGTTTGCCTGGATCGCCAGTTTCGGTATTGCTCCTGGCTTTGTCACAGGGTATATCGTGGGTCTCCTGACCGGTGAAATTGCACCACCGACCGGTGTGTTCGATCGTTTCATCATTGCCATGCCCTTTGGCGACATGATCAACTCATTTTCGTCCATCGGCCTTGGACTCCCTTCAGTCTCCACCTGGATGGCCGCCATATCCCTGGCCATAGTCGCCTATGTCCTGGCCTTCGGTGACATCCTGGTCCTGGAAGCCATGATCGATGACTGCAACAAGAGCCGTAAAGACGAACATGTTGCCTTTGAAGTTCCCAGGAATCATATCATCACCGCTTTCAGAAACATAGTCCAGGGAATCTTCCTCCCCTTTCTGCCCCTGTGCGGCCCCCAGTGGACCGGTGGACAAGCCCTGGTCGTTAACCGTTTCAAACATTCCACTCCTGCCCAGGAACCCTCTTACTGGGGAGGCGCCACCTCAATTTTCTGGGGAATGAGCATTGCCATGCTATTCCATCCCATTGTGCAGATCATTCTTCCGGCCAAGCTCATCGGATTCGGACTTACCCTCCTGATCCAGGGTTACCTGTGCATCTACCTTGCCTTTTCCATGTGTACAACCAACGTCCAGCGGGGCATCGCAGGTGTTATGGGCGCGGCCCTTGTATCGGCCAACTTTGTCAAACTATGGGGAAGTGCCTTCTGGTCCGGACCGACCATGGCGCTTATCGTGGGAGCAATCCTGTACTTTCTGCTGGAATATGACAGCTCTGCCAGTAAGGCCTAGAATCCGGACACACAACCCAATCAACCTTCGGTCACCGTCAGTTGCAGTGAAACTGCCGGTGACCGGTTAACAATAGACCGAACTTCAGTGTTCAGGACCTATCACCATGTGGAAGCAAGAAGCAAAAAATAATCTAATAGTGTTCATGAAAGCAGGGCTCCCCTATACTGTTGCCGGAATGGTCATCGTTTTTTCAGGACTTTATGCCCTGAAAAAGATTTTTTTTGGCAACGAGTATCTGGTGGCGATCCTGTTCGTCTGGCTGGCAGTGTTCTGGGGCATTTATCAGCCTCTGTTCAGGCATCGGATACACAAGGTCAAAAACCGTATCAACGCGCCAGCCCCATGACAGGTCCTGGTCACTGCAGGAGTGCCTGGTTAACAGTACCGCCGCGGTGACAGCCTGGTAACAACCCGATAACCATTGTTCAAAACAGGAGATTCAAATGAATTCAAAAGAGCGATTCCTGAACCAGCTTCAGGGAAAAACCGTTGATATGACCCCTGTGGGATGCACGACAACCTACGGCATGGTAGACCTGATGAAATTGTGCGGTGCTGAACGCCCCCTGGCCGACCGCGACCCCAATGCCATGGCCACCCTGTCCCTGGCCGGCGAACTTGCCGGATTTGAGATGGTAAAGGCCATGGGTTGGGATATCACCCCCATGAGTGAGGCCTTTGGCTGCGCCCTGGGAGAACCCAAAATAGACTCCCAGTATTTTATTAAGGCGCATCCCTATGCCGAGGGTCTGGATGGCCTGACCTATCCGTCTGATTTCCTGTCCCGG
Organism: Pseudomonadota bacterium; assembly: GCA_043806875.1. Taxonomy (GTDB): domain Bacteria; phylum Desulfobacterota; class Desulfobacteria; order Desulfobacterales; family Desulfobacteraceae; genus JAZDGN01. The sequence continues at coordinate 35,698 of JAZDGN010000006.1, forward strand.
GGACGCTTTCCCGCCTACAGGGAGCAATTCAAAATCCTTCAGGAAAAGGTCGGGAATACCAAAGTGATTTTCGGCGAGTCTGAAGGGGCTTTTACCTGTGGAGCCAACCTGGTGGGAACAGAAAATTTTATGAAGTGGACCTTTAAAAAGCCGGCCCAGGTGGAACAGGTTCTGGAAACAACCAAACTTGCCATGATCGACGTCATCAACTTTGCCTTTGACAACGGCGCCGACTACTATGTCATGGCAGAGCCCACTGCCGGGCCTGCCCTGATGAGCCCCAGGATGTTCCAGAAATTCGTTGTCCCCATGCTCAAGGGTATTGTTGCCAAAACCAAAGGCCCGCTGTGTCTGCACATCTGCGGCAACACCGACCTGATCATCCCCCTGATGTGCGAGACCGGGGTTGCCGGTATCAGCATTGAAGAAGGCGCCAACATGAAAAAGGCCGTTGAGATTGCCCATGCAAATGGGACCCGGGTCTTCGGCAATGTAGCCACAGCAACCACCCTGTTCATGGGAACTCCGGAAGAATGTTACGCCGAATCCATCCAGGCCCTTGAAAATGGAACCGATTTCCTGTGTCCGGGTTGCGGCATTGCCCCCAACTCACCCCTGGAGAATGTCAGGCAGCTCAGGAAAGCCAGGGACGATTTCTTCAAATAGCTGTTCCATACGCCAGACCGGGTATGGTATTTTCCAGTGGTTTGGTCAATGCCCGGTCTGTTGTATCTCTGACCACAGTGGTGGCAGATTGCTTTTTTCAGTGTGGGAAGTGTGGAATTAAAACTTTTAAACATCAGATGTTTTAATCATTATAATTTTTGCTTGACAGAATTATTATTCTAGGGCTACTATCGCCTGACATGACACCGATGAACTAGTGTCGGTAAAATTATCTGAATACACAAGGATTGGGAACCACTGCCACTGACTATGGAAGCGAAGCATGACAAAAATGTTGTCTTTTTTGGTTGTCCCCTGGATTCTGACGAGAAATACGATTCCATCCAGGATAAGCTGAACGGGTTGTGGACAACCGGGAAAAGCGACGATCCCCTTAACGAGGTACTGCCCTATATCGGACCTGAGATTGACAAAAGGCGCTGGAAAGCAATTGACCCTGTACCTGTCCCGACCTGGCTGCGCCCGAAACCTCGTTGGGAGGATCGCCCCAGAATCACAACCAAAGACATGATCGACTTCATTGACAGCAACGGCTGCAAAACCATGGCTGACCAGGCCGGCTCCCTGGTGTCATCCCGGATACTGCCGGATATTCCCTGCATGATCGGAATCGACCACTCCCTGAGCGGAGGGGTGTTCAGGGCTCTCCAGACCCACTATGGCAAGGAGGCTTTGTCGCTCATTGTGATTGACAGCCACACCGATGCCATACCCATGTCTGCCCTGTCCGGTGCCATCGGGTACGACATGGAGAACAATCCGGAATCAGTCCATGACCCGGCCGACCCTTACCTGTACGGCCGCCCTGATTCCTACAATGCCAGCTCTTTTATCCACCACCTGATCAAAGACAAGGACCTTGACCCCGGTAAGCTCTATGTCCTGGGTGTCAGCGATTATCCCGATAGCAGCGCCTTCCGGATCAAAGACCCGAGAATCAAGTGTTATACCTCGGTATATACAGATCTCAAACGCCTGGGAGCAACACTGGTAACCAAGAAAGAGTGCCTTTTGAACCCGAAAAAGCTCAATGGTATTCTTAAAACCATCCGCACACCTTATGTTTACATCTCCGTTGATATGGACATAGGGTCAGGCAACGCTCTGGACGGTGTTCGGTTCAGAAACCACACCGGTTTCACCGAACAAAAACTTTACAAACTGGTAAATACGGTTGCTCTGGTATTGGATACCGGCGTGCAGCTGGCAGGAATGGACATTACCGAAATTGACCAACGCAGGGCAGGGGAAGTCCTTTTCCGGGACCGTGACAGAACTTTTCCCATTGCTGCTGCCATCATAAAAAAACTGGTTTTTGGCATAACGCCTTGAATCGGAATACCCGCTGCGCGTGTCAACCCCGCGGTTGAACGCCGGCTCTGATTTTATACGTAACCTGACATTCGAAAGACTAACTCAGAAAACATCTGACAGGAGGCCCACATGACCGAAGAGAACCGATACTTTGCCGTTGAGAATCCCTCTGACCCAAATTCTGTAAAAACCCTGAAATTTTTTGTGGACGGACAGTTCCGTCTTTCCAAGACCGAAAAATTCATGGATTGCTATAACCCCTCAACCGGTGCGATCATCGCCCGGGCTCCCCAGTGCACCCAGGACGAAGTCCAAATGGCCATCGACAGTGCCAAGGCTGCCTACCCGGCCTGGTCCGAAACACCGGTGAGCAAACGGGTACAGGTCCTGTACAAGTTCAAGGCCCTGGTGGAAGAACATCTGGAAGAGCTGACCTACCTGTTGTGCCAGGAAGAGGGTAAGAACTGGCGTGAATCCATGGGTGACGTTCTCAAGGTCAACGAAGTCGTGGAATTTGCCTGCGGCGCCCCCCACCTCATGAAAGGCGAATCCCTGATGAATGCCAGCACCGGCTATGACACGGTGCTCTACCATCATCCCATCGGTGTGTTTGCCGGCATCGCACCGTGGAATTTTCCGGCCATGATTCCCCACGGCGGGATGACACCCATCTGTGTAGCCAGCGGTAACTGCATGATTCTCAAGGCTGCCAGCTTTGTTCCCCAGTCTGCCCTCCGCCTGGGCGAACTCTGGCGTGAAGCAGGACTCCCAAAGGGCGTGCTCAACATTGTCACCGCCGGCCGGAACGAGGCTGAAATTTTCCTCAAACACCCGGACATCAAAGGTGTTTCCTTTGTCGGATCCACCAACGTCGGAAAACACATCTACAAGACAGCAGCAGCCCACGGTAAACGGGTCCAGGCCCTGACCGAAGCCAAGAATCATGCCCTGGTTCTCCGGGATGCCAAACTGGAAAGAACAGCCAGGGGTATTATCAACGCCTACTGCGGGTGTGCTGGCGCCCGGTGCATGGCCTGCCCGGTCATCGTTGTGGAAGATTGCATTGCCGATGAACTCATTGCTTACCTGAAACGGTTTGTGGCTGAAATGAATCTTGGACCCGCCTATGATCCCAATACCGGAATGGGTCCCATCATGAACGCCGGTCACCTGAAATTCATCAACGACTGGATTGAAAAAGGTATCCGGGAAGGGGCAGAGCTCATTGTTGATGGACGCAACCCGGTCGTCCCCGGCTATGAAAAGGGTTTCTGGCTGGCCCCCACAATTTTTGACCATGTTACCCCGGAAATGACCATCGGTGATGAAGAGGTTTTCGGACCGGTCCTGTGCGTCAAACGGGTCAAGAATTTTGAAGAAGGACTGAAACTGATGAACAAGAGCCGGTTTGCCAACGGTTCGGTCATCTACACCCAGAACGGCCATTATGCTCGCGAGTTCGCCAAAAAAACCGACGGCGGTATGGTGGGGATCAATGTCGGCATCCCCGTTCCCCTGGGAATTTTTGGATTTACCGGACACAAGGACTCCTTTTTCGGAGATCTCCATGTCATGGGCAAAGACGGATTCACCTTTTTCACGGAAACCAAGTGTGTAACCCAGACCTGGTTCCCGGAGAATGAAGAGATCGTTGGCAAGGTTGACACCTGGGATGGTACCATTTCATCCATGCCCGACAAGCACAAATAGGCACTAACTGAAAACACCGTAATATGCTCCTTTCCCATGAACGGCCCCCTGTTCTCGATTACCGGGGGGCCGTCATCGGATGATGGACAACCTAATCCTGCCGGAGGCAGTTTGGTTTGCGGCCACATTTTTTTTCTTGTGGCCTGGCGCGGTTTCTGGTACACCCCTCCGGGATTGTGTTAAGGTTCACCGAATTCACGAGGTCTGAACGTGCAGCATCTTATCACCGAGATCCAGAGTTTTGGGATCGCTGTTCCGGCCCATATCCAGGGCAGGCAAGGCGGTGCGGGCCCTGCGGAAGGCCGTGCCTTTCTCATTGATGGCATTGCGGTCAATGCACCCATTGCAGGCCATTACGTTTCCAGATCCCCCTTTTCCCTAAGACAATCCGGTTCAGCCTATGTCCTTTGCCGGGACGGCCGGGAGATTGCCGACCTGGATGTTGTCCCTGAACCGGCCTTCTATTCAGGCAGCACCAAAGACGGGATTCCCTACCGACAGATAGCCCTGCTCCACGGCAAGGACTGCCTGGCCTCCACGGTTCTCCAGAGGTGTGTTCATTGGAAGCGGTCCACACCGTGCCGGTTCTGCGCCACGGAAACATCCCTGAAAAACAAAGCCACCCTGACCCGGAAAAGACCGGACCAGCTGGCCGAGGTGGCCAGGGCTGCCCGGGACCAGGACAAAATCACCCACATGGTACTGACCTCCGGCACCGGAGACCCACCAGGATCTGAAATACCACTCCTGGCGGCCTGTGCACGGGCTGTCAGAAAAAAAGCCGGGATTCCCGTTCAGGTTCAGTTTGCTCCGCCCCTGGATCTCAGCCTCATGGACGAACTGTTCGATGCCGGAGTAGAATCCGTGGGAATCCATGTGGAGAGCTTTGATCCTCCAACACTCCAGCGTATGGCTCCGGCCAAGGCAGCCATTGGCATGGACCGGTTTGAGCAGGCCTGGAAACGGGCAGTTGAGCTCTTTGGCCCCAATCAGGTCAGCAGCTTTATCATAGCAGGTCTTGGAGAACCGCCCGAATCAATTGCCTGGGGAAGCGAATACCTGGCTGATCTGGGTGTCTATCCCTTTGTGGTGCCCCTTCGCCCCATTCCCGGTTCTATTTTGCAGGACTATTGTCCACCGGGCTCAGATTCCATGAAGCGGATTTACGATGCCGTTGCCGGAATTCTCCAGGCCAAGGGCCTGCGCCTTGACCGCACCCGGGCCGGATGTGTCCGGTGCGGTGCCTGTTCAGCGCTTCCGGCTTATCACACCCCGGAAGTCCCCATTGTATGCCACAGTGCACGCACCCGGGAAGAACGGGAGGGCGCCCTTTCCATCCGCCATGCCGTATTTGTCGAGGAACAGGGCATGTTCACGGATTCGGATCTGGACCGCCATGACACCAGCAGCGTGCTTCTGGTGGCAAAACACAATGGCCGCCTTATCGGGACTGTTCGCATTTATCCCGATCCCCTGGATAACGCCCCCCAGCATTGGGTAGGAGGCCGTCTTGCAGTCCACAGGGAGGCCAGGGCAACCCGGGCCGGATCGCTTCTTGTCAGGGAGGCCATGCGGCGGGTCAAAAAAAAAGGATGCACCCTGTTTACCGCCCTTATCCAGGAGCAGAACGTTCCCTTTTTCAACAAACTCGGCTGGAAAGCCCAGGGTCCCATGCAGGACCATTTCGGGCACCTTCACCAGCCCATGATTGCCGATCTTGACCGGGTTCCAGGAGACCTTTGATTGTCATGAATATAGATACAGTCGTCCATTCTGTCAGAAATTACATGGGGCTGGTGAGAAAACAGCCCATCCGTCCGGTGGTTGAGCAGCTGAGCAGCACACTGGTTTACGGCGACCAGCTTCCCAGCTTTGGCGACGATGCGGCCGTAATCCCATGGAACAACGAGTACCTGCTCCTGGCAACGGATGGCATGATGACGGGGCTGCTTATCCATGAACCCTATGCCGCCGGCAAGGCATCGGTCATGGTTACGGTAAATGACATTTATTCCATGGGCGGCCGGCCTGTGGGCATGGTAAATGTCCTGGCCTCGGGCAAAGATGAGCAGCGCGCCATGATCGTGGACGGCATCGAAAAAGGATGCCATAAGCTCAAGGTCCCCATGCTGGGGGGCCATCTGCACCCGGATGCCCCGGCTGACATGCCGTCCCTCAGCGTTGCCATTCTGGGCCATGCCCGAAAACTCCTCCGGAGCCACCTGGCCGAGGCCGGCGATGACCTGATCCTGGCCGTTGATCTCAGCGGTATCCGTGGGTGCAGGTCTGTTGTCTCCTGGGATGCCAACTCGGGAAAAACCCCGGAGGAACTCCTGTACCGTCTGGAAACCTTGCCCATGATAGCCGAATCGGATCTATCCTGTGCCTGTAAGGACATCAGCAATGCGGGCATCCTTGGCACCACATCCATTTTCCTTGAAAATTCGGGCAAGGGCGGAACCATAAACCTGGACGCCATCCCCAAACCCAAAACCATTGACCTGGATGACTGGCTCAAGTGCTTTCAGAGCTTCGGATTTATTCTATCCGTCAATCCCCGCAATTCCGGGAAAGTCATTGACCTGTTCACCGGCAGGAACATCACAGCCCAGATTATCGGAACGGTAGCCCCGGGTTCAACGGTGACTGTAACACATGACGGCACAACCCGGACCCTGTTCGATTTTACGACTGACACCATTACCGGCATCCGGTATCCGGGTACCACAAACACCGCTTAGAAAGGAGTTGTTATGACCACGGAGAAAAAAGCCGTCTGGGTTGTTTTCAGACCCGAAGAACCCGTGAACCTGGAAAAAATGAGGAAAATGTATCTGGGGTCATACCCCCACTTTGCCGATATGCCGTCCCTGTTCAGCAAGACCTGGTGGGTTGATGAAACCAGGAACGAATGGGGAGCCTTGTATGTTTTTAATTCCCAGCAGGATGTGGACGACTACCTGTCCTCCGACCGCTGGCTGAATAAAGTCCCTGAGAAATACGGGTGCAGGCCTGCGGTGGTTACGGTTCTTGACATCGGATCCATTCTTGCCAAAGAAACGGTTACCCGGGGTGAAGATTCCTGGCTTGCCACGGATTGATGGAGTCGCCTGTTTCAGGAGACTTTGACAAGTCCCGTTGCCTGGTAATGGTCAGGCAACGGAAACTGTGTCATGACAGATGCATTAACACCACCCGGTAACCCACGGCCGGGGGTTATTCTTTCCTGGAATGGACCAGGGCCGCAACCCCGGCAACCCTTTTTCCCAGGTTTTTTACCGTATCCAGGCCAAAGGTGTCCAATTTGTATCCGTCGGGGTGGCCGCTCCACACGGTCCCGCCAAAGTGAAAGGTTGTATTGCCGTCACCCACGATGATCATATCCTGGATCAGCATGGCCCCATGCACAGCATGAATGGTTGTCTCCTGGCCACCGTGCCGAAACCCGCCAACAGCAATGACACCGCCCACAACATTCCTAAACTTTGCCCCGTTGCGGCGCACCAGGACACACCGGTCAAGAAAAGCCTTGGCCTGGGACGTCATGGAACCAAAATAAACCGGGGTTGCGATGATAAGCCCGGCAAGATCAGGATCCAGGAGCTTGGGAACCAGATCCATAAAATCATCTTTCTGGGGACATACCGGTTCCTTGGTACACTTTCCGCAGGCAAGGCAGCCGTTAACCGTCAGTTTGCCCAAGTCAATGAGTTCTGTTTTAACCGTGTCCGATGCCTGGGCTGCGGATTCCAGGCAGGCCTGAAGTGCGAAATGGGTGGACTGACCGGAACGGGGGCTGCAGGAAACGCCGATAATTTTCATGGAAAAAACCTCCAGTTGATGTGGTGAGAAAATAAGGAAAAAACTCTGCTTATCGCTACGCTTTCCTGACCCGTCTGTCAACAAATTTTGGGGGAAAAAGCCTTTATATTCAAACAAATCGAATTTTTTTACTCATTTTAAAATAGAAACGTCCCATATCGCAGGGGAAGCGATACGGGACGTTTTCCGGTCAAGGAAATCATCAACAGTCCTGCGTGGGAGTTCCCATCAACTCCCCGGCTATCATCAGGACAATCTGCGTCTCCTTGACACGAGTACATTGCAGGGCGCCTTGTGGGCAACTCTGCGGGAAACACTGCCGAACAATACCTGGCCCATACCGGACAGGCCTCTGGATCCGACAACTGCAAGGTCTGCCTGGGTCTCTTTCAGGTACTCAATGATCTCGGTTGACGGATACCCTTCTTTAACGACAATAACACAGGGAATCTCCGGGTCCATTCCGGTCAGATACTTTTTAGCCATGGCCAGCTCGATTTCTGCCAGTGTGGCTTGAATGGCTTCTGCTGAAAGACCACCACCTACAGTCATAAGAGGATTGACAATGGGTTCCCGGACATGGATGAGATCAAGGCTCGCCTTATGCAGTTTCGCCAGGGCTACGGCATTGGTGAAGGCATTGTTAGCGCTGTCTGAGAAATCGATGCAACATACTATTTTTTTAATCTGCATTTTCGTCACCTTTCCATTTTCTAAATCAGTTTGATAAGCATCAATAGGTCCTTGTCTGTGTCTCAAAAAAACTGCAATCTATTAATTTGCAGGTGTGTACAGGATCTGAAACAGTCTATGGGCAAAGAACCCGTTATTTGTTACTAACTATCAAAGCAACTTGCGTACCAACGTTTTTATGTATCGCACTTCGCGGGATACGGTGTTAGGCGCCCTTCATGGCGATTTTTCCATCATCCGGCAGCTGATCCGGCCCGGGCAGCGTGTCGGATTTATTTACACAATGTAAAGGCCATGGGAAGCGCTATCACTCATCGGTCGCGAATGTGATGGTGGGATTTCTGGGCAGGGAAAGCTCCAGTTCGACTTCCGCCGCCTTGATCACTGCACAGGGAACCGGGCAGCCCGGATGCACATGGTAGCGGCTTGCCGCTTCAAATACGGGGTTGGCAGCAACAGGGATCTTGAGAATATCCCTCAAATGAAGAGTTTCCAGGTGTTCTGCCATTTTTGACAGTTCAATGCACTCTGTCGTGATGGTTACGGTGACACTGCGTCTGTCATTTTTCCGGGCAGAGACCACTGCGCTGAATCCGCAGGCACCTGCTTCAATAACGACCTTGGTCATGATGGTTTCCCCCTTTACAGGATTTTCAACGATTCCAGATTTGGAAACAGGTCTTTCATATGGGGAATGTACATGGCTTCGCTGAACTCCTTCTGGAAATCGGGCTCCAGGGTCAGCTCAATGTACTCCACATTTCGTGCAATTGCATCAGCCTCCACCCGCCGTTTGCGGTCAAGCAGTGCAGCACGGCACCCATCGCCGGCAGCGTTGCCGATGCTCTCGATCCTCTCCAGGGGGCAGTCCGGGAACAATCCCATGGTCAAAGCCTTTTCACGATCCACATGGAGCCCGAAGGCTCCGGCAATTTTGACCCGGTCCACGGATGTGATCCCCAGTTTTTTCATCATGAGCTTGCAACCGGCGTACAGGGCACCTTTGGCCAGCTGAACCTCCCGGATATCCTTCTGGGTGATCACGATATCCTTGCCGATGGTTGTTTCTTCGGCCCAGGCAACCACAAATTCAGATTTTCCGGTTTCAGGAGAGATCCTGTACCGGTTTGATTTCTGACCGGTTTTGTTAAAAGCGCCGGTCCGGGTGATGACCCCGGTCCTGTAGAGTTCGGAAAACAGATCCAGTATTCCCGAACCGCAGATTCCCCTGGCCTTGACCTCCCCGGCCGGAGCCTGGCTCCGCCAGGTATCGCTGCCGATGACCCTGAAGTCAACATCGTGGGTGTCGGCGTCCATGGCAACCCGTTCAATGGCTCCGGTCGCCGCTCGCATGCCATGGGTCAACTGGGCCCCTTCCAGGGCAGGACCTGTGGCACAGGACGAGGAAATCAGCCGGTCCCTGTTGCCCAGAACCAGTTCTCCATTGGTGCCGATGTCGATGATCAGCTGGATTTCATCCTTGAGATGGGGCTCTTCAGACACCAGGACACCCACATTGTCGGCACCCACAAAACCCGCTTCATTGGGAAGGACAAACACCCGGGCAGAGGGGTTGGCCTGGATGCCCAGGTCCCTGGCCCTGAGGTTCAGGCTGTGCTGGATCACGGGCGGGAACGGAGATAGACCCATGAATTGCGGATTCAGACCCAGAAGAATATGATGCATGGCCGTATTGCATCCCAGGGTGATATCTTCAATGTCTCCGGGCTCAAGGCGCAGGTACTCCGGAAAATCCTCCCCATTGATACCGGAGGAGTTTCCGGGGGGATGGGTGGTGCCAACAACCTGGCGGATAAGCAGGTTGATGCCCTGGATGATGTCGGTTTGCATGCGCTCCAGCCCGTCGTCGTTCATCATGTGGTAGGTGATCCTGGACATGACATCCTCCCCGTACTTGCATTGGGGATTCATCAGGGACCCGGTAGCCATGACAGTCATGGTTGACAGGTCGCACAGATAACCGGCCACGGTGGTAGTGCCCACATCGATGGCCAGGCCAAAGGACCGGGTGTGAATACCCGGGCGGACCCGGATGATTTCCCGGTCCATCCACACGGATACGGTAACAGTCCAGTTGCCGGTCCTGAGCGCAACGGGCAACTGACGGAGGGCAGCAAGATCCATGGTCAGGTCCTTCAGGCCGTGGAGGACCTCCAACCGGGAAGCCACCCGCTCGAAATCCCCGATACAGTCGGTGTGGGAGGGCGGTTCCACAGTAACAGCAAACAGGGTCACTGCCGGGTCATGATCAATGACAATGTCACGGGCCGCCTTGCTGACAATTTGTTTTCCGGCCCGGGACCCTTCCGGTACATAGACAAGAAGATCGCCCTGAACCAGTGCGAGACACCCAAGACGGTAACCATCCAGACGCTGGCTGTTGTCCAGGAACCTCTCTTCCACCTCCTGCCAGGGGCTCACATGGTCCAGGGATGACTCGATACCAAATTTTTCAAAGCTCCCCTGCTCAATGCGGACCCTGCATTTTCCGCACATGCCCTGTGCGCCGCATAGGACCTCAATATCGGCTCCCAGCAGTCTGGATGCTTCAACAATGCTGATTCCTGTGGGAACTTCCCCCCGTTGTCCTGACGGCTGAAAAATGACCTTTGCCCTGGTATTGTCCATGTCTCTCCTGAACTGAAGCCCTCTTGCCCGGTACTCCAGAGCCCTTACAGACCCCATGTGAGACGGGCATCCCTTAAAAACCGGTTGCTATACTGCCCGCTGGGCCCTGATCATGGCTGACAGACGAACAGCTTCCTCAACGGCACCCATGGCGGAACTGGCACACCCGTCAGCACCAAACAGGTCCATGACTTTCCTGGATACAGGGGCGCCCCCCAGCAGGATGGCTACTTTGATGTCCTTTTCCTTGACCATCTGAACCACTTTTTTCATGCCCATCATTGTTGTGGTCATCATGGATGACAGGGCAATGATCTCAGCACCGGTCTCTTCCTGTTTTGCCACAAACTGCTCAAGGGGCACATCCTTGCCCAGGTCGTGAACAGTAAACCCATTAACGTCAAGCATGAGTTTCACCAGATTTTTTCCTATGTCATGGACATCTCCCTGTACGGTCCCCAGGATAATGGTACCCTTAGTTTCTTTGGTCTCCTTGGGAACGTGGGGTGTCAGGACATCCAGACCTATGTTCAGGGCATCGGCACACATCAGAACTTCCGGAACAAAGTACTCCTGTTTTTCAAATAATTTTCCAACCTCCAGCATGCCGGCCGCAACGCCGTCCAGGATGGTTTCCACAGGATCAAATCCCAAGGTCAGGGATTGTTCACACAGGGTTTTTACACCATCTTCGTCAAATTCAACAACTGCATTCTGGAGTTTTTTGTAGAGTTCGGGCTTTTCCATGAATTGGATCTCCTTGGTTATCCGTTTATGATCTGCCGGCTGGCAGGCAGCCGCAGCCGCCTCGCTTTTTTTATGCCCCATGAAACCTGAGACAGCACAGGTCAATTCTGCCTGTGCATCCTGGGACGTACAGCCCTTTTGAGCCTTAATGCTCTAATAAATGAAATCCAACTATAACGAAATAGTCCACGGGATGATTTTTCCCTCGTCCATGGATGATTTGCCGGATATCAGGGGCCTAACGTTGCATATCAATGATACCCAGTTGAATGGCATACTGAATCAGGGCCGACAGATTGTCCATCTGGAGTTTTTTTATGATGTTGGCCCGGTGGGTTTTTATCGTGCTGGGGCTGACACACAGGGTGTCGGCAATCTCCCGGGTGGATCTGCCTTCAGCCAGCATCTGGAACACCTCCCTCTCCCGGTTGGACAAGGTATCATACAGTTCCTCCTGACTGGACCGGTTGCCCATGCACACGTACTCCTCAACCACCCGGCTGGCTACCAGAGGACTCAGGTAGGTCTCGCCCCTCAACGCTGCATGGATGGCCGATACGATGTCACTGCTGGCCGCGCTCTTCAAAATATAACCCGACACACCGATACCCAGGAGTTCCCGGATGTACCGGCTGTGCTCGTGCATGGACAGGATAATGATCCGGGTATTGACCTGGAGTTTCTTGATCTGACGGGTAGCCTCAATGCCGTTGAGTACCGGCATGGCAATATCCATGATAATGATGTCGGGCTGGAGACGTTCAACCTGTCTTACCGCCTCCCGGCCGTTGACAGCTTCCCCAACAACCTGCATGACAGCCTCTTCCTGGAGAAGTTTTGTCAATCCTTGCCTGACGATGGTATGGTCATCGGCAATAACGATGGTAATGGGTTTATCGGCCATGGTCCTCCCTGGAGGTTTCACAGGCTACCACCTGCTCTATGTGGCCTGCAGTGTCCCTGAGCGGGATTTCAATGCGAATCAGGGTCCCGTTTCCCCTGGCGGTGCGCAGGGCAAAGGTCCCTCCCAGCAAAGATGCCCTCTCCCTCATGGATAGAAGTCCCAGGGCAGGCCGTTCAAAGTCGCACCCCTGGGGATCAAACCCAATACCGTTGTCTTCGGCAACAAAAATCACGCGGGGGTAACTGCGGATAATGGAGATCTTGAACCGGGTCGCCCGGGCATGCTTTATGGCATTGGACAACGCTTCCTGGGAGAACCGGAACAGGACGGTCTCGATATCCGGATGAACCCGTCCCGAAAAGCCGATCATACGGTAACTGATGTCCATGGTGCCCTGCCTGGACATCTGGTTCATATAGGCATCCAGGGCAGGTTCAAGCCCCATGTCCGTAAGCAGAGCGGGGTGCAGCCGGTGGGAAATCCTGCGCATCTCCTCGTAGGTGTGGTTAATCTGGCCCTTGATGACCGAAACCAGATTTTTCATTTGGATCTGGTGGGCCGGAATATTCTTTTCCACGGTTTCCAGGGTAAAATTAATCCCGATAAGGGCCTGGCCGGCCTCATCGTGAAGTTCCCTTGAAATCCTGCGGCACTCGATTTCCCGGGACTGGAACATCTGGGCGGTCAGGCCCTTGAGTTCTTCGCTGTGACGCTGTACTGTCCGGATCAGGGTCAGGTTTTCAATGGCCCCTCCCAGAAAATTGCCCAGTGACCCTATAAGATGGGTATCATCCAGGGAAACATCTATAGTGCCCGGAATATGGAAGGCCAGAAAGCCACAGGGTTTTTCCCTGGATGTGATCAGAAAACAGGTCAGTTCCCTGGAAAGTGCAATGGCAGATCCCTCCCAGGTCACCCTGAATGACGGAAACGTGGACGTGGGTGTCAGGCGGCTCTCTTTCTTGAGAAGAAATTCCCTGAGGAATTCATCGTGGAACCGCAGGCACCGTCCGGGATTAACAATGGGCTCGGGCAGGCCCTGCCATGCACCCATCTCCAACTCCCTGGTTTCGGGATTGATCAGGACAATGGCGCCGATGTCCAGTTTCAGGAGTTCCATAACCTGCACCAGAACCCTTGGCAAAACCTGATCCAGATCCTGGGCAGAGTTCATGGTCACGGCGACAGTGTTGAGCAGCTGCAGTTCCTCGTTACGGCGGTACAGACTCCGGAAGGCATCCATCCTTGCGGTGATGTCCTTGGCAATGCCCTCGTACCCTATGATGATTCCCCGGTTGTCCTTGACGGCATTTCCGGACAGCAGGCAATGGAGGCGTGTGCCGTCAATTTTCCGGAATCCGGCCTCAAAGTCCTTTACAAAACCGTTGCGATCAATCTGGGTTTTAAATACCTTCCAATGAACCGGAACGCTGAACACCAATTGAATGGATGCCAGGGCGAACAGATCCTGCTTGGTGTCATAGCCCAGAAGCTCTACGCATGCAGGGTTGACGTCAAGGAAACCGCCGGTTGCAGAGGTAATAAAAATCATATCCTTGGAGCCTTCAAACAGACGGCGGTATTTGAATTCAGTATTCCTCAGCTCATCTTCCAGTCCCTTGATTCTGGAGATATCCTTGAAAACATCCACGGCCCCTATGATCATTCCGTGATCATCGATGAGTACTGATGTGGTGCACTCCACCGGAAGCCGGGAGCTGTCCTTGCGGCGGATCAGCAGTTCCCGCTGGACACTTGTCTTCCGGGTGGAGGAAGGGGAATTGAACGGGCAGTTGTCCTGGCAGTGACCACCTTCGGTTCTCAGGATTTCTCGGCCCGTCATCTTCCGGGCCTCTGCAGCCGAATATCCTGTGATCTGTTCTGCCAGAGTATTAAAATAGTTGACCCGCCCATTGTTGTCCATAACCATGAAGGCGTCGGACAGATGGTTTAGAATAGCGGACAGGCTCTTGTTGGTATACAGATCAGCGGTTTTCACTGCTATCCTTCAGGTGTTGTGCGTCATTCAGGTCGATGCAGTCCCACTGACCCTTGTGGAAATCCAATCGATTCAGAGCCATGCGGATGCCCAGATACTGTTCAAAATTCCTGCCCAGGCTTTCCAGGATATGGGTGATAAAAATGTCAACGGCAGCGCCGTGGGATACCACCAGAACACGCTGGCCGATGTGACTGAGGGCAATGTCTGTCATCACGTCTTCCATGCGCATCAGAACGTGCTCCTCGGCCTCCACTTCTCTGTAAAATGCCAGGGTGGGGTACCGATCTGAACGCTCCTGGAGATGGCTTCTCCCTTCCCGGAGGCGCGGGTCCCGAATTACCGTCAGACCCAGTCGGGCGGCTGCAGGAAGCGCGGTTTCAACCGCCCGAGTCAGATCGCTGGAGTAAACAGCGTCGGCCCCCTCATTTCCCATCCGTTCCCCCAGGGCAATGGCCATGGCTCTACCGTGGTCATTAAGGGGCACATCCGTATGGCCCTGGATCCGCCCTTCCGTATTCCAGCGGGTCAGGGCATGTGTTACCAGGATGATGGATGTTTTCACTGTCTGCCTCCACGATGAACGATAATTTCCCGGAACCATATCGCCATGTCCTTGCAGTGTCAAGCAATTGTGACGGTGATGGCTTTATCATGGGCAATGTGAAATCCCGTCAAGGCATCATAGACGCCGGCAAGTGCCATGATCCTTCCGGGGACCGGTGTTTGAATGATCAACGTTTTCTTCAAATGTGAAGTGCAGGATGGATAATGTGACAATGCTCAGGCAACCGGGTGTAATATACAAAAAGAATCTGTTGAAGGATAGGTTCTTTTTCGATAAGCTGCGTCAGGGCTATTTCAGGGATATCTGGTCAACTGCTGGATAGGGAATCCACAGTTTTCCTCACCTCCCTGGAAAAAACAGATTAAACCTTATTTATATAACCGCCATGGGCGGATCATGGTATTTGTACCATGGCCTGCCCGCAACAAAGATTAAAACTTAGGCCCGGGTTTGCTGGGAGTTTCTTATAAATTTTCATTGAATCCGTCCGATAAAAAATCGGGAGGGAACCATGCTTGCCAAAAAAGAGAAAGTTATGGAATGTGATGTTCTTGTCATCGGAGGAGGCGGGGCAGGATTAAGAGCCGCCATTGCCGCCGCCGATCAGGGAGTTGATGTCCTGATGGTGTCAAAAGCCCGTATCGGCCATGCCACCAACACCTATCTTTCCAAAGCCATCGTAGCTTCATCAGGATGGGGTGATGCCGGTGACAACAGTGATGTCCACAGCAATGATACCCTGGCGGGAGGAAGATACCTGAACAATCCTGACATGGTTTCCCGGTTTACAGGGGCAATTCGTTCAGAGACAGAGCTTCTTCAGAAGTGGGGTGTGGAGTTCAATACCGACGAAACCGGCAAGCCAGCCGTGTTCAGGATTCCCGGTCACACCCATGCCCGGCATATTGCAGGCAGAAACTGGAAAGGCAGTGATCTGATATTTCCCATGAAACGTAAGGCAGTGGATAGTGGCGTCCGGTTCCTGGAGAAGATAGCGGTGTCAAAGCTGGTGGTTTCTGGAAACAGGGTGTGCGGCGCAACTGCTGTTTCGGAAGACGGGATTTTTACAGCTATTGAGGCAAAATCGGTGATCCTTGCAACAGGTGGTTATGCCAGGGTTTTTTTAAATACAAATAATGCACCGGGTATTACAGGCGACGGCCATGCCCTTGCATTTGATGTCGGCGCGGCCATGCAGGACATGGAGTTTGTACAGTATTACCCCACGGCCCTTGGGAAACGGGGCAACCGGATTCTGTTGTATGATAGGCTTCTGGCCCAGGAGGGTGTTATCTTGAAAAACTCCAGGGGTGAGGACATATTGAAAAAGAACGGATATAATGTCCCGTCAAATATTACCAGGGATCTACTGGCCCAGGTGATCATGAAAGAAATCATCAATGACACGGAAAACAGCGCTGGTATCAGCATGGATCTGGAAGGGCTGGCTCCTGAGGCAGCTAAAGAATTGTCCATGCTGCTTCCTTCAGGGTGGCAACAGGGCATCAGGGTGTTTCAGATTACCCCCACAGCGCATTTCTGCATGGGCGGCGTAGTGGTTGACGCCTCGGGTGAAACATCCTGCCAGGCTCTTTTTGCAGCCGGTGAAGTCACTGCAGGAGCACATGGCGCCAACCGCCTGGGGGGTAATGCCCTTGCCGAGGTAATTGCTATGGGAAGCCTGGTGGGAAAAGCTGCTGCAAATAAGGCCAGGAGCCTTGTGCGGGCACAGGGTTTTGCTCCGGCTGTTCAAAAGGAGAGGGAACGACTTGAGGCATTGTTCGAGGAGCAGGGGCCGCGGCTCCGGGCCGGTGAGTTGATCCAGGAGCTCAAGCAGGCCATGTGGTTCAATGCCGGAATCGTCCGAGACCGGCAGTCCCTTGAGAAAGCCCTTGAAGTCGTTACCGGACAGAAGGATTATAAGGTTTTGGTAGAAACACCTTCAGACCTGGTCCGGTTGCTGGAGTTAAGGAACATGCGTCTTGTGGGGGAGATGGTGTGCAGGGCAGCAATTGAAAGGACAGAAAGCAGAGGATCACATTTCAGAAGCGACTTTCCCCGGGAAAATGATGATGCATGGCGAAAAAATATACAGATAAAAAAAACCGATTCAGGAATGGCGCTGGAGGCAACGGAGTACATTATGTGACACATGTTATCCTGGTTTCTCACACCGCTGCAGCCATGGGTTACTTAAGCATGAGCAGCACGTCTATCATTGAAACAGCAGCCTGTCCATATGGGCAAGGAGAAAATAAGTATTCCGATTAAAAAAAATGGGCCTTGATCATCGTTTCGGCCAGTGGTGTGAACGTTCCGATAATAGCCGATGTAACCGATTGGAATGACAGTATTTTTCAATGTCTCTTGAAGACCGAACAACTCGACACCATTCGCTCAAATACTGAACTTCACCCTCACATGCTTCGGAAGCTTTTCGATTTGTTTCTGAGCTTTCTTCGCTATGTCGAACCTTCCTCGAACTGCTTGATGCCAGGGGGGGTAAAACTGCCGGAGAAAAGGAACACCTCCAAGAAAA
>JAZDGN010000007.1:0-6696 GCA_043806875.1 Pseudomonadota bacterium
AGCCTCCTTATTTTCGTCATCAGTTCAACTATCCTGTTAAAGAGCACACCCCCAAATCTGTGCACGCAATACAAATTGGCAAGGGGGATGCACTCTTTACCAGCCCGGATTCCCCTTGGATAAGCCCGCGGGAAATCCGGCCGCTGTTTTCATACTGAATAACTTCAGCTCCCGTGAAAGCCTGAAATTTATTTCGAGTACAAGGCGGGCTCAAATTTTAACCCGCAGGCATACTATAGTATGTCGAGGATTAAAATTTGAGACCAACGCCGTAATCGATTAAATTTATGGCTTTCCTTCTACTTGCCTTGGAGCATTGCGGCAATATCTGCTTCCGGCTCGGTAATGAGTTTGATGTCAAAATTCTTCACAAGCACATCCAGAACAGCCGGGGAAACAAAGCCCGGAAGTGTGGGCCCGAGACGGATACCCTTGACGCCCAGGGCCAGAAGGGCCAGAAGAACAGCCACGGCCTTCTGCTCGTACCACCCGATGTCAAAGGACAGGGGCAGATCGTTGATGTGGCCCAGGCCGAACACATCCCTGAGTTTCATGGCAATCACGGCCAGGGAGTAGCAGTCGTTGCACTGCCCGGCATCCAGTACCCTGGGTATGCCGCCGATGTCGCCCAGGTTCAGCTTGTTGTACCGATATTTGGCGCAGCCGGCAGTCAGGATGACCGTATCCTTGGGCAGCTTTTCAGCCACTTCCGTGAAATAGCTCCTGCCTTTCTGGCGGCCGTCGCATCCGGCCATGACGATGAACCGTTTGATGGCGCCGGATTTCACGGCAGCCACGACCTTGTCGGCCAGAGCCAGGACCTGGTTGTGGGCAAAACCGCCCACGATGGTTCCGGTCTCGAGCTCAACCGGGGGCTTGCAGGTCTTGGCCAGCTTGATCAGGGCCGAAAAATCCTTGGACTTGCCGGGCGCACGGTCAGCAATGTGCACAGCGCCGGGGTACCCTGCGGAATTGGTGGTAAAGAGTCTTCCCGCATAGGTGTTGTCCTTTTTAATCGGGATGACGCAGTTGGTGGTCATGAGAATGGGTCCGTTAAAGGACTCGAAATCCACATTCTGGTGCCACCAGGAAGAACCGTAATTGCCCTTGAGGTTCGGGTATTTCTTGAATGCCGGGTAGTAGTTGGCCGGCAGCATCTCGCCGTGGGTGTAGACATCCACGCCCGTGCCCTGGGTCTGCTGCATCAACTCGTCCATGTCCTTCAAGTCATGGCCGGAGATCAGGATACCGGGGTTGGTACCCACGCCGATGTTAACCTGGGTGATTTCAGGGTTGCCGTAGGCGGTGGTGTTGGCCTGGTCCAGGGCTGCCATGGTAGTCACGGCCACATTGCCGGCCTCCAGAACCATTGCGACCATCTGGTCCACGGACAGGTCCTGGGTGGTGGATGCCAGGGCCTTCATGATAAAATCCCAGATTTCGGGTTTTTCCACACCCAGGATGGCTGCATGGTCCGCATAGGCGCAGATGCCCTTGAGGCCTATGATCAAAAGTTCCCGTAAGGAACGCACATCTTCGTTCTGGGTGGCCAGAACGCCCACGGTTTTTGCCTTGGCCGCAAATTCACTCTCATTGTCCGCATACCACAGGACGCTGTCATGGAGGGGGCCGGACACTTTTTTCTCAACCAGTGTCTTCAGGGCCTTTTTCCGGTCCAGGGCTTTTCTGATCCACTGGGTAAGACTGTCATTGTCGAAATTGGCATTAGTGATGGTGGTGAACAGGGCTTTTGCCACAAACAGCCCCAGATCCTTGTCCACATCCAGGCCGGCTTCCTTGGCCTTTTGTGCAAGGATGGCGATGCCCTTCAGGTTAAAGATGAGAAGATCCTGGAGATTGGCGGTGGTTTCTTCTTTTCCGCATACGCCGCGGATGGTGCATCCGGTTCCCTTTGCAGTTTCCTGGCATTGAAAACAAAACATGGTCGAGCCTCCTTTGAGTTATATGTGTTTGGGTCATTCCTGCGTCAGCCTGGGAGAGACTATACGCCCCCGGGCAACACAAATCCTTGATGCACGTCAAGAAAACAAAAATTTCTTCAAAACACGAAAATAAATTCCCGGGCATCCTGCGGAAGAGGTCTTTTGCCGTCGGTCAATTATGGTGATGGGACGAAAAGAGTTTGACATACTATTAAAAAAAAGTATATGCCCTGAAACGACAAACAGAAAAAACTGCATGACATCAAACCCTGGGGGCACAGGAGCGCCATGGGCCGCAGAACACCACTCAAAATAATGCTTGTGGATGATCACGCCATCCTGCGCCACGGACTGCGAAGCTCCTTTGAATCCGTGGGTGATACAGTGGTGGCCGAAGCCGCCAACGGAAGGGAAGCCATTGAACTGGCCGCCCGGCACTTTCCCAATGTCATCCTCATGGATATCAATATGCCGGAGCTGAACGGCGTGGATGCCACCCGCCGAATCCTGGAGAACAATCCCCGGATCAAGATCATCGGCCTGTCCATGTACAGCGATCCCCCCTATGTCATGGGAATGCTGGACGCCGGCGCCAGCGGCTTTCTCCTCAAAACCTGCTCGTTCAACGAAGTGGAGACGGCCATCAAGGATATCATGGCCGGTAAGATCTACCTGTGCTCGGAAGTCACCAGTATCGTGGTGGACAATGCCCTGAATCCCTCCATGAGCCGAAAGGATTCCCTGCTGGCCGTCATGACCAACAGGGACCGGGAAGTGCTCCAGCTCATTTCCGAAGGCCGTACCAGCGGAGAAATCGCCAGGATACTCAAGATCAGTAAACGCACGGTGGACAACCACCGGGCCAACCTCATGGACAAGCTGGACATCCACAGCGTGGCCGGCCTGACCAGGTTCGCCCTGCGCGAGGGAATTACTTCCCTCTGATCCCTGGCGCTCCCCGGTTCAGCAGAATGGAGCCGGCATGGGTTTGGAGATTAGGTATTATTATCTGGCAAATTGAGTATTTATACCTATTGTATAGTTGATCCCTGTGAGATACATAAAACCTTTAATTGTGCAGTCCGGCAGTTCTCCTTCAGGCAATGGAACATGGGCGGATCCGAACAACTCAAAATCATGCTGGTGGACGACCACGAACTCATGCGCCACGGACTCAGACAGTCCCTGGAAAAGGACAGGGAGTTCATGGTTGTGGCCGAGACGGACAACGGCAGATCCGCCATTGACCTGGCCGCGAAAATCTGTCCCGACATCGTGATCATGGATGTCAGCATGCCCGGCCTCAACGGCATCGAAGCCACCCGCCGGATCCTGGCAGCCAACGACAGGATAAAGGTGATTGCCCTGTCCATTCACAGGGAGCGGCTGTATGTCATGGGCATGCTCAACGTTGGCGCCGTAGGGTTCCTCCTCAAGACCTGCACCTACAAGGAGCTGTCCAATGCCGTGAGAACCGTTGCGTCCGGCAAGGTCTACCTGAGCTCCGAGGTTGCGGGCATTGTGGTTGAAAACGCCCTTAACCCGTCCAGGTCAATGGATATTGACAGGTCCGAAAACCTGACACCCAGGGACCGGGAAGTGCTGCAGCTCATTGCAGAAGGGGAAAAGAGCGGCGGCATCGCTGAAAAACTCAATATAAGCAAACGCACCGTGGATGTGCACCGCAGGAACCTGATGACCAAACTCGACCTCCACAGTGTCGCTGAAATGACCAAGTTTGCCATACGCCATGGCATTACGCCCTTGTAACACCCGTATCAGCCGGGGCTGGCTGTGCACCAGGGCAGGGTTCCCTTAACCTGCCGGGAATGCGGCAATGTTGGGTGATTGTATTTGCTTAAATGGGTATAAGTACCTATTGCAAAAATGTTGGGAAAAAGAGTATGTAGTAGGCGCTTGATTTTGTACAAGGGCGACGCTTCCGGACAGTCGGAGGCACAACCCACAGACGCTGCTCAGGAAAATCGGACCAGTGGCTGGATCGCAGGATCGGGAGCGGTGTAAAATCACTGTTTCAGTTTGAATTTGCACCGTTTTTTAACTTGACATCCCGGTTTGAGCGGTATAAATCTATAACTTATTGGAAAATTTAAAGTTGAGATGTAACTGAGGAAGCGGAGCCATATCCATCGCTTGCCGGTTTTGTTGTTGCCAAATCTGTTATCAAGGCTTGTTAAAAAGAAATGGCCTTTGTTTTATCCATGAATAAAAATAAGGAAGGGAAAATGAAAATGAAAGCTAAATTCGCACAGTGTTTGATGACGGCGCTTGTTGTTGTCTGTGCCACCCTGTTGTTAGTTCAGGAAAGCTCGGCAGCGCCTACCGCAGCGCAGCAGCAGGCAGCCCAGACAGCGATTTTTTCAGCATTAACAAGCGGTGGCATCACCGCAGCAAATATACAGGCAGCGGCAGCAGCCGGCGTTGCAGCCGCCATAGCCGCCGGGGCAGACCCCCTTGAAGCTGCAGCAATGGCAGCATCCTTAGCCACCCAGCTTGCTATGGACAGGGGTGCAGCTGCAGCAATTGCAAAAACCGCCGCAATAGCAGGTGCCACCCAGGCAGCCATAGCAGCCGGCGCAGATGCAGGATTTGCTGCAGCCGCCGCATCAAGAGGTGCCATCCAGGGTGAAAGAAATTTTGTCATGAGTAACCCTCCAGGGACTGGGGATGATGAGCCGCTCCCAGTCCGGGACGATACCAACGCAGCAAGCCCCACCTGATGAAGGAAACCCAACGTGATTGATATTCACGCCCACATTCTGCCAGGCCTGGATGACGGTGCTGCGTCCATGGACGAAGCCCTGGCCATGGCCCGTAAGGCGGCAGCCGAGAATATCCATCACATCATTGCCACACCCCACTGCATGGACGGGGTTTACAACTGCACAGCCCCCGGAATCCTTGAGGCCTGTGCCCGGCTGAACACTGCACTCAGTGTTGCCGGTATCCCCCTGACAATCCACCCGGGTGCGGAAGTGCGCGTCACCCACGACACCCTCCAGGCCTGGGATGCAGGCCATCTGCTCAGCCTTGGCAATACGGGCACCCACATTCTTCTGGAACTGCCGGGCATGTTCATCACCGACGGGATAATCCGCACCATCCGCCAGCTGTCGAACCGGGGTCTGACAACGGTTCTGGCCCATCCGGAGAGAAATCCCATGATCATGCACAACCCGGCCATTATCCGGGAATTTGTCTTTGAAGGGGCCCTTGTCCAGATCACGGCTTCAAGCCTCATCGGGGACATGGGACGCGGTGTCAGGAAAACCACAGAGAAACTGATGGACATGGACGCTGTTCACTTTGTGGCTTCCGACATACATCCGGGCAGAAAGTATAACATGACCCGGGCGGCAAAGAAACTGACGGCAGAAACAGGCAATCTTGCAGCCCGGGAAATCCTTACCGGTCCTGAAATCATTCTGGTACCCCCCAACTGCAGGACCATGGGAAAAAACTGATGGTAAATCGCACCCTTCCAGTACTGATACGGACCCGGTGCTTAGCCGAACTAATTATTCATAAACTTAAAAGGGAGATTAAGGATGTCAGCATTTAGGAAATCGTATCTAACAGTATGGGTAACAGCGCTGGTTGTCCTGCTGGCCAGCCAGGCTGTTTTAGCCGACGGGAAGATGGTAATCAAACCGTATGTTGATTTAACGCTCCAAAGGGATTCCAACTACTGGAAGGTCGACAATGATGAAAAGAGCGTTGTGACCTTTACCTTCGCACCCGGCTTTGAGTTTGGTTACACAACCGACAAAAGCGATGTCCTGATGGATTACACCCTGGGTGCAAACTGGTTCTACTCCCAGGATTCCACCCCTGCCGGCGGCGTAAGGGCCAACAACCTTGATTTTGTCAGCCATAACCTCAAGGCCTTGGCCTCGACCCAGGCAACAGACCGGCTTAACCTCGGCGTTGAGGAGCTTTTCCTTTATACCCGTGATCCCGCCTACTCAGCCGAGTACAACAACATTACCTCCCGGGAAAAATACTTCATCAACAGGCTGACCCCCCAGGCCTTTTATGATTTCGACGGCAAGTTCGGGGCCGGCGTAAAGTACGTCAATGAAGTGATCGATTATAATTCCAAGACCGAAGAAGATTCCACGAAAAACGGCGGGGCATTCGACCTGAAGTACAACCTGAACATGGAGTCTTCCGTAGACCTCGAGTACCTGATCTGGACCCGGGACTTTGACGGTCCGGATTCGGATTACACCTCCAACAAGATTATGGCGAGTTTCAGCCAGCAGTTCAACATCTTCAACCTGAAAGTCGGCGCCGGTTACCATGATCGTTCCTTTGACAAGTCCGGCATTGATGATATTGACCTCTTTGTCTGGAAAGTAGAGCTCACGGGCCAGAACCCGCCCAGGGGTCTGGGTGAAGTCAAAAGCCACATGAAGGTCGCCCTGAGCCAGGACATGAATGATCTGGGTTACGGCCAGACCTACTACAAGGCCACCCGCCTGGATGTGGAAGTGGGCAGCATGGTCATGGAAAAACTGGATGCCACCCTGGCCGGTTACTTCCAGAACTCAGACTATGAAAAAGATGCAAGCGACCGCGAAGACGACTCCTGGCTCATCTCCGGCCGGCTCAACTACGTGATCAACGACCGGTTCGCCGCAGGCCTTGAAGCCGGTTTTGAAACCCGGGATTCAAACCTTGCCGGCCTGGACTATGACAATACCTATGTACTTGTCAACTTCAGGGCAAA
>JAZDGN010000008.1:0-36800 GCA_043806875.1 Pseudomonadota bacterium
ACTCATGTATGTTCATATTGTCATTCAAAACAATACATTACAAATTTATTTACAAAATCGTAATAAAACTTACAACATAATGGCGACCTCTTTAGGCACCCCTGCGATGATGATCCAAACCATTTTTAAAGCATCAAGGAATTTCATCTTCATTCCTCCTCTAACCGTTACGGAAGCAAATATGCGGGGTGCTCCAGGCGGACACAAGCATAATCGTTTTATTTCAGCATAGATTGTGCTCACCTTATAACGAGGGTAGCATGTGGATAAGTCCTTTAAAAGTGAATAATACGAACCAAATGAAAATTTTATTTTATGGTTTTAGAATCAAATGGAATTAACCCTGAATCACACAACATATTCAAACTCGCGGCATAACTTGCATTAGTCACAACACCTTGAAGGCTTAATAATTCAAATTGTATCTACAAAACATCCCTTAAAAAAAACCGTACATCAAAAAGCTGGATACTGCAAAAAATTTCAATTGTTTTTTAGGTTTTCCAGTGAACAATGATGATATCAATACTGTCCAGGCAATAAAGGCCACACGGTGAGCACTACGCATATTCACAGTCGACGCGGTGTTTGGTCCATTTGGAAACCTGGCCAACTTACCTTAGAAGCTATCGCTATATGAAGCAGAAACCTTTTCTTTGCAATTCCGTTCAGAATGGTTTGCAGTTTTGAGAGCAGGCCGGTGGTCAGGTGATGAGCTGGCCCCTCCTATTATTGCCCTGTCTGATATAGAATGGCACCGGAAAACTTATGTGGAAAAGCGACGGGAAGCTGCTCTATAAGCAGTTCCTTGGCTTAGCTGAAGCAGTTGCTGACATTTCAAACGAGGCCAACATGGCTGATTTTGGGAGCCATTGCCTAACTGTTCAGGAGAATGAATTGAAAGCGGCCCTCTTTAATCCTCTACCCCCCGCCGTCGCTTCATGTAAACCAGGCTGACCACAGCCAGTGCCAGGGAAAGCAAAATCAAGCTCCATTCATTCAGGGTTGGAATTGCAGTCGCTGTCCCTGCCCAGGCAATGGCGAAGGCTTTATAGTAGTAGTATCCTCCTCCACTGCCATTGAAACCAGCATCGATATAATACTGTTGACTCGTGGCATGAGTGAACAGTTCTCTGTCAACACCTGAGGTAGGGTATGTTTCATAGCCCGTATGTCCATCATAATCACGACCAAAAATACCTAAGATATTAACCGTTCCATCAGCGTTGATGCAAACCGGATTGTTGGCCCCTGTGTAATTGCTAAGCGGAGCCGTAAGCACTTCGCTTCCTGGGTGGCCTGCAAGTGTATTAAGGAATTCGTCTGTAATAACTCCACCTGAAAGGAGCTGTAGATGTACTAACACATCGTAGAGATTGCTGCTACCATAACCATCTGTTATTAATAAGTCTATGAGATATCCAGGGGCTTCGTTGGAAAGGACAAAGGTCAGCATGGAGTTGCACCAGGCTATGCCGATGGCTTTGTAGTAGATAGTGGCGTCCTGTCCCGTCACTCCATTACTCCCTGCATCAATGAAATAAGCGGGAGATTGCGCCATGGTGAAATTGGCCAGACCTATGCCGGAATAGTGAACAGTCTCGGTTGTATAACCAGTCTGTCCATCAAAGTCTCTCCCATAGCTGGGTTGAATGCTAATTGTTCCGTCAGCATTGATAAAGAACGGACCACCAGCTGGTCTTATCATGCTAAGTGTTGCGGTAAACACCTCGCTGGTGTTGTGGTCGTTGCCATTGACCTCCGCAACAAAATCAGCCGGAATACCACTGCTGGGGTTAGCCGCCAGGAGCACCAGAACCTCGTACAGGCTATCGTCCCCGTGCCCTGCTGCGATGAGCTGGTCAATCAGACCCCCTTCGCTTTCAGTACCCAGTTCGTTTGAAATGACAAATGTACGTCCGTGGTTGGTATAGGCTATGCCGATGGCTTGGTAATTTTGATTGGGATCGTTTTTAGTGGCATATCCCGTATCTATGAAATGGTTTGAATCGCTGGTAATCGTAAAATTAGCCAGAGCTATACCGGAATAATAAACCATAGTGGTCACGAAGCCTGCGTCACCGTCATAGTCTTTTCCATAAATAGCTGCTATCTTGAGTGTTCCGTCGGCATTGATACAAACCGGACTATTGAGCCCTGCAAAATTGCTGAGCGCAACCGTAAACACTTCACTCCCGGCTGGACTGGTTCCAACCTCCGCCACAAAGTCAGCTGGGATACCACTGCCGGGGTCAGCCGCCAGGAATTGCAACACCGTATAGAGGCTATCGTTTCCATGCCCGGCTGCGATAAGTTGGTCAATCAGACCACCCTGGAGTCCAGTCGCACCGAGTTCGTTGGAGAGTACAAACGTTCGCACTTCAGTAGGGGTAACTTGAGCATTCCCGGACATAACAAACTGGACCAGCGTCAACAAGGCAACCAGAACGACGATTATAGACCTTTTCATGAAGAACCATCCACAATACTGGGGTTGATTTTATGCATATTTTGCAGGATTAGGAATCCTTATCAATATTTTTGGGAAATGACAATTAGATTATCGCAAATATTACTTTCCTTTATTTGCAAAGTCCCATCCGATCCTGTCCCAGATTCCTGCATCAGCCGTACCTGTAACAAAGGCAGCAAACTCCCGAATGAGCGGAAGCCTTTCTCATAATTCCGTTCAGAATGATTTGTCGGTTTGAGAGCAGACCGGTGGTCGTGATGATGAGCTGGCTATTCTATGATTGCCCTGCCTGATATCGAATGGCACAGGAAATCTTGTGTGGAGAAGCGGCGGGAAGTCGCGCAATAAGGGAGTATGGTAAGTGAAGATCTGATAGGTGATGGGATCTTGTCAAAGCGGTTGGGGTTTTTGGATGGGGTGACAAGAACGAAATAGAGCTTGCCCGACAAAATCAGGCTGCCAGGCAGATGATCCCTCTCCTATTGCGTGCTGTGTGGGAGGGGGCTTTTTATTTTATAACCACGGTAGCAACACTACTCAAAATCCGGAAAAATCTGCCCTGACACTGTATGCATTTTGTGCGCAAACGGGTACTTTTTTTGATCGTTTTGCCGTGATTTGCGGATATCACAAAATTTCACGATCCATCAAAAAGCCCTAAAATAAAGGCTGTGCTGCATTCTTCATTTTTTCAGAAATCCAGAACGATCTGATTGCGGACAAGATCCTCATAGCCGTCACGTTTCCGTATCAGGTGGGCCTTTGAATCCATGATGAGTACCTCTGCCGGTTTGGGCCGGGAGTTGTAGTGGGATGACATGCTGAATCCATAGGCCCCGGCGTTCCTGATCATCAGAATATCACCAAGCGAGACCTCATTCAGGCTGCGCTGGGTCCCCAGGTTGTCAATTTCGCACAGGTTGCCGACAACGTTGTAGGTTTTTAACTGTCCTCCCGGATTGGACAGGTTGACGATGTCATGGAAAGCATCGTACATCATGGGGCGCAACAGATGATTGAATCCTGTATCGGTTCCCACGAAATCAATGGATCCGTTGTTCTTGAGGACAACAGCACGGGTCAGGAGCACACCGGCCTCGCTGACCAGGTACCGACCCGGCTCGAACCATACCTGGATTTCCCTGCCGGTGTCATCCTTGAAAGCCTGGTATTCCTTTTTAAGCAGGGGAGCGACCTCCGTGGGGTCGAGCACCGTATCATCGGGGTGATGTTTGACCATGATGCCGCCGCCGAAATCAACGTATTCAACATCAGGGAACTGCCTGGCCAGTTCAAAGAGGACCCTGGCCCCCTTGACAAAAACCTCCTTGTTCAGGATGACATGGCTTGAGTGCAGGTGGATCCCGTTGATCCGGATGTTGTATTGTCTGACCAGGGACAGGACCTGGTCGAACTGGGTCAGGGATATCCCGAATTTGGACTGGTTATGCCAGGCAGCAACCTGCTCCTGGGTAACATCCGCATAGTGTTCCTTGTTGATGGCGGCGAAATCAAGGCCCGTGGTCCGGCCGTGATCGATTTCAGATACCATGTTGGGATTGAGCCGTATACATGCGGGGTGGGAACCGCCAAAAGCCCTGCCAAAGGATTCCAGGTTCTGGAGATTTTCCAGGTTAATGGCCGTACCCAGGGATACGGCTTCCCGGATTTCGGAGAAATCAACCACATTGGGCGTAAAGACCATGTCCGATGGGGAAAATCCCAGGGCAAGCCCCATATGGATCTCAGGGACGGATACCGTATCCAGACCAAGACCGAGGGAGCCCATGAATTTGATGATACTCAGGTTCGAGCAGGCCTTGACAGCGTACATGATCCTCATGTCAATTCCCTGGAAAGCATCCTGGAAATGTTTTACCTGGCGCCGGATCACATCGGTATCGTAGACATAAAGCGGTGTGCCGAATTGCCGGCACACATTGTCCAGATCCAGTCCCTGCATGGCATATGGATTTGGCTGTGTCATGGTTCTTTTCCCTGTTCCCTTGAATAAATGTCCTGTAACCGCTCCAGAGAACCCCCCTGATATTCCGGAGCTGCCCTGAATGCGTTCCCTGGCTATCATGTTCCCGGAAAATATGCAACCCCTGGCCGGGTATCTCACCCGGATCACCCATGGCTACCTGATTTTGAAAAAACCATATACAAAATGGGACCTGGAATACCAGTCCCGGGAAAGCCATCCTGGAGCCGGATCAGACAATTCCGGGAAGGCGGATGGTGAACGTCGTGCCTTCACCTGGGGTTGATGTTACACTCATCTCACCGCCATGGTCCTTGGTGATGATGAAATAGGATACAGACAGTCCGAGACCGGTACCCTTGTTGACATCCTTGGTGGTGAAAAAAGGCTCGAAGATACGTTTCTGCACCGATTTTTCCATGCCCGGACCGTTGTCTTCAATGTCAATCCTGGCCATGGACCCGTCACAGGAGGTCCTGAGGATAAATCCCGGTGAATGGGATTCCCGGGGAAAAGCGTGCATGGCTTCGGCCGCGTTTTTCATGACATTGAAAAAAACCTGGATGATCTTACTCTCCTCGCACCTGACACAAGGGGTGTCTGGATGAAATTCCCGTACTATTGTAATTTTACGGAAATCGTAGTTGTTGATGAGATCGTAATCGTTCTGGATCAGTTCTATGGTTTTCTCCAAGAGTGCCGCCGGGTGCTGATCGGATTTTTCCGAATTGCTTTTGCGTGCAAACGAGAGCATGTTTTCAACGATCCTGGCGGCGTGGGAACCGGCCCTGGAAATGCTCTCAAGCTGGTGGACAATGTTTCGCCTGTGCATGAACTCGGAAATGGCGGCCATGGTAGTGCCCGATTCCCGGGCAGCCTGTTCATTGGCTGGCAGATTCCGGGTAAGCCGGTTGATGATCACCTGGGCGTTCTGCATCATGCCTGCAAGGGGATTGTTGATCTCGTGGGCCATGCCGGCTGCAAGGCCTCCCACGGAAAGCATTTTTTCCGACTGGATCAGCATGGTTTCAAGCCTGACTTTTTCCGTTACCTCGTCAATCCGGATAACAGCTCCCTCCACTCCCCCCTCCTTGAGGGGAAAAACCGTCAGATCCTCATACACCGGCTCCCCGTTTTCCACACGGTAAAGGCGGATATTTTCCCGGACCCTGCTTCTGTGGATGGCGTCATGGACAACCTGAAAATGCTCGGAAAGGGCAGGATACACCTCTGAAAGGCTTCGTCCCAAGGCGTCACTGGCAGGCAACCCGGTCCGATTTTCGGCCTGGCGGTTCCACTGGGTGACACGGACGGCAGAATCCACACCGATGATCACCGACGGCATGGAATCAATGATACTGGCCAGGAGGGTTCTCAATCCAAGCAGGTCTTTTTCTGCCTTCTTGAGTTTGGTGATGTCCATGACCGATATCAGCCCTGCCGGTCTGCCGTGGATTTCAGCCGTACTGCCTTCCACAAATACCCATTTTTCCCCGCCGGTCCCCGGAACCAGCCTGAGTTCCATGCCCGATTCCACAACAAGCCCCTGCTCACGCAGTTTACCCTTGGCCTTGACCTGTTCCCGGTATTCGGGTGCAATCACATCCCAGAATTTCATGGAAGTAAGAACGCT
This sequence comes from Pseudomonadota bacterium, assembly GCA_043806875.1. Classification (GTDB taxonomy): domain Bacteria; phylum Desulfobacterota; class Desulfobacteria; order Desulfobacterales; family Desulfobacteraceae; genus JAZDGN01. Next base: position 6,091 of record JAZDGN010000008.1, read on the forward strand.
AAAGGGATAACCGCAGATTTTTTCGGCTGCCGGATTGGCATAAATATATACATCATCCTGATACAGCATGAATCCCGTGGAGGTTGTTTCAGCCAGGGTCCTGAAATGGTATTCGCTTTCCCGCAGCCGGGTCTCCGCAGAGGCTGCCCGCTCCCGCTCAGACCTGAAATGGTGCATGGTGATGCTGATGAGCAGGGCAATGAGCACTACACCGATAACAAAGGTAAAAAAACCATCAACAAAACGACTTTCCCGGCTGGAATACCGTATGACCAGGTCCGGGAACCTGTACTCAATCAGTAGCAGAATGCCCACCAGCGTTATGACAAACAAACAGGAAAATATGAGCTGCTTTCGCGTGGATGTCAGGGAGAACAGGGCGACAAGAATAAGGGATATGACGATGGAAGGCCCCGTAATACCGTCATTGTTGAACCAGGAAAGGATCAGGAATACACTTCCCGAAACAAGGACAAGCCATCGTATATTGAAGTACTCTCCCCTGAACCTACCAATATAATAGACAAAACCGAACAGGAGTCCGAAGATCAGACAGACGACGATGAATACCAAGGGAAGACCCACTGCAAGATCAAGGATAAAACTGGCAATCAGGGCAACGGATGTAAAAAAACAGATGCCAAGGGTGAGACGGTCTTCGAATTTCAGCTCATCGATGTTACCCAGGATCGCAGTAAGGAAAGCCTGGTGCCTGTTTATGGACATATATTCCCCTGATCACGCTTTTCGACAGGTTTTCGAGTCCCGGCTGTCGGACCGGGATTCAGCTTGTCCGTAAGCCAGGTCATCCATGATAATAACATGCGCTTACTATAAAGGCTTTTACAGGCCATTAACAACTCAATTCCATTAACTTCCCGAAATTCATTAAAGAACTCCCAGGTGTATCAGATAGACTGCGGCCAGGGCAACCACAGCTGCAATGCCGAACACGACGATAACCAGGTCGAAAAGGGTGAAAGAACTTCTTTCCGGAATCGTCGCCTGGGTGAAACATTCCGGATCTTCAACCATATCCACATCCCTGTACTGGATTTCAGAAATGTACTTGCCGCAGAACCTGCAGACAATGGCCTCTTCCCGGATCTGCTTTGCACAATGTGGACAGGCCCTGTACTTGCCGGTCACCAGGACCGGCCGCTTCCGGGATCTCCTGATCACCAGGACCCAGATCCCTCCCAGTAATAATCCCACAACCAGACAGATGACTGTCACCTCAACGGACAATGGATCAATCCACCTCAATTTCCATGTATCTCCTATCCAGTTCAGAATCCTGCGATCAGGGTTTTCATGCTGCCTGGGAGCCTCCTTCAGCCCAAAACGGATCGAGCATAGCCCAGCCAGAAAAAAAATACCAGATCCTAATTTGTTCATTCTCCGACGTGTCAAGAATCACTTCAGGGCCAAGGTCCCCAGGCAGGCGCCATTCTCATATTGACAGGACAATGGATACCCGGTACCCTGATCCCTTATTTCACTGCTATGGACCTTAACTGCATTGGAAAATGATCCCAGGTATGGATCAGCCATCGGACAAATTACCCACGACCTCCCAGACCGAATGCAGAATGTGCGGCACCTGCTGCGAAAAGGGGGGGCCTGCTCTGCATACCCAGGATCTTGACCGCCTGGGTTCAGGGGGCCTGGATCCGGCACACCTGATTACCATCCGGAAGGACGAACTTGCCATTGATCCCGCGCGTAACCGACCCATGCCGGTAAAGCATGAGCTGGTCAAAATCCGGGGCAGAAAAGGCACGTGGCAATGCTGTTTCTATGACAGATCCAAAAAACAGTGCACCATCTACGATAACCGCCCCCAGGCGTGCAGGGTTCTCAAGTGCTGGGACACCTCGGATGTCCTGGCCCTTGCCGGCAGGGACCTGATATCCAGGATTGATGTCATCGGCAAAGACCATCCCCTGGCACAGAGGATTCTGACCCATGAAAAGCGTTGTCCCTGCCCGGACATGACCCGGTTGGCGCAAGAGGGTCATGTTTCCGGAAAAACAATCAAAACCCTGGAAAAACTCATTGCTGCAGACCTTGACTTCCGAACCCAGGCGGTAACCGACCTGAACCTGTCCGTTGAAGAGGAGATGTTCGCCTTTGGCAGGCCTGTATTCCAGCTGCTGGAGTCCATTGGATTCACCGTCGCTGAAACACCCAGGGGCCTTAAACTATCCTGCAGGCCTAAAGTGGAGCCTCCTTCGGGAAGGTTCCGGTAAATTCTTACCTCCCCCATGTAAATCCCACACCTGTCCTCCCTTATTATCTGAATAATTCATGAAATTCTTATCCGATTGCATAGGACACATCCGTCCCAGTGAACCGCTATTTCAAGACTGATCAGTCAAACAGGTTTAACTGGGTGGCACCGGACACCGGTGACTTGGAAGGACCAGGACGCTTTTCCGGCTTTTCTGCCGGTTTCTGAACAAGGCCTGTCTCCTGCCGGTCCTGGACCACCCGGACCGGCTCATAGGTTACCCGGGACAGGGTTTCATCACTGATGGAAAGGGCAAGGGGTCTGTTGATGAACAGCTCCCTTTCCTGGGAGGTGACCACCGGGAAACCGTAATACAGGTTCTTATGTTTGGGCACACCCTTTTCCCTGACCCTTACATCCATAAAGGCGCGATGCCGCTCAAGCCGTTCCTGAACCAGGCCCCCGGCAAAGGGAATCAGGGAGTCAAAACGGGCCTGGATGGCCGGCAGGAACTCCTTTTCCAATTCAAATCCGACACTGCTGCGCCCCGCTGCCATGGCGGCAAGGGCCGTAGTCCCAAGGCCCATGAAGGGATCGAGCACCGTGTCCTCCTTGACGGAATACATGGAGATCAGCCGGTAGGGCAGCTCAAAGGGAAAGGAAGCGCTCCGTTTACGCACCGTTTCATCCCCCAGGCACTGACGGGCACCCTTGAGATCCATCCAGATATCCGAAAACCAGGTATTGCGCTCTTCCCAGAACAGGGCGCTCTCCCGCCGGGCCTTTTTCCGCTCCGGCCTGGAGAACTCACGTTTGGGACCTTTTCTGGCAATCAGGATGTACTCGTGTTCCAGGGTAATATAGGCCCCTGCAGGCAGCATCCCTGAACCCATGAACTTATTGGGCGCGTTGGTCTGTTTCCGCCACAGGATCAGGGGAAGCGGCGTGAACCCGGATTCTACAAGGCAGGAGAGGATACGCGAGTGATTGGGGTACAAGATGAAATTACTATCCAGTGTCCGGGTCGCATCTCCGATGTTAATGCAGATAAAACCGCCTGGTTTCAGGACCCTGTAAGCCTCGTGCCAGACCGGATCCAGGAGCCGATGCATACCCTCAAAGGCAGCCATGCCGTGTCCTTTTTCCATGGCCCTTCCGATCGTTTGATCCTGCTTGACGAACTGCGAATCCCACATCTCGATCATGGGGTATGGAGGCGATGTTGCGATGAGATCGATACTGTTGTCGATCAGGGGGTGCATATCCCCGGCATTCTGAAATATCAGCTGATGATCTGTTTGCATGGTTTAGCCTTATTCCTTTTTAAGGTTCAATTGTCGGCACCTGGCAACATACCCTGAACTGGCATGAAAATAAACCCTTCTTTCATATGCTCTGCCTTTCTGACCGGTCAGGCAGGCAGCCAATGGAAATTTTATCCGGCTCCGGGTAACGGAATCAGGAATAATCCGCAGAATTCCTGTTGCTTCTTTACACCATTGACCGTAATATACCTCATGGTACGCAACCCATGACGCCAGGAACACGAACCTTTCCGGTGAGCCAGGGAACCCGCAAGGACCCTGAAAGAGGCCCTGATGATATATCACGGAATACTGACGCAAAACCAGCTTGATCAGATTGATCAGGCCATCTGTGACAATCTCGTGGAAGCCGGAGTCAACTATGTGGTTCTCATAGACATGGCCGGCAACACCATTACCAAACATGCAAACGGCCAGTGCACCCTGGACACAATGGCATTCTCAGCCCTGGCTGCCGGCAATTTTGCAGCGGTTGACGCCATGGCAAAACTTGTGGGTGAGTCAGAATTCTCCCTGCTCTTCCACAAGGGGGAAAAATCCAGCATTCACTTCACCAAGGTGAACGATGCCTTTTTGCTGATCACCATGTTTGACAGGGATATATCCTTGGGTCTGGTCAGGCTGAAAGTTACCGACACCGTTGACAGAATCAATACCATCTGCAGCTGACATGGGCTTTGTATGCACCTGTTCCTATCAACCATGCCGCAAGGCCATGAAGCCCGGGAGGTCCTGGATTGGGATTCATTAATGTAAAGACCAAGCAGGTCCAGGTCAAAATCGTGTATTACGGACCCGGCAGGGGCGGAAAGACGACCAACCTTGAGTATATCTACAGCAAGTACCGGAAAAACATAAAATCTGAGATGGTCAGCCTCAAAACCCATGACGACAGGACCCTGTTCTTTGACTTTCTCCCCTTTGATGTGGGTAAGATCAGGGGATACGACATCATGATCCAGCTCTACACAGTTCCGGGTCAGGTTAAATACAATGCGACCCGGAGACTTGTATTAAAGGGGGTTGACGGTCTCGTGTTTGTTGCCGATACCCAGGTTGCCCAGAGGCAGAAAAATATCGATTCCCTGAATCAGATGGAGGAAAACCTCAAATCCCACAATCTGAATATTGAGACCATCCCACTGGTCATACAGTACAACAAATACGATCTCAAGGATTTGGGCATTCCGCTTCTGACAACACAGACCCTGCAGCAGGACCTGAATTCCCGTCTGCGTGTACCTGCTTTTGCGGCCAGCGCCCGGACCGGAGGCAATGTAATTGCCACGCTCAAAAAAATTATTTCGCTGACCCTGGCGTCTATCCAGGACCAGCTTTTTTAAGGAGGTTGCCCATGGCCGATACTGACCGTCATACCCTGTATGCTTTACCGGAAACCATGGAAAAAGACATCCGGGATATCAACCAGGGGAAAACCCATGGACAGTTAAACAGGCTTGCCGCGGACCTGTCACGCCTTGGCCAGGCATTTCAGACAGACAAGACCCTGGCTGCCCATGTCAAAATGATCACCGCCCTGGTTGCCCACCTGAAATCCAGCCGGTCAGGAGGCCACCCCGAGGCCGTCCCAACTCTGACAGCCGTTTTCCGTAACCTGAAGGTCCTTGTGCAGGCAGAGGGCGGAACTCCCGATATCAGACGTACCTGTCTGTCACAGAGTCTGAAACGCTTCAACGCGCTGAAAGATACTTTGGCCCCGAAACCATCACGCCCGGGTGAATCCGGGACACAAGGCCGCCGTTCAGGCGTGGATATTTCCGAAATCGAGAACCTCAAGGCCATCCTTTTTTCCATTGACTGGGAAATCTCCGATGCAAGCCTCGGGCAGCTCAACAAAGAGCTGACTTCACTGAAAAACAGCCTCAGAAATGACACCCTGTGCTGCACCCTGCTGCAGATGATCCAGGTCATCGGCAGGTACATCGGGACAAAAAGGGCCGGGGCCCACAAAGAGGCGATCCCATTCTGCCACACCCTCTATAACAGTCTTGAGGATGTCCTCCAGACCCCGGACATGACATCCGGCCAGAGAAAACGGATTTTGTCCGGCGCCATGGCCCAGTTTGACGGACTGAAAGCAAAAATTGCCTCAACCCGGAACGGTCCAGATTATCCGGTGCAGCCGGCAGACCGCTTTCAGGCCGTAGCCGCCGTTCAGGCGCAGCCTGATATCCCGACAGAATCCAAGGGTCCTGTCAGTCCCATTGACGACCTGATCAGCACGAAATCAGGAACCCAGTCACCGGTGGATGACCTGGTGGACCAGATCCATCTGCTTCATGTGTTTGACGAATCCAAGCCAGGCCCTGTCCAGGACGCGGCCGCTGACGCCTCCCCGTCTCCGGACATACGCGAGATTATTCCGAACCGCCGCAACGTATCACCGATCCAGGAAATCGAAGCCAGGCTGGATGATTTCTTTGATGAAGACCAGCTCCTGTCGGAATTGTCCTTTGCCGACACCGGAGAAAAGGTGGTGCCTTATGAGCCCGTGCCCGCTGCATTGAAGCAGGATCCGCCCCCCAGTCCTGAAACCGGCGCTGACAAGGATGAGAGTATCACCCCCTATGCCTACGATGAAATAGAGTTTGTGGAACAACCCCGGGCCGTGGATTTGACAATAGCAAACCGAATCAAAAACCATCTCACAGCCAGGGAACCGGGCAGGGCACTGGAGACCCTGGAAGGAATCATGCCCCTCTGGGAGCCGGACCAGGAACGCAAAGCAATTCTTGCCATGCTCACCGCCATATGCAGATACCTTGACCAGGGAGCTGAAGCGCTTTGGGATGAAGCACTGGAAGAGTCGGTGCAGCTGTGCGCCTGCCTGGAGAATTGGAACCATGAAGAATTTCCCCTGGCACGGGCTGTTTTGAGGTACACCGCCCTGCAGGAGCGCATTGTCCTGTCCCTGTCCCGACCCTGTGATGCCAAGACAGAGCCGGACCAGCCGCCTTTGGATAGCCCTCCCCTGGACCAGGCTCCACTTGACCAGGCTCCCCCGGAACCGGTCAGGACCGCAGGATTCCTATCCAGGCTGAGGTCTTTTTTCGGTTCCGGCAACGGTTGACCCGGAGTAACCCACTGTGATCGTTTTTTGTGAAGAATGCGGACAGAAACAACCCATCGTACCGGATCAGATCTGCAGCGGTATCCTGGATTATACCTGCCTATTCTGCGGCTTTCATAATTTTTACCCGGTTCCGGTTCATCGGAGCGTCACGGTCCCGGAAGCCCGGACAGACAACCGGCAATTCCATTCCGCCGATTTGCAGATACTGCAAAAAATCCGTTCGTTGCCCGAGGTCAAAGGCGTTTTTCTGGTTCATCAGGGCACCGAGGTTCTTGTGACTCCCACAATTCTGCCGGACTTTCCCCAGCGGGATCTGAAAAAACTGGGCGAGCTGCTTGCCGCATCCTGCCACCTTGGCCGGGACCGGTTTCCCGACATGAATGAGCTGTTCCTTGCTGCGGATGATTCGGTAATCCTGTGCCATTGGATTGTGGAGCGATTCTTTCTTGCCATTGTCCTTAAAAGGCTCCCCGCATCCGGACAGTTAAGGCACCTGGGAGAAAAAGCTGCCTTAAACCTTGCAAAGGCCCGTAATGACCATTTCCGCAATGATACTATCAAAAACAGACAGGGGCTATCTGGATGATCTCACTCAAGGATCTGAAAAAGGGTATTGAAAATATAGGCCTGAAAAACTATATTCTGGTATCGGCCAACGGAACCGTCGCAGCTCATGACCCGCTGGGGATGGAAACCCATGCAGCGTTTGTCGCCAACTGCGGCAGAAGCTGTTCAGATTTCGGCGCTTCCAGGATCGGGTACATGGTCTTTGCCAGAACCGATGGACCGGACATGGTGGTTTTCCCTGCCGGACGACACTGGCTTGGCGTTTTCAGCCCCAAGGAGGACAATCTATTGTCCCTGCTCGGACAGGTCCTGTCAATCACAGGCAAAGGAAATGCTCCTGACAGTCAGAAAAGATCCATAACGGAATCAGACAGCGGATGAATACAAACGATAATGCTCAAAAACAGCTGCCTCAACCCCAATGAACCATACCCGGAGGTTTATCCATGTCCTCAAAGACCATCATTCTGTTTTTCACGCTAATCATCTACATCCTCATCCTTATTGTGTTTAACAAGGCAAGGAAAAAATATGCCGGGGGAAAGGTGGGAGAAGTAATCAACCTTATCCTGTTCACGGTTATGCTGCTGTTTGCTGCAGACTATGTGGGTCTCCTGGAGCCATTTGTAGACATTGAAATCCTGGATATGATCAAAGCCCTGCTCAGGACAGCAGGTCTTGGATTCCTGGCCTATGGGGGGGCAAAGGTCGCCTCTTGATCCCGATCACCGGAACATGGAGAACAGCCCTTTTGATGGTTTCTTAACCTGGGAGCCGCCGGATTGAAGCTCTGCGGAAATCGCGTCCATATCATTAACGATACGGCTCTTTTCCTCTGAATCGGAATGATATTTTTTAACAAAACCGATGATTGTCTGAATCTCTTCAAGCACAGCCCGGACAGGATTCATCCCAAGGATCCGGGCCACCTCCAGCAACACGGCCCTGCACAGGGCATTGAAACCGGCCATGAGATGCTCCCGGTCAAGTGATCCATCCCCGGTTTTTTCCATAGCCTCCAGGATGGCGCTTATGTTGTTTTTTACAGGACCCCCAGGATCATAAGCCTTAAGTATTGTCTGGTGGGCTGCATCAAGCCCGGACAGTGCATCTTTGAACACCGATGCTGTCCTATCCCCCAGTTCAGTAAAAACATGTTTCCAGATGGCCTGGAAAATATCATGGTACACGGTAATCAAGGACGCAAGATCCGGGTCACCATCCGGACCTGTCAGAAGGACTTTTTCCTTTTCTTCGATCACACCGTAGGAAATCAGTGAAAAAAAGATCTTATATACCGCGAACTCGTCATATCCGCTGCTGGTGACTATCTGCCGGATGGACCTTGCACCGTCAATGAGGGAGAGGATCCGCCATTCATTGGCATTAAGCTTTATCTCCTCCTTGTTCCGCACATTTCCGGAAATGGCAAACACCATGGTATCACTGGTGATCACCTTTTCAAGGACACTCATCTCATCAATCCGTCTGGACGCTTCCAGGATGAGCTTCATGGGGTTCAACTGGGTCACGATCATCCCGTCCAGCTTGAGCTTTACATCCCTGTATTCAAACCGCCCCTGTTTCCAGAGCAGCAGGTTGTAGAGAATCTCCTCGACCTGTTTTGTATTGTACTTTTCAAGGGTCTTCAGGGAAACGTATCCCTTTTCCACCAGGATCCGTCCAAGTGAAAGATTGTTCTCCCGGGCGATGGTAAGGCATTTTTCCAGCTGCTCTGCGGAAATGATCCCCTCGCGTCTGAGGATATACCCCAGGCGAACTTCCTTCTGGGACCCTGACGCGTATACAATGGTGCCGTCCTTGAAAAACACCCTGGCCTCGTTCTGGCCGCTGGTCACCCTCAGAAGCCCTGTATTCTGCTCATTGCACAGGAGCTGGAGAATACTGGTTAAAAACAGTCCCTCAAAATCGCCTTGAAGATTCATTCTGTCCGATTTCCCCTGGTTCTTGCCTTGGTGTTGAAACCGTGTCTTTCCTGTCCGAAACCATGCCTATATTTTTGCTTGATTCCTGTCCTGTTGTCAATGATTTAAGCCATACCAGGACCTGGAGGCTCTGCTTTTCCGTAATATCAATAATTTAAAGCTTGCGTAATAAAAATATTCTGGTATGATGTCATTTTTGCTGTACCATCCGGTCGGTACCTGAAGTATCGTGGTTGATTCCTACCCAAGTCTGACTCAATCCGTGCAAATTCATTATCTCCGCCTAGATCGGCCCCATGACACGGGGTGGGCTTCAACAGGAGTACTACACATACATGTCATTTGAAACACTTGGTCTTCGGACCGAACTGCTCCGTGCCGTTGTGGCACAGGGTTACACTATCCCTACCCCTATTCAGGACCAGGCCATTCCTGCGGTTCTTGAACGAAGGGACGTCCTTGCCGGCGCCCAGACCGGTACCGGTAAAACAGCCGCCTTTGCCCTACCGATTCTCCAGATTCTCCATGAATCACCAGAGAAAAACCGCTGCCCCCGTGCCCTTATCCTCACGCCTACCCGTGAGCTTGCAGCCCAGATCGGGGAAAGCTTTAACGTATACGGCAGGTATCTTCCGCTCAGGTCCGCGGTTATTTTCGGGGGAGTGAGCATTGTCCCCCAGATAGCAAACCTCAAACGCGGCATAGATATCCTGGTGGCAACACCCGGACGCCTGCTCGATCATGTGGGACAGAAAACACTGGACCTTTCCCATGTGGAAATCCTTGTCCTGGATGAGGGAGACCGGATGCTGGATATGGGTTTTATCAACGATATCCGGAAAATCATCAAACGCCTGCCCGTGAAGCGCCAGAATATGCTCTTTTCCGCTACCTATACAGATGAAATCAAAAAACTGGCCAGCGGACTTCTGACCAATCCGGCCATGATCCAGGTATCCACCAAAAACACGGCAGCCGAAGGGGTGACCCAGGTCGTATACCATGTCGAGCAGTCAGACAAGAGGGGGCTTCTGTCCAGCCTGATCCGGGAAGGTGAGTGGAACCAGGTTCTGGTGTTTACCCGGACCAAGCACGGCGCCAACAAGCTCACGAAACAGCTCCTGAGCGATGGTGTCTGCGCAGCAGCCATCCACGGCAACAAAAGCCAGTCCACCCGGACAAGGGCTCTTGCCGATTTCAAGAGCGGCGCGGTCAGAACCCTTGTGGCCACAGACATCGCGGCCCGGGGCCTGGATATCCAGAGGCTTCCCCACGTGGTCAATTTTGATCTGCCCCACATCCCGGAAGACTATGTGCACCGGATCGGCAGAACAGGCCGTGCCGGCAACGACGGTATAGCCCTGTCCCTGGTCAGCCAGGAAGAACAAAAACTTCTGGTCGGAATTCAGCGCCTCCTGAACCACAAAATCCCGGTAAAGGAAGCCGGCGTCCGCCTGCCTGTTTCCGAATCCAGGCTGGTACCGGCTGCGCCGGTTAAAAAACCTGCTGTGTCTTGGAAAAGACCGGTGGTTTCAACCCGTACGCCATCCACCCGCATGCCTGCCCCCCGCAGACACACCAGAGACGCCGGAAGCATGGCAAGATAACCTGTAAAAACCAACGGGCCCGGTGATGAATCCTCACACCGGGCCCGTTTCCGATCTACCCCAGCCTGTCAACAACCCGATTACGAGTCTGAGATCCAGGGGATACTTCCCTTTGACCCTGACCGTTAAGAGTCCGGGTCCTGCTCGGCGGACAATTCCCAGCGCCCTCTCCTGTTTATTCACCGACAGGTTTCCAGATACCTTGATCGCACCAGATCCGGGAAAACCATGAGCCCGGAGCAAGAACCTTTTTCGGGTACGCCAAGGTGTCCAGCCCATTCTCCGGATTCCACATGGCATCCCATGTCCTTGGATATCGGGTTGTCATTGCCCAAGCACCATAAAAGGCATCACCGTAACCTGTCAACAGCAAAACAATAATTTCACTTTACAACAGGGCCCATGCCTGTATAGAAAATAGAATCACTTTCAATGTGCTGCAGGAGAAAAACAATGGACGACACCCCGATCACCAGAGAAATCAACAGCCGGACCCTCAGGATGAAACTCATTGACGGTTCCCTGATCTCCGGCCAGGTCAATATCAAGCGGGCCCCCGGGTTTGAACGGGTCAGTGACATGGTCACCGAATCCTCGGACCGGTTCCTTGTCCTGTTTTCGGTAACCGTGCGCCACGAGGACAACGTACAGCCCACACAGTACAACACACTGTTCATCAACCGGGATCACATCCTGTGGGCGGCCCCGGATGAAGACCAGTAATACCCCCCTAACAGGCTCTTGATTTAAAACAGATCCATATCAACCGGATCAGTGTTGCCATCCATACCAGATCAACACAGAAAAATCGTCAAGGGATGAACAACCATGACCGCACTTAAAATTCCCTTTGATCAATTGAGCCCCGAGGCCCTTAACGGGATCATCCAGGAATTTGTAACCCGTGACGGTACCGATTACGGAGAAGTTGAGGTCCCCCTTGAAACCAAGGTTTCCCAGGTCCTCAGACAGATCCAAACCGGCAGGGCAGTCATCGTCTTTGACCAAGAGTCCGGGACATGCACCATCCTCAGGGGTGATGACCCCGGCGTAAAAAACCTTGGACCCTAAATTTTGGGTATGAACATCCGCGGTGAAGATCCAGATCCGGAGTCGGGGGGAAAAATCAGGGTATTCTGCACCCAGGGCAGCCGTAGCAGGGAAATGCTTTGCGTTGAACACGAATATATTATAAAGTGGTTTCCGATGCATTACAGCAATTTTCATCCTGGTCTCCGGGCCGGAGAGCATCGGGTCCTGCCGGAATCCCGGAGAGGTTGCTGCACACAAGGTGAACGTGTGGGACCTGAAACAGCAGGAACCGATTGAATTTGAGGATACAATTCCCATGAAACTTCATGAGTTTGCGGGCAAGCAGGTACCCCAGTCCCTGCTGACGGATATCCCCCGTCTGGTTGCATCCTACTATACCGTTGATATCAAGGGGCCCGTCTCCTTTGGGACCTCCGGTCACAGGGGATGTTCCTTCAAGGGGACATTCAATGAGATGCACATTGCCGCAACGGCCCAGGCCATCTGTGAATACCGGTCAAGAAGCACGATTACCGGACCCCTGTTTCTCGGGTTTGACACCCATGCCCTGTCAGAGGCTGCCTACAGGACATCACTGACGGTTTTCGCGGCAAACGACGTTGACGTCATAGTCCACTCCGGTGATGAGTACACGCCCACCCCCGTTATCTCATTCATGATTCTAGAGCACAACAAAAACAGGACCATGGACCTGGCTGACGGGGTGGTCATTACCCCGTCCCACAATCCCCCCACCGACGGCGGGATCAAGTACAATCCCCCATCCGGAGGCCCGGCCGATGAGGATGTGACCGCGTGGATACAAAAAAGAGCAAACCAGCTAATGGAAGACGAAAAGCAGGGGATCCGGCAGGTCTCCTACGAAGCAGCCCGCAGAAAACTGGCAGCCAGGGAACTGGATTTTATCACCCCGTTTGCCGAAGCCCTGGCCCGGGTCGTGGACATGGACCTGATCCGGAATGCAGGCATACGGATCGGTGTGGATCCCATGGGCGGCGCAGGTGTCCATTTCTGGGAGCCCATTGCGGACAGGTACCACCTGAACATGTCTATGGTGAACACCCATGTGGACCCCACATTCGGATTCATGCCGGCTGACTGGGACGGCAAGATCAGGATGGACTGTTCTTCTGTCCATGCCATGGCAAAACTGATCGCTCTGGCCGACCGGTTCGACATTGCCTGGGGTAATGATCCTGATTTTGACCGGCATGGCATCGTGACCCCCAGGGGCCTCATGAACCCCAACCATTACCTTTCGGTTTCCATCTGGTATCTGCTGCAGAACAGACCCAGATGGAAAAAAGAGCTCATGATCGGCAAAACCCTGGTCAGCAGCAGCATGATCGACCGGGTTACCCAGGGGCTCCATAGAAAGGTTTTCGAAGTGCCGGTAGGGTTCAAGTGGTTTGTCCGGGGACTCATGGACGGCAGTGTTGCCTTTGGCGGAGAAGAAAGCGCCGGGGCCAGCTTCCTCCGCCGGGACGGATCGGTCTGGACCACGGACAAAGATGGTTTCTGCATGACACTGCTGGCCGCCGAAATCCTGGCAAAAACCGGAAAAGCGCCCGATGAGATCTACCGGGACGTATTGGTTCCCGAACATGGGAATCCCCATTACCTGCGGATTGACTCCCCCATCACCGATCAACAGAAGCTTCTTTTAAAACAGCTGGACCCGGATTCGCTCAAAGGTGCGGCCCTGGCAGGCAGACATGTAGCCTCGGCGATCACAAGGGCTCCGGGCAACAATGCAGCCATGGGCGGTGTCAAGGTGACACTGGATGACGGTTCATGGTTTGCCGTGAGGCCATCGGGCACTGAACCCATCATGAAATTCTACATTGAAAGTTTTGGCGGCCAGGAACTGGTCAGCACCATTCACGTTGAGGCCATGGGCCTGATATTCGGATAAAAACAGGCCGGGAAAAACACAAGCGGCCATACCCAATAAACAGGGGGGGGACATCATGATCAATTACAGGGAAATCGGACTCGTCAATACCCATGCCATGCTGAAAAAAGCAGTGACAGGGGGGTATGCGGTTCCCGCATTCAACTTCAATAATATGGAGCAGCTCCAGGCAATAATCCAGGCCTGCGTGGAAACCCGGTCTCCGGTGATCCTCCAGGTTTCTTCAGGGGCGAGGAAGTACGCCAACCAGACCCTGCTGAGGTACATGGCCCAGGGCGCCGTGGAATACTCAAAGGAACTGGGTTTCAGCGTTCCCATTGCCCTTCACCTCGACCATGGCGATACCTTTGATCTGTGCAGAAGCTGTGTGGAAATGGGCTTTTCTTCGGTCATGATAGACGGCTCCCACCACAACTATGATCACAATATAGAACTCACGGCCAGGGTCGTTGAATTCGCCCACAAACATGATGTGACCGTGGAAGGAGAACTGGGAGTACTGGCAGGTGTGGAAGATGAAGTGACTGCCGAAGCTTCCACCTACACCAGGCCGGAGCAGGTGGAGGATTTTGTGAAAAGAACAGGGGTGGACTCCCTGGCCATATCCATCGGCACCTCCCACGGGGCCAACAAGTTCACGCCAAAGCAGTGCACCAGGAACGAGAAGGGTGTACTTGTTCCGCCGCCCCTTAAATTTGACATCCTTGTTGAGGTGGAGCAAAGGCTTCCCGGATTTCCCATAGTCCTGCACGGGGCATCCTCCGTGCCCCAGGCCGAGGTAAAAATCATTAACCAGTACGGTGGAAAGCTGGAGAATGCCGTGGGTATCCCTGAAGAACAGCTCAGGAAGGCTGCAGCCATGGCTGTGAGCAAAATAAACATTGATTCAGACGGCAGACTTGCCATGACCGCTGCAATCCGGAAAGTGTTCGCCGAATCCCCCGGGGAGTTTGACCCCAGGAAATACCTGGGACCTGCCCGGGATTCCCTGAAAAAGCTTTACATGCACAAGATCAATAACGTCCTGGGATCTGCGGGCAAAGCATGAACTTTTCTAATGGAGCAATCCAGTAATGAATGAAGACCAAACTTTAAATGAAAACGGACAGTCCGCATCTTCTGAGGCCGATCAGTTAAAACAGGAGATCTTTCACAATATCCGGTTCAACCTCGGACTTGATCCCGAGGATATGAACCGATACACCTGCTATATGGGCCTGGCCTACAGCGTTAAAAACAGGCTGATCAAACAATGGATCAAAACCCAGAAGTCCTGCAGGGAAGCCCTGTCCAAAAGGATTTTTTACCTTTCCCTGGAATTTCTGCCAGGACGGTTTCTGAGAAATTATCTCATTGCCTCAGGATTGGAAGATCTAGCCGGGCAGGTCCTTTCAGAGCTTGGTTTTGACCTGGATGCCATTGAAGAGGAGGAATGGGATCCGGGACTGGGTAACGGCGGGCTGGGACGCCTTGCGTCCTGCTACATGGATTCCATAGCGCGGCTCAGGCTCCCTGGGTACGGTTATGGCATCCGCTATGACTTCGGCATTTTCTACCAGGTGATAGCCGATGGCTATCAGCAGGAAAAGAGCGATAACTGGATGCGGAGGGGCAATCCCTGGGAAATTGTCCGGTTTGAAACCATTTACACCATCATGTTCCACGGTCGCACCGAATCCTACCAGGACATCCAGGGGAACCTGAGGTTTCGCTGGGTGGATACCCAGGATGTCATGGCCAGGGCCTGCGATGTTCTGGTTCCGGGAATCGGCGATGACTTTGTCACCAACATGCGGCTCTGGACCGCCACATCCAGCCGGGAGTTCGACCTGGGATTCTTCAACCGGGGAGACTATATCGGAGCTGCAGAAGCCAAAGTTCTGAGCGAATCCATCTCCAAGGTTCTCTACCCCAGTGATGAGATCGAACGGGGGCGGGAGCTGAGGCTCAAACAGCAGTATTTTTTTGTTTCAGCCACCTTGCAGGATATCATCAGCCAGTACCTGGCAGACCACCAGTCCTTTGACGGGTTTTCCGACTGGGCAGCCATCCAGCTCAACGATACCCATCCTTCCATTGCCATCCCGGAGCTCATGCGCCTGTTCATGGATGAGCACGGACTGAACTGGGATGATTCCTGGGCCATCTGCGAAAAAACATTCGCCTACACCAATCACACCGTCCTGCCCGAAGCCCTGGAAACCTGGCCGGTCTCCATGCTTGGCAGTCTCCTGCCACGGCACATGGAGATCATCTATGAAATCAATAAACGGTTCCTGGATACCCTTCGACGGGACTACCCGGATGAGCCCGGCCTGGTGCCGAGACTGTCCATCATTCAGGAGGGGGATGTCAAAAAAGTCCGCATGGCCCATCTGGCCATCATCGGCAGCCATTCGGTCAACGGGGTTGCAGCACTTCATTCCATGATCCTGCAGACCAGCCTGTTCAGCGAGTTCAACCGGGTCTATCCCAGCCGCATCAGGAATGTCACCAACGGGATTACCCCCAGGCGCTGGCTGTACCAGTCCAACCCCGGTCTGTCCAGACTCATCACCTCGGTAATCGGTCCTGGCTGGCTCTCCGACCTTGATCTCCTTAAAAGGCTTGTTCCCTACGCAGACGATGCATCTTTCCAGTCCGAATGGCAGAAGGTCAAACTGGAAAACAAGAAACGGCTGGCACGGTATACCCTGAGAAAAACCGGAATGGGCGTCAATCCCAATACCCTGTTTGATGTCCATGCCAAACGGATGCATGAATACAAGCGCCAGCTTCTCAATATCCTCCACGTGATCGGGCTGTACAACGCCATCCGGGAGAACCGCGATGACCAGGCAGTCAGCCGCAGCTTTTTCTTTGCCGGCAAGGCTGCCCCTGCCTATTTCCAGGCAAAACTGATCATCAGGCTCATCACGTCCGTCTCAGAAACCATCAACAAGGACCCTTTGGCCCGTGGAAAACTTGGTGTCATCTTTCTGCCCAACTACTGCATTTCCCAGGCGGAAAAACTCATTCCCGCAGCCGATATCTCAGAACAGATCTCCACGGCCGGACTTGAAGCCTCAGGCACCGGCAACATGAAGTTTGCATTGAACGGTGCATTGACCATCGGGACTTTGGATGGTGCCAATGTGGAAATCATGGAGGAGGTCGGAAATGACAACATCTTCATTTTCGGGCTCAAAGCCCATGAAGTTGTGAAAAAAAGGCAGGAAGGGTATTTCCCGAGACAGTATTACGAAGAAAACCGGGACCTGAAACAGATTATGGACATGATCGATTCGGGATATTTTTCACCCCGGGACCCGGGACTGTTCAAACCCATCGTGAACTCGCTCCTGAACCAGGGAGACTATTATCTGGTGCTTGCCGATTTTGCCGATTATGCCAGGACCCAGCAGGCGGTTGCCAGGATGTATCTGAACCCCGGGCAATGGGCAAGGATGTCGATCCTGAACACGGCTAACATGGGGAAATTTTCCAGTGACAGGGCTGTTCTCGAATACGCTGACCATATCTGGGGGGCAACCCCCCTTTCTGAATAATAAAAATCATTTGCGCACGGAGGATTTTTTAACCATGGGAAAAAATGAAAGCCAGACCGAACCGGTAACCTTTGCCAGGCTTCCCATATTTGATGCAAAAAAGAAACTGTGGGGATATGAGCTGGTCTATCTGTCTGCCGATGCGGGACAGACCACCGGCTCCAGGACCGGGGACATCATCACGGCTGACCTCATGACGGGAACAGCCCTTGCCCTTGAACAGATAATGGACAGGGACAAGAGGATCATGATAAACTTTTCTCCAAGGAACATCCTGGACAATCTTCCCTATGCCCTTCCTCCGGGCCGGACTGCAGTAAAAATCTCAAATTTCGGTTCGGGTTCCGATTCCCTGGTCCAGGCACTGGCCAAGCTCAAAGCCAACAAGTACCAGATCGTGGTGACCTGGAGCGCCAATCATGAGGCCTGCCAGGGAATTTTCAGCCAGGCTGACATCATATTCCTGGATACAGCTGCCATGGCCCTGCCCGATCTGGCCAGCATCTGCCAAAAAGCTGTCGGCTTTTGCCCCGTGATACTGGCGGGCCGGGTGGATAACCAGACCAATTTCGATATCTGCAGCAAAGCCGGATTTTCCCTGTTCCACGGATCATTTTTCAAACAGCCTGAAACCATGTCCGTCAAAAAAGTGCTGTCCGGAACCATTTCAAAATTCAAGCTCATGGAGGCCATAGAGCAGAAGGATCCGGATTTTTCAAAACTGGCCGCCACCATCCAGGCCGACGTCACCATCAGCTTCCGGCTCCTGGCCTATCTCAATTCAGCCTCCTTTGGATTCCGCAGGAAGATTGATTCAATCAAGGACGCCATTACAATGCTGGGTTGGAACAACCTGAAAAACTGGCTCAGGGTTGTGCTCCTGTCTGAAGTATCGGAAAACCCCCATGCTTCGGAACTCATCTTCCTGTCCGCCCAGAGGGGGAAATTCCTGGAACAGGTAAGCACGGATCATGATTTCTGGGGATTTGAACCCGATTCCCTTTTCCTTCTGGGCATGTTTTCCCTTCTGGAAGCCTTGCTGGGCCAGCCCATGGCCGAGATCGTAAAGTATCTTCCCCTGGCTGACAAGCTCAAGGGCGCCCTTTGCATGGAAGGCAACAACGAATATGTCCCGCTCCTGAAACTGGCCCGATATTTTGAAGAGGCGGAATTTGACAAGAGCGATGCCATGATCAACCAGCTGGGCCTTGATACGGCGAAGGCAAAACAGGCGTACAGGGGATCCATAGACTGGGCCAACAAACTGCGGGCCGCCCAGCTCAAAAAATAGCTTCACCGGAATCCGGGATCAGTTTCCTGGCATAAGTTCCATGAACCCTTCCACGAGAATTTTGAGCCAGGCCTCGGCAGGGCACCCTAAGCTTTCCATGGGTCGATCAGGATCTTTACATCCCCGGATACTCCTGCGTACAGTGTTTCACAGGCCTGCTGGACGTCTGAAAGCCCTACCGTTCCGGTAATATACGGTGCCACTTCAAGCGATTTGTCTGCAATCACCTGCAAGGCAGCTTCAAAATCCGTGACCCGATACCCGAGTGAACCCTTGAGCGTCAGCTCCCGGCCTGTAATTACAAGAGTGGCCAGGGACTGGGGCTTGAGGCTGATACCGGCAAGGACCAGGCATCCCACGGATTTCAAGGCCATGAGCGCGGAGTGACAACAGGTCCATTGTTGAAGACTTTTTGGCATCTTGTCCAGAGCAATGACAAAAGAATGTCCTTGGACAAGCCAGAAAGCACCTGGCCCCATTGACACCTGACATGGTTGTGATAAACAATTGATCAAATCAAGGAACCGGCAGCCATGGAAAAAAAAATCTCTTCGGAAGATTTGATCCTTCTGGAAACGCAGCTTCAACAGCATCGTCTGTTGTTGGAACTAGGCCGGATGATAGTTTCAGAAATGGATATGGATCTGCTTTTTGAGGTGATCATAGCCAGGACATGCCAGTTCATGGGCACTGAAAAATGCTCTGTTTTCCTGTTTGATCCAAAAAAAGTTGAACTCTGGTCAAGGGTTTCAACAGATCTGAAAACCAATGAAATACGGTTTCCGGCCCATGAGGGAATCGCAGGATGGGTATTTCAAAACCGGCAGCCCCTTATCATTAACGACGCCTACGGTGACCCGCGGTTTTACCGGGAAGTGGATCGAAAGACTCATCTGAAAACCAGAAACATACTGTGCGTTCCCCTGATCAAGCGACAGGGGGATTGTATTGGCACCCTTCAGGTGATCAATAAGATCTCAGGAGACTTTTCGCCGGATGATGAAAAACTGCTCCTGTCAGCCAGCGACTACATCACCATTGCCATGGAGAATGCCAGGCTGTACGAAGGTCTGAAAATTCTGGATAAAGCAAAGGAGCGGGTAATCAGCCACCTGTCCCACGAACTGAGAACCCCCCTTGCCGTTCTTTCAGTCGCATTCAATCAACTGAGCAGGCAACTGAACCAGGAAGAAAACAAAGACGCGAACAAAACCTTTTGCCGGGGTATGCGCCAAATCCAGCGCCTGGTTGACCTGGAAAACAAAATCGGAGATATTTTAAACCAACGCCCCATCGCGGAGAATCGTCTTATTCTGCGCATCATTGAAGACGCTGCCGATCTGGTGGATGCCTTTAAGGAAGAGCGCGAACCCGGGAAAAAAGAAATTCTGGGCCTCATAGCTCAACAGATTGACAACCTATATTCAATTCCCGAAATTCATCCGGAATCCATTACCCTGATTCCATTTTTAAGGGATATCATCCGGGATGCCCAATCCGGAATGGGGTCCAGAACCCTTGAGATTCGATGCAGGGGACCTGAATCCTCCAAACTGATGATGGATCGTGATGTACTTGAAAAAATTCTATCCGGGCTTTTAAAAAACGCCATTGAAAATACCCCGGACGAGGGTTTGATAGAACTGCAGGTGGAAGACATGAAAGACAGTGTTCGGATCAAGGTCATGGATTACGGGGTGGGTATCACGGATACCAACCGAAGCCTGATCTTTGGAGGTTTTTTCCACACTCAGGATACGGATATGTATTCATCAAAAAAAGCTTATCAATTCAATGCAGGCGGTGCAGGTTCAGACCTTCTCCGTATGAAGGTCTTTTCCGAACGAATGGGCTTCTCCATTCACTTTGACACTGCCAGATGTCTCCATATCCCGGCCGATGCAGACACCTGCCCAGGCAGAATATCAGCCTGCCCGTTTGTTAACTGCCGAAAAGGATGTCTTGAAACAGGCGGCAGCACCTTTTATGTGCATTTCTCGTTATAGCCATCTTTCAAGGATTTGAAATAAATACCCGGCTCCCGATACCACGTCCTGTAGCCCAGGTCAGCAAGGGTGCAGAGACATACACCACGTTTTTTGCCTCACCTCTATGGTCGAACTCAAGTTGCTGGAATTCTAACAAGGGGAGTAAAGAGCCTGGGGATGCTCCTATGGGTTGTTCTCTCACTTTTGCATGTACTCATGTGGTCGCGCAGGTCGCGGGGAAACAGTCAGGTCCCCGCAAAGCAAACTTTTCTCTTCTATTCATTTGACTTTTTGTCAAGTTGAAAATACAGTGACCTCAAAACAGAATATATAGCAAAATTTTATTCCTGAGAGGACATTCATATTGCAATGGGAAGGCGCCGGGCGGGCTGGAATCGAATCCAGTTCGCGATTTTCCCCATGGGTATCCCCCAAAGAGGATTGGCAGCCCTTTAACCATGGGAAGACCCGGAAACGTTGTGTGAGCAAATTTTTCAAAAAAAGCAGGTGCACACTTACAATCGTTTCACCAAGCCGAAGGTTTCCCATGTAGCAGGATTCAGGCTTTTTCCGCTGTATGATATCAGACTATTGGGAATGTTCATAAGCCAGAAACCATTAAACAAAGGAGATTCAAGATGCAAAAAGCCTTTCGGGAAAAGTTTCATTATTTTTTGCTGATGCTGCTGCTGGCCGCAATACTGGCATCGTGTTTCGGAGGCGGCGGGGGGTCCCCGGTAACTACCGTTGAAACCACCCGGGACGATCGGGGCGTTTGGTTTATCTCGGGCACCAGGGATGCCACCATGCATAACATTTTTGAGGCACAGGGATATGCAGAGGCAACAGACAGGTTGTGGCAGGCGGAACTCTACAAAAGAACGTCCCGGGGCAGACTGGCTGAAATCTTTGGAACCAGCCAGCTCCCCTCGGATGTCCTGATGCGGACCACAGGCTATTCGGAGGAAGAACTCCAGGCTGGTTTCGATGCCCTGGACCAGGAACTCAGAACTATTTTTCAGGCCTATGTGGACGGTTTTAACCGCCGCATTGCAGAGGTGACCGCCAACTCCGATCTATTGCCTTTTGAGTTCAAGGCCCTTGGCATTTTACCTGAAAACTGGTCTGTTCTTGACGTCCTTGCCTGGGAATCGGTAATGCTTAGAAACTTTGACCCGGAAGCGGGATCCCAATTCCAGATCCAGAACATGTCCCTTTTTGCAACCCTTGCTGCGCAGTTTCCCGCAGATGCCCAGGCCATGTTCAGAGATTTGCGATGGACCAATGATCCCGAAGCCTTGACCTATTACACAGCCGCAGCCCCAAAAAGCCGAGCTATCACCACGGATCTTCCGGCTGCATCCGCCATACCCGACTATTCCGTGCTTGCCGATACCATCACCCAGCGGTATCAGGAGGTGGAAGCCAATCTGAAAGAGATAAACGCCTTTGTCAAAATGGGAAGTTATGCCTGGGTACTGGCTGGATCAAAGACGAAATCCGGTAATCCCATCATCTATTCGGGCCCCCAGATGGGTTTTCCAACCCCGTCCATTGTTCTTGAAGGCTCAATCAGGGCAGGAAACATGGACATTTCCGGGATGAGCGTTCCCGGACTGCCCGGAATCATCATCGGCCGTACCCCCCACCATGCCTGGTCCATGCAGGTGGCCAACGCCCACACAACAGACTACTACCTTGAAAGCCCTGACAACGTTACATTGCACAGAATGGAAACCATCAAGGTTGCCGGAGCAGCAGACATTAATCTTCCGGTTTTCCGCACCGCCCATGGCCCAGTGATCAACCCCATGCCCTACAATCCGGCACTGGTCTCTGCAACCAACCCGGTCATTTCCTGGAAATACGCCCACTGGAGGAACGAATTCAACAGCATCGGCGGCATGATCAAACTGGCCCGGGCAAAGAGTATGGATGAATTTGGCGCGGGCATCGAGGATATCAGTGTAAGCCAGCACTTCTGCTACGCAGATAAAGACGGCAATATCGCCTATTGGATGTCCGGCCGCGATCCTGTCCGTGGAGCCGGCAACTGGATGCTGCCCCAGGGATTCGGCGGAGCCCCCCCACTGGAATGGGATGCCGACATCCTTAAACCGAGGTCCACGGATAGAAATGCTCTCAAGGGATACTACTGCGGATGGAACAACAAGGACAGCAACCTGTCAGAGTCGGGTATGAATGCGGCCAGCAAACAGTTTGGTCCTTACGACAGGGCCCATGTGGTTGACGATTATATAAAATCCCATGACAATCTGACCTTTGAAGAGGTGAGGGATCTGATTCAAAATATCACAACAACAGACTCCTTTGATTCCGGCGGAAATCCGTGGAAATTCGTTTCCCCATATTTTACTGATGCGGTTACCGCCATGGGTGCCACTGCCGAACGCCAGAACGCTCTTGATATCCTGGCAGCATGGGACGGCCATTTTGTGGATGGCGGTGCTGCAAACTGGGTTGCAGGCGCTGATCGCGCTGATGGATGGGTGTTGATGGATGCCTGGATACGGGAGGTGATCCGCCTTACATTTGAAGACGAACTGCCATCACTTTATGCAGGTCAGAATAAAGAGATCCTTTTCAATGTCATACTCCATGGGTTAAAAGGGGCACCTTCATGTATTGTAAATAATTACAACTGGTTCCAGAACCTATCAGATCCCGGCGCACCCCAGACTCCGGATACCATCATTGTCCAGGCCCTGGATACAGTCCTGCTCACCCTGAACGATCGTCCGTGGGGAAAGGATAAGCGAGGGGAAATCAGCTATATCCATGACCTGATCGGCACTGTTCACACCATGCCATTTTCCTCCCGTTCCACCTATGCCCATTGCGTTGAAATCGGAGCAAACGGACCTTTGCGCATTGAAAGCATGTTCCCCCTGGGTGAATCGGGAACCATTCTGATGAATACTGACGGGACACCTGCATTCAACGATCACTTTTTCAGCATGACACCCCTGTTCGATACCATGACCCATCGGAACTTCCCGCTGTTTAAGTGATGATTTTTTACCGGCTGTACATGGAACATGAAAATGGTCCATGTACAGCTGACCTGGCCTGTTTTTCCCTATCCATGACACGATCTCTGATCAAAACGGAAAAACCCCTAGCCCTGCCCCATCAAGGAAAACGGCTAAGGCTACTGCCCCTGGATCAACCGGGATACTTTTTCCATACTCCTGAAAGGGATACAGCTGTAGACGTTCAGGGCCATCGGGGTTTCAAGGGAGGAGCGGATCGCTATGGCAGCCTTATAATGTTCAACCGGCGAAAACCTGAAAAATTGCCATTCCCGGCTGGAATCATTGAGAGATGGATCAAAATCAATGGTGATTCCGGGTGTGCCGATGCTGAAGCTGAAGTGTTTGAGATCAATGGAAAGGCCCATCCCTCTGGCCTTGATATAGGATTCCTTCAAAGTCCAGAAGTCATAAAAAGCCGATTGTCTGTCCTCTGACGGACACTGTTTGATAGAATCCGCTTCAGACACAGAAAAAAAACGGTCCGCAATGGCCACATCCGTCTTGCGGCGGCAATCCTCAACATCCACACCGATGTCATGGCCCAGTGCAACGGCGCAGGCCGTGATCCCGCCGCTGTGTGACAGGTTAAAGGACAAGGGGACCATTACCAGACCCGGTTTCAGGTCCGGCTTGCCGTAACGGTTTTCCATAAAGTCGAACCCCCGGGGATCCACGCCCGTACACATGGACAGGACATACCTGAGCAGGGCCCGTGTTACCAGACTCCTGTGCCTGTCTTTTTCAAAAACATACCGGTTAACTTTGCGTTTTTCCGCTTCATTGACAACCACCTGGTAACTTTCCAGGAGCAATGGGTCCTGTTTCAGCTCATCAACCCGGGTGTAGAAGAAATGAGTTTCGTCGGCTCTCAATTCGATCACGACCACCCCCATTTTGATTCGCTTTGACCAGAGTTCATAATACCTGGCAGTATATAATTAATATTCAAGGCGTACAACTCAATTATCGAATCGGTTTTAACCCAGGGTATTTCATCAGCCGGTTCCATAAAACACATGCAATGAGCGCGAAAGAATGGGGGTAATCCATGAATACTATATTGGCTATACAAATGGATTTCAAAGAACTGCCCGATTGCATCTGGAAAACTGGGTTGAAGACCAACGGGGGTGATGCGTTCAATGGTGTTCTCTTGCCATGCAGAACCCGGAAATCTATTTTACAATTCACGACTTTCCTGGTAGACATAAAGCAGCACCTGTTTAAAAAACAATCCCGCATGAAACTTGGGAATATATCTTTGAATGTGGATTTCGTAGGTAAACCGGGTTTAATGATTATGGGTTAAAATGGGATGCGCATACTCTGCCGTTGGAACAGACTAAGGGGGGCCATGGACAGGCCAAGGATAATTCTTATGCTTTCAATGTTCTCTGGGCTGCTACTGGCCGTAAGTGCGGCATTCTCCGGAGAACCGGTCCTGGGACCGAATCTGGGTGAAATTACCCGGGCGGTTGAGGGCCGGATGTCCGTCAGGAGTACCGGGTGCCCTACCGGTTCAGAAAACATTGCCGCCTACAACCTGGCGAACGAACTGGCGCTGCTATACCTGATCAATCTTGATCGGCAGGCCCATGGTATTCCACCGCTGAAGAAATCAGATGCGTTGATGCGGGCTTCCCGGTACCACGCTTGGGATATGGCTGTGACAAACTATTTCAACCACTACTCCCTGAACGGATCGGGGACTATCGTATGCTCACCTGGAAACAGGATCAATGCTTTTTATGTCTGGAATTCTTATGCGGAAAACATTGCGGCAGGTGATCCGAACCCCAATGTTATTAATACGCTTTTCATAAACAGCCCCGGACACCACGATAACATGCTCAGTACCACTGTCTATGAAGCAGGCACAGGTGAATACTACTCCGGTTCATCCACCTATGGCTGGTACTGGGTGGAGGACTACGGACGCAGGACAGGCGTCTATCCCATTGTCATCAACCTGGAAGCGGTGTCGACCTCGTCCACGTCCGTGAACCTGTATATTTATGGGACAGACACCTTTACACAGATGCGGCTGAAGAACGACTCCGATGCCTGGGGAAGCTGGCAGTCGTTCCAGGCCACTGTCACCGGCTGGGTTATCCCCAATGTGGCCGGGACCAGGACAGTGTATGTTGAACTGGGGACAGGAGGAGATCCTTTAGCCAGCAGCAGCGACGATATCGAGTACACCGGAGGAGATGCCATCCAACCCACGGTTACAACCACAGCAGTGTCCCAGATTACAACAACAACCGCGTTCAGCGGTGGGAATGTAACCTCTGACGGCGGTGCTTCGGTAACGGCCAGGGGGGTATGTTGGAATACGTCCGGCAATCCCACTGTGGCCAACCCCAAAACCCAGAACGGTTCGGGAACCGGTGGTTTTACAAGCACCATCGCAGGGCTTTCCGCAAACACGACCTACTATGTCCGCGCCTATGCCACCAACTCGGTCGGTACAGGTTATGGAAGCGCTGTTTCCTTCAAGACCTGTCCCAACTGCTCAGGAACTGCCGTGACCATCAGCAACGTGACATTCCCTTCCGGGTGCAACTGCAACTGCACGGGCACCGTATCCATCACGGCAGGCTCGACCGTAACGGTCAAGGCCGGGGCAACGGTAACCTTCACGGCTCCGGTTGTCAATCTGGAGCCGGGGTTTACTGTTGAGCCGGGTGCGAATTTTTCAAGCCATCCATGACGAACTGAAATCATCAAGTTCCTCAAATTCTGGACAAAGTGTCCCATCTACAGAAACTTTAGACAGTTCTAACATAGCAGTTATCTATCTTGAGATGTTAAATGATCATGTTGAACAGATAGCCGACAAAGAGGATACCGGAGCCGACAACCCCAATAAAGACAGCTATTAACTGGGGTTTCAAAACTTTCCTCAAGATCACCATTTCCGGTAGGGACAAGGCAATCACGCTCATCATGAAAGCCAGAACCGTTCCAAGGGCAGCCCCCTTACCCAGAAGGGCTTCGACCACCGGGATAATCCCAGCTGCATTGGAATACATGGGAATACCGATGAGTACGGACAGGGGAACAGACCACCAGGAACCTTTGCCCATGATGGATGCCATAACGCCTTCGGGGACAAATCCGTGAATGCCTGCACCAACGGCGATTCCGAGGATGACATAGATCCATACCTTTCCGATGATTTCTTTCACCGCATCCCATCCGTAACGGATACGGTCATTCCAGGTTAAACGTACCTCTTCCATTTGAACGGCGCTTATATTTATCTGTGTTACCCAGTCTTCAATGAAGCGTTCCATTTTCAGACGTCCGATGACCCAGCCGGCACTAATGGCGATTAAAAGTCCGGTTCCCAGATAAATGGCCGCCACCTTCCATCCCAGAAGGCCGTAGAGCAGACCCAGGGCAATTTCGTTCACCATGGGGGCTGCGATCAGGAATGAAAAGGTCACTCCCAGGGGGACGCCGGCGGTGACAAATCCGATAAACAGGGGTACGGCCGAACAGGAGCAAAAAGGGGTGACTATTCCCAGAAGAGCTGCCAGAATGTTGCCTGCAAATTCACTTTTCCCGGAAAGAAATGCCCTGGTTTTTTCAGGGGTAAAAAAACTCCGGATGATACCCACTCCAAAAACCACCAGGGCCAGGAGCATCATAACCTTTGGCGTGTCATAAAGGAAAAATTCCACTGAAGATCCCAAGTGAGAGCCTGTTTCTATGGGCAGAAGCTTGTAAGTGAGCCAGGATGAAAGATTCGGCAATATCCTGTAAATTGCCCACCACAGATATATGCCGAAGGCCCCCATGGTCATATTCAAGGCTATCATCAGTTTTCTTTTTTCCCCATCCTGGATGAGTTGAGTGGTTTTTGGTTTCATGAGATCTCCCTTTTTATATGTGGTCATTTATCGATATACTAAGATAAATTTTTTTGATATTTCAGTGTTGTTCCAACAATTTCATCAGGTCCTGTTCCAGGCGATCACAATCAGGACATCCTATCCCCAGTATTTTTATCTCAATGCATTCCAAAAGACTCGTTTCATGTTCCCTTCTATATATCGTTATTTCGGAATATAACGATATGTAAATCTTTTGTCAATACCCTGGTGCAATAAAAGCAGGATGTGGAATTGGAATTCGCTATTTGCCCAAAAAAATGAGCAATCACATAAAAGCCCAATGAAAACGTAACTGTGATTTCACACAATATAAATTCACACCGTTTCTGACCCTCCCTCAATAATGTGAACGATCCGAGTGGCTTTACGACTGCCAGGGTGCCCCATGATGTGGATGGGATTCATGATGTTGTGTTGAGATAGTATTGAAAAAGTTTCTACTTTTTTCTCCCGAGGTACTCGCATAGCCCTTTGCGGTTGGCCGCCAGGGCAATGTGCTTCGCCGATAAACGATACAATAACCCTTTGCTTGATTCCATAAAAGAACCGACAACCTTATTTTTTAAGTTAAACATTTTGTATTGACAAAAATTAGGACTAATACTATATGCCTAAATAGCGATGTTTTGATATCGATCATTTTATGATTGCCAAGATAGGAAACGGGTCTGAATCAAGCATATTCAATAGAACGATCTTGGATATTCGGCGGCGTCCCGTGGATATTGAATCATTATAGAACAGCCTGCTATGATAAGTACCGGAGATCGGAATTAAGGAGGAGCACTATGCAGGATATACATACAATCGATGGAAGTGCTGACGCCGTGACTCATGAAGGATCTGACCCCAGCATGATTGACTGGAAAAGTATCTGGAAACCTCTTGGAATTATTATTGGAGGATTTCTTATATTTTTTTTCCTACCCATCGGCAATGTACGATTTGAACAGTCTGTCATCGAAGCGCTGGCTCTTGCCAAATGGTATGCCCAGGAACATGTGCTCTTGTGCCTTGTTCCTGCTTTCTTCATAGCCGGAGCCATTTCTGTTTTTGTTTCCCAGGCCTCTGTCATGAAATATCTTGGTCCTGCCAGCCACAAAGTCCTGTCGTATGGGGTGGCCAGCGTTTCAGGGTCTGTCCTCGCGGTATGCTCCTGCACAGTATTGCCGTTGTTTGCCAGTATCTGGAAGCGCGGGGCCGGATTGGGACCTGCCATTGCATTTCTCTATTCCGGACCAGCCATCAATGTTCTGGCCATTATATTGACCGCGCGTATTTTGGGGCCGGACATAGGAGTGGCGCGGGCTGTGGGGGCTGTCCTGTTCAGTGTTCTCATCGGGTTATTCATGCATCTTTTTTTCCGAAAAGAGGAACAGGCAAAAGCTGTTGCCGCAATACACATGCCTGAAGCCCAGGTGGACAGGCCGCTGTGGCAGACAGCTCTTTTTTTCGCCACAATGGTAGGGCTCCTGGTTTCAGCCACCTGGGGAAAACCTGAACAGGCCGGGGGGTTCTGGAGCTCTGTCTTTTCGGTCAAATGGTACCTTGCCGGTTTCTTTGCCCTTTTTCTCTGCTGGTTGATGAATCTGTGGATGAATGTGAAGCTGATCAAAATTGTTATCGCAACCGGTATTGTTCTCGCCTTTGCCGTGATGTTCCCTGGGATCCCCCTGCTGGCATTTTCTGCCGGGATCATCTGCTTTTCAGCATTATTGACGACCGCCCGGGGAGAAACAGAGACCTGGTTCATGGCATCCTGGGACTTTTCAAAACAGATTCTACCGCTTCTGATCGGGGGCGTTCTGGTGGCCGGGTTGCTATTGGGGAGACCGGGAGCCGAGGGGCTTATCCCTTCCCGGTGGATCAGCGGGCTTGTTGGCGGAAACTCCCTGTGGGCCAATCTGTTTTCTTCGGTAGTAGGTGCTTTCATGTATTTTGCAACCCTGACCGAAGTCCCAATCCTGCAGGGCCTGATCGGATCCGGTATGGGTAAGGGGCCGGCATTGGCCCTGCTATTGTCAGGACCGGCATTGAGCCTGCCGAACATGCTGGTGATCCGGAGTATACTGGGTACAAAAAAAACAATTGTTTTTGTAAGTCTGGTGATCGTGATGTCAACACTGAGCGGTCTTATTTTTGGATATTTCACTTCATAGAAGGAGTCAATCATGGATATTAAAGTACTTGGGCCTGGGTGCATGAAATGCAAGAAAACAGAAGAAATTGTTAAGGAAGCCGTAGCAGAGACCGGGGTAGAGGCTTCAGTTGAAAAGGTTACGGATCTTATGAAAATAGCAGGATACGGTGTTTTTGGCACCCCTGCCGTCGTTGTGGACGGGACGGTCAAAAGTGTTGGAAAAATTCCAAGCAAGCAGGAGGTCGTCTCCTGGATAAAACCCTGATATAACTTTTTGATGATAGTGAAAGGATTTTACTCATGAAGAACCACTGGATAAGACTGCAATCCGCTATGATGATCGGCCTTGTCATGGCTCTTGTAGCCCTTGCGGCTACAACTTTCGGGAATACCGAGATTGACCTTGAGAACCTGCCTGTCAAAGGGATGGTTACCATGATCGATCTCGGTGCAACCAAGTGCATCCCCTGTAAGATGATGGCACCGATCATGGCGAAAATGGAAAAACTCTACACTGGAAAAGCAGCCATTGTTTTTATTGATGTCTGGGAGAACAAATCCCAGGCAAAACGCTTTGGTATCCAGGCCATCCCGACCCAGGTGTTTTTTGATGAATCCGGGAAAGAGGTTTACCGCCACGTTGGGTTTCTGGCTGAGGAAGCCATACGGGAAAAACTCAAAGCCCTGGGTGTAAATCCACCCCAGGACAGCTGATACAGACTACAGGGAGAGTATATCCAATGCTGGAAACTTGGATTTATTGCACCGATTTTGGCAATAGTAACCGTGCAGGAAAAGGTTTTCACTGGTGCTATGATGATGATTTTCTTTGCCCTGGGGCACTGCCTGCCCATCGTTTTTGCAGGAAGTTCAGCAGCCATGGTGAGAAAGATTTTGGAGAACAACGTGTGGCAGGGAGCCGGAACCTGGTTCCGGAAAGGGGCCGGAGCATTGATCGGTCTGCTCGGGTGCTATTTCATAGCAAGCCCGTTCATCAACTCCTGAAAGCACTTCGCAGGCAGAAGTGTGAGGAAAATAACTATGG
>JAZDGN010000009.1:0-10562 GCA_043806875.1 Pseudomonadota bacterium
GTAATTCTGCTCTTTTCACTCCCACTCCCCCTTGTTTAAATCATCTCCTCACCGGGCACTGCGGTTGCCCGGGTACTTTGGGGGCAATCCGCATGGCCCTGGATCCGTCCCTCCATATTCCACTGGATCAGGGTGGGTTACCAGGATGATGGTTGTTGTCACAGTGCCTCCACGGTAAGCGGTAATCACCCGGCACCACGGCGTCCATGCCTTGACCGTGATAGGAACTTGAAGGCACCATTTTTGCGCAAGGTTGTAACCCTTGGCTGGCGCGGCTTTCCCGTTTCCGTGAACCTACCACTGTCGAATGGGGGATTAATAATGCCGATTCTTGACAGTGAATTGCTATTGCCATAGAGTGGCGCCAGAGGAGAGTTGATGGTGTGAAAAATAAATCTGAATACTCAGGCCAAGGAGGGGGGAGGCATCAGGAGGCCTCTGACAAGTTATCTCTGAACGAAGAGGGAATGGTTGTTCTGGATAACGAACTGATGGTTTTGAGCTTTAATTGGGTTGCCGGGGAAATATTTGGGCCTAAGCTGAAGCATGGAGAAAAAATAGCGCTTAAAACTATTATTACCAGAAACCATCTGGCTGCCATCGAAAATGCCATGGAAAAGGCATTGCTTCACGGGGAAACCCAAATCGATCTGAAAGCCGAAATGGAAACAAAATCCCATCGTCCCTCCCTTATTCTGTATTCAACGTACCCCCTCTATGCTACCAAAGAAACCATCCTGGGAGTTATCCTCTCCTTTAAAATCCTTGCCACTCCATCCGGTTCCGATAAAACAGCTGCAGCCTCATTCGATTTTAAAAATGTAAACGCCACTGACAGCATTTTTGGCATAGAACAACGGTTTCTGCTCGACGACCTACCTGAGGGAGTGTTTACCATTAATACAAAATGGAGAATCGCTTCCTTTAACAGAACCGCTGAAACAATAACCGGATATGCCAGGGAAAATGTGCTTGGCTGTTACTGCTGGGAAATATTCCACTCCGACCTCTGTGACTTGGGCTGTCCTCTGCGAACTGCCCTTGAAACCGGAAAGACAGCAATGGACCAGGATGTTCGGATTTTAAAAAAAGGCGGCGAACACCAGACCATCCTGGTGAATGCCGGGGTGTTAAGGGATGCCCAGGGGCTGATTATCGGTGCTGTCGAAACATTCAGGCGCCTGACCGGAGAAATAAAATCCTCCAATGGGATGAAAGAGAACCACCCCTTTTCTGTAATTATTGGCAAAAGCAAATCCATAAAACGGCTTTTCTCAATCCTGCCGGACATTGCCGCAAGTGAGGCAAATGTTTTTATTACCGGGGAAAGCGGTACCGGCAAAGAGCTGTTTGCCAGGACCATCCATTACAACTCTTCCCGGGCCAAGAGCCCCTTCATGGCTGTCAATTGTTCGGCCCTGGCTGAAACTCTGCTGGAATCAGAACTGTTCGGCCATGAAAAATCTGCCTTTACCGGTGCCACAAAAACTAAACTCGGAAGATTTGAACTGGTAAAACGCGGTACTCTGTTCTTAGATGAAATCGCCGAGCTCAAGCCCAGCCTGCAGATTAAACTGCTGCGGGTCATTGAACAGAGGGAATTCGAACGTGTCGGCGGAACAACAACAATTCCCCTGGAGGCCAGGATCATCAGCGCAACCAACAGGAACCTGTCCCAGGCTCTTGAAAACGGATCCTTCCGGGAAGATTTTTATTACAGGCTCAGGACCGTGCCCCTGATGATACCACCGCTAAGGGAGCGCAAAGATGATATCCCCCTGCTGACCGCTTATTTTATTCAGTGCTTTAACAGTACCTTCAAAAAAAAGGTCCGCAATGTGGCCCCTGAGGTAATGGAACTGTTTATCTCATACCACTGGCCGGGCAATGTCAGGGAGCTTGAGAGAACCATTGAGCATGCGTTTGTCTTTGTCAAGGGCCCCATGATTCTGTATGAAAATCTGCCCCAGATGGAGGTGTTTACAAAAGCGCCGAAGTCCTCCGCCGAAATCATGTTGAAAACAGAAAAAAAATTGAATAAACAGGCGGTTGTCAAGGCACTCAGGGAAACAAACGGGCAGAAAAACAAGGCGGCCCAGCTGCTGGGCATCAGCAGGACATCCCTGTGGCGGAAAATGAAAGCATACGATCTGCTGAATTGATGTTTCATTGATGTTTCAAATGTTTCAACAGGAAAATGTTTCAATAAAAATACAATATATTCAATCAATTAAACCCTAAAATTCTTCTCGAAATCCCACCTGCGTTTCAATCGCTCTGAAAGTTCGGGCGTCACTTTGAAACAAATTTCACAAAAACAATAATAATTTAAGATAGATATCCATCGTGGCCCACCTTTTGCTGTTCCAGGGAGCAAGGGCTGAATACGGTTGTATTCTGCTCAGGTTGAAACAACCAGTATAATTAACAGGGCGTTGCGATGATGAAAAATGAAATACAATACAGTGACTCTCCAAATACATGCATGATGGTGCTTTCAACATCGTTCGGTATCATGAGTGCTAACCCTGCGGCGTGCCAGCTGCTGGGTACAGCATTGCAGCCCGGCGAAACCTATTCGCCGGAAAAAATGTTTGACCGGCAATCACTGGGGACCGCGCGTAAACTCCTGGAAGAAGTCTTCAATAAAGGGGGCACCATAAATCAGACGGAGGCCTGCTTCGCCCATAAAAGCGGCGGGCGTGTTCAGTGCTGGATCTCGGCAAGCCCCCTGATTTCACGAAGCCACGAAATTCTCGGCGTCATGTTGTTGTTTAAAACCCAGTCCAGGAAAAAGAGACAGGGATCAACGTTGTCCACATTGAGGTACCTGCCGCGTGTAAATTACCAGGGAGTGTTTGACGGCCTGCCTGAAGGGGTTTTTTCCGTTGATACGTCATGGAAGGTGAATTCTTTTAATAAGACGGCAGAATCTCTTACCGGCTACGAAAGAAAGGCGGTTCTAGGAAAATATTGCTGGGAGGTGTTTCAATCCGGTTCCTGCAAACAGGAGTGTCCCCTTGCCAAAGTAATCCGCGGCGGCAAGTCGTTTGAAAGAGAAGAGGTAACCATAATCAATCAAAAGGGTCTTCGCCAGAAGCTCATTGTCAATGTCAATTCGCTGAAGGACCAGGACGGGACCATAGTGGGCGGTATTGAATGTTTCCGTTCTGAGCCCCTAAGCCAGAAAGTTCCGGGAAAATTCCAGGACAATTACGTTTTTGAAGGAATGATTGGCAACACTAAAGCCATGAAAGAGATTTTTATCATGCTCCCGGATGTGGCCGGAAGCCGATCCAGTGTCTTGATATCCGGTGAAAGCGGTACAGGGAAAGAGTTGATAGCAAGGGCGATCCATAATCTTTCAAACAAGCACCAGGGGAAATTTGTAGGTGTAAACTGCTCTTCCCTGCCTGAAAGCCTTCTTGAATCGGAACTGTTTGGCCATGAAAAGGGGGCCTTCACCGGTGCTGACATGGAAAAACCCGGACGGTTCGAACTGGCTGAAAACGGTACGCTTCTGCTTGATGAAATCGGCGAATTAAAACCTTCTCTCCAGGTGAAACTGTTGCGGGTCCTTGAGCAAAAGGAATTTGAAAGGGTCGGCGGCAGCCGGCCGATCCGGCTAACTGCCAGGGTTATTGGAGCAACCAACCAGAACCTGGAAAAAGCCCTTGAAAACGGCATGTTCAGGGAAGACCTCTATTACAGGCTCAGGACCATACCCATTCGGATTCCTCCCCTCAGGGAACGCGTTGAAGACATCCCGCTTCTGGTGAATCATTTCATAAAACAGTTCAACCTGAAATACAACAAAAGCGTACGCCTGGTGGACCCAAAGGTCATTGATTTTTTCACAACCTATCACTGGCCCGGTAACATCCGTGAACTGGAACGCTGTATGGAACATGCATTTGTTTTTGCAAAAGGGCCCGTCATTTTTTCAAGACATCTGCCGGAAATCGGCGAGTTCCAGAAAGCAGGATTCATGAAAAAATCGGAGGGGAGGCATTCTGACACTGGCAAAATGATAAGGGCCCTCAATGAAACAGGCGGAAAAAGAAACGAGGCTGCACAGATTTTAGGGATTAGCCGGACCTCCATGTGGCGGAAGATGAAAGCTGCTGGACTCGTGTAAAAAACAACAGCCAAAAAAGAATCAGCAACACACAATACAGAAGACCAACAACAAAGGAGAAACACGATGAGCGAACAGAACATTTACATAAACGAAATCATGGATAAATACCCACCCAAGCCGGAGTATTTGATTGCCCTCCTACAGAACATTCAAGACAAATATGGGTATATATCATATGATTCCATGCAGTTAGCCAGCGAACACACCAAGGTGCCATTAACCCAGGCCTATTCTGTGTCGACCTTTTACCAGTCTTTCCGGCTTGACCCCTGTGGGGAGCATGAAATTAAGGTCTGCCTGGGAACCGCCTGCCACCTCAAGGGTAGCCAGCGCCTGGTTGAAGATCTGGAGCGAAAGCTCCACATTAAATCAGGAGAAACAACCGAAGACATGAAATTCACCTTGAGTACGGTTAACTGTGTCGGAGCCTGTGCACTGGCTCCTGTTGCCGTAGTGGATGACAACTACCAGCCCAATGCAACCTCGAAAAAACTTGATAAGCAACTCAAAAAAATAGACCAAGCTTCGGCCGAGGAGATGGAGGGAATGGGGAATGCATAATATCAGTACTGCATTAAAACTGGATGACCACTGCTTACGATCTTGGGACGATCTGAACCGTTTTAAAAAGCAGCTGGAAGACGGTGTTGATCCGGCCAGGCCGGAGGTGGTCATCTGCCATGGCACCGGATGCCTTGCAAACGGCAGTGCCGACGTTGCCGAGGCCATTCGCCTGGCCCTTGACGAGGCGGGGATTGACGCAAGAGTCATCCCAGGAATTAAAACCACAGGCTGTCAGGGGTTCTGTTCACGGGGCCCCCTGGTAATCATGCGTCCCCAGGGTATTTTTTATCAGCATGTAAAGCCCAACGATGCCAAAGATATTGTCCAAAAGACACTGGTTGAAGGAAAAGTCGTAAATCGTCTGCTCTATAATGACCCCAAAAACGGCGAAGAAATCGTACACGAAAACGAAATCCCTTTTTATAAACTTCAAAAACGTGTCGTTTTACATAATATCGGTAAAATTGATCCCACCGACATACACGATACCATCGCAGCAGGTGGGTATCAGGCCCTTGCAAAGGCCTTGACCGCCATGACCCCGGAGGAAGTGGTCAAAGAAGTGGAACTATCCGGCCTCAGGGGGCGGGGCGGAGCAGGTTTTCCAACAGGAAGGAAATGGCGCAGTGCACTCCAGGCAATCGAAAAAAAGGGAAGGCCCGTTTATGTTGTGGTCAATGGGGATGAAGGTGACCCAGGGGCTTTCATGGATCGAACCATTATGGAAGGCGATCCCCATGCAGTTCTGGAAGGCCTGATCATAGGGGCTTATGCCCTGGGGGCAGAACAGGGGTATCTTTATGTCCGGGCTGAATATCCTCTGGCGATTAAGCATCTGAACTTGGCCATGGAACAGGCCCGTGCCTATGGTCTCCTGGGTGAAAATATCCTGAATTCCGGATTCTCTTTTGATGCCAGGATTGCCCAGGGGGCAGGTGCTTTTGTGTGCGGTGAATCCACGGCACTCTTTACTTCCATAGAGGGGAAACCGGGCAATCCCAAGCCAAAATACGTCCGCTCCGTGGAAGAGGGGCTCTGGGACAGGCCGACGGTTTTAAACAATGTTGAGACCTGGGCAAATGTGCCGCTTATCATCACTAACGGCGGTGACTGGTATTCAAAAATAGGAGTGCCCTGCAGTACGGGAACCAAAGTGTTTTCACTGGTTGGAAAGGTGAATAATGTCGGGCTCGTAGAAGTCCCAATGGGGATTGCATTGTCAACAATAATTGAGGATATCGGTGGCGGTGTTCCCGGAGGCGAAGCCTTTAAAGCTGTCCAGACCGGTGGACCCAGCGGCGGATGCATCCCTTATAATTTGAAGGATACCCCTGTGGATTTTGACTCCTTGACTAAGGCAGGATCAATGATGGGCTCCGGTGCCATGATTGTCATGGATCATACCGACTGTGTTGTTGATGTAGCGCGTTATTTCCTGCGCTTTCTGGAAGAGGAGTCCTGTGGCAAATGTCTGCCCTGCAGACTTGGTCTGACAAGGATGAGGGAAATCCTGGATGATTTTTCAGAAGGCAGGGGCAGTGAAAAAGACATCAAGGATCTTTTAAGCCTGGCTGAGGCAATCCAGGATGGTGCCTTATGTGCCCTGGGTTCCAGTGCCCCGAATCCAGTATTGACGACCATCCGATATTTTAAAGAAGAGTATCTTGCCCATATAAATGGACAGAACTGTCCGGCAGGTGTTTGTAAAACGTTGATTACTTATGAGATCGACCCAGAGTTGTGCACCGGTTGTACCAGTTGTGCCAAACAATGCCCTGTGGCCTGTATCTCCGGAGAAAAAAAAGAACCCCATGCCATTAATGCCGACCAATGTATCCGATGCGGTATCTGTAAGGAAACCTGTAAATTCGATGCTGTTCATATCATATAACGGAGGGTGATACAGTGATAACGTTTACAATCAATGATAAAGAGGTAAAAGCCAGGACAGGCTGGACCGTATTGGAAACCGCCCGCGAATACGGCATAGACATTCCAACCCTGTGTCATCATCCTGCTGTAAAACCCAGTGGCGCCTGCCGCCTGTGTATGGTGGAGTTAAGGGAGGGGAACTGGTCAAAACTTGTTGCCTCCTGCATCTATCCTGTGAGTGAAGGTCTCAATGTCTACACAGAGACCCCAAGGGTAAGTAATGTCCGCCGGTGGATTTTTGAAATGCTCATGGCCTCATGCCCTGCGAGTGAAGAGATCAGAACCCTGGCAAATAAGTATGGAATTCTCTCAACCCGATTTACCGCACATGACCCAACACAGGCCTGCTTTATTTGCGGTCTGTGCCAACGGGTCTGTGAAGAGGTGGTGGGACTCTCAGCCCTTTCCGTGGTTGACAGGGGTGTTCATAAAAAAGTCGGCTCGCCATTTATGCGCCCAACCGATATCTGTGTCGGGTGTGGTTGTTGTGTCACCATCTGTCCAACGGGTGCCATGAAAAAAATTTTTGACACGGTGCGCGGTGAACCCAAGATCCAACTTACGCAATTGGCAATGTGAAAAGGAGGTAACCCATGAATACGAATGCAAAAACAGGTATTTTTCTATGCCGGTGCGGAAATGAAATTGCGCCCCTGGTCGATCTTGACTATCTTCGTGATACGATTCGCGGGAATGCAGATTATTGTGAAATCCTTCCTTATCCCTGTCTGAAGCCGGGAATGGAGACAATTCAGTCTGCCGTTGCAGAACATCAATTAAACAGGGTTATTGTTGCCGGTTGTGAAGGCCGCATCATGCTGAAAAAATTTGAAACAGCACTGGAGCCGCTGGATATTTTAAGGGGACAGATCAGCATGGTAAATCTTCACAGCCATGTGGCATCCGTATCTGACATGTCTCCCTGGGAAAAAGCGGTGAAGGGTGCAAAACTTATCAAGTCTTCCATTGCTGAAATGGAAGCGTTGAAGCCGACTCCGCAGGAAAAAATATCCTTTAACGGGCCTGTGGCCGTTGTCGGAGGCGGTATAGCTTCTTTTCCTGCAGTACAGCAGTTATCCTTGGCAGGGACGGACTGTAACCTTTTTGTTGAAACAGCTGACCCGGATCAGATCATCAACAACCTGCATCTTACTTATCCAGGCGAACGCCCCCATTATAAACGGTTAAAGAAGATTATTATGGATGTCCTGGAAAACGATCATGTTACGATCTACGAACAGTGTCGGCTGAAGGAAATTGCGGGGGTTACTGGCGATTATACCCTGACAATGAACTACCCGGACGGCCAGGCGCAGACGGTTAACGCAGGGGCAGTGATCGCTGCTTTGGATGCACAACTGGATGCACCAGGACCTGAGTTTGGTTATGACGGACAACGGGTGCTCATCCAGCCTGAAATGGAGACCTATATCTCCGAGAACGGACTTCAAAAAGGAGATGTGGTATTCTGGATCAGCGATTATGAATACGACATAGCGGATCAGGCCATGCTGTCTGCAAAGACTGCCTGGTCTATGGCACAGCACATCAAGGATCTCTCGAGAAAGACCAGGGTGGTCATCCTTTATAACCAGCAAATGCAGGTTCCGCTTTCAGGGGCGGAACGAGGTTTAAGCCGCAGGCTAGGCATTGTGTGGATTCCCTATGACAAGGCTGTCCGTCCCACGGTCCAGGACGGCTACCTCACCTTCTGCAACCTGAAAGACCATGTGGAACATGAAATTCCCTGGGACTTTCTGGTGCTCTCACCCATACGGGGGATCGGCGGAAAGGCCAA
The DNA here is from genome assembly GCA_043806875.1 of Pseudomonadota bacterium. Taxonomy (GTDB): domain Bacteria; phylum Desulfobacterota; class Desulfobacteria; order Desulfobacterales; family Desulfobacteraceae; genus JAZDGN01. Next base: position 8,436 of record JAZDGN010000009.1, read on the forward strand.
AAGAACAGCCCATATCCTTGGACTGATCCATCAGGAGGCACCGTTTCTTACCGGACATCACGCTAAAGTTAGACCTGAAATGCTCGGTAGGGAAGAAACCTACCTGATTGGAAGTGCCCGGTACCCGTGTGACCTCCAGGAAGCATTGAGCCAGGGCAAAAAAGCCGGTATCAAGAATGTTGAAATGGTTAAAAAGGCTATGGCTTCTGAGCTTTGGGCGCCCCGTATGGTCTGTTTTGTTGATCCTGAAAAATGCGTTGGCTGCGGCCAGTGCCAGGAGATATGCGATTGCGGTGGAATCGGGATGATCAATTCTCCAAGCGGCGGACTTCCTAGGGTCGTGGACCCCATGCTCTGCACCGGTGGCGGGACCTGCGCTGCTGCATGCCCTTACAACGCTCTGATTCTGCAGAATAACAGCACCGCCCAGAAGGAGGAACGGATCGCAGCACTCTCAAGAGAGCTGGCTGGCGATGAAGTGGTTTCTCTGGCCTGCGTGTGGGGTGGACTGCCTGCGGCAGACAATGCGCATCGCCAGAAACTGACCTATGACCCCCGGGTTCACATCCTGGATGTTGCCTGTGTCGGCCAGATAGATGCTTCTGTAATGGCCCGGGCATTCCTTGAAGGTGCTCCAGGTCTTCTACTCATCGGTTGCCCGCCTGAAGAGTGCCATCACTCTTACGGGGTCGATCATGCCTGGAACAGGGTCAACCTAATAAAAAAAGTATTTTCTCTGTGTGGATTTGATCGTCGCAGGATTGCTTTGGCCCATGCTGATCTAAACCATCCTGAAGATTTTGTCAAAACGGTGGATTCTTTTACGGCCCTGATAGCATCTCTGGGACCCATCGAAAAAACCCAGGCCAACAAAGACAAGCTTGAATCCATGTACCAGTTGTGCAAGAACAATGCACGTATCCGGACACTGGTTTCAGTGGCACTCAGGAGACCATGGGAGAAAACTTATCTTGGTAATCAACGGCATGCTCTGGAATTCGACAGGGATTTTACCAAGGCTGTTGAAGATGAATTCGAATATCCCAAAAGCGCTATTTTTGAAAATATAAAACCCGAAGGTGTGTTATATGCCTGATGGATGACAGTTGCGAGTAGTTTGTTCCGGGGATACCCCCTCCCGTTATTATCCCATTAATGGTTGGCAGTCATGGTGCGCCATGTCACATGACTGCCAACTTTTCCCCTTTGGAACCGAGGCACAAGTTCCCCATTCTAGTGAAAGATCTTCGAGGATGGGATGATCCCTATAGTGTTAACGCCGACGTAGACCACCCCCACCTTCGCCGGAGACGCGCCACCCCCACCTTGACAACCCATTGGATTTATGAAGATGATCTGGTCAAGTAATAGTGGACAGTTTTGTTAAGCGGCTTTTTTTAAAAACCACAGTTTTTCAAATTCTCTGGGACTCATATATCCCAAATAGGAATGACGCCTGTTGCAGTTGTAAAACATTTCGATGTAATCAACGACATCTCTCCGGGCCTCATCTCGGGTCGTATAGTTTGTAAAAAAGACCCTCTCAGTCTTCAAGCTACCAAAAAAACTCTCTGCCACTGCGTTGTCCCAACAATTCCCTTTCCGGCTCATGCTGCTGACCATCGCCACCGATCGTCAGCAAAAAGAGGTCATCAAAGGAACTCGATGGCTGCTACTCAAGAATCCAGGAGATCTGGATGAATCAAAAAATGAACTTGGTAGATTACAGGAGGCTCTGAAGATGAATCAACCACTGGCAACGGCTTACTACCTTAAAGAGTCCCTGAGCCAACTGTGGGATCAACTCGATAAATCGAAAGCCATAGCCTGGTTGAAGGATTGGTGCGCCCAGGCACAGCAGTCGAAGATTTCCCTCCTGATGAAATTTGCCAATACGATCGCCGCTCATCGAACCGGTATTCTTGCTTACTATGACTTTGCCATATCAACAGGGCCGCTGGAGTGATTAACAATAAAATTAAAACAATGAGACGGTCGCGGAAGCACACGGTCTTGCCGCTGCTCCAGACCATCCAGACGCTCCGCTTCGTATTGTTTCATCGAGCCGCCGCGCTCGTGCACCCGAACGGGAGACCGACGCTCCGGCTGGCAAACAACGCCGCCACG
>JAZDGN010000010.1:0-4458 GCA_043806875.1 Pseudomonadota bacterium
CCCGGCATAAAGCACTATTGCCATTTTTGTCATAAAAATTGCCATGAATGACAAAATAGCCAAGTCCCCTGTAAACTCAGCTTTGGCCCCCAACCAGCAGGGCTGTGTTTTGCCATTTCTGGCAGTCAAATCAATTTTTCCAATCCGGCGATATTTTCCATAAAATTCCATAAAATAATTCGATATCAACATGTTAAGCATTTTGGTACAGATATTGCTATTCCAGATGACAACGCTGAAGCAACATCAGGCTATTGATCCGGTATCCAGGAAAGCGATGTTGCTGCAAGGGTATGGAGGAAATCAGGCACCTGTTTCAACAAAAAAGGAAAACATCATGTCATTTGGATTTATGGGAACTATTCTGAGGGTAAATCTGTCAGAGGGAAGTATCAGGACAGAAGCAATACCAGAGCCGTGGATGCGGGACTTTCTGGGCGGGGCAGGGGTTGCCTCAAGATATCTGACCGAAGAGGTTCCCCCGGATACTGATCCCCTGGGGCCTGACAACAAATTGATCTTCATGACAGGCCCCCTGACCGGCACCTCGTCTGCCAGTGCCAGCAGGTATTCGGTAGTGGCGAAATCTCCCCTTACCAGCCTGTGGGGACACGGCAATTCAGGGGGCAGTTTTGGCCCTGCCATGAAACGGGCCGGATTTGACGGTGTTATCATTGAAGGGTGCTCCAAGGTACCGGTCAGCCTTGAGATCATTGACAACAAAGCCCGGCTGGTACCTGCCGGCCATTTGTGGGGAATGACCGTTCCCCGGACAGAAGCGATGATCAGAGAAAACCTAGGCCGCAAGGTCACCATCGCATCCATCGGCCCGGGCGGTGAGAACCTGGTCCGGTATGCTGCCATCATGAACAATGAGCATCGTGCCGTGGGGCGGACCGGCATGGGGGCGGTCATGGGATCAAAGAAGCTGAAAGCCATTGTATGCGCCGGAAAAGCAAAATTCGAGCTGGCCGATCCTGACAGGTTCAAGACAACCGCCAGGCGCCAGATCGAGCTGCTGGATGAATCCATGCTCAAAGTGGGGTTCGAGGCTTTTGGCACCAACATGGTGTCGGATATGGTCAATGCCAGGGGCGGGTACCCGACCCTGAACTGGCAGAAAGGGGTGTTTGATCAAATAGACCAGGTCAACGGCATGGCCCTGACCGACACTGTCCTGGAAAAGGGTGTCTCCTGTTTCGCCTGCCCCATTGCCTGCGGCAGGGGGACCAGGATCAAAACCGGGAAATACAAGGGTCACCGGGGTGAGGGGCCGGAATATGAATCGGCCAACACCCTGGGCGCCCAGTGCGGCGTATCGGATATGAATGCCATCACCATGGCCAATTACCTGTGCAACGAATACGGGATTGATACCATCTCCGCCGGATCCACCATTGCCTTTGCCCTGGAGTGCTATGAAAAAGGTATATTGACCCAGGATATGACGGGCGGTCAGGAACTCCGTTTCGGGGATTCGGACCTGGTGATCGACCTTGTAAAAAAGATCGCTGTACGGGAAGGATTAGGCGATCTTCTGGCAGAGGGCACCCGGATCATGGCCGGAAAACTGGGGCAAGATTCCCACCGTTTTGCCATGAACGTCAAAGGTATGGAACTGCCCGCCTATGACCCACGGGCCGCCAAAATATGCGGACTGGCCTATGTGACGGCCAACCGCGGCGGTGACCACATCACAGCCTTTATCGAAGGCCCCACCTTTATCGACTCCCCCTTTCTCCTGGTGGATGACAGTAAGATCAATGATCCGTTTGTGGCAGACCCCCGGGAAACCAAGGTAGTGGTGGATCTTGAGAACGCCCTCACGGCCTTTGACGCCATCGGGGCCTGCAAGTTCATGGGGCTCCTGCTTCCGGCTTCGGACTATGTGGAACTGATTAACGCGGCCCTGGGATGGGACATGAATGTTGATGAATTCAGGCAGTGTGGGGAACGCATTTACAACCTGGTCCGGAACTACAATGCCGGGGCCGGCATGGACCGGACCCACGACACCCTGCCCTTGCGGTTAATGGAGGAACCCCTCACCGAGGGTCCTGCTGAAGGCATGGTCATCGACTTCGCGACCCTTGAGATGATGAAGGACGCCTATTACGGGTTCAGGGGATGGGACCCGAACAGCGGCAATCCGGGCCCTGAAAAACTCAGGGCCCTCGGCCTGGCATAAATTGCCGCAAGCCGCCATCAGGAACACGTTACACGTTGAGCCCCCTAATTCCCGAAAAGCAGGAGCAAATCACATTGAGTTATTTAGACAAACCCTGGTTGAACAGTTACAAGCTGGGACCGTACAAACTGGACCACAGCCTTGCGCCCTATCCGGAAGAGGCATTATTTCATATACTGGACGCTGCGGCCGAAAAGTATCCGTCCAGAACAGCCATTCTTTTCCTTGGGCAAAGCATTGATTATAAATCCCTTAAAGCCCATGCAGACAGCCTGGCCAATGCCCTTCAAGGTCTGGGCGTAACACGGGGGGACAGGGTCTGCGTGTTCCTGCCCAACTGCCCGGAAGCCCTGATTGCGGACTGGGGTATTTTAAAGGCCGGGGCTGCCGTCATTCCCACAAGCATCCTGAGAACCGATGACGGCCTGGTCCACGAGGCAGGGTCAGGGCAGGCAAAGGTAATGATCTGCCGGGAAGACCAGCTTGAACGGGTGCTGCGGTTAAAGGCACGCTGCGGCTTTTCCAGTGTCATCATAACTTCAACAAACGGTTTCGGCAGTCCCGGGAATGCACAGGACCTCCCCGGGGATGTGTTTGATTTTCAAACCCTTATTGAAACCCATGCCCCGGTTCCCCCCGCCATTTTGCTCAACCCCAGGGAGGACCTCTGTGAACTTGCCTTTACAGGAGGGGCCACCGGGTCTCCCAAGGGGGTCATGATCACCCATTTCAACCGGGCCTGCTGCATTCGTCAGGGGCTTCCATGGATGATGAAACCCCTGATCGGAGGTATCAGGGGCAAGGCCTCCGTATTGCTGTCCGTACCCCTGTTTCACTCCTACGGCCGGTATATGTCCCAATCTGCTGCGTTCCTGGGGCTCCGCCTGATACTGGTGCCCGATCCCCGGGATATCGACCTGATTGTGGCGACCATCAAGGAATACAGACCGTTCATGATCTGTGCCGTGCCCACACAATTCATGCGCATTGCCCAGAAAAAAGTCGGCAGGGTGAATGCCATTCCCATGAGCGGGGCCGCACCCCTGCCCAAGGATGTTAGCGATGCCATCAAAAAGGAACTTGGCAACCCGGTCTCGGAAGGGTACGGCCTGACCGAAACCTCTCCCCTGACCCATTTCAACATCTCGGCCTTTTCCAAGATAACCGGATTCATGGCCATTGAAAAAACCGGTCTCGGCATCCCGGCCCCGGACACGGAATGCAGGATCATCGACCCTGCCACGGGCGAGGACATGGCCTTTGGCGAGCCCGGAGAAATCCTGGTAAAAGGCCCCCAGGTCATGAAAGGATACTGGCCTGAACCCGGGTCCGGCCTGGACGACACCGGCTGGCTCCACACCGGGGACATCGCCTACATGGACAAGGACGGGTATTTCCACATGACCGACAGGACCAAAGACATGATCAATGTGTCCGGCAACAAAGTCTACTCCACCCAGGTGGATGAGGTAATCTTCAGACATCCCGCCGTGCTCATGGCGGCATCCTTCGGGGTGCCGGACCCTGCCAATCCGGGCAGCGAGCGGGTGGCCGTCGTGATCCGTCTCCACGACAACTGTCCTGGGCCGGTCAGCAGCGATGATATCCGAAACTATTGCAAGGAGCACCTGCCGCCCTATGCGGTGCCGAAATATGTGGAGTTCCGGGAATCCCTGCCCATGACGGTCACGGAAAAACTGTTTAAAAAAGAACTCCGGGACACATTCATGGCAGCCCTGTCAACACCGGTCACCGACAAAACAACGACATTATAAAGGAGAATACCTGTTATGGCTTATCAATACTGCACCCCCCAATGGCTGGAAGAAAGCGCCCGGGTTTATCGCGCCAATCCCGAGGCCAGGGAAAAACTCAAAAAACTGACAGCCCGCATGTGTTACCGGGTCAAGGCCGACCCTGCCTGGGGAATCGACACGGATATCCTGTTCTGCGCGTACTTCACGGAAGGTGCATTGAACCGCCTGGAGCTGATTTCAGAAGAGAATGCGAAAAAAGAGGCGGATTTCCTTTTGTCCGCCACCCCCCAGACCTGGAAAAAAATCCTGAAAAAAGAGAAAAAATTCGTCACGGACTTCATGCTGGGGAACATCAGGCTGGAACAGGGAAGCAAAGTCGGCGTGCTTGGCATTGCGCCCCATGCCAACAACATTGTGGATGCCCTGACCCCGGTGGAGCTTGTCTTTTCCGACGACCTGCCGGCACAGGAGCTTGCCCTGTACCGCTCACAGATGGAGACGTTCAGAAAAGAG
>JAZDGN010000011.1:0-5882 GCA_043806875.1 Pseudomonadota bacterium
CCCGTCATGTTCTGGTTTACAACGGCGACATTACAGGGCCTGAATTCTTTGGGACTTTACAGAACCGGTTTCCCGAGATCCGGCGGTTCATGATCGGCCGGGGGGTGCTGGCCAATCCGTTTCTTCCCTCACAGATTCAGGGCATATCCCGGGATCCCGGGCAGGATCTGGACGTTCTGCGAGCCTTCCATGACGACCTTTTCGAGGCATACAGCCTTTCCCTGAAGAGTCCCGTCCACCTGACAGGCAGGATGAAGGGCATCTGGTCGTTTCTTGCCCTGTCCTTTGATGACTGTCGTAAGGCCTTGAAGCGCATACACAAGTCGGAACAGGTCCAGGATTATGCAGCAGCCGTGGATCATTTTTTCCACGGAAAACCTCAATTTAACCCCCTGGATTAAAATTTTTTCTGCCAGACCCTTTCCAGGCCGATATACAGCCTGGGCAGGCAGTCCTTATTTGTCGGCAGACCCGGGGTGGGTGAGGGCCTTACTCAAGGACCTGGCCCCGGGTAAAGACCATGAGGCTTCCGCTCCAGTTTCCGGTAAGGGCGACGCCTGCAAGGTTCGCCCCCGTGCTCTCGGCCCTGATCCACTGCAGGTCTCCGGAATCTATCCCCGGGAACCAGGCATCATGATTTCCGATGGTCTTCTGGTTCGGTCCGAGCAGTATCTGGACGCTGTCCAGGGCGCCTCCGCTGCCCATGGCCGTCAGGGTAACGGTTACGGCTGATTGGTTGAAATTGGTCAGGGCCAGGCCGTCAAAAGTCAGGGAATCGGTAAAATCGCTGTAAAAAAATCCCAGGGTCGATCCCAGGCTCTGGGGAAGGATGAATTCCGTGATTCCACCACCATAGGTGTTCTCCTGGGACTGGCGGATCAGGAGATCCTGGCTGCTGAAGGTGACCATTCCAGTCATGACGTCAGTGCTCAGCGCCTTCAGGTCTATGAGGGACCTGGTGCCGGCTGGTGTGTTGTGAACCCCCGAGTAGACCTGGGATCCGTTTTCCCCGTAGAGGATGACCTGGATCTGGGTTGCTGCTGATCCTGTGTTGTCGACCTGGAGGAAATCCCGCCATTCCGCATAACCATTGGTGATATGGGAAATATAAGCCTGGTAATTTGAGGACTTGAGTCCGGTGCTGACCTGCAGTGCCTGGGTAAAGACCATCAAACCCCCGCTTGCATCGCCGGTAATGGCTACTCCGGCCAGATAGGGACTCGTACCGGTCGCCTTGATCCATCGAAGATCGCCCGAGGCTATCCCCGGGAACCAGGTATCATGGGTGCCGATGGTCTTCTGTCTGGCTCCCAGCTGGATATTGAGGCTGGCAAGGGCGCCTCCGTTACCCATGGCCGTCAGGGTCACGGTGGTTGCCGTGGACCCGAAATTGGCAATGGCCAGGCCGTTATAGGCCAGGGAATCGGTGAAATTGCTGTAAAAAAATCCCAGGGTTGCCCCCAGGGTATCCGGAAGGATGAATTCGGTGATGCCGCCGCCGTTTGTGTTCTCCTGGGACTGGCGGATCAGGAGATCGGGGTTGCTGTAAGCGACCACCCCGGTCATGGCCTTGGAACTCAGGTTTTTCAGGTTGATGAGGGACTTGTCGCTGGGTGCGATGTTATGAACCTTGGAATAGACCTCGGACCCGTCTTCCCCGTAAAGGGTGATCATGACTCTGGCAGAGTTTCCCCCGGTATTGTCGACCTGGAGGAAATCACGCCATTCCTGGTAACCGCCCGAGATATGCGATATATAGGCCTGGTACCCTGAAAATTCCGGGTCCGGGGTGAATTCGGCTGCAATGGATATGACACAGTTCACATCAACGTTGAGCGGGTTCTCATCGCTGAGGATCGATCCCTTCCAGCGGGTGAACATCCAACCTTCCCTGGGAATTGCGGAAAGGAGGACGTTGGCTGCCGTCTCATATGACTTGTAATAGGGGTATGCAGTGACAGGTACTGAATTGACACTAACGGTTCCTGCGTTATCGGGGCTGACGGTCACGGTCAGCGATTTGGTTCCTCAAGCCCCGAAGCTCTCTGTAACTGTACCAAAACCCATCCCGGTTAGGGAAAACATTCCGGTTATCACTGCCAACACCATATATTTGAAAAGTCTATTTTTCATTTACTCCACCTCAATAAACACAGTTATCAAAATTCCACCTGCTCGAACGGGGAGCTGACATATGCAATGAAAATGCCGCAGTTTCAATTTAGTGGCTGACTGCAATCTTATTTGAAAAGAATTTTTTAAAACGGCAGGAGGAAAACGGATAAGACTGGCCATCTGTGGTACATTCCCAGACCTTTACCGGACAAGGGGTTCAGGGAAAAACTATCCGTCAGCAACGGCGTTGAATATCAACATAAGATGCAATGGCAACCTTTAGCAGAGATTCCTGTACGATTCTTCCGGACTGGGGATGGTATTCCCTGATAGGCAGCAAAGAGATGTTCAGAAATAACCAGACGGGTTCACTCCCCGGAAACCCTCAGGGCGAATTTCCCGGATGAATCAGTCCTGAAACGCATCCCGTCATGCCCCATGGAACGTTACCCCAGCGACACCCTGCGTTAACTGTATGGGGTTTGCTGATTCAACTTGAACAGCCCGGAAAGCTGGCTTTCAGTTTGGAGACCGTGGCTGGGAGGGGGATGCAGGATGCTTGACAAGGTTACTGCCAGGTCTCTCAGGGTCAGGGGTTTGTGCATCAGGGCTCTGACGCCGGTCTGAATAAGGGTTTCGCTGTCGATGGAATCAACGAAGCCCGTATAAATCACCACCGGTATGTCCGGCCGTATGCCCAGGAGTTCCTTTGCCAAAAGGGCTCCTGTCAATTCCGGCATGGTCATGTCAGTGAGGACCAGGTCAAAGGACATGGGGGTTCTGCAAAAGCGTTTCAGGGCCTCCAGGCTGGAACCGCACAGGAAGACCTTGTATCCCAGGCGCTGCAGACTGTCCCTGGTGGTCTCCCCAACACCGGGTTCGTCATCCACCAGGAGGATGGACTGGCCGGCGCCAGGGGGCAGGTGATCAAGCTCCGCCGCACCTGCCACATGACTTTCCGGGATAACAGGCAGATACACTCTGAACACAGTTCCGGCACCCGGGGTGCTTTCAACACGGATGGTCCCGCCATGGGTCTTGACAATGCCATCCACAATGGAAAGTCCCAGGCCGGTTCCTTTACCCTGCTTTTTGGTGGTGAAGTAAGGTTCGAATATCCGGGATGCCAGGGCGGCATCCATTCCGCATCCGGTATCCTTGACTGTGAGGACCAGGTATTGTCCATGGCTGCTTCCGGTTTGCCGGTTCAGGTCTTTGGTGATGTCGTTTTCTGCCAAGTCAAGCCTTATGTCAATGATACCCGGTGCATCGTCAATGGCGTGAAAGGCATTGGTGCAAAGGTTCATGAGAACCTGCTGGATCTGAATGGGGTTACCCAGGACATGGCCGCAGTTGTCACTGATGTACTGGTTGATCCGGATGGTTGTGGGAATGGTTGCGCGCAGGAGCTTCAGTGTCTCCTTGATTACGGGCTGGGGGAAAAAGGTTTTGAAATCGCTTTCTGATTTCCGGCTCAGGGTAAGGATCTGTTTGATCAGTTCCCTGGCACGGATGGCGGCTGTCAGGATCTTTTCAAGTTTTTCTTCATGGGACGGGTGACCGGAAAGGTCATGGGAGAGCATTTCAGTGTAACCGATGATGGGTGTCAGGAGATTGTTGAAATCATGGGCAATACCTCCGGCCAGGGTTCCGATGGCTTCCAGTTTCTGGGCCTGGATTACCTGGTCTTCCAACCGTTTCTTTTCGGTAATGTCAATGATGCTCTCGATGAAATATTCGGTATCGCCCATGTGCTTGCGGATTACGGTCTTCAGGATGGGCACCTCGGTGTTGTCGCTCCTGTGAAGGGTGCACTCCTGGTTGGTCATTCCTTCCTGGCCGTTTCCTATTGGGCAGATGCCGTTCCTCCCTGAACACAGGGTTCCCAGACAGGACTGGTTCAGGATCTGTTCCCTGGGGACACCGATGATCAGGCATGCCGCCGGGTTTATATCCTTGATGACGTGGGTGCTGACCTCTACGACCAGAATACCGGATTGTACCGTGTTGAGGATATTTTCCAGCCATGCCTTGCTCTCGTTCAGTTCTGTGTCCATGCGGTTGCGCTCATGGATCATGGTATTGGCTGAGACAGCCAGGTCCCTGAACTCGATCAGGCTCAGGTTGTCGACTTCTATGGGTTCAAACCGTGTTGTCGCCCCGGTAAAGAAGGCGGAAAAGGATTTGAAGTTGGCCCCGATCTGCTTTGACAGGTAAAGGGCAAGGCCCAGGATAATAGCCGTGATTCCGGACAGGAGCAGGGTGATTTCCAGGAAATGGTCGGCGATCCGTTTGTTCATGGTCTGTCTTTTCTGATCCAGGATTGCCGTGATGTCACCAACGTAAACACCGCACCCGATATACCATTGCCAGTCGTCAATGGAGCGCGCATAGCTGATTTTAGGAGCGCTTTTCACACCGTTGAACTCCGGGATCACATATTCCACGAACCCGCCGCCTTGCTTTGCGGCCTGGATCAGTTCCTGAACGATTTTGACACCGTTGAGGTCGGTGAGGTTGAACATGTTTTTCCCTTTGACCGGCCTTGCGGATAGGGCAATTCCGTCCCATGTCCCCGCAAAAACGTACCCGTCATTCTCAAAGGAGATTCGCTCCAGGCGGGCCAGGACTTCCTCCTGGATGGCTGCTTCAACAAACTCCAGGTACTCTCCGGTTCCGATGATCCAGTCAACACCGGGGATGTGTTTGACAAAGGAAATCTTCGTTGCTTTCCTGCTGCCTGCTTCCGGCAGTTTCCAGACATACTTCAGGAATCCTTCACCCTGGTTTTTAGCCAGGGTTATCATCTCCATGATAAACGGCCTGTTTTCGGGATCCCGCAGATCAATTGCGGATTTGCCCTCAAGGTCAGGGGATTCGGCGTTCAGGATAACATCGCCTTGCATGTCAATGATAAAGAAATAGCCCCGGCCGTCATAGAACCGGATGCTCCTCAGGGTTTCCCGGATAAGGTCCCGGGTATCCTTATCGTCCATGTGAGCTTTGCACTGGCCATAAATGCTGGAGACGATGTGCACAGCTTCCAGGGTCCTGGCCGATATGTCCTGTTTCAGGCGATCTTCGATCTGGGATTTTTTGTAAACGGCATAGTCGATGATCCGGTCGACCTCTGTCTTGATCCTGGCCTTCTGGACATCCATGAATTCGGTTTCCATGGCCAATGAATTTTCCCGGTACAGGCTTATTTCAGAGCGGATCCACAGCCAGCTGAAAACACCGGTGGACAAAAGCGTCAGAAAGAACATGGCCAGCAGGATGACGCTGACGACACTGCGGCCCTTTTTCCGGCGTTTTTGTGTTCGCATGGGATCCCCATTCCGGCAGAGAATACAGCGCGTTTAAATAAATTAGACACATGATGGTACAATCTACAATCCGGGCAGAAAGGCTGTCAAGCAAAAACACGGTGCCGGTGCTCCGGTCAGGGAATGGGAATGCCCAGGAGCTTGCGGATCTCCTGGCGTGCCAGTTCCACAAAGGCGGGAAAACGTTCTTCAAGAACGGGGGTCAGTTTCATGTCCCAGTCAATGGTTTTAGGTTCGATCCCAAGGACGTGGAGTTCCGGTTTGTGACCGCTGAGATGGGCCATGCTCAGGGAATCCAGAAGGTCAATATCATGGAGGGACAGGCAGTGTTTCTCGTCCTGTCTCAGGTCCTGCTCAGACAGCCGGTACACGGTTCCAGGCTCATGGCCGGCCCTGACAATGTCCAGGACCAGGACCAGTTCATACTCGTTGAACAGGTAG
>JAZDGN010000012.1:0-5151 GCA_043806875.1 Pseudomonadota bacterium
CGTGGACAAGGGGTCCGGGCTGGGGCTCTACGTGTGCTACTGCATTATACGGGAAACCCATGGGGGAGAGATCTCGGTTGCCTCTGAACCGGGCAGGTCTACCACCTTTACGATTTCCCTGCCCGCAACGAAGCCTTGAAAGCGCAAAAGCAGTGTATTGAATTCAGGGACCGGTCAGGGTTCCCTTCGGATGGGCAGGCGGATGGTAAAGGTCGCCCCCTTTCCCGGGGACGATGTAACGCCCATGGCTCCCTTATGGTGATCCACGATGATGAAGTAGGAGACCGACAGTCCGAGTCCTGTGCCGAGACCAACCTCTTTGGTGGTAAAGAACGGCTCAAAAACACGTTTGGCAACCTCCCCGGTCATGCCCGGGCCGGTGTCCTGGATGGCTATAAGGGCAGTGTCCCCCTGGGACCGGATGGTGATGGTGAATTCCGGAGCATGGTCTTTACCCATGAGGGCCATGGCTTGGGCCCCGTTGGTCAGGATGTTCAGGAACACCTGCTGGATTTTACTGCTCTCGCACATGACAGGCGGCATATCCGGGTCATACTTGCGAGTAATGTGTATCCTTCTAAAATCAAACCGGGTTTTCAGGTCATAATCTGTAGAAGCCAGTTCCACTGTCTTGTCCATGAGATCCGTGAGGTTTGCGGGTGAAAAAACAGACCTGCTCCGTCTGCTGAAGGAGAGCATGTCGCTGACAATGGTGGCGGCCCTTGATCCGGCCTGGCGGATGTTGTCCAGGATGGGCCTGATCTGTCTTCGGGACATATAGTCCTGAACCGTTTTCAGGTCAACACCTGATTCAGCCGCTGCTGCTTGGTTTGCCGGAAGATCGGTCATAAGACGGTTCTCCAGCACGTGGAGATTGCCCATGATCCCGGACAAGGGGTTGTTTATCTCGTGGGCCATGCCGGCGGCTAATCCGCCCACGGACAGCATTTTTTCCGACTGGATCATCATCTCCTCCAGGCGGACCTTTTCCGTGGTGTTGTCGATTCTTACCACGGCACCGCCGATGGGGTTGCTGCCAAGGGGATAGATGGTGATATCCTCATACGAAGTGTCCGCCCCGGTGGTTTTCTGGACCCGGCTTTCAAAACAGGGATAGCCTGTGGTCAGGGTTTCCTGGATCAGTGCGTGTTCCCTGGGCGTGAGGGGAAAGATATCCTGGAGTTTGCGGTTTATGGCCTGTCCGGACAGGACCCCGGTGGTCCGTTCGGCTTCCCGGTTCCATTGGAGTACATTCATGTTCCGGTCTAGGGCAATGAGCAGTGATGGCATGGAATCGGTGATGTTCTGGAGAAGGCGCTGGAGATGCTGGATATCGGACATGGACCGGTGCAGGGCCTTTTCCTTTTGTATGCGGTCTTCCACCATCTGGTTGGCCAAATCCCCCAGGGTTTCGAATTCATGGAAGGCCAGGGCGGACCGGTTGATCTTGATATCCGAATCCGCTGCTTTTTTCAGGAAATCAGTGAAAGCGCTAACGCCGTTCTGAAGCCTCCGGGTCATGAAGAAACCTGCAATCAGGGAGGCGATAAGACACAGGGTAAAGGCGATTGAAAGCAGGAGTATCTCGTGGCTGAGTTCAGCTTTGAACTTCTCACTCTCCCTGTCAATGACCTTCTGGAGGTCATCCAGGTAGATGCCGGTACCGATGACCCATTCCCAGTCATTGATGCTGGCACCATAGGTCAGTTTGGGGGTGGGAAGGCCTGTCTCCGGTTTTTCCCACATGTAGGTCACATATCCGCCGCCTTCGCGCTTTGACACATCTATCAGCTCTCGGATTTCCTTATATTCATTATTGTCCGGGTTGTTGAACAGGTACCGGTTCCTGTACTGCTCCATGGGGTGGCTGATGATCAGGCCATCATAGCGGATGACAAAGATATACTGGTTTTTCGGGAACCGGAGCTGGGCGATCCGGCCCAGAACCTCTTCCTGGATGGCTGTTTCCATGTCGTCAAGGTAAAAACCCGCACCGATGAAAAAGTCCAGGGGGGCAAAGTATTTGACAAAGGCGATTTTTTTGAACTGGTTTCCCTGGAACCCCGGTTTTGTCCATGTGTAGCGGTAGAATCCTGAATCATGGGTTTTCACGATGTCAATCATATCCCTGACAAGATACTGGCCCTGGGTATCTGTCTGGTCCATGAGATTCTGCCCTTCCATTTTCGGACGGTCCGCCATGAGGAGGTCTGTGCCGTCCATGGCCACGATGAAAAAATATCCCTTGCCGTTTTCCCACCGGATGGGTCTCAGGGTTTCCTTGATTTGTTCAATGATTGCGGCCCGGGATTGGGTGTCCAGGTTCATGCTGTAAATATGGGATGCCAGGGTGTATGCGGTCGTGACATTGTCTCTGAGGTTTTCTTTGACCCTGTTTTCGGTGCTGTTCCTCTTGTAGTTGATGAAATCAACGGTTCTTTCCACTTCCCGGTGGATGATGCTTTTCTGGGTTCTGGTGTAGTTGTCCCGGATGGATTCCAGCTGGGCAAGCTTCTGGGTGTATTTCTGGTAGACCCACAGGCTTCCCACGGTCACGGTCATGACGATGATGGTCAAAAGGACACTCAGAAAGCCGGTTCCTGCAAGAGACCTGGGATTGAGGATAATGCCGGGTTTCATTACTGGTCCAGTCCGTTTAAGGGTTTGATTACGCCGTTTTGTAACAGGATCAGGTAAGTCTGGTTCATTCCCTGGTGATCAAGGGGGCCGAATTCCATGGCAATCCCTCCCAGATTGAAACTCCGGGCGTTCTCCAGGGCGGCAATGAAGCTCTCCCGGGTGGGTGGGGCCGTCAGTCCTTGTGCAATGTGGCAGAAAAGCCGCCCGGCCACATACCCTTCAAAGGAGCTGTAATCAATGTCCGTCCTGGGGCGCCAGGTTGCAACGGCCCCATGAAAATCCCGGATTATGGGCAGGCTTTCATCCCATGGGAAGGGCATGACCTGGGAGACGATGATATCCTGGGGCATGGGGCCCAGGGCTTGGTTCAAGGCGTTTACACCTGCAAAGGACAGGGCGCAGAATACCGTGGCGTCCATGCCCCTTGCAACAGCCAGTTTGATGAACTCTGCACAGGGCGGGTGAGGGCCCACCAGGACAACAGCCTGGGGACATGCCTGCTGGATTTTTTTCAGACCGGCCATGACGGCTACGGTATTGCGCTGAAAGCTTCCCCTGGCTGTCAGGGTAAGGTCATGGGCTGCCAGGGCCCTTTCCACACTGTCCAGGCTGGCTTTCCCGAAGCTGTCATCCTGGTAGAAGCAGGCGATCTTTCTTATGTTCCTTGCCTTGACAAGATGGGATATCATATGCATCATTTCTTCATCATAACCTGACCTGATATTGATGACTGTCCGGCAGAAGGGTTCACGCAGGAAACGGGCGCCGGTAAAGGGTGCAAAGAACGGAACGTTTCGGGCCTGGGCAATGGGAAGCGAAGCTTTGGAGGTAGGGGTGCCGACATGGCCTACGAGCATGAAGACATTGTCATGCAGAATCAGGAACTCCGTGTTGCGGGATGCCTGGCCGGGTTCGTAGTAGTCGTCCATGGAGTACAGGAGGATGTGTCTTCCCTGGATGCCGCCCCTGGCGTTGATCTCGTCAAATGCGGTTTCCAGTCCGGCTTTCATGCCGCTGCCAAGATCCCCGGCCGGACCGGACAGGGCGCAGGATTGTCCCAGGATGATGGCCTGCTGGCTGACTCCTGATTCCCCGTGACAGGGGTGGTGATAAAACATAAGAGCCAGAACCAGGACTATTGTCCTGATCAGGCTGTTCGTGCAGGGGCGCACAGGGGTACTTGGTTTCATGATTCAAGTAATAGAGAAAAATGTGTTTAAAGTCAAGACAAGCGCTGAAACAAGACGGCTGTTCCCTGAGGACAGGGCCGGACATAGCAGAACCGCAGGAATCTGCCCTGGATACCACAAGGGATGGAACCGTTTTTACAGATAGATAAGGAGAAGGGCAATGCTGAATAAGAAAATGATCGATGCGTTGAATGATCAGATTAACCGGGAAATGTACTCGGCCTATCTCTACATGTCCATGTCCGGCCAGTGTAACCTTATGGGGCTCAAGGGGTTTGCCAACTGGTTCATGGTCCAGTACCACGAGGAGATGTTCCATGCCATGAAGATCCATGAGTACGTGGGTCGTCAGGGTGGAGCTGTCATACTGAAATCCATCCCTGAACCCCCTGCCGAATTTGAATCTGTCCTGGATATGTTCACCAGGACTCTGGAACATGAGCATTTTATTACCCGGTCTATCAATGAACTCATGGACCTGGCCATTGCCGAGAAAGACCATGCCAGCCAGATTTTTCTGCAGTGGTATGTGACAGAGCAGGTGGAAGAAGAAGAAAACGACAACGATATCATTGCTCAGCTGAAACTCATCAAGGACAATCCCCAGGGCCTGATGATGCTGGACCGGGAACTGGCCGGCCGCATCACCACAGTCCCGACGGATTACAGCAAGGGGGTCGCCAGTGCTGCTGCCGCAGGAACTGCGGCTCCGTAACTGTAATACCCTGGGCCGGATAGGTTATCAGCAGTCAGGATCGTATCCGGCCCAGGCGTGATTTCAAGGGAGGTGTATCGTGTCAGACCAGGACCGTATTACGGAAAACACGGATAAGGAAACAGCCCGGCCCCCAAAGGGCCTGATCGCCAGGTTTATTAACTGGCTGGCCCAGGGCGCTGAAAAGGCTTCAAAGGATGGGAACCTGTCCTGTGGCGGGTGAGCATCGAAAAAATAAAACAGCCTGCCGTGCAGCAGGCTGCATGTTAAGATGAATCGGTTTTGTCAAGGCCTGCCAGTTCAGCTTCCGAAGAACACACTGGGCAGCCAGGTGACGATGCCCGGGAACATGCACAGGATGAACAGGCTGATGACCTGGAGGATGACAAAGGGGATGATGCCCCTGTACACGTGCATCATGGTGTATCCTTCCGGTGCAACGCCCTTGAAGTAGAACAGGGCATACCCGAAGGGCGGAGTCAGGAAGGACGTCTGGAGGTTCACGCACATGAGCAGCGAGAACCACAGGGGATCGAATCCGATCTCCATGGCAATGGGCATGAAGATGGGCACCGTGACGAGCAGGATGGCGGCCCAGTCGATGAA
>JAZDGN010000013.1:0-4697 GCA_043806875.1 Pseudomonadota bacterium
TTCGCCATTGATCAGCAGAGAAGGGACCGGAGCGAGCCGAATCTGCTTATGAACGGCATCTTCTCCGAACAATTCGCAGGAGAGCTCCAGGAAGCGCTTTTTGCCCTTTCCGATCATGATATCCACGCGCCGGTATTCCACGCGATCTTCATATTGCGGCAGTATTTCCTGAACGGCGGCATCCATGAACAGGCAGGGGAGGCAGTAATCTGCTTTATACATCACTTCGACCACTATCTTTTTACCGGATTCCATTTTATTAAATACTCCTTTTTTAGCAAATGTTATCCGTGAAGCTTAAACGCCAGTTCCGCCACTCTTTTGCCCAAATTATGGACGGTCTGCAGTCCGAATGTATCACCGGTAACCTCGTCAGGATGGCTGCTCCAGACGGTGCCGCCAAAATGGGATGTCGGGCGGCCATCACCGACCACTACCATGTCCCAGATCAGCATAGCGGCATGAACCGCCTGGATGGTCAATTCCTGTCCGCCATTGCGGACTCCGCCGACGGCGATTACCCCACCGACCTTGTTGTGAAAACGAAATCCGTTTCTCCGGAAAATCACGCAGCGATCCAGGAAAGCCTTGCACTGGGAAGTCATGGTACCAAAGTAAACCGGTGTAGCGACGATGATTCCGGCCAATTCAGGATCATCCAGAGAGGGAATGATTCTGTTGAAATCGTCTTCTTGGCTGCATTTAAATTCTTTCATGCATTTCCCGCAGGCCATGCAGCCATTAAATTCAAAATCGGCCAATTCCAGCATTTCTATCAGCATGGACGGTACAGCTGCCTGGACGGCTTTAAGGCATTCTTCCAAAGCATGGGCCGTGGCCTTCCCTTTTCGGGGACTGCATGCAATTCCAACGATTTTCATGGAGAGGTACTCCTCTTTTTTCCCTGGATTCCGTGTTTATTAAAAGATTACGGAAAGAAACCAGTTCAGTTTGAAGGGTGAATGCGTATCAACATAACAAATATATTGGACAATTCAACATTTCGACAGATCGAACAACCGAAATGGTGAACTGATTTTATGATCAACTATCAGATAATCCCAATACGTTCAATATCAAACATCGAAAAACATCATGCGGCGATGTTCATCTGAGATAAGTCCAGACGGCGACAATCCCGCGCGAAGTTAAGATGAGCAGATTCAAGAGGTCTGCCAGGTCTCTTGTGCTCAGTTTTTGAAATTAAGTTTGATGTTAATTTTGATTGATATTTTATGTGCAATGCAACATATTGAAACACAGATCAGTGTCATACTTCAGGCACTGATGCGCCCTGTCCCGCAGTATAGGGCCTCGTTAGTGCAATCCGATTGATTTTTGATGATATCTTGAGAATACGAGGTGAAAAGAATCGCCGGACTCCTGTCACCTGTTTAACGAAAGGATTCTCCATGACCGACACCTATCAGCATCTTGTGAAAAAAGCCCTGGATCTGGGTGCGCTGGCTGCCAGACTCATTGATACCCACATGATTGTATTTGATCATCGCTCCTATCTGAAATGTCGTTTCGGATGTAACCGCTGGGGCCGCTACTGGACCTGTCCACCGCACCTGAGCATCTCTCCGGAGATGTTCATGGAAGCATTTGCACAGTACTCCAATGCATTGATTATTCAAACAACAGATCCTCAGAAAGGACAGGATGTTACCCTGGCCATTGAAAAAGAAGCCATGCTGGCCGGTAAAAGCCCTTTTGCTTTTGCGATGGTCCTTTGCGTCCAGTGTGAGACCTGTGCCTATCCTGAGCCCTGTAGTTTCCCCCATCTGGCCAGACCGTCCATGGATGCCTACGGGATCGATATCGGGGCTACGGTCGCCCCGTTAGGGTTCAAGGTGGAATTCGACCCGGAGGGACGCCTGCTGCCGGTCTGGTACAGCATGGTCCTGGTGGTGTGATATGACCAACAGAAGGCATTGGCCCTGTCTGCCTTCTATCCAGACTGAGGCTGGGTAAACGGTATTGTTTTCATTAATCGGTCAAGGGATGCTGCCAGATCATCCATTGAAAAAATCTCGATGGAAAGCCCGCCGGTATAGTCTGCCAAAACGCGGCGGATCATCTCCCAGTCTCCTGGTGAAATCCACTGAACTCCCAGATGATCCACGCCTTCCCGGACGCCATGTAGATGGATCATGGCGCTTCTGGAAAGGTGCCTGTCCAATTGGGCCTGAAGATCATGGCCGTAAAGGATCAGATGCCCGATATCCAGGCATGTTTTTAACCCCAAACGTTCCACAAACGGCATAAGTTTATCCAGAGGGTATTCCAGATTCTCCACCGCCACCCGACCGGGATCAAGTCCGTTTTCCACCAGGGCGGTCAGGGATTCCTCCACACGATCCGCCCAGGCGTTCGAGTCACGCTCCGCCATACCATCAGCTCTTCGGCTGTCAAGATGCAGGATATACAGCGTTGGATCCAGGGGCAACGTTCGCTCGTAAAAACGCATGGTTGTTTCCCGAAACCGTGCCCGTAGGAACGGGTTCGGGTCCCCAAAAAACAGGTCTCCCGGCAGATGCACGTTGTAGGTGATATCCAGGTCTGCGGCCACCTGCCTCATGTCCTGAATATCTTGAAGGGAAGGAAGGTTGGTTTCTCTGCGGGTTTCAAAGAAAACCAGTTCCACCTCATCCATGTGGGGTCCTAAAAGTAGAAGATTGGCAAGTATCGATTCATGGATGACGTAGGAAGTCGTGGATAACCGAAAGGGGAATCCGCCTTTTAGAAATGGCAAATGAACGCACTTTAGGGATCTGGATCTTAACCCGGAGCCGTTCATTGCTTTGTGTTTTCACTGTAAAAATCATCCGGGATTTTCTGATCCGGAGTGACACCGTAGTACCGGGTCCTGGCCTTGCCCCAAAAGCAGCCGTTTTCCCCAAGGAGGGTTAACTCAAGTTTCTGAAGCGCTTTGCACAGGTAGTTTCCCGACCGGGCGCCTTTGCAGATCATACAATACTTTTCACAGAAAACAGGGGGTTGATTCATTTTTGTCATGACGGCATTTCCTGGTTCGGCCAGATAGCGATGAATCAGAATGGTGCAATGATTGAAGCGAAATAAAAAAATTACAGCCATTGCGAGATCATTCCGCGCCGATGGATTTCTTCCAGCTCTGGCCGAAATCAGCCACAGGCCTAATTTCAAGGATTTCGAATGCTACATACGCATGGATCATTTTTTTCGCCTTTTCCATGCCCACCTTTTCACCACTTTTCCCCTGAATTTCATAAAGTTTATCCCCTGATGTTTCGCACTCGGTCATCTTGAGATAAAGCCGTATCCCCTTCCATAGAAGCGGGGATTCCCCGGGTTCCATGATCATAAACACTGCATTCGGATTTTCATTCAGGTTAGCGAATGTCCGGTTATGGCCAAGTCCCATGACGATGGTTTTTTCATCAATCATGCTTGGAGAGCCAAAGAAGGCAACATTCACTTTGCCGTCTTTGCTCGCGGTGCTGAGGGTGCCGATTCTGGGTTGTTTATTGAAATATTTAATCAGTGCTTCATACATAAAACCTCCTTTTAAAAGGGTTTGTTGACGGAATATCATTTATAGTAAATATCATAAATCTATTCCGTTTGGTAACGAGCTCCATTCGGAACATTATTCTGGCAATCGCTATAGATGGTGGATCTGAAACACCTCTCACTGCTTGATGCAGAGCTGCATTTTGTCCACAATCAGTTGCTCATCAACTTGCCAGCCCACAAAGGCAAGGTTCGTGTTCCCCTTCTCATCCGCATCGATCCACTCGGTTTTCCCACCCACGTGGTTGAGAAAAACCCGTTTGTCCCGGAAGAGGGCATATCCCTTGATTCGATAGACTTGTACGGGCAGGGAGGTCAGAAACTCGCGGAAACACTCTTCTTGAAAAGGGGCTTCAGATTCGAAGGAGAAGGTCACAAAACCGAACTTGGTGCTGTCTTGCGAATCCTGATACGGGCCATGAAGCATCGTGAAGAAGGGATCCACCTTGAATGCCTGCGGGCCGCGAGGCTTCCATAGCACTTCCGGGTCCACCTGACAGTGGTGAGTAGGCACCACAGAACTGGAGGGGGAAGTCTCCTGAATTTCGGAAAGATAGCGGCTCACCATTTCGGGGAGCTGCAGGTCCACCTTGTTCAGCAGCACAAGATCCGCCACCCTGACCTGATTGTAAAAGAGGGGTCCGAAATTCTCCTTTGCTTCCCAGAAATCTGCATCGATGACTGTGACCACTTTGGTTACTTTCAATTCATTCTGGAACTGGGGTTGATTCAACGTCTTGAGGATATCGACGGGATCGGCGACACCGGTCGCCTCAATAAGCAACCGTGTTGGATGGAAACGATCCAGGATATCGCGCACAGTCTTGATCAAATCTGCCTGAAGTGTGCAGCAGATACAGCCATTGACCATTTCCACCACTGGCGGGCCGAACCCTTCCAGCAACTGCCCATCGATCCCGATTCTGCCGAATTCATTGACCAGAATGGCTGTGCCTGAAAGATCCCCGGGCCAGCTCAGGATGTTTCGCAGGAGGGTCGTCTTGCCGGCACCCAGGAACCCGGAAATGAGCACCACTTCGCAAAGGGATTTTCCCATGGCAGAACTCTCTCTTCCAATCACCTCAATATAATCGATCGCCACCTCCATGAGGTGGACCCTTGATAAGAACCTGATTTCT
>JAZDGN010000014.1:0-44864 GCA_043806875.1 Pseudomonadota bacterium
GTCCAGGTGGAACCGGGTTTGTAGCCATAGGTCTTGAGGGCGATTCCGGCAGCAGTGTATTCGCCAGCAAGGCCTTCATCGGTATAAAGAAAATATGTCCTGGTCCCATTTGCTTCTTTCCACAGCCTCCGTCCAAATGGATCATAGTAGTAGGAGCCGATGACCCCTTGATCCGATGTTGCAGCCCTGGTTAATCTGCCGGCAGCGTTGTAGGTATAAGTTGTGGTTCCCGAGGTGCCGGTTTCCCGGATCATACTGCCGTTGTTGTCATGCAGGTACGTAGTTCCATCATAACCGAGAAGTTCGTTGTTCTGGTTGTAGCTCCAGGTGCCGGAGGTGTCCGCAGCAGTCAGTCGGTTCCCGGCAGGATCATACGCAAATGTCTCCGCATCATAAACCGGAGAATTTGATTCCGTCAACTGATATAACTTACTGTAACCATGTGTGTATGTGCCGTGCTCTGTTACTTTTCCGGTGATGTTATGCACAGTGTCATAGGCGTACTGATAGTTCATCAGGATGGTTTGGGCAGGGTCTTTTACCGTGATACCGGTGATACGCATCATGGGGTCGTAGGAATACACCGTCGTTGTATTGCCCGGCAGGGTGATACGGGAGGGTCTGTATCCATCATAGGCATTATAAGAAATTGTCCCTTGCCCTGGTATGTCAACGCCTGTAAGCTGGTTGTTCGCCTGGTAGGTATAGGTATAACGGGTGCCGTCGGGCATGGTAAGGCTTTTTTTGGTGCCGTCGGCGTACCATTCATAGGAATAGGCCAGGGAGAAGGTGCCGTAGTGGATTGTTTCGCTAAGCTTTTTATTTGTCGGATCATAGGTGTTCTGGGCAGAGGTTACACCGTCGTCATAGCCTGTGAGCCGGCCGGCATTGTCATAGGTCAATGTGATGGTGCTTTCCGGTGTGGTTGCGTTGTCGGCTGCAAAATAGTCAATGGTTGCAAGGTTGGCACCGGCATCATAGGTGTATCTGGTAATCTGATCCTCAGCATCTGTTTTATCAACAAGATTGCCGGCAAGGTCGTACTGGTAAAGTGTCTCCTGACCCATGGGCCGGGTTTCTTTCACAAGCCTGCCATGGGCATCATAGCTGAAGGTTGTTATATTGCCCCTGGCATCGGTGACAGTGAGGAGATTGCCCTCTGCATCATAGGTGTACAGGATCGTGCCGCTCAGGGCATCGGTAACAGAGATCTGCCGGTTCATGGCATCATAGGTGTAAGAAGTTGTATTGCCGTTGGCATCAATGCGGGAGAGCAGATTCCCGTTGCTGTCATAGGTAAATGATGTAACCTGGCCCATGGCATCGGCCTGGGCAGTTAATCGGCCCAGGACGTCATAGGTGCTGGTCGTGGTGTTGCCGCGGATATCGGTGATGCTGGTAATCTTATCATTATGATCATAGGTAAACGCAGTGGTGTTGCCAACAGGGTCACTCTGCCTGATCAGGCGGTTGAACGCATCATATTCCAGGGTTGTTGTATGGCCTTCGGGATCAGTGGCGGCCGTCCGGTTGCCGTTGGCATCCCAGGCGTAATGGGTGGTGTTGCCCAGGGCATCGGTCATGGTAAGCAATTTGCCATTCAGGTCATAGGTAAAGGAAGTGGTATTGCCGTTGGGGTCGGTGGTGGAAAGTCGATTTCCGAAATCGTCATAGGTGTAGGTGATGGTATTGCCGGTTGGATCTGTCAGCTTGAGAAGATTGCCCGAAGTATTATACTCGTAGCGGGTAATATTACCCAGGGGGTCGATTTCCCGGGTCATGTTGCCGGCCGTGTCATAAACAAACGATGTGGTTGCTGCCAGCGGTCCGCCAGCATCCCGGGTTACCGATGTCCGGTTGCCGCTGGTATTGTAGGTGTAGGTGGTCTGGGTACCTCTCGGGCTTGTTGTGCTCGATTTCAGACGGGAGCCCGGTGCGTAGGTGTGGGTCCAGGTATTGCCCAGGGCGTCTGTTTTGGATAGCACGTTGCCATCTGAGTCATAGGTGTAGGTGGTGCGGTTGCCGTTGTAATCCTCTTCCCAGTCCACGCTGGTGGCGGTGATTTTGTTGGGCTGCTGCTTCTTCTCGTTTCCAAAGGGATCGATGAACCGCTCGATGACGCCGACATCGTTGTAGTAATAGGTCCAGGTGTTGCCCCTGGAATCGCTTTTCCGGGTATAACCGTCATAATAGCCGATGGTGTAGTTCTCGCCTTTTTCCAGGATGGTCGCGACCCGGGCCGGCTGATGATTGTCGTAGGTGACGGATTCAACCGGATTGCCCCTGGCATCGATGATCCGTACAAGATAGTTGTTGGTGTCGTACTCGTACCTGAGGGTATTGCCCAGGGGATCGGTGACGCCGGTGAGATTGCCGTTCAGGTCGTATCCGTAGGTGACGGTCCGGCCCAGGTTATCCGAGATGCTGGCTATCTTGCCGTTGACCCCGAGCTGGATGTCCACGGTGTTGCCCGAGGCATTGGTGATCCGCTCCAGGCATCCGGCCGCGCTGTAGGAGAAAACCAGTTCGTTCCGGTTCTTATCAATGATCCGGTCGATTTTACCGTCGTCCCGCAGTTCGTACCAGGTCCCGTCGTGATGACGGATGGTGTAGGCGGTGTCGCTGCTCTTGATCAGGTCATAGGTGGCCCCGTACTCCGTCAGCCGGGTAAGGGATCCGTCAAGGCCTTCCCGGTAATAGTTTTTTTCACCGGTTCTGAGCTGAACCCCGATGATTTTTTCACCGTCCCTGTTGCGGGCGATGATGACCTTTTTCCCGAAATTGAAGGTCCAGCCGTACCCCAGGAGTCCGGAAGACCACTCCTGGCTGTTATAGGTCCGGGTTATGGTCAGGGCCGGGCCGACTCCGGGAACCCTGAGGTCTGTCCAGGTTTTCTGGTAACGGCCGGTGTTGGCGTAGACAGGACACACCGTGCAGTTCTGCTGACAGCATTCCTTGGTGGGCTCGCTTCCTTTGAAATTGCCGTCATATCCCCACTTGCCCCACCCGTCCTGTCCCTGGACACAGTCGTGACCCTGGTCCCAGGACCAGTTGTAGGCAAAGGACGGAAGGGCATTGAGGGCAAGAAGTAAAAAAGCTGCAACCGCGACTGTTCTCAGAAGGAATCCCCGGGTAAACGCATTGGTTGTCATGGATATATCTCCTGTTTGGTTTAGTAGTCGATTTTGACGAGGGTGTAGGTCAAGAGCGATGGGTTGCCCTGGGCATCGGTGGCGATGATGCCGATCTGATAGTCGTCAATGTCCACATACTCGCCGGTGTCGTTTTTTCCGTCCCACAGGTAGGTGTTGGCTCCGGCCGGAAAATCGTGCCGCAGATCCGTGCGGACGAGGTTTCCGGTCTCCAGGCTGTAGGCCTTGAATGCCACCGTGGCCGCGGGTTCGAACAGGGTGAAGGTCAGCATCACACCGGCATCGTTGCCGGTGCCGTCACAGGATTCGCTGAACGGGTTGAAGTAGTTGGGTGTGGCCGTCACGTTGGTTATGGATGGGGCCTGCCCTGTCATGACCAATGCGTTGTCCGGCAGGGTGTAGCCCCAGACTCCCAGCACCAGGTAGTCTCCCGGAGGAGGCAGGGCAATGGCGCCGGTGTCGTCAAGGCCGTCCCAGTAGAAGGTGTGGCTTCCCCTGGGCATGGGATACCGGTTGAAAATGGTCCTGACCCGCGTGTCCGAAGTGTAGAGGATGCCCACGAAGAGGGTCACTTCAGCAGCCCGACTCAGGTTGAAAGTCACGGGCAGAAACGCGTCTTCAAAGGGTCTGGACAGGGCCGGCCTGCCGCTGGTGCCTCCCGTGGAACTCCGGGGCGGGTTGAAGCGGGTGCCGCCGGTGGTATGGGTCAGGTCCAGGGAGAAAATCTTCCCGTCCACCGTATAATAGAGGACCGCATAATAAACACCGTCGTTGACCAGGATGCCGCTGTCATCGGTGCAGTCCCAGGTGTCGCTGTAGGTGCCCGGCTCCCGAAAGGCGTTGTTCACCAGGGTCCGGACGACGGCTCCGTCCTTATTCAGGATCACCAGTGTCACCTCGGACCCGGCGCTGAGGGTTGTCCGGACATCGGTTGTGGTCAGGGCGACCGAACCGTTGACGAACCCCACGGTGTCGGTGCCCAGACTCAGGGAAGTCTTGAGGTTGACCGTTATCAGGACCTGGTCGATGCCGACAAGACCCGTGGCGTCGGTGACCTTCAGGGCTGCTATGTGGGTTCCCGCCTGGGTGTATGTGTGCTGGACAGGACCCGGTGTGGGGGAGGACCAGTCGTAGGTGCCATCCCCGTCAAAGTCCCACTCGTAGAGCACGATATCGTTGTCCGGATCCGAGCCCGCTGCGGTCAGGGTTACCACCAGGGGAGCGTTTCCGGAAGCCGGAGCGGCCGAAGCCGTGGCCGTGGGTGATCCGGGCTGCCCCGTTCTGACGATGGTTGTCGCCGGGTGGGCGGTTGCGATCAATCCGTTGTTGTCGGTGACTCTGAAAACGGCGTTGAAGGAGCCGGGTTCGGTATAGGTGAAGACGGTATTGCCCGTTGTGCCGGAGGACCAGTCAAAGAGGCCGTCTCCGTCGAAATCCCACTCGAACAGAACAATGGAGCCGTCGGTGTCCGAGCCCGAGCCCGTGAAATGGACGCTCAGGGGGACTGCGCCATTGGAAGGGCTGGCATCGGCCGTGGCCGTGGGCGGATTGTTTTCCACCGTGATGGTGACCGATGCGGTGGCGCTGTTGCCGGTGCTGCTTTTGACATACAGGGTGGCTTGAAAGGTCCCCGGAGCTGAATAGGTATAGGTATGGTCAGCGGCCACGGTGTCATAGGTGTCCCACGAACCGTCTCCGTTGAAATCCCACCGGAAGAGCTGGATGGAACCGTCCGGATCTTCCCCGGCCGTGGTGAAACGGACGGTGAGCGGCGCCGGTCCGGTGTTGGGGGCGGCCTGGGGAAGGGCCCGCAGGATATCGACAAAGAACCGGGAGGTGGCGGAGGCCTCGGCTCCCAGGGTATCCCGGATCGTGACGGTCAAAAGGTTCTGCCCGCTGGGAAGGGCATGGCCGCCGTCCACCTGCCAGGATGCGCCCATGGCAGAAACCGTGAACAGCCGGGTGACATCGCTCCCGTTGAGCTGTGCGGTGAAGGTCGAGGTGGCGATGTCGGCGTCGGTTTTCACAAAACTGACGGTCAGGGCTGGGGTTGACGTTTTAACCGAGGATCCGTCCACCGGGAAGATGATGGCCACGGCAGGCGGGCGGTTTGCCTGAAGCATGGAAAAGGCGCTCAAGCGTGAGCCCGGCACGCCCAGATCCGTATCGGATAGAAAAAGGCTGTTGCTCCCGTCTCCGGAGGAATAGAGGATGGAGAGCCTGTCCGGACCCGTGAAATAGAGGCCGCCGTCCGTGTCAAGGGCCAGGCCGTGGATGGTGTCGGTATCGGAAATCCCGATTTGTGTGTTCTGCAGAAAGGGTGTTCGGGTGAAGTCTCCGCCCGATCCATAGATGCAGGGGCGGCCGGCAACGGTGTAATAATAAACCCCGTTTCCGTCCCAATGGCCGGACAGGATCGTGTCGCCGGCCTCGGTACCGATTCGGGCGCCGGTCATGAACACGTCCATGGTCCCGTCACCCGGTGACTGGAACACATCCTGGAGTCCGCAGCGGCTGTAAAGGAGGTTTGGCTCCCGGCCGGAGGCGCTCAGGGCGCAAATGCCCTCACAAGCCGGAATCCCAAGATCCCAGGCGTTTCGATAGCCGGTGCATGTGCCGTCACCCGGTGATGCGAACACCCAGTCACTGCCCTGGATAGAAAAGAGATAGCGAATGGGATGGTTTGACGGCGCCACGGTAAAGGTCGAGATCGCCTGAACAGGATTGCCGGATACATCCCTGGCCGAGATGATAACGGTATTGAGGCCTTCCGGCAGGGGGGAAGATACCTGGAAGTCGGCCTCGCTTCCGGACAAGTTAAACAGCCCTGTGCTGTCCGTGCCGTTGATATATGCGGTAAAGCTTGCCGGATCGATTCCCCCCGGGGTGCAGAATTCGACGGTAATATGCGGCAGGGTCGTGCCGATCACAGAACGGTCCGCCGGGTTTGTCAGTTTTACAATCGCCGGGTTTTCAGCAAAGCGGCAGTCCGTATTGAATTGGGTGGACGGGTAGATGGCTCCCCCGTCAACGGCCGGTCTGCCGGACTGGTCATGGTCCACCCGTACCGTCACATGACCGGTGCTCGCATTGCCGCTGCTGTCGGAAGCCTGAAAATAGATGTGATATACCCGTCCGTCCCCGGCTCCCAGGCGTTTGGCCCGTAAGACAGCCGTTGCCGTTCCGATACCGGTTGCGTCCTCGGCGTCTTTTTTCCCCGAGCTTATTGGTTCATCCTGGTAAATACACTGTATGGTGATGTGTACCGGGTCACCGTCGGGATCGATCACTCCCAGTATATCGACCGGTACCATTTTGTTGTTTGCCGGCCACAGGGTATCCACGCTGGGGTGGGCTCCGGAGCAGTCCGGAGGCCGGTTGGCTGCTTCGGCATAGGCCGGGGAGACACCAATGGCGCCAAGAATACCGGCCTGTCCGGAAACCATGGAAGCTACGAGTGTATAATTTTCTGAAGTTTCTTGGAATGTAGGAATAAATAGATGTGTAAATTAAAAAATATAGATATTAATACCCATATAAATATACTCTTTTTAAATATCATTCATGCTCCATCATAATAATAAATATAGTTATAATTGAAATACTATTATTCCATATATTTGAGAGATATCTAAATAATTCTCATATAAATAGATATATACAATCAAAACAAATTATTTATGAGCAGCAGATATAGAATGAATATTCTATATTTAACTATCAAAAAAACAATAATTGATTAATTAATTTGGAAATTACTAAATGTCAACAAATTTTTATTAATTTTATTCGTATACATATCGATTATAGTTTGTATCGTATTTTACAAACATAACTTTGCCGGATTGTCCTTCTTCGGGCTTTCAGAGGGGGGGCGATGCGTGGATATGTTTTTTGTGACCTTCAGGTTTTTGATGATAGATCTTCACACCGGAAGAGGGTTGCCGGCCCGGCGGATCCATCCCTCGGGACCTTCGGAAGTGGCAACCATTTTGCCGAACTCCAGAGGATCGACAGTGTGGCCGGGGAAGAATGCATCAAACCTGGCATCGGTAGGTTTCAGGGTGGTACCGGGAGTATCGGGGATTCGTACTCCCTTGCAACCTCCGGATCCGGCGGCCCGACATATGCCCGGGGAGTCATTTTTTAATCCTGAAGCCTTTGGTTCACCCCCTGGTCAGCAGTTCTCTTTTAAAGGGCAGTTCCCTCAGTCGCACACCCGTGGCCTTGAAAACGGCATTGGCCACGGCGGGTCCCACTGACGGGAAAACAGGCTCGCCGACTCCGCCTGCCTTTAGGGTGTTCCGGGAGATGTGAACCTCTATCTCCGGCACTTCGGACATGGTCAGCACGGGATAGTAATCGTAATTGGACGTGTTCACGCCGCCGTTTTCAAAATGAACCTTTTCATGAAAAGCCACGCTCACTCCCATGACGACACCAGCTTCGGCCTGGGCCCGGATCGCGTCCGGATAGACAGCCGTGCCGCAGTCCAGGGCACAGACCACCCGATGAACGGTGATCCGGCCTTTTTCATTGACCGAGACTTCTGCCATGTGGGCCGCAAATGACTCGAAACAGGAGACCACGGCAACGCCCCTTGCCCTGCCCTGGGGAACGGCAGATCCCCAGCCCGATTTCTCCGCCAGCAATGACAGGAGGTGATAGGGTCTGGAGCCTTTTTCCATGTGATCCAGACGGAATTGAACGGGATCCTTTCCCGCCGCATGGGCCAGTTCATCCATAAAGGATTCCACCGTGAATGCATTGACGGAGAATCCCACTGAACGCCACCACCCGACGGTCACGGGAGTATCGATCATCACGTAGTTCACCAGCAGGTTCGGGATCGAATACGGCATGTCCGTGATGCCCGATACTGCGTCATGGTCGATGCCGTCCTTCACAAGCTGAGGCATCAGCCTGGACATCACAGAAGGCGCTGCAACCGTATGCGACCATGCGGTCACGCGGCCGTCCTTATCCAGTCCGGCCTTTATCCTGCACTGGCTCGCGGGCCGGAAACGGTCGTTGGCAAACTCGTCTTCACGGGTCTGAACGGCCTTGACCGGGCGGTTCAGCTCTTTGGAAAGCATCACCGAATCAACGACAAGGTCGGGTTCCCCCCGCAGGCCGAAACCGCCTCCGGCGGGCAGGGTCATGACTTCGACCTTTTCCAGCGGCAGGCCGGTTATCCTGGATGCCGTGAGCTGGGTGACGGTCTGTCCCTGGGTCGGCACCCAGATTCTGCAGCGTTCTTTTTCAACATGGGCGGTGCAGTTCAGCGGCTCGGCCTGGGCGTGGGAGATGTAGGGCAGGGAGTAGGATTGTTCTATGGTCCGGACGGCCTCAGCCATGGCTTTTTCCACATTGCCGCCGCTTCTGGCCACAGTACCCGGTTTTTCGAGTTGCAACTTGAACAGGGCGTCCAGGGTCTCATCGTTCAGGTCGGGATGGGAGCCCTTGGACCACTTAACGTTGAGGGAGTCTCGGCCTTTCATGGCCGCGTAGGTCGTTTCCGCGCACACCGCGATCCTGTTCTCAAGGGGAACAATCCTGATCACACCTTTGACAGCCATGGCCGCAGTTTCATCATAGGACAGGTACGAGGCCCCGTACCGGGGAGGGCGGGCCACAATCGCGATGCACATACCCGGTACGGTGAAATCCATGCCGAAAACAGTTCTGCCCATCACCTTGTCCGGGATGTCCAGCCGCTCTCTATGGGTGCCGATAATGCGGTAATCCTTCGGATCTTTCAGTGGCGGATTTTCAGGAACCGGCCGTTTGCCGGCGGCCTCCGCCAGTTTACCATAGGTTAGGCTGCGTCCGTCCGGGTGAATCACCCTGCCCTCTTTTGTGACGCATTGTCCTGGGGAAACTCCCCACTGGTCCGCCGCCGCTTGGACCAGCATCTGCCGGGCGGCAGCCCCGACCTTACGGAGCAGATCCCAGCGGTGGCGGATACTGCTGCTGCCTCCGGTCGCCTGGGCATGCCATACAGGGCTCTTGAACGGTTCCGCCGCAAGGGCCATTTTCACCTGCACCTTTTCCCAGGCTGCGTCCAGCTCATCCGCGATGATCATGGGAATACCGGTGTGGGTTCCCTGGCCGAGGTTGGTTTGGCCCACCCACACCGTTACGGTGTCATTCGCAGTGATCTCCAGAAACGCGTGGGGCTTGAAAGGAACATCCGCGCCGGCCATTACCGGCGAAACATTGAACAGATCCACCCTGCCGGACACGGCCGCTGCCGCGATCACAAGGCTGCCTTTCTTCAGAAAATCTCTCCGTGTCATCAATGTGGTCATGACTTGCCCTCCTGACGTGAGGCTATCTGCGCGGCCAACCCTATCGCATCTTTGATCCGGGGATGGGTGCCGCAACGGCAAATTACAGTGTCCATTGCGTCGATTATCTGCTCTTGGGTCGGACTTGGCTGCCGCGAGAGAAAATCAACCGCCTGGAGCATGATACCGGGCTGGCAGTATCCGCACTGGGGTACCTGCTTTTCGATCCAGGCGACCTTTACCGGATGATTTTCGGGCAGACCCTCGATGGTGGTGATCTCGTTGCCAATAACGTCCTTTACGGTTACGACACAGGAGCGCTGGGCCTGGCCGTCAATGAGAACCGTGCACATACCGCATTCGGCAATGCCGCAGGCGTATTTCACACTCGTGATTCCCAGGCTGTCCCTCAAAACCCACAGCAGGGGTGTGTCCGGATCCACGTCGGCCTGCCTTTTGGTACCGTTCACATTCAATACGATCATAGGTACTCCTTGTTCTGGAAAGTCGTTGTTTATTCACCTGTGCCCTTATACCGGGAGCAGATGATCCGATCTCACTTCCTAATGCCCTTAGATTATACCATTTATCTTCGAAAAACAAATCATTGCGCTTTGAACCTGGAAACACCCTGGGATGGATGGGTGATGCGTATACCGTGGACCGGGCCGGAAGGCGAAAAAAAGCCGGCCAGGGTAATTCCCTGGCCGGCTTTGGACTGAAAAAGTACGACTTGTGCTATTCAGCGGATGGAGACGCCGCCATGTGCTTCAGGAGTGCATACCGATCCTTGACTTCCTGTTCTATCTTGGCCCTCAGCCGTTTTGACTCGGCCGGGGAGCTCTTTTCCAGGGCTGCAAACCGGTTCTCGCCGGACAGGAACTCCTGGAGGGTTCCGTCAGGTTCCTTGGAATCCAGGATAAAGGGATTTTCACCCTTGTCTGACAGGAGCGGGTTGTACCGGTACAGGGGCCAGAATCCGGATTCAACGGCAAGTTTTGCCTCAAGCTGGGTTTTACCCATACCCTTGCGGATACCCTGGTTGATACAGGGGGCATAGCTGATGATCAGGGAGGGTCCGGGATAGGCCTCGGCCTCCACAAAGGCCTTGAGAGTCTGCTGTTTGTTGGCGCCCATGGCAATGGAGGCCACATACACATACCCGTAAGTCATGGCCATTCTGCCCAGTTCTTTTTTCCCGATCTTCTTACCCGTAGCAGCATACTTGGCAATGGCGCCGGTGGGGGTTGCCTTGGAGGACTGGCCTCCGGTATTGGAGTAGACTTCCGTGTCCATGACCAGGATATTGATGTCGTCACCCGATGCAATGACATGGTCCAGACCGCCGTACCCGATATCATAGGCCCAGCCGTCACCACCGAATATCCAGTGGGATTTTTTCACAAACAGGTTGGCATCTTCACCGATGGCATTCAGAAGTGCATTCCTGGTGGGCTTTGCCAGGAGAGCCTTGAGCTTATCGCCATAGATCCTGGAGGTTTCGGCATCGTTCATGCCGTTCAGCCACCCGGCAAGGGCTTCTTTTATATCAGCGGAAACATCTGTTTCCAGGGCCTTTTTCACATTGTCCGCCAGTTTCAGTCTCCGGTTCCTGAAGGCCAGCATCATCCCGTACCCGTACTCGGCGGCATCCTCGAACAGGGAGCTGGCCCAGGCAGGGCCAAAACCGTCCTGGTTGGTGCAATAGGGTGTTGACGGTGCGGACCCGCCCCAGATGGAGCTGCAGCCCGTGGCATTGGCAACGGTCATGCGTTCGCCGAACAGCTGGGTGAGGACCTTGACAGAGGGTGTTTCACCGCACCCGGCACAGGCGCCGGAGAACTCAAGCAGGGGCTGGTACAGCTGGCTTCCCTTGACGGTCTCCCGTTTTCCCAGGGCTGACTTGAACCCGATGGAAAGGGAGAACTTATGGTTGGGCACCTCGACCTCGGTCTGGGTCTCCAGAGGTTTCATAACCAGAGCCGGCACCTTGGCCGGACAGATATCGGCACAGTTGCCGCAACCCTGGCAGTCCAGGGGGTTCACCTGGATCCTGAACCGGTACCCCTTCATTTCCTTGCCTTTCCCTTCAACGGTTGCAAAGGTTGCCGGAGCGCCCTTGAGCTCGTCTTCCGTGGCGATTACCGGAATGATGGCCGCATGGGGGCAGACAAAGGAGCACTGGTTGCACTGAATGCAGTTGTCAAAGATCCACTCGGGAACATTGATGGCAACGCCCCGTTTCTCGTACTGGCTGGTTGCGTTGGGGAAAAAGCCGTCGGGTGTGAACGCGCTGACCGGCAGTTTGTCGCCGTTCTGGGCAAGGATGGGCCGCATGACGTTGTCCACAAAGGCTGTTGCCTTTTCCGCCTCACCAATGGCTCCAGCGGCATCTTTCCAGGACTTGGGAACCTGGATTTCAACCAGGTTGTCCAGGGTCTTGTCCACGGCGTCGATGTTCATGTTGACGATCTTGTCCCCTTTTTTGCCGTAGGTCTTCTTGATGTCCTTCTTGAGAAGTTCTATGGCTTTTTTAAAGGGAAGAACATTGGCCAGTTTGAAGAAACAGGTCTGCATGATCATGTTGATCCGGTTGCCCAGCCCGACCTCACCGGCGATTTTGACGGCATCCACGCTGTAGAATTTGAGCTTTTTGTCGTAGATGGTTTTTCTGACAGTGCCGGGAATGTACTTTTCCATTTCCTCGACAGTCCAGGCTGAATTGAGCAGAAAGGTTCCACCCTCCTTGATGCCTTCCAGGACGTCGTAGATCCCCACGTAATTGGGCTTGTGGCAGGCAACAAAATCGGGCCTGTTGATCAGGTAGGTGGACTGGATGGGAACATCGCCGAAACGCAGGTGGGAGATGGTGATACCGCCGGATTTCTTGGAATCGTAGGCAAAGTAGCCCTGGGCGTATTTCTCGGTGTTGTCTCCGATGATCTTGATGGCGCTCTGGTTGGCACCTACGGTTCCATCGGATCCTAGTCCCCAGAACTTGGCGCTGACCGTTCCCTCGGGAGCCGGGTCAAATCCGGGTTTCACATCAAGAGAGGTGCCGGTTACATCATCCACGATGCCCACGGTGAAATGGTTTTTCGGGCCCTGGGACTTCATATTGTCAAACACCGCCTTAATCATGGGCGGGTTGAATTCCTTGGAACCCAGGCCAAAGCGGCCTCCCAGGATCCTCGGACCCTCGCCTTTTTCCATGAATGCTGTGCACACATCCGTATACAGGGGTTCGCCGATGCTTCCGGGTTCCTTGGTCCTGTCGAGAACAGTCACGGTTTCAGCAGTAACAGGTATGGCTTCCATGAGTGCTGCCGTATCAAAGGGACGGTACAGGCGGACTTTTACCAGGCCGACCCGCTCACCGCTGGCATTGAGAAGGTTGATGGACTCTTCAATGGCTTCACAGGCGGAACCCATGGCAATGATGACCCGGTCGGCTTCGGGATCACCCACATAGTCGAACAGCCGGTAGGGTCTGCCGGTAATCTTTTCGACCCGTTCCATGGTCCGTTTCACGATGGCGGGAATTTTCTGGTAATAGGCGTTGGCAGCTTCCCGGCCCTGGAAATAGATGTCCGGATTCTGGGCCGTACCCCGGGTGTTGGGGCTCTCCGGATTCATGGCCCTTGCCTTGAACCTGCGGTGGGCTTCCCAGTTGAACAGGGATGCCATGTCGTCGTAATCAATGACGTTGATTTTCTGGATTTCGTGGGAGGTCCGGAACCCGTCATAAAAATGGAGAAAGGGAACCTGGCCTTCCAAGGTTGCCAGATGGGCGACCAGAGCCAGGTCCATGGCTTCCTGCACGGAACCGGATGCCAGCATGGCAAACCCGGTCTGGCGTGCTGCCATGACATCCTGGTGATCTCCGAAAATGGACAGGGCATGGGCTGAAATCGCCCGGGCAGTTACATGGAACACACAGGGCAGCAGCTCCCCTGCAATCTTGTACATGTTGGGTATCTTGAGAAGAAGTCCCTGGGAAGCCGTGAACGTCGTGGTGAGTGCACCGGCGGACAGGGAGCCGTGAACCGTGCCCGCAGCACCGGCCTCAGACTGCATCTGCTTGATATCCAGAATCTGACCGAAAATATTCTTTCTGCCTGCCGCTGCCCAGGAATCGGCTATTTCGCCAAGGGGGCTGGATGGCGTTATGGGGTATATGGCTGCTACATCGCTCATGGCATAGGCCACATGGGTCGCAGCGGTGTTTCCATCTATTGTCTGCATGTTTTTCTTCATGAAACCGCCTTTTTTATATGATTATCATTTTAAAAAACTGTTTAGTGACACTGAACATCGATATGCCTGTATCCTATCTGTTTTACAGGAGAAAGAAAATAAGTCAATCAGTCTATTTCTGATTGCTATGTAAAAGTTTTTCTTACCCGCCGCAATCCGGGAAGTATTACACTATTTACGTATATATGTAAATAATAAATATGGTTCACTCTATAAACACAACTTCAATCCACTGAACGGATAAACTCACAGAACGGGTCACTCCTGTCAGCGACTTAAATAATAATTGACAGAACCGGTTTTGGTGGGTGATACTTTTCAGGCTGCATGAAAAACAACTTGCATTTTTGGCCCTGATGCCGGTAAACAGGCAGAAAATGACCTGAACCCATATTATTTAAAAAAAGATCTATGCCATGAAACAGTGTATCGGCCTGGTTGTAAAGCGTGATGACAGGGCCCGCAAAAAAGCAGAAGAACTGAGACGCTGGTTTTCCGACAGGAATATTGATGTGGTCAAGGACGAAGCCCTGGCCACAGCCATGACCTCCTGCACCCTGGTGTGCATCATTGTGCTCGGAGGGGATGGCACGTTTCTGAGTGCTGCCAGGCTGGTTGGAAACCGGGGAATACCCCTCATGGGCATCAAGTTCGGGGAGGTCGGGTTTCTTGCTGAAACCGTTGAGGATAAACTCTACCAGGCTGTAGAGTCGGTCATGGCCGGAAAGTATTTTATCGAGGAGCGTATGCGCCTGGCCGTAACCGTTCAGCGAAAGGAAGAAACCGTCGCTTCAGTGGATGTGCTCAACGATGTGGTCCTGAACAAGGGGGCCCTGTCCAGGCTGGCTTACTGCGCCGTTTACATCAACGGAAACTACCTCACAACCTTCAAGGCTGACGGTCTGATCGTAGGGACTCCAACCGGATCAACAGCCTACTCCCTGGCTGCAGGTGGACCGGTCATCCACCCGGCCGTAGCTGGCATCATCCTGACCCCCATCTGCCCGTTCACCCTGACAAACCGTCCCCTGATCGTCCCGGATTCGTCGGGTATAGAGATCCGGCTGGAAGGCGACCCCACGGACATCGTGCTCACCTTTGACGGCCAGGAAGGCATGGATATCGACTCCCGGGACAGGATTATCGTGGCCAAAAGCCCCAATCCAATTAAGATGATCTCCTTTTCCGATCACAACTACTACAAAGTCCTCAAGGCAAGACTCATGTGGAGCGGCGGAAGGACCTGAACCCATTCTAGAACAGCTGCCGGAGCATGTACCAGACCATGGGCAGGAATACGGCCGGAATCATACTGCCGATGCGGATCCTGGCTGCGCCCATAAGATTGATGCCGATGGCCATAATCAGAACCCCGCCCACGGACGACATCTGGGTTACCACATCGGGTGTAAGAAACGGTTTTACCAGTACGGCAGCCAGGGTGATGCCTCCCTGGTACAGAAACAGGGGAAAAGATGAAAAGGCAACCCCAACGCCAAAGGTTGACGCCAGGATAATGGATGTGATGCCGTCCAGGGCTGATTTAGCGAACAGGGTCTGGTGATTACCTGTAAGGCCGCTCTCCAGGGAACCGACAATGGCCATGGATCCCACGCAGAACAGCAGGGTGGCCGTAATGAATCCCTGGTAGAACCCCCCGTCGTTTTTGGCAAACCGTTTTTCCAGAAATTTCCCCAGGAATCCGAGATGATCTTCGATTCTTAGAAGTTCGCCCAAAAGACTTCCCAGGGCCAGGCTGAAGATAACGATGAGCAGTTCATCGGATTTCAGGGCACCCTTGATGCCGATGACCAGCACCGCAAGACTGATGGCGTGCATGATGGTTTTATTGTACTTGTCCGGAATCCCTCCCCGGAACAGAAGACCCGCAATACTCCCTGCCACGATGGCCGCGGCGTTGACGATGGTTCCCAGCAATTAAAAAATTCTCCGTTACCTGAAATCCTTGTAGTTGATTCCCAGATTGCCGGCTTTATAAGAAAACTTCCTGACGGTCGTTCCCAGAAGCTCGGCTGCGTTTTTGATGTTTCCCCTGGTGTTTTTCAAGGCATCGATGATCATTTCCTTTTCCAGATTGTTCACTGCCTCTTCAAGGGAAAGACGCGTCAGGGTACTGGATTCCTTTCCGGTCTGGAGACTCGGGGGAAGGTGATAGCTGTGGATGGCTCCTTCGTTACACAGAAGAACAGCCCTTTCTATGCAGTTCTCCAGCTCACGGACGTTGCCGGGCCAGTGGTACTCCA
Organism: Pseudomonadota bacterium; assembly: GCA_043806875.1. Taxonomy (GTDB): domain Bacteria; phylum Desulfobacterota; class Desulfobacteria; order Desulfobacterales; family Desulfobacteraceae; genus JAZDGN01. Next base: position 15,964 of record JAZDGN010000014.1, read on the forward strand.
TCATCATGTCGATGGCAGGCGTTGAAAACCGCTTGATATCCTTAAAATTTTCCTTTGTGTACTTTTCAAGAAAATGATCGGCTAAAAGAATGATATCGGTTTTCCTCATCCTGAGGCTCGGCATATAGATGGGAAACACGTTGAGACGGAAATAGAGGTCATCCCTGAACTGACCTTTTTCCACCATCTTTTCCAGGTTGCTGTTGGTGGCGGTAATTATCCTGACATCGGTCTTGATGGTCGCGTGACCACCGACCCGTTCAAATTCCTTTTCCTGGAGAACACGGAGCAGCTTGACCTGTACGCCGAGATCCATATTGCCGATCTCGTCCAGGAACAGGGTGCCCTTGTTGGCCATCTCGAATTTCCCTTTTTTCTGGTGCAGGGCTCCTGTAAATGAGCCCTTTTCATGGCCGAACAGTTCGCTCTCAATAAGGCTCTCCGGCAGGGCGGCACAGTTGATTTTGACAAAGGGGTACTGCTGCCTGAAGCTGTTGTAGTGGATGGAGTTGGCCACCAGCTCCTTGCCGGTTCCGCTCTCCCCCCGGATAAGCACCGTGGCATTGCTCCGGGAAACCTGGGAAATCATCTGAAAAACTTCGCGCATCTTGTTGGAGTTGCCGATGATGTTTGAAAAACTGTACTTATTTTCCAGCTCCCCTTTGAGCCGCTGGTTTTCTTTTTTCAGCTTCTCCTTTTCCAGGGATATGGTTTCCAGGTTGATAACGTGACGGGCGATCATGGTCGCCACAACAGACATGATCTTCTCACCCTTCTGCAGTGACGCATCCCCCTCATAGTGACGGTCGGCACTCAGTGCGCCCACAACGCGGTTACCTTTTTTAATGGGCACACAGATAAAGGAGTAATCGATTTTGTCCTTGGGAATACGGGAATCTGTCCTGTTCAGGAATAAGGGGTCCTCGCTGATCCTGGGAACAACCGCTGCTTTACCGCTCTCAATGACTTTTCCGGTCACCCCTTCGCCCAGCCGGTAGGTGGCCTTGCGGCGGGCCTTTTCTGAAATACCGTGGGCCACCTCAATGTGAATCTCATTGGTATCCGGATTCAGGAGTGTTATCGTCCCCCGGATCAGACTCAACGAATCAGCCAGAATACTGAGAACCCGGTACAGGGATTTTTTCATTTCCATGGTTTCATTCAGCGCTTCTGAAATATCGTATAGAAGTGGGACTTCCTCAATGGTTCGCATGGATATCCTCCGTCTGTCTTGAATAAACACCGTTTTCAACGGCAAGGGTTCCGGACCGGATCAGCCGGTCAAGAGTCTTTTCAATTAAGACCTTTTCGTAAATCGTCTGGAGATAACGGTCCGGAAAGCGGTTTCCATAAAATGGAGACTGCCTGACCAACTCGTCAATAGCTGCTCCGCCCGTACACAGATCGATTATCTTGTTTTCATGGCTCTTGAATGCTGCAAGATAGTCGTCAAATAGCCTGTTGAACCCTGAACTTGCCGGCTCCCTGTGGGATGAACACATAAAACAGGCCCCTGAGGCCAGGTTACGGAAATGGTTCACATCAGCCAGTATTCTTTCCAGATCAGCTTCAGCATGTCCGAACCATGGCCCGAAACCGGTAAAATCAATGTCTGTTGTCAGAAGAATCCGGGCCTGGTTTTCATAAAACCCGTAATGATCAGCAAGGTGACCCGGAGTATGAACCGCCTCCAGCCGAACAGGGCCGAATTCAAGGCTGTCCCCATGGCTGAAACGGCTGTCCGGCTGTTTCAAGGGATGAAATCCGTACCCCTCGACCATCCGGTTCTTCCAGTAGCATGCTCCCTGGTCTGTGCCTGTGAACCGTTTGCCCAGTTCAAACAGGTCATGAACCGAATCTGGGGTTTCATTGGGCAGCATCAGGTGCCTGTCGTTGAGAACATGGGCTGCCAGGATATGATCCGGGTGGGAATGGGTGATGAGCAGAACGTCGATACGTTTTTCTTTGTCCAGCTCCCGGATGATGGCCTCGCCGGCCCCGGCATCGATGAGCACCCTTGGACTGCCGTCGATGAGAAACGAGTTGCTGAACGGAAACCGTCCCTGGTCAGGTCCCTGAATAAAAAAGAAATTTCCGGATAATTGCTGTATGTGCGCCACTGTATTCATGGAGGGGACCTTATCATAAATCTTGATTTAATACACCAGTAATGCGATACTCCACGCGAACAAAACAAAAATTTCTGCCAGATTACTAGTGCTGGATCGCGACAATCAAGAGGATTTCATGGCTGGAGGGACAAAAAGCGAACTTGTTTCAGGCATCCGGGATGCTTATAAAACCATGGAAGTGCTGTTTGAAATTACGGATGCCGTCACCTCGACCTTGAATCTTGATGAACTGTACAGGGTAATCCACTCTTCCCTGGGCAAAATATTGAATGTGGATAACTTTTATATTGCCATCCACAATCCCGAAAAAGACTCCATTGTTTTCCCCTACTGGGTGGATGAAAAAGATGCACCCCTTGCTGAAATTTTCAATTTCAGCAAGACAGCATCCCTGACAGGCAACGTCATCAGTGCCAAAAAACCCTTGATTTTCTATGAAAAAGATATTCTGGAACTGGCCAAGCTAAAAAACCAGAAAGCCATCGGTACACCTGCCAAAGTCTGGCTGGGGGCACCCCTGACTATCCGGAACCGGGTTACAGGAGCCCTGGCCATCCAGAGTTACCGATCAAAATCCATGTACCGTGAAAGCGATCTGGATATCCTGAAGCTGGTTGCCCAGCACATAGCTATTGCCATTGAACGGAAACACTCGGATCAGGAACTCCAGGAACAGAGGGAGATCCTGGAAAAAATACTCGAAACCTCTCCGGTGGGTATCTCCCTTGTTGAAAACCGGGTTTTTAAATGGGTCAACAGTGAAATGGTCCGTCTGTTCGGATACCATGGCAAAGAGGATTTCAAAGACAAAAGCGTCAAGATGATCTATGCGTCTGAAGCCGATTACCAGGTAGCCGGAGAAAAAATATACAGCCGTCTGTCAACGGACAGCCGGGTTGAATTTGATCTTACCCTGGTGCGCAGGGATAATACCACCTTTCCTGCCCAGATTAAACTCAACAGTGCAGATCCGTCTTCACCCATGGCCTGGACCATTGCCACCATTGCCGATATTTCAGAGAGGCTGACCGCGGAAGAAGAGATAAACAAGCGGGAAAAACTCCAGGGTGTCCTGGAGATGGCAGGCGCCGTCTGCCATGAACTGAACCAGCCCCTCCAGGCCATCCTGGGGTATTCGGAGCTGATTCTCATGGACCAGTACAAGGATACCCCCCTGTACAATGACCTGGATGCCATCCGTACACAGATATCGCGTATCGGCACCATCACCCGGAGACTTTCGGGGATCACAAAATACAAAACCGTGGATTACCCCGGAAATAAGAAGATCGTCGATATCTGGGGTTCGAGCAAGGATTATGAATAAACATCCCGCCAATTTTAGGGTTCGTAAACACGACCATCACCTGTCCCTCTGAAGGATCTTTATTTTAATGAACAAATCCACTGCTGTTACTCCTTACCTGTGTCTGTTTTCAGCCATGGTCCTCTGGGCCAGTTCCTTTGTTGCGCTGAAGCTGGCCTTCCAGAACTTCCATCCCATGGTGGTCCTGTTTTCCCGTATGTTCATCGGCAGCCTGTGTTTCTTATGCCTGCCTGCCCTGTACAGGTCCTTCAGAATACACAGAGCTGATATAAAAAGCATCCTGCTCATGGTCTTTTTCGAACCTTGTCTTTATTTTCTTTTTGAAGCCCGGGCTATTGAACTGACCACGGCCTCCCAGGCAGGTATCATCACATCTTTCATGCCCCTTATGGTGTCGGTGGCAGCCTTTCTCATCCTAAAAGAAAGACTGACCCAGCGCACCCTGGCTGGTATGGTACTTTCGGTTTTCGGAGCCTGTTGGCTGAGTTTCTCCGGCCAGATTTCAGCGGATTCACCCAATCCGCCCCTGGGAAACCTGTGTGAAATGATGGCCATGGCCTGTGGTGCAGGGTATACAATTCTTTTGAAACAGCTTACGGAAAAAGGGTATTCTCCCTTGTTTCTAACGGCCATGCAGGCGTTCATGGGCAGTATTTTTTATTTTCCATTTCTGCTGTTGCCGTCAACCCCCTTTCCCGCAACTGTTGAACCCGTATCCCTTGCAGCCGTCATTTACCTGGGATCGGCAGTTACATTCGGCGCTTATGGGTGCTATAATTTCGGTGTCAGCAAGATACCGGCGGGCCAGGCAGCATCGTTTATCAACCTCATTCCCGTTTTTTCTCTGGCCATGGGCCTGGTTATCCTGAAAGAAACCATGACGGTTCAACAGTACCTGGCATCCGCAATGGTATTTACCGGAATTTTCATGAGCCAGCACCGTGACAAGCAAATTGTAGAAACTGGAATACCTGTAAAATAAAGATTACCCTGCCATGAAAGGAGGGATGTGGAACCCCTGAACCGGATGTTAACCCAACTTCTTGACCAGGGCAGAGTCTGGATCCATTCGGGTATGGCCATAGGCCTACCGCTCAGGGGACCCTGGCCCCTCATAACCCTGTTTCTTGTATCTTCCCTTGTCATGCTCTGGAGACTGGGTGCTGTTGAACGTAAAGGTGTTGAGGGAACCCTGGCAGGAACCCTGGTAATGCCCTATTGTTCCGGATTTGCAAACCTGGCATTTGCATTTGTCATGGCCCGTACCCACGGCAGTGGAACCCTGGTTCTCGAAAACTGCCTGGTCAACAATGTAACCAATCTTACCTTGATTCTGGGCCTGGTCTCTCTTCTGGGAAAAAACCCGAGGGAGTCTAAAACCTTCGAGGGGAGTGTTGACACCAGAATCGGATATTTTTCCCTGTTGTTGACACTCATAGCCCTGTTATTCTTTACTGCAGCCATCTGGGTGCTTTCCAGGGACAAGCGTCTTGACAGATCCGACGGGATGGTGCTCTTCGGCCTGTTTGTGTTCTGGCAGATAATTCACGTCATTGAAGTAATGAAAACCAATACACGAAAAGACAGATCCCTGGACAGCTCCGTTATCCTGGATTTCATCATTATTCTGGGGTGCGCCTGGGGCAGCTTTTACAGTATTGAAGGACTTGTGAAATGGATTGCCGCCTATAACAGCGGATGGCTGTCAATGAAGTACCTGGGCTTTATCAGCGGACTGTTCATGGTTATTCCCAATGCATTGTTTGCACTATACTACACACTGACAGGCAGGTCCGACATTGCCTACTCGTCCCAGATAGGTGACTGTCACATCTGTATCCCTTTATGCATTGGTCTGTACGCCCTTTTTTTGCCCATCAGGATTCCAGGATCGTTTGATACGGCCGTATACCTGATTCTGGGCACAGGAACAGTCCTGTTTGCAGCCCTGGCAGGGGGCAGGGTTCCCAGGACTCTGGGAGCAGTTATGGCCCTGAGTTACTCGGTATTAATCTGCTTTGGACTCATTCATCTGAAATAACATATTCTGCTTTCGGAAGTCCTCCTTATCCCCTTAGATCATTATTCCTGACAAAGTGTAGTCCGGTTCCTGCCGTTTTTTTTGGAAAGGTACAGGGCTCTGTCAGCCCTGCTGATCCATTCTTTTGAGTCAAACCTGATTGTTCCATCAGGCGCATTGTTTTCAGATATCCCGAAGGACATGGTCACTCTCAGATATTTATGGAGCACAGGCTTTCCATTTCTGTCCGTACGGGTGAAGCTGGTGTTTTCAATGGTCTTCCTGATTCTTTCCACAACAGCATGGGTTTCAAGGATATCGGTATCCTCAAATATCAGAAGAAACTCCTCACCACCATAGCGTCCGGCACTGTCGAAATTTTCCCTCATGGAGGCGTTCAGAAGCTTTCCCATTTCCTTGAGAACAATGTCTCCTTGTATATGACCATAGGTATCGTTGATGGTTTTGAAATGATCTATATCACCAAGGACAAGGGATGCGCTGCGGCCCGATGCACGACCGAGCCGGGAGCGGATCCGCTCGACTTCCTCCTTGATTTTTCTGCTGTTGTACAGGGTCGTAAGGCTATCATAAACAGCAAGATTCTCAAATTCTGTCTTTATCAGAATCGTACTTAAAAAATTACAGATGATTTCACAGACACTCACCTCATAGTCCTTGACCGCCGATTGCTTTCCGCAGAAATCTCCACCCAGAAGGTAACCCTTGCCGAAGCTTTCTGGAAGAAAAACAAAACCCATGATATCACAACCGTTTTCCGGTACGTTTATACTCGAAACACAGCGCTTTTTAAAAGCAAGGACTTCATTGACATACAGGGGATCGGGTTTGTCCATATCCAGCTGAAGCCGTTTGCCCTCAACAAGATCCTGCCTGTATTCCTCAGGGTCAAAAACCTTGACTATTTTCAGGAGCAGCCTATTTTCAACCTGGTTTGTAATTTTATAAAGAACACTGACATCAAAAGACATGGTCTTTCTCAAAATTTCCATGGGAATGGAAAAATAATCGTGAACAACAGCGGTTGCATCCAATCTTGTCAGGAAGGAACTCAAGGTTCCCAGTTGCTTTAACACATGTTTTGCATCGGTCTCAACCTTGTCCAAAGTAATATTCCTTTCCTTATTTCCAATTTAATATTTTCACAGACTTCGACACAACCTGTTTCAACTTTTATATCTGCTTTTTACAGCAAGGGCAAGGCAGGCGTCAGTAATCCTTAAAAGACCTGGATAATAAGGCTTTAGGCGGTGCCAGTAAAAATTCTGTTCATTATTGTCATAATAGATTATTATTTACCATAAGATCAGTGTCAGGTTATGGGCCTGGAGTCTGACCCGAAGGGTCGTAAATACTATTAATTTTTCAGTATCGGAGTAGGTATGGGTTTATTATCATCAAGCCAGTCAGTGTCACGCTATCGGGTTGAAGGCGATATGGGTGATTCTGTTCTGGACCATGTAAGAAACGGTTTAAAAGCCAACGCAATAAGCCAAATTGAAGACGAATATGCGGAAATCGCCACCGGGTGGACACCTTATGAGAGTCCTTTTGATCCTGACTTTGACATCCATCCCTTTGTTTTCGGAACATTTTTTCTATTCTGTCTTAGAATTGATAAAAAAAGTATCCCTTCAAAAGTTGTTCAAAAACACACGACCATTGAAATAGCCCGTAAATTAAAGGAAACCGGACGGGAATTTCTCTCAAAAAACGAAAAAACAGATATCAAGGATGCGGTTATCGAAAAACTGATGCGCCAGATACCTTCGGTTCCAAATATCTATGACGTGCTCTGGAAACCTGAAGAATCGAGCGTTACTTTTTTCTCAACACAGAAAGCCGCCAACGAGGAGTTGGAAACCCTTTTTACCAAGTCTTTCAAACTCAAACTTATCAGGCTTTTTCCATTTACCATGGCGGAAAATAACCCTGATTTTTCAACCGCAGACAGGGACAAAATCGCCCAACTGAGTCCTGTTAAATTTTCGAGGGAATAAAATGCTTGATATTGCAGTATCTTATAATAAATATAAATTTCTTGGAAACGAGTTTCTCACATGGATATGGTTTGTTATTGAAACCAATGCCAGTATTTCCGGCCTGCTGAATATCAAAGACAAAACAATTACCATGAAAATAGGTAACAGTATTGTCCTTGAAAATTCCCTGGGAGATCAATCCGTGGAAAAAATATCCATTAAAGGGGATGATGCTGGTCTGGAAGAAGGTACCACCGCCCTGAGAAAAGGAGCCCTTGTCACGGACATGAACCTTCACCTGTCCGTGGATGACAGTGAATTCAGGTTCAGCCTCAAGGGTGAAAGTATGAATATTACTGGTCTTAAAACTCCGCCTGCAGGTGCTGTTGAACAGGAAGACGAACTTGAAGGCGCTGTTCTGGAAAAAACATATCTGTGTTCAAGTTTATTCGATATGATCGATGCCCTGTTTGCCGTTTTTATTAAAAAGCGTATATCCCCTGATTGGAAAAACAAGGATCTCCAGGAAATCAAAAACTGGATAAAATTGTAAAATGGATTTGTTCAAACCGTGTTCAAAACTGATAGGGTTTTGAACACGGTTTGAAATCAAGCTAAAACAGATGAGTTCTTCAATTGTTCCTGGTAGCATTATGAACATTAAAATTGTAAAATTATATAAAAAAATTAATATATTAAAAAGTTATTAACCTTATTGACACACCTTATTATGTATTATTATCTTTAAACTAAAAACTAATAAACTGCCTCTGCCCCTTTGCAGACAACCCACCCTGCTGATTAAATAAAGATTCTATTTATTTTATTGTAAAAATGACAGAATCTGGTATAAATAAAGAATTTGGAAATGGTATATAACTATTTTATTTTATTATTTTAAAAAAAAATTCAGGTAATCAAATGAAATTTTCAGCCGACAGAAAGAGTCTATCTGAAGTATTGTCACAAATCCAGGGTATTGCCAACCGGAAAACCAATCTGGCCATAACCTCAGATGTTCTTATCAAAGCATCCGGATCTGAAGTCATTATCATTGCCAACGATCTTGAAACTGTTTTCCAGGGTATTTATGAAGCGGACATCGAATCCGATGGCATTATTTCCATTAATGCCCGAAAACTGTTTGAAATCATCAGGGAGTATCCGGATACGACAGTACCCATCAACGAAATAGAAAACCGGTGGGTTGAAATAGGCAAAGGTAATATCCTTTATCATATTGTTTCATCGGATTACGATAATTTTCCTGAGACCCCTGTTATTGAAGATATCAATTTTGTCGAGGTGGACTCCGCATCTTTTAAAAAAATGGTTGAAGTATCGGCCATGGTCGGGTTTGGTCAGGATGAAAAGCGCATTTACGTACTCGGTGCTTATCTTGAAAAAATTACTGATGAAACCTGCCCGAAACTGCGGATGGTTTCAACAGATTCAAGACGATTGAATGCATTTGATATCGATTACCAGGGTGATTTCAATGTAAATGATGAAACCCTGCTTATTCCCAAAAAAGGGATTTCCGAACTGGCGAAATTTCTTAACAGGGAAGGTAATGTGAAAATTGGGGTCAAGGATAATCATTTTATTGTCAGAAAAGAAAACGAAACCATCATGATCAAACTTCTTGACGGTGAATATCCCGATTATCGGCGTGTTATCAACACCGAGGCTATGACACCCATTGAAATGGACAGGTCTTTGTTCCTCATGGTCATGAAACGGATGTCCATTTTGTCGTCTGATGATTATAAAAGCGTCCTGTTAAATTTCAAGGAAAACGAACTGGTTGTAACCATAACCAACCCTGAAATAGGTGAATCCAAAGAAGAAATTTTCATCAATTACACCGGGGACAGCTTTGAAACTGCTTTCAATCCCAGATATTTCATTGATGCCCTGAACATCATTGAAAGCACGTCTGTACTGGTCCATGTTAAAGATAAAAAAAGCCCCTGTATTATCAAAGGCGTTGATGATACTAAACTGATCTGTGCCATTATGGCCATGTCTGTATAACGGAAAACCTATGAAATCAACTGATCCAGCAAACAAGTACGGCGCAGAAAATATCAAGATACTCGAAGGCCTGGAAGCTGTTCGAAAACGGCCATCCATGTATATCGGCAATGTGGGTGTGGAAGGGCTGCATCATCTTGTCTACGAAGTCGTGGACAACAGTATAGATGAAGCCATGGCAGGACACTGTGATACCATCATTGTCATCATCCATCCCAACAAAAGTGTGAGTGTAGAGGATAACGGCAGGGGTATCCCTGTTGAAATGCACGAACAGGAGCATATTCCGGCCTGTGAAGTCGTCATGACCAAACTCCACGCCGGAGGTAAATTCGACAAGGATTCCTATAAAGTCTCCGGCGGTCTCCACGGTGTTGGTATTTCTGTTGTAAATGCCCTGTCAGACAACCTTGAAATGGAAGTTTACAAAAGCGGCATTGTTTATTATCAGCGGTATTCCAAGGGGTTTAAACAGACCGAACTGAAAGTTATGGGCAGCACGGATAAACAGGGAACAAAAATACTGTTCAGCCCTGATTTTTCCATCATGAATGAGGGTGAATTCGAGTATGAAAAACTCTCCCGCAGGATGAGGGAACTGGCCTTTCTGAATAAGGGTATAAAAATAATCATTGAGGATGAGCGTACCGCAGAAAAGGAAGAATTCTGTTACGAGGGCGGGCTCAAATCCTTTGCCGAATATCTTAACCGCAATTTCAGTGTCCTGCACGAACCCATCCATATAGAGGGTGATAAGAGTGATGTGCAGGTGGATGTGGTGATCCAGTACAATGATACCTTTAATGAAAAACTCTACTCATTTGCCAATAATATAAATACGATTGAAGGTGGTTTTCACCTTTCCGGTTTTAAGGCAGCCCTGACACGGACTCTGAATACCTACGCCACGGCAGGGAATCTGCCGAAAAATATGCAGAACATGAAAATCGGCGGTGACGATGTACGGGAAGGACTCACGGCCATTATCAGCGTCAAAGTCATGGATCCCCAGTTTGAGGGGCAAACCAAGACAAAACTTGGAAACAGTGAAGTTAAAGGGATTGTGGAATCCCTGATTAATGAGAAACTTTCTGCATTCCTTGAAGAAAATCCTAATGTTGCCAAAAAAATAATATTAAAGGCTGTGGATGCAGCCAGGGCAAGGGATGCGGCAAAAAGGGCCCGTGAGCTGGCCAGAAAAAAGGGAACCCTCATGGATTCAACCCTCCCGGGAAAACTGGCTGAATGCCAGTACGCTGATCCCAAGGATCGGGAACTGTTTCTGGTAGAGGGTGATTCCGCTGGCGGCAGTGCCAAACAGGGAAGGGACAGGCGGTTTCAGGCCATTCTCCCCTTGAAAGGCAAAATACTGAATGTGGAAAAAGCGCGATTTGATAAAATTCTCAGAAGCGATGAGATCAAGAACGTGTTCACGGTTCTCGGAACGGGCGCAGGTAAAGAAGAGTATGATATAGAAAAAATAAGGTATCACAAAGTTGTTATCATGACCGATGCCGATGTTGACGGATCCCATATCCGCACCCTGCTGCTGACCTTCTTTTACAGGCAGATGCCTGATCTGATCAGCAGGGGTTACCTGTACATTGCGCAACCTCCCCTTTTCCGTGTGGGAAAGGGCAAAAGCGGTATCTACCTGAAAGACGAGTCAGAATATAGAACCTACCTGGTAAAACGTGTCTGTGAACTGAAAGATGTTTATGTTTCCGGTAAAGAAACACCCTTACCTGAAAATGATCTTCATGATTTTCTCAAGGATCTGGCGGAATTTTACAATGCCGTGGAGAGACTCCAGCGCAGGGAATTTGATACAGATCTGCTCATGATACTGATCAGGGTAAATGTCAGTGACAAATTTTTTATTCAGGACAGGGAAAAAATGCTTTCCCTGAAGGCCACCCTGGACTCCATGGGATATATTACCGGCGAACTGGAGTATTTTGATACCAGAGATCTTTATGAACTCGATATTATTGAAAAAACAGGTTCCGAGAAAAAGCGGAAGACATCTTCATCCAGTGACGCACTTATCCGTGTTGGGAAAAATCTGATTTCCAATTCAGATTACAAGATCATGCTCAAGCATCATGAAAAAATAACCACGGTTGGTTCACCACCCTTCAAAGTCTGTCCCAAGGGGTCTACGGATAAATATGATATTTTTGATGACAAGTACGATTTCTTTATTCATATGATGACAGAGGCAAAAAAGGGAATCAGCATCCAGCGCTATAAAGGTCTTGGAGAAATGAACCCTGACCAGCTCTGGGAAACCACCATGGATCCGGAAAAAAGGGTGATGCTCCAGGTGAACATTGAGGATGCTGAAAAAACAGATGAGATTTTTACATTACTCATGGGTGAAGAGGTTGAACCCAGACGGAATTTCATCCAGACCAATGCCTTGGAAGTATCTTCCCTGGATTTTTAAAAGCCCGGACAGGAAATTGAAATTATCAGGAGCCATAATACCATAACTATCAGAGGGCAGAGGCATGAACGTCTGTTTCCAGGGTAATGTTCTTGAAGAACTCCTGGTTTTGCTGAAACTTGAAAAAATAGAAGAGAATATTTTCAGGGGACAGAGCCAGGACCTGGGATTTGGTAATGTGTTTGGTGGTCAAGTCCTGGGTCAGGCACTGTCCGCAGCCAGTCAGACTGTGGATGCGAAATTTCAGGCCCACAGCATTCATGGATATTTCATGCGGCCTGGCGATGCTCTTAAACCCATTGTCTATACGGTTGATTGTATCAGAGACGGGAAGAGTTTTGTGACCCGCAGGGTTGTGGCCATCCAGAAAGGCCGGGCCATTTTTTCCATGTCAGCATCGTTTCAAAAAAATGAATCCGGATTTGACCATCAGGATGAAAAGCCAGATGTTCCGGGTCCAGAAGGGATAGAACCCGAAATTGAAATGGCTCGCCGCCTTTCCGATAATATACCCCCAAAACAACTTGAAAAACTGATCTGCGAGAAACCTATTGAAATAAGGGTTGTCAATCCCGTCAACCCTTTTGCTCCTGAAACAAGACCTCCTGTCAAGTATGTATGGTTCAAAGCCATCAGCACCATGCCTGATGACAATGCTGCCCACCGGTATATGCTGGCCTATGCATCGGATTTCCATCTGGTGGGAACATCCCTGTATCCCCATAAAAAGACATTCTGGTCCCAGGACATGCAGGTTGCAAGTCTTGATCATTCCATGTGGTTTCACAGGGAGTTCAGGATGGACGACTGGCTCCTGTATGTCATGAAGAGCCCCAATGCCTGCAAGGGAAGGGGACTCAGTATAGGCAGCATTTTTACCCGGGATGGGAAACTGGTGGCAACAGTTGCCCAGGAAGGGTTGATCCGGTTCCTCGGATAGAACGATGAACCGGTAGCTGGCTACATACCGATCATTTTCAAACCCTCTTCCAGTTCAAAATAAGGTTTGATGTCATAGGCGAATCCCGGTACCCCAAAATAAACCGCCATATTATCTCCAAGGATCTGAAAGCCCTGGGCCAGCCTGTTATTGTCCAGTTCATAAAAGGTAATGGAATTGATACCACTCTCCATACTGGTGGAAACATAAGGGCCGTGTTTTTTCAAAAATGCAGGTAAGACAGGGGCTGTAAGGTAACGTTTGGCTATTTCCCTGGCACTTTCGGCAGGATAGGTGACATTGGTGATGAGAATCATGGATTTTTCCTTTATTCATGTTATCCGTAAATAATGGCGGTTTTGGTTTTCAGCCATAGGGTATTGTCAGTGATATCCAAATTAACGCTTTTTTGGGTTCAACTCAAGCCCTGATCTGATGTGGTATCATTTATCGAAATCACCGGATCCGGTCAAGGGCCTGTCCTATATCATGGGTGATATCTCCAGGATGTTCAAGGCCCACGGAAAGACGGATCAACCCTTCGGATATTCCGGCTTTCATCCTTTCTTTTTTTGAATAGGTGGCATGGGTCATGGATGCCGGGTGCTGGATCAGGGTCTCACAGTCCCCAAGACTCACGGCAAGGATGCACAGGTTCACTGAATTGAGCAGGGTCTTGCCGGATTCCATACCACCCTTGACCTCAAAGGCGATAATGCCGCTGAATTGCTTCATCTGTTTTTTGGCCAGTTCGTGGGCCGGGTGGGATTCAAGTCCGGGATAATAAACCCTGGCAACCTTGGGATGGGATTCAAGCCACCGGGCAATGTCCATGGCAGACGCGCTGTGACGGTTCATTCGGATGGCAAGGGTTTTGATTCCCCTTAATACCAGCCATGCATTAAACGGGCTCATGACAGGTCCGAAATGGTGGATGGTCTCCCTGCGGATAAGGTTGATCATTTCCCGGGTTCCCACCACGATACCGCCGACTATGTCTCCATGGCCGCAGAGATATTTTGTTGCTGAATGGACGACCAGGTCCGCCCCCATGGACAGGGGTTTCTGGAGAAAGGGCGAGGCAAAGGTGTTGTCAACCGCCAGGGGAATCCCCTTTGCCTTGGCAATGGAGGCCCACAGATCGATATCCAGGATGTCCAGGGTCGGATTGGCCGGTGTTTCCATATACAGGAGCCGGGTTCTGGTATCTATCAGGGTTTCAATGGCTTTGCGGGTGTTGCCCTGCTTCGGCGTGATAAAGCGCGGCGTAATGTCGAAATTTCTTAAATGGGTATTAAACAGGGAATAGGTTCCCCCGTACACGGCGTTGCATACCACCACATTGTCGCCCGGACGGGCCAGGGACATGGGAATGGATGCAACAGCAGCCATTCCCGATGCCGTGGCCACGGCATCCTGGGCACCTTCCAGCAGGGCTGTTTTTTCCTGGAGCAGATCCACGGTGGGATTGGATATCCTTGTGTACACATATCCGTCGCGGGTGCCTGCAAAGACACCTGAGCCGTGTTCCAGGTCCTGGAAAGCATAGGTTGCCGTCATGTGAATGGGCGGTACAAGATCCATGGTAGTTGTGTGGCGGGTTTTTATTCCATGAACAATCCGTGTTTCATCTGCCAGGTTTTCGGGGGTTTTTTTCATGAAAGCCTCCTGCTGGAAAAAACGTGGTTTAATGGGAAAGGCCTTATTCAGTGAAGTATGATCCCTGGAAGATGTCAATAAAAAACTGACCCGGCACCAGGGCCGGCATGTATTTGCCTGCAGTGAAAATGTTAAAAGTCAATGGTTTTAAGCAGGCTTGGATTTTCAGATAAAACCATGTATAAGATCAGGTCATGAAGAGGCATATAAAAATACAACTTGAGAAGCTCTGGTCCATTCCATGAAAAAAGACAAATCCGATCCGCAGCATCAAGCATCCTCCACCGGCCTGTTGTCAGGCCTGAACCCGTCCGCCATTTTTTCTTCACCCGGACAGACTCTGGATGTACTCCAGCTTTCCGAACTTGAAAAGAAATTCAGGCTTTGGACAGAACAATCGGCCCGGAAGGATGTCCGTGTCTCCCGCCGCAGAATCCTGGGTCTGTTTCTCATTATCCGGTACACAGGAGCACGCCTGGGAGAGGTTCTTTCCTTGAACGACGAAACAGACATTGATCTGGAAGGCCGGGTGATCCGCCTGGGAAAGGATTCCGGTGGAGAAACCAGGATCCGCCGGGTGACCATGCCCCAGCGGCTGTGCCAGGACCTGGAAGCACTGATGGGAGACAGGGAAATCCTCGGGTTCAAGGGAAGCCTGTTTCATATGGATCCGGGATATGTCCGGCGAAAATTTTATGAACGAGCCAGGGACTGCGGATTTCAGACAGACCTGGCAAATCCCAATGCAATCCGGAAATCAAGGGCCCTTGAGCTGCTTCAGAGCAATATGCCCCTGCCCCTGGTCCAGGCTATCATGGGTCACTCCACAGCCGGCCTGACAGCAGCTTGCCTGGATTTTTCCACCGAAGACATGGACCGGGTGGTAAAGCATTTCATGGATGTGGAAGCCTCAAAGAAGACCAGCGCCAGAAACACCTTTTTCAGCCGGGTTAAACAGGTAAAAAAAGGGGATATTCAATCGGAAGTAGAGGTTATAACCCTGGGAGGATATACACTGTTTTCCGTGATCACCAACGGAAGTCTGGAAAGGCTTCAACTCAGGGAAAACATGTTTGTCACAGCGGAAATAAAAGCGCCATGGGTGATCCTGGCCAAGGCTTCCCAGAAGCCAATGACCAGCGCCCGCAACAGTTTAAACGGAACCGTCGCCCAGATCATCCAGGGCAGGATAACAACGGAAATCGTCGTTATCCTGGACGACGGCACACAGGTCTGTTCCATTGTCACGGAAGCCAGCCGGCAACTGCTGGATCTGAAGGTAAATGAAACCATCTGGGTCCTGTTTGATGCATTTGCAGTGATACTGAACGTGGGTTGAAAGGTCTTCCAGACTTATTGAGAACATGTCTTGGGCTACCGGGTTAGCTTGATTTTTTCTATAATAATAGCGGCGGCGTTTTTAATCTTTAATCTGGTTTCTTCCAGGTCTGAGTTGCCTGCTCCGATGGTAACATAACAGTCTGCAACAAGCATATGCAGACCGCCAGTGGCGATAAAAGTCTTGTCCCCGAAATCCTGGAGGTCGATCCGATTCTGGGCCAGCATTGTCCTGGTATCTTCAAATATGCTTTTGGGACTCTGCCCTGCAGCCCGGATATTTTCCGGCATGAACTCCGATTGCTGAATCCCGGGGCTGCCTGGTCAGAACGTGAGTATTAAAAGCGGCAGACCCCGGGATGAATTCAGGACAATGTCAGAAGAGATTCAGATAATCGGCGTAACCTTCCTTTTCAAGGTCTTCCTTGGGAATAAACTTCAGGGATGCTGAGTTGATGCAGTAGCGCAGACCTGTCGGCTTTGGGCCGTCATTGAACAGGTGGCCCAGGTGAGATTCCCCGTACCGGCTTCTGACTTCCGTGCGTACCATGAAAAAACTCTTATCCTGGTGTTCGATAACGTTTTCCGGTACCAGGGGCCGGGTAAAGCTGGGCCATCCGGTTCCGGAATCAAATTTATCAACAGAGCTGAACAGCGGCTCTCCGGAAGCGATGTCCACATAGATACCCGGGTGTTTGTTGTCCCAGTATTCATTGTTAAACGCCGGTTCAGTGGCATTGTTTTGTGTGACGTCGTACTGGAGTTTTGACAGTTTCATCTTCAGCTGGCTGTCATCGGGTTTGGTATAGGTCTTTGAACCGGAATCAGCCATCATTTTGGTTTCCCTACCTTCCCAGGTTTTTTTCAGAAACTGGTCCCGCCCGGAATTCCAGCGGTAGAAGTTATATTTATAGTCGTGCTTTTTATAGTAATCCTGGTGGTATTCCTCTGCAGGATAAAATTTCGTGAACTTCGTGATTTCCGTCACGATGGGTTTGTCAAACACACCGGATTCCCCAAGTTTCTTTTTGGATTCTTCGGCAAGCCGTTTCTGTTCATCGGTGTGATAAAAAATACCGGATCGGTACTGGTTGCCCCGGTCCACAAAAGAACCGCCGCCATCGGTGGGATCAATGTGTTTCCACAAGACATCCAGGAGCTGACTGTATGAAACCACCTCGGGATCAAAATAGACCTGGATGGCCTCCGCGTGGCCTGTTGTACCGGAGGAGACCTCCTGGTAGCTGGGGTTTTCCGTGCGTCCACCCGTGTATCCTGAAATTACCTCGTAGACACCTTTAAGTTTTTCAAAATCGGATTCCGTGCACCAGAAACATCCTCCTGCAAAGGTCGCCACCTGCAGGCGGGACTTGTCCATGGCTGCCGATTTGTCGGCCATGGTGCTGCCTGCTGTCATTCCCATGGCACTGCCGCTGTTTAGGTTATTATCCATTTTATTATCCATTGCTTTATCGTTTGTATTTTTCATGCCCATATCCGGGTTCTTATCCGCAGACAGGGAGCCTGTAACAATTATCAATGCTGCTATTGCCGCCAAGGCAAGGATGGTCGTGTATTTCATGGGTCACCTCCGTAAGGGGATTGTCGGTTCGGCCGGATGCCTCCTGGAAACGGTCCAGGATCCCGGTCCCGGGTGAACAATCCGGTTACCATTAAGGATAAGGGGGAAATATCACGGTGTCATCCCGAAAGTATCACATTTTTATCACAAAGGGTACATGGGTCAAAAAAATCAGGTTCAGGATAGTTCTGCGGACTGACCATCCTGGACCGGAAGGGAAAAAAAGAACACGGATCCCAGCCCCAAGCGGCTTTGGACCTGGATGGTTCCATTGTGAAGCTCCAGGATACGTCTGGCTATGGCAAGGCCCAGTCCCACGTGGCCGCTGGAGTCCTGGCGGCCGCTGTCCACCGGGTAGAACCGGTTGAACAAATGGGCCAGCTCCTGCTCGGGAATTCCCGGCCCTGTATCCCGGACCAGAACCTGTACGCCATCGGTCCGTTGAAGTTCGATGTTCACTGTTCCGCCGGAAGGTGTGTAGTGGACGGCATTTTCAATCAGGTTTTCCAGGACCCGTTCGATAAGGGCGATATCACCTATGACAAAGGGTATGTCCCCGCCAGGGTCGGTAATAATGGTGATCTGTTTTTCCCGGGCCTGGAGCTGGAATTTCTGGGCGACATCCTGGGCCAGTTCCGAGAGATTAAAGGGTTCAACCGTCATGGGGATGGCAGCGGAATCCAGTCGTGCCAGCTCCAGGAGCTCCCTGACCAGGCGGTTCAAGCGCCGGCAGTGGCGGATGGCGATTTCCAGGTACTCCCTGCGGGTTTCCGGCGAGTACTGGTTATCTTTCATCAGCAGTGTTTCGATATACCCTTGGAGTGTTGCCAGGGGGGTTCTCAGATCATGGGAGACATTGGCGATGAGTTCACGCCTCAGATCATCGGACTGTTTCAGTTCTGCCATCTGGGTCTGGATGCGAAGGGCCATATCCTTGAACGTGATGATGAGCCTGTCGATTTCATCGGAGGTTCCCCTTTGGGACAGGGCCGTGAAATCCCCTGGCTCTGGGGGGCGGCCCGGTTCAAAAGCACCTACCACAGAGGCCAGTTTTGTCAGGCGGCCTGTCATGAGGGCGAAAATGATCAGTCCGGCCACCAGGGCAAACACGAGCCCTGCAAGGATCATCCAGAAACTCAGTTGGAGAATGTAGCTCCCTTTGAGTTTCTGGACGACTGAATCGTACTGCTCACCGCCCAGGATCACGTACAGGTATCCTTCAAGGAGACCGGAAGCGGGAATGCGGGCCGCTGAAAACGCTTTTTTCCGAAGTGTGCTTCTGGGATCATCGCCCAGTATGAGATGGGGGGAGGTCCGCTCCAGCCAGGCTTTCACAGGGGAAAGGTCGATTCGGGTCCGTTTCACGCTGCCCGGAGGTGCGGAAAAGGTCAGGATACGGCCTTCCGGGTCCAGGAGATAAATTTCAATACCCGGATTGATGACCATGAGCATGTGGAAAATGTCTTTCATGGCATCATCATTAATATGGCCGTCCAGCATGAGGTTCTTCTGGCTGACAATCTGCTCGGCCAGCCGGTTATTGAGTTTCTGGTTCACCTCTTTCTGGTACATGTCTGTGGAAAAGACGGTTATACCCACAAACAGGAGGCCGACACCGAAAAACAACCCGGATAGTCCGGCTGCCAGGCGTGAATACAGGGAATTGAGCATGGGGATCTCCTGTTGGTGACTTGTCTTGAAACACCTTTCCCGCAGGCCAGGCGCTTTCCATCAATCCCGGGTCAGCTCCGGGTATCAGCGTCAGGCTCGGCAAATTTGTATCCCACACCCCAGACAGTCAGGATATGGCGCGGGTGTGCAGGATCTGCTTCGGTCTTGTTCCTGAGCCGGTTGATGTGCGAATTGACCGTATGTTCATACCCGTCATGCCCGTATCCCCACACCTGATCCAGGAGTTTGGAGCGGCTGAACACCTTTCCCGGGTTCCTGGCAAAAAACACAAGAAGATCATACTCTTTGGCTGTCAGGTCAGTCGGTTTCCCGTTGAGTGTGACAGTTCTTTTTTCAAGGTCAATGACAAGGCCTCCCACCCGGACCGGTTCCTGGGCTACCGGAGCCTTTTCAGACCTCAGGGTGTCCACGCGGCGTAAAATGGCCTTGATCCTGGCCTGGAGTTCACGGATGCTGAAGGGTTTGGTGACATAGTCGTCGGATCCCAGTTCCAGACCGACAATCCTGTCTATTTCCGAGGACTTGGACGTAAGCATCAGAATCGGCACCGGGTTACTGTTCTGTCTCAGCCGTCGACATACCTCCAGGCCGTCCAAACCCGGGAGCATAATGTCCAGGACAATGAGATCACGGTGCTCTGCCTCAGCTCTGGCAAGGCCCCGGATACCGTCAAAGGCCAGTTCCACATCAAAGCCCATGTCTTTGAGATGGATCTCCAGCAAACGGGCCAGGTCCTGGTTGTCCTCGATGATGAGAATTTTCCGGTTCATTGGCGTGCTGTCTCCTTGACGGTTAAAGTTTCCCAGACGGGGCTAACGGATTTAATCGTTTCATTTTCAGGTCCTTTGGCAGGATTACCATAACCCGTATTGGATCGAAAGACAATGAACCTGCATGAAAAAAGGGAAACCCGTTATATACAGGTTTCCCTTTTTTTCATGTCTGGCAGGCCTCGAAGGCCCTGGGACCCGGATCAGGCTACTTTGATCTCGATCTGTCTGGGTTTGGCTGCCTCGGATTTGGGCAGGTGAAGCAGCAGTACACCGTCTTTTAGCTCCGCATTGATCTTATTGATGTCAATGGTCTGGGGTACGGAAAAGGTCCTGCGGTACTCCAGGCTGCCAAATTCTTCCCAGGTGGAGGCACCTCTGGAATCGACCTTTCTGACACCGGACAGGAAAAGTCGGCCGTTATCGATGTTGACGGAAACGTCTTCCTTGACAACTCCCGGCATATCGGCATGGACCAGGATTTCCTCCTGGTTCTCGAAGATGTCCACCATGGGCGCATATGCCGGTAACTCCCGGGTTGTCTCCGGTCTCATGTCGTCTCTATTTATGATGTCTTTACGTTCTTTCATGGAAAACCTCCCTGATATATGGCTGAATGGTTTTATCGTCCATGCTCTCTGGTGCTGGCGATCCTAGTTTATGGTTATCTGTCTCGGTTTAGCGGCCTCTGCCTTGTGCAGCGTCAGAGTGAGGATCCCATTTGTCAGGGATGCCTGGACTTTTGAGGAATCCACATCTGCCGGCAGGGTAAAACTCCTTGTAAAACTGGCAACTTTGCGCTCAACACGATGAACGGTATACCCTTCCGGGATGTCAGCTTTCCGCGATCCGCTGATTTCAAGGTAGTTACCCTGGATTTTCACATTCAGATCCTCTTTGGAAAAACCGGGAACTTCTGCCCGGATTTCAAACCCCTCGCCGTTGTCATACAGGTTTGTTCTTGGTACCGTGTCCGTCTGCCAGTCCAGACCAACGGGTCTGTTATAATCGGAGAACAAACGGTCCAGTCTGCTTCTGAGCAGATCCATGCTTCCGAACATCCGGTCAATATCATTCCATCTTGTTAACATAGTTAGGCCTCCTTTCCTTTTTTGTTAAACCAGGCATGAATGGGTTGCATCATGCTGTTTCACGCATTTTCGGGTGAACCGGGTCTTTTCTTTTGTCCGGGTCTGCCCGGTGTGGTCCTTGTCTCTCTTGTCACGAATAATATGTATGAAAAAATTCATGTCAATATTGTTGAAATTATTTTTTCAGCAATATCAAGAAAATTACTATTTATTAAAATTTGACTTAATAATGAAATTGAATTATTTTCTTTGAAAAAAAGATATTGGGATCGATACATCCAGGAGATTTCCATCTGATTGATGCTTAATCCTGGAGGGTTGGATACATGAAGACCAGACAGGAAAATATGAATAAGCGCAGGAAGGAGACGCCGGTTCTGACAATAACTTCCCTGAAGGGCAGGCAATCGGTACGGGCGACATTTCGCCTTTCTGTCCAGGCCGTTGAAATTCTCAGCGTTGCGGCAACCCAGCTTGGTGTGAAACAAAAATCCCTGTTCGACCAGCTTGTGGAGGATCGCCAGGTACTGGGCCAGGTGGCAGGCCATGCCCAGTACCTTTCATCTGACCGCCGGGACCTGTTGCAGAAGACCTTTGTCTTGAGCCGGAACGCCCTGGAGTCCCTGAACGAAGTATCCCGGGAAAGCCGGCTTCCCCGGGATATCCTGGTTGAAATATCCATCCGCCGCCTGTTGCCCGTGATCGATGCGGAACAAAAAAAGCAGGACAAGCGCGGTCATCTGCTGAAGGATATTTGTGCGTTCGTGGACCAGGGCCATGCCATCCTGGAAAAGTCCCGGAACCTTCTTGGCCGCGAGGACCCGGTGCATGAAAGGCTGGAGAGCCTCGTGACCGCTCTGGACCGGATGGTATCTGAGATCATGGATCTGATTGAAAAGGGAAAGTGCCTGGAAAGATTGAAAAAATAAGAATTCCTGCCGACAAGAATAATCCTGTGGATGGGTTAATAAGGATTTTTCATGAACCGTTCATAAGCGCCAGGGCTTTTTTTGCCTGGCTCTTGTATGTCTTAAAAGACGATGCCCTTTCCATGGCCTGGCGGGCTGTTTTGATGTCGCTTAAATTCCATGCGCTGTAGCCCAGCATGAGCCATGCTTTCCCGGTGTTGTCCGTTTTCGCAAGGTGCCTGAAAACATCGGCTGAGTCGCCATACCGCTTCTCGGAGAAAAGCAGTTCCCCTCTGAGCATGGCGATCTCCCGGTCTTCCGGGTAGTCGGCCAGACCCTTTTCAGCCCAGGCCAGTGCGCGGTTGCCGGCATTCATCTGCTCCATGGCCTGGATGATTTTTACCACCAGTTCCGGTGACGGATTTTCCTTGAAGATCTCTTCATAAAGGTCGGCAGCACGGGCAGGAATTCCTACCGAAAGGTTCAGGTCTGCGGTCAGGCGTTTTTCAGCCATAGAGAAGGGTGTGAGATACCCATAGATGGTCATTGCTGTGAGCGCTGCCGTGTAGTTGTTTTCCCCGAGATAAAAGTGGGCCATTCCTTTCCACCATCTGGGCTCATCAGGATACTGGGTCGTGAGATAAGTCACATAGGCCAGGGCTTCAACGTTCATACCCAGGGACATGTACTGGTAGAGCAGGGTTTCCTGCCACTGGAGTCTGTCCTTGCCATCGGTGTGTTCTGCCAGGTACTGGATGTGGATCAGGGCTTTTCCGGGTTGCTCCAGGGCCAGGTAAACATGGACAAGGGCTTCCCGCCACAGATTGGTGACAGCAGCAGCCGACTCGGTGGTCTTAAAAGGCTTTTCCAGGATGGAAAGGGCTTTGTCATAGGACTTGGCCGACAGGTAGGCGGCAGCGGCGTAATAGAGATGATCCGGATTTTTCCGGGTTGATGTTTCATATCCCCGGAGCATGGCATCCCCGGCTTTGGAAAACAGGTTCAGATCAAAACAGGCTTTGGCCAGGTTGAGCCAGGCCAGGGAGAACAGGGGGGCCTGGGCGAGGCAGGCGTTATAAACCGGAATGGCCTTTTCGGGCTGGTTCTGGATCAGAAAGGCGTTTCCCAGGTTGAACTGGACCAGGGGGTGAACATCGATCTTGTGGTTTTTGGCTGCCTTGACGACGTCTTCCAGGAGAGTTATGGCCTCCTGGATCTTCCCGGAATCCATGAGTTTGGCAGCCCTGTCCAGGGCAAAGTGCTGTGAAAAAGGGATGGGGCCATAAGCCTGGTCTTCCCGGGCCTGAACATTCCCTGTAAGCAGGATGAGCACAACAAGTACCAGACAGGCTGTTTTATGGCGTTGTTTTCTCATTCAATCCTTCAGCTCAAACCGGATGGTGGTTGTTACCCAGGTGTTTACCGGTACACCCTCCACGGTTCCCGGGGAAAACCGCCACTGTGAAACAGCGGTCATGACACTTTTATCAAATATCTCCTTAGGCTCTGCCTCTTCAATGGTAATGGTATCCACCAGTCCCTGGGTGTTTACCAGAAATTTGACTTTTACCCAGCCCTGTATGCCCCGGCGCTTGGCATTAAACGGGTACAGGGGCGGAACATGGGCAAGGGGTGTCAGGGATTTGTCTATTTCGTCGGCAGAGTAGGCTGATTTGAACTTAGGAGGAGCCATATTCAGGGTTCCCATGGCCAGGGCAGGAATGCCCGGGACTGCGGGCAGCCGCGGGTTGACTTCAAAGGGCAGAGCCTGGGTTTCGGGTATGTTCGGCCGGAGGGAGGGTGATTTTTCCGGGCCATGGTCCTGGGGCTTCCTGTCCGGCTGTTTGGGAGTCTCCTTTTTAGGTGGAGGCGGTTCTGGGTCCGAAGGGGCGATGCGGACCACATTGACCATGGCCAGGGGAATGGTTTTTTCCTGAATGTGCTGATCTGTGTCCGTCATCAGGGGCATGAGACTGAAAAACAGAAGGTTCAGGGCAATGGACAGAAACCCGGGAACGATCCATGCAAGGGCACGCCGCATTTACTTCCGGCTCCCTGGCAGGCCTGCCGCCAGGGAAACATTCTGGGCACCTGCCAGCCTGCATTCGTCCATGACACGGATGGCCGTCCCCGTGCTGCTTTCCCTGTCCGCAACAATGACCACGCTCCCGTCGGGTTTTTCTGCCAGGGCCCGTTCAACGTTGATGCGGACAGCCCGGACGTCGATTTCCCGGTTTTCAATAAAGACCTGGTTGCCGGACGTGATCCCCACCAGGATGGTGACGTTTTCCCGGCTGACAGCCGTTGCCGCCGTGGGCCGGTTGATGTCAACACCGGTCTCCTTGACAAAGGAGGTGGTAACCAGGAAAAAGATGAGCAGGATAAAGACCATGTCGATAAGGGGCGCCATGTCCAGCTCCAGCTTTTTGCGGTTTCGTTTTCGTGCTGCAGTGATATTGATCATGGCGTTGGATCCCCGCCGAGGGCCCCGGGGGAGACAAATCGCTGGAGATAGATGCCCGTTGATGCAATCCGGGCTTTGAGTTTGTCTGCCCGTTTGAGCAGGAAACCGTGCATGTACAGCCCCGGTATGGCCACCACGAGTCCCGTTTGGGTGGTAATGAGTGCTTCGGAAATGCCGCCTGCCATGGCCCTGGCATTGCCGGTTCCGAACACGGAAATGGTATCAAAGGTTGAAATCATGCCTGTCACCGTTCCCAGGAGCCCCAGAAGCGGGGCCACGGCAGCCAGGATGCCGATGACCGCCAGGTGCCTGTCCAGGACTTTGACGGTTTCCATCACGATCTCATCCAGGATAAACCGGTCCACGTCCGGCTTCAGGGTGCGTCGCTTGATGAATTTGGCCACCACATAGGCAACCGCGCCCTTGTACAGGGATCTGGATGGAATTTCCCCGGACACGACAAACCTGCCGGCCATGTCCCTGCTCATGTTTTTCAGATAAAGGCGCCTGAAGAAAAACAGCCGGTTGATGATCAGGGTCCACATGATCACGGACACGGCCACCAGGGGGATCATGACCAGGTTTCCGGCCATGATATAGGCTTCCATGGCCCAGAGCTTTTCGAGGATCAGGTCTGTCATGTATTTTTCCTGAATACCGAAACAGCGTTGACAAAAGCTACGGCCTTTTCTTCCATGGTGCTGATCAGGGTTTCCACTTTCCGGTTCAGGAGGGTGTGGCAGAGCATGATGGGGATGGCCACGGTCAGGCCCAGCATGGTTGTCACCAGGGCTTCGGATATTCCACCGGACATCATGCGGGGATCGCTGGTACCGTAGAAAGTGATGACGTGAAAGGTGTTGATCATGCCTGTGACTGTTCCCAGGAGCCCCAGAAGCGGTGCAATGGCAGCCAGCATGCCCAGGGTGGACAGGTATCGCTCCAGGGATGGGATTTCCCGGAGGATGGCCTCTTGTAAGGCGTTTTCCATGTCTTCCCTTTTCATGGTCCTGAACTCGATCCCGGCGGCCAGGGCCCTGGCCAGGGTTTTTTTCGGGTAGCGCCGGCACAGGGTTACACACCCGTCCCAGTTGTCCGTTTCCATAAGGTGTTTCAGCTCGTCCATGAACGGCTGAGGGTTCATGGAGCGCCGGTACAGGGCAACAGTCCTCTCAAGAATGATGAGTATGGCCAGGGCTGCAATGATGACAATGGGCCATACGATGGGCCCACCCTTGGGGATCTGTTCCCAGAGGCTGAGTTTGTGGGTCAGCTGGCGCATGGCACCGCCCTTGGACATGTCGATGGGTAGGTCCTCGGACAGACCGGCTATGTACTGCCGGATTTTTTTCTGCATCCTCATACCGGGAGGTTTGGACAGGGCAAACAGCTGGGCGCTTTTTTCCGAATAGAGCAGAAACCCAACGGTGTCGTCCTTCTGATAGGCGGCGGTGAAGTTCCCGACAACCAGAATCCGGGCCTCGACTTCCCTGCCCTGGGTATCAACGATGGTTCCGGTCTGGACCCGTACCTGGCCCGAGCGCCTGATCTCATCCATGAGCAGGTCTGCCATGGCCCTGATGTCTTCCATGCCCGGAAATCTGGAATTGTCTGCCAAGGAGGTCAGAAGGCTTTCATTTGAAGGCATCAGGGCGGCCTGGAGATTCTGCCTCAGCATGGATTTGAGATCCCTGGCATTGATGCGCACGTATCCCGTCAGCTCCTTGACAACAGCATCCATATCAGAAAATCGTGCCCTGAGAGCCTTTTCCTCTCCAGTCAGGGACGCGATGCCGGCCTCCAGCTTTTGGTTGCCGGTTTCCAGGGCTGCGTTGGACTGTTTCAGCTTCTCAATGGCCTCTGTAAGTTTTGTCTTATCATCCAGGATGGCAGCGCGGCTTTTCTGGGCTGTAAGTTCTGCCCCGTGCTTTTCCTGCCTTGCCTTTTCCAGGAGCATGGCCTGGTTATTCCGGGCCTGGATGGACGATTCACGCATATCTTCCAGACACAGGCCTTTCCCGGGTGAGGATAAAAAAAGGCACGCCAGGGAAAACAGGATCGCCAGGGCCTTCATTGGGAAACCACCTTTCCAATGGGCAGATCCAGAAAGTCGATGGGCTGCCGTTTCTCACCCATGGCAACGGCACGGTTGATGTCCTGGAGGTATTTGGGATTCAGGGTCTGCCATGCGGATTGGGCCCGGTTGTAGACCCCTGCCTTTTTTCCGTCCGGGGTCTGGCAGAACAGGGAGATGCGCCCCAGGCGGAACACATCCACCAGGATGGGTTCACCCTCCAGAAGGACTTTTTCCGGATACACCTCAATGGTGTTGCCGTATTCGGCTTCCACAAACAGGGTTTCCATGGTTTTCCGGTAGGCCTCGCTGGCTGAAACCCCACTGTCATTGAGCAGGGACTCCAGCCGGGAAATACGCTCCAGGCGCTCGGTTTTCAGCATGGGAACATCCTGTTCCACGGCTGTTTTAAGAGATTGGCACAGCACTTTCAGATAGGGAAGCAGGGCCCCGGACAGGGTTGAAATTTCCTGGAGCTGCCGCTTGAGTCCGCTGACTGTCCTTGATTTTTCCTCATGGGTGACAGAAAGGTCGCTGTTGACGGAAATCAGGTAGCTGTTCCTGGCTTCCAGGGCTTCGTATTCCAGGGAGAGCTTTTCCTTTTCCCTGGCCCAGGCTTCTTCTTTTTTCTGGGTTTCCTGACGGATCGCCACAGCTGTTCCCACCGATTCGGTTACCTGGACTGCAAGTGGTTTTTCCCCTGCCTTTAAAAGGGCAGGGGTTGCCAGAAGGACCAGGAGCACAGCCATGACGGTTCGGTTCGGTCGTTGTTGCATAGATTCCCTTTAAAAACCTTCGCTGTCCAGTTCCTGCATGGCTTTGCGCATCTGCCGTACAGCCTGGCGCAGCCGCTCCTCATTTTCCACCAGGGCCAGCCTCAGGTATCCCTCTCCCTCTTCGCTGAACCCAACACCCGGGGCAACGGCGACATTGGCCCGGTTCATCATCTCGATGGCAAACTGCATGGACCCCATGCGGCTGTATGGTGCCGGAATTTTTGCCCAGACAAACATGCCGGCTCCGGGCCTCTCGATATCCCATCCCATCCGCTCCAGTCCGCTGCACAGGGTGTCTCGCCTGGCCTGGTACAGGGCAACCTGTTCGGGAATGGCCGCGTCACAGTCCCTTAGGGCGATGATACCGGCAATCTGGATGGCCGAGAAGATGCCGTAATCAAAATATCCCTTGATGCGCCCCAGGGCGTCTATGATTTTGGGGTTGCCCACGCAGTAACCCAGGCGCCACCCGGCCATGTTGTAGGACTTGGAAAAGGAGCCGAATTCCACACCCACATCCTTGGCGCCGGCTGCTTCCAGGAAACTGGGTGCCTTGTGCCCGTCAAAGGTGATCATGGAATATGCAAAATCGTGGATGACCATGAATTTGAACCGTTTTGCCAGGGCCACAATCTCCTTGAACAGGTCCAGGTCCGCCAGTTTGGCCGTGGGGTTGTGGGGATAGTTGATCATCAGGACCTTGGGTCCGGGATAAAAGGATTCACAGATATTGACGATCCGGCTCAGGAAAGACTCGGGCGGCGATATGGGCACCCTGACAACGTTGGCACCGGCAATGACGGCAGCGTAAATGTGTATGGGAAAGGCAGGGGCCGGAACAAGAACCGAGTCTCCGGGTCCCAGCAGGGCCAGGCACAGGTGGGAGATGCCTTCCTTGGATCCGATTGTGAAAATGGTTTCCGTATCCGCATCCAGGTCTATGCCGTAGTGGCGTTTGTAATACAGGGATATTTCCCGTTTCAGGGGTTTCATGCCCGATGACACTGGGTACCGGTGGATCTTGGGGTCCTTCGCCACTTCAATGAGCTTCTCGATAACCGCTTCAGGAGTTGGATCCACGGGATTTCCCATGCCAAGGTCGATGACGTCATCACCCTTGCGTCGTTTTTCCATTTTAATCTTGTTGATCATGCCGAACAGGTAAGGCGGCAGCTGATCCATGCGGCTTGCAAACCGGATGATACCATCATCGCTCATTGGGACTCCTCCAAATTCCATAATTCTCGGTGGTAAAGGGAAGGCAGAATCTATCTGCCTGAAAATAGAAAGCATTATCATACTATTGCCCGGGATTCAATACCTGTTAACAATTGAAAGGCTACTCAGAGAACTTTTTCAGACGCCATGGGCTTTGCCGGGATACTGTTTTAAAACAAAGAGACATGGATTTCCTGGGTGACCGATCCAATGAAATCCGTCTTTGCAGGTCTCTGTTAACCGGCTCAACTACTTTTATTTATTATTGATATTTTTGAGGATGGGACTGCTTCAGAGCACTTCATCCAGAAATGCTTCAAATCCGGTCGACTGTCTTTGCTATACCCATGCATAATCCGTAAAGGAGCATCAAAGAGCCCGGCTCATACCGGGCTCTTCTTAAAACATCAACTGGCAAAAT
>JAZDGN010000015.1:0-4762 GCA_043806875.1 Pseudomonadota bacterium
GTATTGTTCAAAAAAAGTTGAAACCATTCTCGGATATTCTTGGGAGGAAATGATCGGTAAAACACCGTTTGATTTCATGTCCCCGGATGAAGCCAAACGAATCTGCGAGATATTCAATGAGGTCGTTACCAATAGAAAGAAAATAATTGATCTGGAAAATTGGAATATCTGCAAGGATGGAAGAGAAATTTGCTTGTTGACGAATGGTGTGCCGATAATAAATAAACAAGGGGACCTGCTTGGTTTTCGAGGCGTGGACAAGGACATTACAGAACGTAAACAAGCCAATAAAAGAAGGAGAGAACTTGAGGCCAGACTCCAACAGGCTCAGAAAATGGAATCTCTTGGGACCTTGGCAGGTGGTATTGCGCATGACTTTAATAACATTTTGAGTGGAGTTTTTGGATATGCCCAACTCGCCCATCACAGCGCTGAAGGCAATCTAAAGGTTCAACAATATACTGATCAGATAGTTGTTGCAGGTCAACGCGCGGCCGGGTTGGTTAAACAAATTCTTTCTTTCAGCAGGCAAAACGCACCCGAAAGAACTCCAAGTGATATTAGTATTATAGTTAAGGAAGCTGTCAAACTCCTGAGGGCATCTATTCCATCAACGATTGAAATGCGCCAGAACATCAAATCGAATGTCGGTACTGTATGCGCGGACCAGACGCAAGTTCATCAAATCGTCATGAATCTCTGTACGAATGCTTTTCATGCATTGAAAAAAGACGGGGGTTGGATTAGCGTCCAACTGATGCCTGTAACAATTGGTGCTGATGATACCGCCGACTTTCAAGACATGAGGCCTGGAGATTATCTCGAACTGTCAGTATCGGATAACGGATGTGGAATGGATAATCAAACAAGGTCTCGAATATTCGAGCCCTATTTCACGACAAAAGGAGTCGGAGAAGGCACTGGCCTTGGACTCGCAACGGTCCACGGGATTGTAAAAAACCACGAGGGCCATATCAAGGTAGTTAGTGAACTTGGCGTCGGGACATCCTTCCACGTTTTTTTTCCGGTGGTTGATGAAAAGGAAAAAATAAAAACAACAGATCCCCCGCAGTCCTCTATGGGTAATGAAAACATACTTTTTGTTGATGATGAAAAAACTCTGGTCGACCTCGGGAAATCCTTTTTGGAAATTTATGGATATAACGTTGAAACCAGAATTAGTCCCCATGATGCTTTGGAGGCTTTCCGAACAAGGCCGGACAAGTACGACATTGTCGTTACCGACATGACAATGCCCGGAATGAATGGCGACAAACTATCTCGTGAAATCAAGGCTATCCGCAGTGATATTCCTGTTGTAATCTGTACCGGTTTCAGCCTTGATATTTCGCCTAACGATTTCGAATCCATGGGGGTTGAAGGCATTTTAATGAAGCCTGTACCCATGAAGGAAATGGGGGCCATGGTTCGAAGTGTACTCAATAAGGCAAAGGATCTGAAATTTTATTCCAAATTTGAACGAGAAATAAATCAACAAGAAAGTGATGAAGATGCCACATATTAACATTAAAGGAATCAAGATCGAGAGAATAAAGGAGAACAAACGTCATGGCAACAAAGAACAATAAGGTAGTGCTCATCACAGGCGCGAACAAGGGTTTAGGCAAGGAGATCGGGCGGCAGCTGGGCATGCTCGGATACACGGTGGTACTCGCGGCTCGGAAGGAACAGGCTGGAGGCGCGGCTGCGGCGGAACTGGTGGCTGCAGGTTGTGATGCACATACTGTTCGTCTCGAAGTCACCAACCCTGACGACATCGCCAGCCTTGTGATCTATATTGAAAAGACTTTCGGTAAGTTAGACGTGCTCGTAAATAACGCAGGGATTGCCGTAGAGTGGGATGGAAAGCCAACCAACTCCGACAAGGTCCGCCGTACCCTCGAAGTAAACCTCATCGCCCCGTACGCGGTCACCGAGGCCCTCGTGCCGCTTCTCTCGCGCAGCGACGATGCGCGGGTGATCAACCAGTCGTCGATGCTCGGCTCGATGGGCGTCGCTGAGAGCATGTGGGAGCAGATGGCGGGCTTCATGAGTGTGGGGTACTCCACCTCCAAGGCCGGGCTCAATATGCTAACACTGATTCAATCGAAGACACTGGCCGGAAAGGGGATCGCGGTCGCCGCTGCCCACCCGGGATGGGTAAAGACTGATCTTGGGAGCCAGGCGGCTCCAATGGAAGTCGACGAGGGAGCGCAGACCGTAGTAGCCCTAGTGACCATCGCCCGTGAGCAATTTCCTCACGGCTATCTGATTCACAAAGGCGAGCGCATCGCATGGTAGAGACCGGCGGAACAGAAGAATACGTCAGCTTTATGTTATCAAAACACTGTAAAACACAGATATCGAAAGTCGAAGACTGAATTCTCAAATTGATGACTGTTTAATCAGTATTTCTGCGAGGGCATTGACCGGCAACCCGCGGATCAGGCGGCCTGTTCATTGCCCAGGGGCTGGAGGCGCCGGGTTGTTTCGTCAAGGAGATGGACCATGGACCGGGAGATGCTTTCCGAATGTTCACGGACTGTTCCGGAAAGTTCCAGGGTGCTGAGAGCAGCCTGCTCAACCTGGGTAATACACTGGGAAACATCCCGGGTCTCTTTTGACGTGGAAGCGGTCATGGCGGCAATGTCTTCGGTGAACCTCTGCTGAGCCTCAACTGCGGCGTTGACATCCAGTGAAATACTGGATAAATGCTCGATTTTTCCGTCAATGGTACCGATGCTGCTCATGATGATTCCGGTTTCATCCCGGATCAGGCTGATTTTTTTGGAAACCTCCTGGGTTGCCTGTTCGGTCTGCCTGGAAAGGTCCTTTACTTCCTGTGCCACAACCGCAAAACCCCGTCCTTTTTCACCGGCACGGGCCGCCTCTATGGTGGCATTCAGGGCCAGCAGCCGTGTCCTGTCCGCGATATCCCTGACCAGGCTGATTATGGACTGAATTTCATCGGACGCCCGTGTCAGGCTGTCGATGTTGGCCCTGGATTTTTGTGTATCCCGGGCTATTTCCCGGACCAGGCTGTGCTGCCGGCCAAGATGATCCAGGGTCTGCCGGGCAGACACCCGAAGGTTTCCGGCAGCTTCAGAAACAGACCTTGTGTTTTCTGCCGTGCGCGAGGCGGTTTCAGTGACGCTGGACGATTGTTCCCGGGTATCCATGGCAAGGGAGTTGAGACGGGATGCCGCAAAGGTCATCTCCTGGGACCCGGTTCTCTGCTGCTTGATGGTCTGGGTCATGAGCCGGATCACATCGCCGATGACTGACTGCTCCTGCTGTTTTCTGATTTCATCGTCACGCATGCGGGTTAAAAGTTCCCCGAAATTTTTTACTGCACCGGCCAGGGCTCCGATCTCATCCCTGCGTGACTGGAAGGGTATATCAGGGGTTTCACCGTTGCGGATCCGGGCAATGATGGATGAGAGTTTCCGCAAAGGCCGCTCGACTATCAGCCGGGCCATGATGAAAAGGGCCAGGATATTCACAACAACTGTGGCAATCCCCAGGATCAATGCCAGTTCGTCAAATCGGATTTTTTTCTGTGCAAAGGCCTTTTCCCTGGCAGTGATAGTGTCCACGAACTGGAGAATACGGGTGCGGGTTTCCTCGGCCTTGAGCCCCTCGTCGGCCAGCATTGCCCCCAGGTCGGCTATTCTTTGTTTCAGTTCATACTCGCCACTGCCCCTGGCGATGATGGCCTGCACTGTGTCGGATATCGCGGCATACTCGGTGTCATTGCCCTGGACAGCAATCCGCCGCACTGAGCCGGTAAACTCTCCGGACCCGTCCAGGAGTCCCACGGAAACAAAGATCTTTCCCTCCCCTTTCTGGATGACAAAGCCGCCCTTGGACAGATCCCGTCTCTCCTTGCGGTCAAAAAGATCCCTGTAGTCATCCCTGCCCTTGAGAAGGGTGTCCTCATTCACGGGGTAAGTACCTGCGAGCATGGCTAGAATTTCCCCGGTAGGATCAATGGCCAGAAATGCGGGTATTTTGAGATATTTTTCCTGTATGTCCAGAACCGTTTTCCGGAGATCCGAATTGAGATCATCCTTAATGGTCATCAGGTCCCGGGTTATGGTGTCAAGCCGTGTGTTCATGGTCCAGTTTGCTGTCAGCATGGCACCGATACAAAGGTTTGATACCAGCGCGAGCCCCAATGTCAGTTTTCCCCCGACCGTAATCCAGTTTTTCTTTTTCAGTCTGGCAATATAGTTCAAAGTGATTCTCCGAGTTTGTTATCATGGTGAAAAATTTCAGCCTAACTCATTAAATTAACAAGGTTTATAAAGTCAAGAACTTATGAGTTTCTAACCTTCTCCTAATGCCGGCCTCACCCTTTGCTCCGGACCCGGACGCAATCATCAACGTTTAGCATTCCCCGAACAAAAACCTAACAGAGCAGGTCTATAGTCCCTGTCTATTGATCGTTGGATGCTGTTAATAAAGGATAACCATGTCACCTGTCATTTTGTGCGTCACACTTGGGGTATTATCAGTCCTTGGCTACTATATGGGCCGGAAACGGTCCTTTGCCCTGGCCCATCGGGCAGGAGGACTCCACTTCCTGAATTCACGGCCGGCCTATTACGGAACCCTTACCGCCCTGTGGTGCATCGTTCCCGCAGTGGTTGTCATGGGTTTCTGGCTGGCTTTTGAGCCGAACCTGATCACCGATATGGTGGTTGCCGAGCTTCCCGAACAGGTCCGTGAGCTTCCCCCGGACCAGCTGAACGTGGTGGTC
>JAZDGN010000016.1:0-33239 GCA_043806875.1 Pseudomonadota bacterium
TGGCTGAAGAGATCCAAAAGGGAGGCGAGTTCCGGCAATCCCTGGCAAAGGATCTGACCGGAGTTCAGTTGCGGCTGTCCGGCCTGGCTGAAGAGATCCAAAAGGGAGGCGAGTTCCGGCAATCCCTGGCAAAGGATCTGACCGGAGTCCGGTCGCGGCTGTCCGGCCTGGCTGAAGAGATCCAAAAGGGAGGCGAGTTCCGGCAGTCCCTGGCAAAGGATCTGACCGGAGTCCGGTCGCGGCTGTCCGGCCTGGCTGAAGAGATCCAAAAGGGAGACGAGTTCCGGCAATCCCTGGCAAAGGATCTGACCGGAGTCCAGTCGCGGCTGTCGGGTCTGGCCGATGACATACGGCGTGAACAGAACGTCCGGAAGGAACTGGAAGCCAAGAACGGGGATAAACTGGCTTCGGCCAGGGATACGATCCGTGGGCTGGAAACAACGTTGGCGCAGGTCCGGTCCCTGGGTGAGAATAGCCCCGGTGTCCCGGAAAAGCAGGTGCCGGAGCAGGCGACGGTCCAGTGGGAGACAATAGAAGCCTTTGTCTCGGCATGGGCCAATGCCTGGGCAACAAAAAACCTTGACCGATACTTGGCCTGCTATTCAAGCAGCTTCATCATTCCAGGGGGAGTAAGCCGTGATGCATGGTCCAGGCAGCGCCGGCAAAGGATACTTGGTCCTGGGTTTATAACAGTTGAAGTCAAAAAATTAACACAGAAGCAGACAGGCCCCAGGATGGCGAAGGTAGAGTTTGTGCAGCAATACCGGTCCGATGTTCACGGGGACACTGTGGTCAAGACCCTGGATCTGGCCTGGGACAAGGGTGCGTGGTCAATTGTCAGGGAAACGAGCAGGGCATGGTATGGGGGCTGAACCCCCGGAGGCCCCTGCCCGGGATAAAGGGAAGGATTGGAGGAAACAATGAAAAATCATGCGGTTGTTTTTCTGATCATGATCCTGGCCATATTGCTCCAGCCGGTTGCAGGTTGGGGACAGACTGGTGAAATCATATGCCATGCCGGGCTGGGACCCGGTAATACCATTGACGCGTCAAGACTCGAACCGTCTTTGACAAGCGATACATCAGATTATGCAGGCGTTTACGGATTCGGCACAACAGGTACGGAATCCTATCTGCTGGTGGTCCCCTGGAATGGGGTTTTTATCGTTCAGCACAAAAAAAAGT
Source organism: Pseudomonadota bacterium (assembly GCA_043806875.1). Classification (GTDB taxonomy): domain Bacteria; phylum Desulfobacterota; class Desulfobacteria; order Desulfobacterales; family Desulfobacteraceae; genus JAZDGN01. The sequence goes on from JAZDGN010000016.1 coordinate 1,186, forward strand.
TGCCTGATGGCAATGGAGGATGGACATGGGAATACCAGAACATGGATTCGGTGGCCATGGAAGGGAACCGGATCATATCCCGCGGATGGATGGCTGAATTCGCATCCCATGTCGTTTATTCCCGGGAATCGGTATACAATGCTAATCTGATATCAACCCGCTACCCCATGGTAAAAGCAAACGGTCTGCTGATCCGCAAATCCCCCATGGGTATCAGAAACGAGTTCGGCATCAAGACGGAAGACGGCCTTGAAAACTGCCCCAGATCATCGGTCGTGCTCCTGGTTGAAGACGATATCCGTGGAAAAACCCGGGAGGAACTTCAGATCATGAGAAATGAGATTTTTGCACTGTACGGGTTCATGTTTACGCCCGGCGGACAGATGGATGCATACTTCAGGACAAAAAACTGGTACACCCCACGCTACAAGGAAGTTTTCCCATGGCTGACCGAGATTGAGAAGGCCAATATAGCCTTTATCAAATCCCATGAATAGAAAGCCAGATCCACTGTGAAGCGGTCAGGGGACCTGGCTGTTCTTGGGCAAAATTTTCTGTCTTTTTCTAATCTATATCGGTCGGTATTACATCCACCTTGATGTCCTTAATGCCGGCCGTATCCTTCATCATGGCTTTAATGGTGTCTGCAATTTCTTTGCCTTTGCCTGGGAGCCAATTGCCGTGAGGCGACCCGGGACCTGGTTCGGCGAGCCATGCAGGCCGGTATGATCCCATCCATATTGGTTTCTTGCTTGCACCGCGGCAACGGGTGCTTGTAATGAAATAAGATATCGGGTATGCTGAACCGCTTTGCAGAACAAGGGGCATCTGCAGGTTGCGGTTCCATGGGAACGGTGCTATCCATGCTGATGCCCATGCCCATATCAGGAGGAAAACAGACTGTGATTGATCTCAGGAGTGATACGGTAACCCTGCCCACGACTGCCATGCGGGCAGCCATGGCCGGAGCCCCGGTAGGGGATGATGTCTACGGCGAGGACCCCACGGTCAATGCCCTGGAACAGATGGCCGCCGGGATGCTGGGCAAGGAAACGGCCCTGTTTGCGCCGTCCGGCACCCAGTCCAATCTGCTGGCCCTCATGTCCCATTGCCAGCGGGGTGACGAGTACATCGTGGGTCAGCACGCCCATACCTACAAATACGAAGGCGGTGGTGCAGCGGTTCTCGGGAGCATCCAGCCCCAGCCCATCGAGTTTGAATCCGACGGCACCCTGGACCTGGATAAGGTGGACCAGTACATCAAACCCGATGATGTCCATTTTGCAAGAACCCGGCTTCTGTGCCTGGAAAACACCCAGGCCGGCAAGGTCATTCCCATGGACTACCTGGCAAGGGCCAGGGCCTTTGCCACTGGACGGGGTCTGAAACTCCACATGGACGGGGCCAGGATATTCAATGCAGCCGTGAAACTGGGACTGCCGGTGAGAGCCATTGCAGGTCATGCCGATTCTGTGTCGGTCTGCCTGTCCAAGGGACTGGGGGCACCCGTGGGCTCTGTGCTCTGCGGAGACAGGGAACTCATCACCCGTGCCCGTAAATGGCGCAAGATGCTGGGCGGCAGGATGCGCCAGGCAGGGATCCTTGCAGCAGCCGGCATGTATGCCCTGGAGCATCATGTGGAGCGCCTGGCCCTTGACCATGACAACGCAGCCCTGCTGGCAAAAGGGTTGTCAGACGTTTCTGGAATTACGGTTGAGTCCGGATCCGGCCAGACCAACATGGTGTTCGTGCGGTTTGGCGCTCCGAATCCGGGACGGATTGGGGCCTTGAAGGACAAGGGTATCCTTATATCGTCCGGAGAGCGGATCCGGCTGGTCACCCACCTTGACGTCAGCACCGAAGATGTGCACCGGGTTGTGGCCGCCTTCAGGGAGGTCCTGTCCCATGGTGTTTAGCAGTGTGGCTGACGTCCAGGCAAAGCTTGAGGCTGCCAGTTACATCCCGTCCGTTGAGATCGCCACCGTGGTTTTCATCGCCATGGCAACCCAGAAGCCGGTTTTGATCGAAGGTCCGGCTGGTGTGGGCAAGACCGAACTTGCCAAGGCCGTGGCATCGAGCCTTGACCGAAAACTCATCCGGCTCCAGTGCTACGAAGGCCTGGATGAAGCCAAGGCCCTGTACGAGTGGGAGTATGCCAAACAGCTCCTGTACACCCAGATGGTCAGGGATCGGATCAACACGGTCATTGCCGGGGCGGTGAGCCTCAACGATGCAGTGGACCGCATTGCGGCCCAGGAGGATGCCTTTTTTTCCGAGCGGTTCATCCAGCCGCGTCCCCTTCTCCAGGCTATCCTGTCCACTGAGCCCGTGGTTCTTCTCATCGATGAGGTGGACAAATCCGATCCCGAGTTCGAAGCCTTCCTCCTGGAGCTGCTCTCGGATTTCCAGGTCACCATCCCGGAGCTTGGAACCCGCAAACCCATCACCATCCCCTTTGTGGTCCTGACATCCAATAATTACCGGGATATGAGCGATGCTCTGAAGCGCAGGTGTCTGCACCTGTACATCGATTACCCGTCCCCGGAGCGGGAAATGGAGATCATCAAGCTCAGGCTTCCGGGAATTGAAGACCGACTTCTTGAATCCTTGATTCGGACCGTGGTGCGCCTGAGGTCCATGGACCTGAAAAAGAAGCCGTGCATCTCCGAATCCCTGGACTGGGCCAGGGCCCTTCTGGCCCTGGGGATCCGTGACCTGACGCCTGAGGCCGTTGATGCAACCCTGAATGTGGTGCTCAAGTACCACGCTGATGTGCGGATGGTCCGGCAGGCCCTGGGGGCGCTTGTCAAGTCCCCATGATCCGTGTCGTCACCCAGTTTGCGGCCTGCTGCCGCGCATCGGACCTCAGGGTTTCCACCAGCGAGGTCCTGGACTGCTCCCGCCAGATGGCCCTGGTCGATCCTGGTGACGAGTCACAGTTCAGGATCGTGCTCCAGGCCAATTTCGTGAAAACCAGGCGGGACCAGGCCCGTTTCGACGCATTGTATCGGCTTTTTTTCCACTGCCAGGGGGCTCCTGCCAAGGATGAGCCGGGATCCCCGGGTGATCATTCCCCGTCCCGGGCGGTGCGTTCGGCCCTGGACAGGCTGGACTCCCTTGATGCTCAAACCCCCATGGACAATGCCTTGGCTTCATTGATCCAGGGAGATCCGGTGCCGTTCCTGTCCCAGGTCCATGACCTGCACACCCGGGAAGAAACCCGGACCATTGCCTTGAAATCCAACCTGGGCCAGTTGTCCGGCAAACTCGGGATCATGCTGGCAATCAACGGGATAAGGACCCGGATCATGTCCCTGGCCCAAGGCATGGAAGACCTTACGGATCCCCGGGACCGCCGCAGGTTCCAGGACCACGTGGACAGGGCTCTGGGTGCGGCTTTTGACATGGCAGTCAATGAGCCCGGGGAGCTGAACCATTCCCTGAAAATCGTGAGTTCCTCGGACAAGCGGTTCAGCGGCCTGGGGGAAAAACCCTTTTCCTGCCTGTCGGCCCAGGAGATGGATGCCATGCGTGAAGTGATTCGGCTCCTGGTGAGAAAACTCAAGGACCAGGTGACCCGGAGGTTCAGCGTCAGGAACCGGGGTGTCATCGATATCAAGAAAACCCTGAGGCTGGCATCAAGGTTTCAGGGCATTCCCCTGGGCATCGTGTACAAGAACAAGCCGCCACGCAAGAGTCGTATTGTTGCCCTGTGCGACGTTTCCGGGTCGGTCTGGTCCGCGGCTAGGTTCATGCTGAGTGTTCTCTACTCCCTCCAGGAGTGCTTTGACCGGGTTGCAAGTTTTATCTTTGTTTCAGACCTGGCAGAGGTTACGGGCCTGTTTGACCGGAATGATATCAACCAGGCCATTGACAAAGCCCTTACCCGGGACGATATTAACTACCATGACCAGACAGACTACGGTGCAGCCCTCCAGGCTTTCCGGCATCGCCACATGGCGGTGCTGAACCCCAAGACCACAGTGATCATTATGGGGGACGGGCGCTCCAATTACCACAACCCCCAGGGCCATATCCTGGGGGAGATCCGGGAGCGGTGCCGCCGGATCATCTGGCTCAATCCCGAGCCAGAATCCACCTGGGGCACGGGAGATAGTGAAATCCGGACCTACAAGGCCTGGTGCCACGAGGTCAGGACCTGCATGAACCTGAACCACCTTATCTCCTTTGTGGAGGAACTGGTGCTCTGAGCAGGGCCGGATTCCGGGCAGGGAGATAAACTTGCCCATGGAAGGGACCTGTTGCAGAAAAAACAGGAGAAACACACCATGGTTATAGCCGGGTGCGGACATGAACATGAGGTTTTGAGCGAACCGGATATTATACGGGAAATGGGGGCTTTTGCCGCAGAATCCCTGGGGGAGGAATCCGGGTTCAAAGCCGGAGATGGTTTTCCCATGGACTTGTGGCGCTCCATGGGGGAAGCGGGCTTTATGGGACTCACACTTCCTGCTGAGTACGGGGGGCGGGGGCTGCCGTTCACGGCCCTGGCCCTGGGTGCAGAGGCCATGGTTGGGAAAGGGGCCAACCTGGGGGTTGTCCTGGCTTGGATCATACACTGTCTGGTGTCGGATTTTTACATTTCGAGATTTGCCCAGCCAGGGATCCGGGATGAACTCCTGCCCGGACTGGCATCCGGGAAGATTACAGCAGCAGTGGCGGTTTCCGAACCGGGAGTCGGCGCCAATCCCAAATACCTGACAACGTTGGCCATAAGCACAGGGGATGGTTTCAGCCTCAGCGGCACCAAAATGCCGGTGACCAACGGCCCCCTGGCCCATGTCTTTGTGGTGATTGCCGTGACCGGCAACAGCAACGGGAAAAATAACTTTTCGGCGTTCCTGGTTCCCCGGACCGCCACGGGACTGACTGTCGGACCGGCCCTGGAACTGCCCATCCTGAAACCGTCCCTGCATTGTTCCATCGGACTTGACAATGCCCGTATAGATACTGACCATGTCCTCGGAGACCCGGACACCGCCTTTGAAACCATGGTGCGTCCGTTCAGGAGGTGTGAGCAGGGTCTCCTATCTGCAGTGCTGGATAGGGCAAGGGTGCTGGCGGCAATGAGTCAAGGTTCGGGCACCGGTTTTGCCCGGGATATGGAAGCAATAGCAGGGCTCGTGGAGCCTTCACCGGCATGACAGTTTATTTCGATTAACCGATTTCTTCGAACAAGGAGGCTGACCATGACAAAGGCAATCAGGATGTACAGGACAGGAGGGCCAGAGGTCCTTGAGTGGGAAGACGTGGATCCGGGTTCTCCCGGACCAGGTGAGGCAAGGGTCGTGCACGAGGCCATTGGGCTTAATTTTATTGATGTTTACCACAGGACAGGCCTGTATCCGCTGCCGACACTGCCGGCTGTTCCGGGAATGGAAGGGGCCGGTATCGTGGATGCGGTGGGTCAGGGAGTAACTGATCTGAAAAAAGGAGACCGGGTTGCCTATGCGGGTGCTCCGCCAGGGGCCTATGCCAAAATTCGGTGCATGCCGGCCCATCGGCTGGTAAACCTCCCGGACGAAATATCCTTCAAGACAGCTGCAGGCATGATGCTCCAGGGCATGACAGCCAGATACCTGCTCAAGGGGTGCTTTCAGGTCAAAAAAGGAGACCGGATCCTTGTCCATGCAGCCTCCGGCGGTGTGGGCTCCATCCTGTGCCAGTGGGCACAGGATATCGGCGCTGAAATATTCGGGACCGTGGGATCCGACGAAAAGGCCGCCATGGCGAAAAAGAACGGGTGCACCCACCCCATTCTGTATGACCGGGATGATTTTGTTGCGGTTGTCCGGGAATTGACCAGGGGCCAGGGCGTGGATGTGGTCTACGATTCCGTAGGACAGGCAACGTTCATGAAATCCCTGGACTGCCTGCGTCCCTTGGGGACCATGGTCTCCTTCGGACAGGCTTCCGGTGCTGTGGAACCCATCAACATCGGGGTTCTTGCCGCCAAAGGCTCCCTGTTCCTGACACGGCCCAGTCTCATGACCTACACGGCAAAACGTGAAGACCTACTTGCCCATGCCCGGGACCTCTTTGATGTGGTGACACGGGGGGCTGTGACCATCAATGTTCTGCAGGAGTATGCCTTAAAGGATGCAGCCCAGGCCCACATGGACCTGGAAGCCCGTAAAACCAAGGGAAGTTCAATTCTGATTCCTTGACAATAGCCCTGCCTCCTATACCCTTTCCGGGAACCCTAAAGCAAAACAGGAGCTGACCCAAGGGTCAGCTCCTGGAACTTTACACATCATTCTCCGGCATTTTTGTCAATGCTGACCTATCTCAGTCAGAACATCGGCAGCCGAGAGTCACTATATCTTTCCAATACCTGTCATAACCATCTGCCAATGCTACGAACCTGGCCTGCTCAAGACATTTCGAATTGATATTATACCGAGGTTGTTAAATGATGTTCCAAACCAGCCAACACCCTGTCAGATCGTCTCAGGCATTCGTAAAAATGGGTTTGGATGCTGGGCAAGGTCAACCTTATTTCTATGTCAGATTAAAAGTTTCCAAAGATTTTGTCGTGCACGATTGAATAGGCTATTGTCAAGGATACTGATAATATACAGCAATAAAAAATAGAAGGGGCATACGATCAGATAATGCAAGAAAGGCTGAGGTTTCAGATTCAGGTTTATCTCCAATAAAGAACATTTTGACATGTCCTTTCTGAATAAATTATATTTCCACCAAAGTTGAATTATTGAAATGCCTTTATAGCCTTCAAAGATGTTGATATTGAATTCTTGAACCGGATTTTTTATTTATCTGGTCGGATAACATTCGAAATTATAAGATACACAGACCAGTATAATAACTTGTTAGATTTATGAAATCATAGAACAATAGGGGTGATTCTGAATAAGATGGGAAAATTTTCTGAGGGATTGCTAAACGATGAAACGATACTGGCAAACTTGAACATAGACGCCGGTCAAACAATTCTCGATGCTGGTTGTGGAAACGGTTATATGGCGAAAAAGTTTTCGGAGCTGGTTGGAAATACCGGAAAGATATATGCTCTTGACCCGGATAGAGGATCGATTGACAAGTTAAAAAATGAAATTGTAAAAACCAATATAGAAGCTTTCGTTGGCGATATTACTAAACCAACCGGACTAAAAGCATCTTCAATAGATTTGGTTTATCTCTCAACGGTGTTTCACATATTCTCGAATGCCCAAATTGATGGTTTTGTAACAGAAATAAAACGTATCTTAAAACCAAATGCTCAACTGGCTATAGTCAATATTAAGAAAAAAGATACCCCATTCGGCCCTCCGATAGAAATGCGAACTTCTCCGGAGGAATTGAGACAGAAAATTCCGTTTACTCCCAAGATACTTATTGACGTCGGTGATCATTTTTACATGCAAGTTTTTGAAAATTTGAAAATTGTCAAATCTAACAAGGCTAATTCAGCCGACGCAAAAAGCCGCGCGGCTGATTAGCAGCGTTAAACTTTATTTCCTGACAAGTTTCATTCAGAACATTTCTCCATTTTCAACTTTTTAATATATTTCGTTGAAAATGCGACTCTCTCTGAGTTAAGCATTATTATCCAATGTCTAAAGATTTCGAGATTGAAAAACTTTATGATACCAAAACGATTCAAAACCTGATACCAAAGATCAGGTGTTGAGCCATAATGCAAGTTATGTCTAAGTCCTGAATGGATATTTTGGGAGATTCACGTCAAGCCGGAGTTAGATTATGAAATATAGACTACAGGATCTGATCGACATAGATCATTTCCAGAACCTCCAGGACAGGTTGAATCTAATTTATTCGTTTCCATCGTCTATTATTGACAACGCTGGAAACATACTGACAGCAACTGCTTGGCAGGAAATTTGTACAAATTTCCACAGGAAAAACAGGGAATGTGAGCGGGAGTGCATAAAAAGCGATCAATATATTCTGGATCATCTGCATGAGGCGAACCCTGCTGTTAGCTATCGGTGCCCCCACGGACTAGTGGACAATGCGACGCCCATAATCATTGACGGAATCCATTACGGCAATTTTTTCACCGGACAATTTTTTCTAGAAGCGCCGGATCTGGTCTTTTTCAGGACTCAAGCCAAGAAGTATGGTTTCCATGAAGAAGCCTATATCGAGGCTGTGAAAAAGGTGCCTATTTGGACACAGAAACAGTTGGATAACTATCTCTATTTCATCAAAGGGCTTATCGCAGTCATATCTGAAGCTGGTTTAAAAAAACTTAAAGAGATTGAAATCAGGAAAGAGATAGAAACAAGCGAACTCAACTACCGTACTTTGTTTGAAAAGTCTGTAAATGCGATATTTCTTGTAGATGAAAACACAGGTAGTTATTTGGATGCAAACGCAGCTGCATTAGACCTTACCGGATACACTTTGGCCGAATTACGAACGCGAAAAACTAAAGATTTGACTCCCGAAGGGGCGGAAGAGAGGTTAAACACCGTCAAGTCCTCAGACGAAAGTCTTGAGTTCGGTGAGGTGGTTTATCGTAGAAAAGACGGTTCGAATAGAGCTGCGATACTCAATATAGTCCCTCTTAATCAAAATATGGTTTTTGGAATTGCCCATGACATTACAACATATAAGCAAGTATCTGATGCACTTCGAGAGAGTGAACTTAAATATAGACAACTCACCGAAACGATGCTCGAAACTCTTTCTGTGATAGATTTTAACGGTATATTTCTATACGCTAATCGAAACGCTGCACGCAATATGTCTGGTAAAGAATCAGTTGATATCACCGGGAAAAACATTCGAGATTTTTTAACCATCGATCAAGCTGAGCAATTAATTGGGCTGTATAAAAAGGTTTATTCGTCAGGCGAAGCATATTCCCACGAGATTTTAGTTCATTTAGAACACGGTGACACATGGTTTTTCAACACATTAAAACCAATTGATTTTGGCCTATCTCAAATCCCTGCTGTTTTATCTGTATCAATCGATATCACTAAAAGTAAAAAATCAGAGCTGGCTCTCAAGGAAAGTGAAGAAAAATTTCGAAGATTGGTTAATACTGCCCCATATGGCATTCAGCTTACAGACACAGAAGGGAAAATTCTTTTCAGTAACCCAGCACACCATAAGATTCAAGGATATTCTGATGGTGAACTTATTGGAAAATACATATGGGAACTGATGGCAGATGTTCATCATCGTTCTGAAACCAAGGCCTATTATGAAAAAATAATTAAAGAACAACCGCCACCCGAGGTCTACTTCAATCAAGACTTAACAAACGATGGCCAGAAAATTAACGTTCAAATAAACTGGGATTATCTAAGAAACGTAAAAGGAGAAGTTGAGGGAATTATAAGTATTGTCAGCGATATAACCACACAAAAGGCCCTTGAATCAAAGCTTCAACAGTCTCAGAAAATGGAATCCATCGGCAATCTTGCAGGAGGCATTGCCCATGATTTTAACAATATTTTGTTTCCCATTGTGGGGCTTGCCGAGATGCTGATCGAAGATCTGCCACCTGGAAGTCAAGAACGGATCAATGCTCAGGAAATTCTCCATGCGGGTAAGCGAGGTGCAGACCTTGTAAAACAAATACTCGCCTTCAGCCGACAGCATGAAAACAAACTAATTCCGACACGGGTCCAGCAGGTGATGAAAGAAGTCCTTAAATTAAGTCGAGCATTAATCCCCATGAACATCAAAATCAACCAGAATCTTCAATCCGACTGCGGTCTGGTCCTGGCAGATTCAACGCAACTTCATCAGATAGGCATGAACCTTATTACCAACGCCTATCACGCTGTGGAAGACAAGGGTGGGCAAATTTCTGTAAAAGTCAAAGAGGTCTTATTGGGGTTGGACACTGATGCAACAATTAATATGTCTATCCCCCAAGGGAAATATGCGATGCTTTCTGTTGCGGACAACGGCGTGGGCATCCCGGCAGCCAACCTGAAAAAAATCTTTGACCCGTACTTCACGACCAAGGCACAAGGCAAAGGCACAGGGCTGGGTTTGGCAGTGGTTTATGGCATTGTCAAGGAACATAAAGGCGATATCAAGGTCCACAGTGAAGTCGGTAAGGGGACAACTTTCGAAATATATCTGCCAATGATGAAGATACAGGAGGCATCTGAAACTGGCGGAGAACAATTGCCAGTCAGTGTTGGAATAGAACGTATCCTTTTGATTGACGATGAGTTGCCCATCGCCAATCTTGAGAAACAGATGCTTGAGCGGCTTGGTTATACCGTCACTGCGCGTACAAGCGGCCCTGATGCCTTGGAGGCATTTAAGAATGCCCCCGCCGTCTATGATCTCGTTATTACTGATATGTCTATGCCCGATATGACGGGAGATCAACTCGCCAGGGAGATACATTCGATTAGACCGGAACTTCCAATAATCATCTGCAGTGGCTTCAGCGAGCGAATTAATGACGGCCTTGCCCAAGACATGGGCTTCAAAGGCTTTTTGCAGAAACCCATTGTGAAATCGGTTTTGGCGACAGAAGTTAGAAGGGTACTGGATGAGGTCAGAGGTGCCGTTCAACAATAATTATCCCATGGTTGAGTATTCACCGACCGGATTTGTTACAGATACCATTTCAATACTTGAGCTAATCACTAACGTTGTGAGGAAATGATGAAGATAGGTCGCAATGAACCGTGCCCGTGTGGTAGTGGCAAAAAATATAAGAAATGTTGTTTGAATAATGATCAACAGACGAAACAAATGCATTCTGATCATAACGGTTTTATTCAACCGGCTCCCCTGGAAATCAGTCAGAAAATACCCCCGAAAGCTTTGGGAATCCAAATTCGTCCATATATGTTGGCAAAAATGTGTGATCCAGCAGAGCAACAAGTGCAGGAATTGTTCCTTAACCGTCCTGAACTTAAAAAAAGGATCACGGTTTCGGTTTCACAGATGCGTTCGCTGTCTACAGAGCAGTTGATTGAAAAATTATCGCAACGGGGAGTCCGCTATGACCAGGAACAATTTCTTGCCATGTGTGAAAAAAAGGTTTCTGCCTGGGAGGTTGCCGATAATTTGTGGCCGAAACAGATGAAATCCTACGAAAAGGACATTTCCGATGCCACCGGTCTGGCCGCATGCATGCTATGGCAAAGATTATATGATGAGAAAAAACTGACCAAGGTGTCAATTGAAATGCTGGATGACTGGATTGAGAGGGGATATAAACAATTATCTAAAGACCAATTTGAAGCATGCCGCATATGGATGAGGGTGTGGGATACGTTTAAGACCGATTACGATTTGGCCAACAGGTCTATTGATGAGATCGACGCGCAATTTAATGGGTCCCAGTCATTTTTCAACTGGTGCCAGGATTTTGAAATGGAACTGGTAAACGCGTCGATTGACTCAAAAGAATTTGCGGAACTCGGCGTGGCATATCTGAAGGAGTTTTTAGCCTTCTTCGACGATGAAGATACTTTATTTGTCAATCAATTCAAATCGTCTCTTGGAGAATGTTATTGTCGGTCTGGAGATCAAGAAGCCGGTGAAAAAGTGATGCGGGAGTTGATCCGCCAATATCCCGACAGGATGGTGGGTTACATCGGAATGGAAATGGCACTTTCGATCAGAAAAATGGACGACGAGGCACTGGCCCTTGAAAAGCGGTTGAAGATTTTGGAAGAGGCAAAAGAATTTCCTGTCATCGATGGCGAAGATTTCGATTTGGACAGAAGGATAGTCGATTTAAAAAAAGAGAAAGCGAATCTTGAAGCAAAGCGTTAGAAGTTTTTTCAGACACGGCGCTGCTTCCGGACAAAAAGGATGCATGGATGCATATCACTTTGTTTTTTATCAGTTTGTTCTGTTAACAATAAATTATCCTAATCATAAGGTGTTTGTTTTTTTAAAAATTTTAAGTATACAATTTGTATTCTTGACCGCAAACATACCACTTCTTATAGTATCCCCGCCCCGGGAACACCAGCTCCCCGGAGCCGGACTCCATCGCTCAGGCCGGCCCTATTCCCACCATGGTGGTAACCTCAACGTCGAAACGCTGAAAGCCATGGTATCATAGGCGCGCCCGGAGGGAGTTGAACCCGTCCTACGGATTCATTGTCTGCTACAGATTCCTTTTGCAAGGTGATTTCGGGTAAAAGGTGGGCCTCCTGGACGCATTCTGCCCCGGACAGCCATACCACATCATCCCATTGCCAGGAAACCGGACAGACCCTGATCAATTATAAAAGGCATACCCCGGCAGGCAAGGCAGGAGATCCTTCCCTCTGGTGGGCCACCCAGGGGATGCATCAGGCGGTAAGGGACCAAGCGAGGTAGGCTGGCAAGCAGAGAGATTTTTTTCCGTGAGCATCCATGGTCCCGAAATCCACCTTATAATCAAGGTAATCTCTTTATTTCCAAGCCACACAAGATTTGTACCCCAGTTTGTACCCCGCTTGGGTCCAGAAAAGAAAAAGGGGCTACGGTTGACCCGTAACCCCTTGATTTCTATGGTCGGAGCGACTGGATTTGAACCAGCGACCACTTGTCCCCCAGACAAGTGCGCTACCAGACTGCGCTACGCCCCGAGCGTTAAACGTGAAGGGTATAGCACAAAGCTTTTGAATGTGTCAAGGAACATTGTTCCGGCAGGTGTGTTTTTAGAAGATTCAATTTTGCCTTTACAACCCGGGAGTATTGTGAAATGGAAAAGGATCATGGGTGGGTGGACTGCACGGAGTCGTTTTTAATGCCTGGCAACAGGAAAAAAAGGGGGACTGAGCAATGGCTGGAAGGCTGCCAAAGCCATTGAACCCCGGGGATACCTTGGGGGTATGCGCACCCTCAGGAGCTGTTCCCCTGGATCGTTTTGATCAGGGAGTGACTGTACTCCTTGATATGGGCTTCCATGTTGTTGTCTCCGGCGGTGTTTACGAGAAGAAACGCTATCTGGCAGGGGATGACCTCCGGCGTGCCCGGGACCTGAACGACTTGTTCGCTGATCCTGGAATTGACGGCATTGTCTGCGCCAGGGGGGGGTTCGGCGCTTTGAGAATGCTGGCCGGTGTCGATTACAGCCAGATAATGAGAAACCCTAAGCGCCTGGCCGGGTTCAGTGACAGCACGGCGCTGCTTACCGCCATTCAGATAAGGACAGGTCTGGCGGTCATCCATGGGCCTGTGGTAACCTCCCTGGCCGATGCAGGGTCTGAAACACTGGCATCCCTTTTTCGTGCCCTAACCTCGGATCTGGACGGGGTTATCGCCAAGGCAGATAAAATTATTGTTAGGGGAGCTGCACGGGGGATATTGACCGGAGGTAACCTGGCAACTCTGTCCCACCTGACCGGGACTCCGTTCCAACCGGATTGCACGGGAGCCGTGGTTTTTCTGGAAGACGTATCTGAACCGCCCTATAAAATCGACCGTATGCTGACCCACATGAAACTGGCAGGGGTGTTTGACGGTATTGCCGGGATCGTTACAGGTTCCTTTGAAAACTGCGGAAGCCTGGATGAAATTCATGAGATTGTTTCAGAGATCTTTATGGACATGGAAGTGCCGGTGATGGCCGGTGTAGCATCCGGCCATGGTCCTGTGAATCTGAGTCTGCCCTTCGGCATTGATGTGGCCATGGATACCGAAAGCCTCACTGTCAGGAGCGTGTAAATGGGCAATGGCGAGAATCCGGTATGTTCACTGATGGAAAGGGCGGTCAGTGAAGGGGTGTTTCCCGGCGGGGTGCTCCTGGTTTCCTTTGGACCGGCCGTTGTCCTCAACCTTGCGGTTGGCAGGGCAGATATTTATACCGGCCAGATCATGGAGCCGGATTTTATTTTTGACCTGGCCTCTATGACAAAACCCCTGGCAACCGCCATGGCCGTGATGCGGCTGGTGGATCAGGGGAAACTGGCATTGGACCAGGCAATGGGATCGATCCTGGCCCCTTTGAGCGGAACCGACAAGGGTGGGATAACCGTTGACCAGCTGCTCAGACACACATCGGGTCTGGCCGCTCACAGGGAATTTTACCGGATCATAAAGTGTCCGGGGACAGGGGCGGGGCGCCGGGAACTTCGCTGCTTACTCACCCGGGAACCCTTGGTGCAAGAGCCCGGAACCCATGAAGTCTACAGCGATCTGGGCTACATGCTCCTTTCCTGGATCGTCGAGGAAGTGTCTGGCCAGCGGCTGGATTTTTTTGTGCGGCAGCAGGTATACCAGCCTCTGGGTATCGAGGACCTGTTCTTCATAGAGACAGGGCAGGGGGGAGGGGTGCCCCGGGAAAGGCAGAGACGTCTGGTGGCAACGGAAAACTGTCCATGGAGGCAGAGGGTTCTAAGAGGGGAAGTCCATGACGACAATGCCTGGGCAGCAGGAGGTATTGAAGGTCATGCGGGTCTGTTCGGTTCTGCCCCGGCTGTCTGGCGTCTGACCAGGGAGATCCGGGAAGCTTTGGATGAAACCGGTGCCGGGGTCATCCCGGGAAAGGTTTTAGAGCAATGCATCTCCCGGCAGCGGTTTGGGGACAAGGTCGCTGGGTTCGATACTCCTTCCCGGACCGGGTCATCTTCAGGCAGGTACCTGTCACCCAATTCCATAGGTCATCTGGGGTTTACGGGTACCTCTTTCTGGATGGATCTCGATCAGGGGCTGACTGTAATTCTGCTGACAAACCGGGTGCATCCATCCCGGAGCAATGAAAAAATACGGCTGTTCAGGCCAGTGCTCCATGATGCTGTGGCCACGTGGCTAAGGGATGGCCAATAATATGTCTATGTCCCTGAAATTCGCTTTTGTTCTTGTAAAAACATGGTATTTCTGTTAGCTGTTACAGGTTAATATTGTTGGTGGGAAAGTCGCCAATGAATGCACACTTTACATAGAAGAGGAAGTATGAACCTGATTATCGATTCCATTCTGGGTATGTTCTCGAGTGATCTGGCCCTTGATCTGGGTACAGCCAACACACTGGTTTACGTAAAGGGCAAGGGGATAGTGCTCAGTGAACCGTCGGTTGTTGCGGTCCGGACAGACAAACGCTCCAAAAACAGGGTTCTTGCCGTGGGGCTTGAAGCTAAGCGGATGCTGGGAAGGACCCCTGGAAATATAGTTGCAATCCGTCCCATGCGGGACGGTGTTATCGCTGATTTTGAAGTCACAGAAGCTATGCTCAAACACTTTATCCGGAAGGTTCACAACAACAGGAGAACCCTGGTCCGTCCCCGGATAGTCATCGCGGTGCCGTCGGGTATCACCCAGGTTGAGAAGCGGGCTGTCAGGGAATCGGCGGAGCTGGCCGGAGCCCGGGAAGTGTTTCTCATCGAAGAGCCCATGGCTGCTGCCATCGGTGCCGGACTCCCAATTACTGAACCCACATGTAACATGGTTGTTGATATCGGCGGCGGCACAACGGAAGTTGCTGTGATATCCCTGGCGGGTATTGTTTACAGCAGGTCCATCCGGGTTGCCGGAGACAAGATGGACGAGTCCATAAGCCAGCATATAAAACGCAAGTATAACCTTCTCATCGGGGAAAGAACCGCTGAGATCATCAAAACCACCATAGGCAACGCCTACCCTAATCCCGAGAACCTTGAAACCATTGAGGTCAAGGGACGGGACCTGGTATCTGGTATACCCAAGATCCTTGAAATTGATTCTGAAGAGATCTGCATGGCCATTTCAGAACAGATCGAGGCCATTGTCGAGACCGTGAAGATAGCCCTTGAGCAGACCCCCCCTGAACTGGCTGCCGATATTGTGGATTCCGGGATAGTGCTGACCGGCGGTGGTGCCCTGCTGAAAAATCTGGATAAACTTTTAAGAGAGAAAACCGGCCTTCCCATCATCGTGGCAGATGACCCTCTGTCCACTGTTGCGCTTGGCTGTGGGAAGGTCCTTGACAGTATCGAAATCCTAAGAGAAGTGGTAATTTCCTGATTTCATGTTTTCCAAGAAGAGCTTCTTATTATTGGGGCAATTATTCTTGTTGCCGCCAATTTTACGGCCCTGACAGCCAGCAGCAGGGGGGTGTTGCCCCAGACCGGCATCGAGCGCCTGACCATATCCCTGGTTGCACCGTTCCAGAGGATGTTTTCAAAGACCCTGGCGTTCTCCCAGGGGATATGGACTGATTACTTTGTCAGTGTCCGGGCGGCCAAGGAAAATCCGATACTGCGAAGGGAGCTGGCCCAGGCCATGGATATCAGAAACCGGTGCCTGGAGCTTCAGCTCGAGAACGAAAGGCTCCGGAAGTTCATTGAATTCCAGAATCCTGAAGGAGAAGTCCTGGTTGCAGCCAAGGTGATCGGCAGGAGCCCTTCTCCCTGGGTGAAGACCATTATGATCGACAAGGGGAGTAATGACGGCCTTACCAGGGGACTTCCTGTCATGGTTTCAGAAGGGATTGTGGGACAGATTATCACGGTGTCGGAGCACTTTTCCCAGGTGCTGCTGGTGACCGACAGGAACAGTGCCGTGGACGCCCTGGTTCAGACCTCCAGGGCCCGGGGCATCGTCAAAGGGAACAATTCCGATCAGTGTTCTTTCTGTTACGCCCTCAGAAAAGATGAGATCCAGCTTGGTGAAATGATCATTTCATCCGGTCTGGACGGCGTTTTTTCAAAAGGCCTGCGCATCGGTCAAGTGGTTGATGTCAAAAAGGAAAATTCAGAACTTTTCCAGACCATACTACTGAAAACCTGTGTGGATTTCGACAAGCTTGAAGAGGTTCTGGTCTCCATCAAACCCGATGCCCCCGGCAAAGATGCCTGATCATGAATTTTGTGTATTATGCCATCGTATCCCTGATTTTTATTGTGCTGCAGACTACGGTCCTTCCTGGAAGCTTTTTTTTCAGCCGATGTTTCGATCTGATTGTGCTTATCGTCCTGCATATCAGTCTTGCATACGCAAATCCTGGTGTGCTGGCGGGGATGGCGGTTCTTGGCTGCATCATGGACAGTATTTCGGGAGGGCCTCTGGGGTTGTATATCTCGGCCTATGTTTGGATATTTGTCCTGGTTCAGGTCTGCAAAGGGTTTGTCCACTCTGAAAACATCATTTTTCTCTTTATAGTAAGCGGTGCTGCCGTACTTCTTGAAAACGGTTTCCAGGTTTTCGCATTTATGGTTCAGGGGGGGGGGGGGCGTGTTTTCATCGTCGGACCTGGGGATAATGGCGCAGCAGGTACTCTGGGCTCTTGTCGTCCTTCCGTTTCTAATGGTTATCCTGACACTGGGCCAGAGGGTATTCCTGCGTTTTGCGGCAAACCGTTCCGCCAAGGGGCCGGGGTTCAGCAGATAGGAGGCGTCCGGGTTGATCGTAAAAACACCTGACAGGGAATGGCTCAAAAAGAGGCTCGTACTGTCCGTGGTCTGTGTTTTTGTGGCATTCACAATTCTGATCATCCGGCTTGTTTATCTTCAGATTATAGAAGGGGACGAGTACCGGAGGCTCTCCCAGAACAATTGCATCCGGCTCAATAGCATCGAGGCTTCCCGCGGACTGATCTATGACCGGAACGGTGTGCTGTTGGTTGACAACCGTCCATCCTTTGATCTGACCATTATCTTAAAGGATGCCGCACCCGTGGACGATACTCTGGCCGCCCTTTCCGGATATACGGGAATTCCTCTGGAAGAGCTTCTGGAAAAGACTCAACCCCAACACAGGATCTCCATCTACAAGCCGATCCTTCTGAAAAAAGATATCAGCCGGGATATGCTTGCCGTTGTTGAAGCGCACAGTTTTGATCTCCCGGGCATCATGGTTGCTGTGGAATCCAGGCGTAATTATATTTACGAGAAATCAGCCGCCCACCTGATCGGATACCTGGGAGAGATCAACTGTGATGAGCTCGCCAGCGGATTGTATCCCGGTGTCAAAGGGGGGGATTCCATTGGTAAGGACGGGGCTGAGAAGGTATTTGAAGATCAGCTCCGGGGAAAGAGGGGAGGGCGTCAGGTCGAGGTCGATGCCAGCGGACGCCTTGTCCGGGTCCTGCAAACGGTGAATCCTGTGCCGGGGATGAATGTTTTTCTAACACTGGATAAGGACCTCCAGGCAACAGCTGAAAAAATGCTGGAAGGAAAGGTCGGTGCCTTAGTGGCACTGGACCCCATGAACGGCGACGTGCTTACCATGGTCAGCAGCCCTTCCTTTGACCAGAACGATTTTATCGGTGGAATCTCCAGTGAAAAATGGAAGGCACTGATTTCAGATCCTGCCAGGCCCATGACAAATAAGGCCATTCAGGGGGAATACCCTCCTGCGTCAACCTTTAAGATACTCAGCGCCCTGGCCGGTCTGGAGGAGAATGCCATTGATACCAAAACGTCCTGGTTCTGTTCCGGTGCGCTCAAATACGGAAACAGGGAGTATCGGTGCTGGAAAAAATGGGGCCATGGCGATGTTTCCATTGTCAATGCCCTTGAAGAATCCTGTGACGTTTTTTTCTATCATGTGGGAGAAATCCTGGGTGTGGATACCCTGGCCCAGTATGCAAGGGGATGCGGTCTTGGCCGTGTGACCGGTATTGAACTGGGGAATGAGCGTCCTGGACTGGTTCCCACATCAGCCTGGAAAAAAAGACGGTTTGGTGTTCCGTGGCAGGGGGGCGAGACCCTTTCTGTTGTTATCGGCCAGGGGTTCAACCTGGTGACCCCCCTCCAGATGGCTGTTTTCATCTCCGCCGTGGGCAACAACGGCACACTTTATAAGCCCCGAATCCTTAAATCGGTAAACGCTCCGGGCGATGATGTTCTCATGACCCGGCCGCCGGAGATTTCGGGCGGACTTCCAGCCGGCAGGGAAACCCTGAAAATTATCCAGCACGGCCTATTGAAAGTTGTCGAGAGTGAAAGCGGAACTGCTAGGCAGATCCGGATAAAGGGCGTCGAGATTGCCGGTAAGACCGGGACGGCCCAGGTATTTTCGTCCAAAAAAAAGGACAGGGGGGATGACAAACGGCTGGATTACCATCTAAGAGACCATGCATGGTTTGTCTGTTATGCTCCAGCTGACAATCCGGTGATTGCCGTGGCCGTTATCATTGAACATGGAGAACACGGTTCAACGGCTGCCGCACCCGTCGCTGTTGAGGTCGTGAGAAAATGCCTTCAGCAGAAAGGGTTGCTGACCAGTGAGTGAACAAGGAGGGCAAAGCGATGTTTGACAGGCGGCTGGTCGAGTGTTTTGACTGGGGACTCATTGCAATTACAATGGGCATCTGCTGCCTTGGGCTTGCGGTCCTTTACAGTGCGGTGACGGCAGGGGATGCCGGTGTAAGCCAGGTTCTGTTCAAGAAACAGATTATCTGGATGGGTGCCGGTTTTCTCATGATGATGATAACGTGCACCATTCATTACAAGCACCTGGATAAAGGCAGTTTTGTCATCTACGGCGTGTGCGTAATCCTGCTGATCTGCGTCATGTTCCTGGGAAAGTATGTGGCCGGATCCCGGAGATGGCTGGCCATTGGGCCCTTTACCATGCAGCCGTCAGAGTTGATGAAGCTGTCTTTGATCATTGTCCTGGCATCCATCTATTCGGGTTCAGTCTCAGAAAGGGGGCTTCAGGCCCGGCATCTGGTTAAACCGGTGCTTGTTGTTCTTGTTCCGTTTATTCTCATAGCCAAACAACCGGACCTGGGTACGGGCCTTCTCCTGGTTTTCATCGCGGTGGTCCTGACCCTGTTTGTCAAGGTGGAAAAAAGGGTGCTCATAGCCTCCTCCCTGCTCGGGGCTGTGGCTGTGCCGTCGGTGTGGTTTTTTCTCAAAGACTACCAGAAATCCAGGATTCTGATATTCCTGAATCCTGATAATGACCCCCTGGGAGCCGGCTACCATATTATACAGTCAAAGATTGCCATCGGTTCGGGAATGATGTGGGGCAAGGGTTTTTTAAAAGGTACGCAGAACGCTTTGTCCTTTCTTCCGGAACAGCATACAGACTTCATCCTGTCTGTTCTGGCAGAGGAGTGGGGGCTTATCGGGTGCTGTGTGCTTTTATTCCTTTATTTTCTTCTGCTTCTGTGGGGTCTCAATATCGCTTACTGCTGCAGGGATATGTTCGGTTCAATATTGGCTTTCGGAATTACCTTCATGATTTTCTGGCAGATCGTCATCAATGTCGGGATGGTCATGGGGCTCATGCCCGTTGTCGGTGTTCCGCTTCCCCTTATAAGTTACGGGGGATCTTCCGTCATTACCAATATGGCAGGGGTTGGAATTTTACTCAATATCAGCATGCGCCGGTTTGCATCCAACTGAATATTAAATAATTCAAGATGGATATAAAATTTCTGACAGGGATGGTTCATCCCGGAAAAAGGATATTTCGATGTTGACAAAATGGTGTTTGGATGATACTCAACTGTCGATCTCTTACGTATTTTAGCTGCCTTGAAGAGCAAAGAGGGTGGCAACTGGTATATAGGTAGTTGGATAACAATAATTATTAACTGGCGGAGGGAAGTTTATGGTTAGTGTTGATGGGTCTTTGTTTATTCAGATCATCAATTTCCTATTTCTCTTGTTCATGCTTAACCTTGTTCTGTTTAAGCCCATCCGGAAAATTCTCCTGGAACGTAGGGAGAAGGTGTCAGGGTTGGAGACGGGGATACAAACCCTTTCCCAAGACGCTGTCGCCAAGGACAAGGCTTATAAAGACGGTCTCAAAGGAGCAAGAACAGAAGGCCTGAAAAAGAAAGAGGCCTTTATCGAAGAAGCATCTCAAGAGGAAAAAGCGATTATTGACAAGATCAACCAGAAAGCTCAGGCAAACCTGGCGCAGATCCGTGCGCAGGTAACAGAAGAAACTGACAAAGCCAGGGCCGCTCTGGAAAAGGAAATCGACGTCTTTGCCAAGGGTATCGGTGAAAAGATACTAGGGAGGGCCTGCTGATGAGGTGTTCAAAACTATTTGAAAAGCGTTTTATTACGATCTTTTCAACAGCTGCCCTGCTCATCGTTTCCCTGGCCGGTGTTGTTCTGGCATCTTCGGGAGGAGGGCATGAGGCCGCTGCGCCAAAGGGATGGGTAATAACAGATACGTATAAGGTTATGAATTTCCTTGTCCTTGCTGTTGCCCTTTTCTTCATTGCCAAAAAGCCCGTTGCAGAGTTCTTTTCGTCCAGAAAAAAGGGTATCCAGGATGAACTGGAAGAACTCGAGAAGAAAAAAGCCGAAGCAGAGAAAGCACTGGCCGATTACGCTGCCAGAATTGCAAACCTGAGCAGGGAATCCGAATCCATCGTCGCCGATTACATCCGGCAGGGTGAGGAAGCCAAGAAACGGATTCTTGCTGAAGCTGAGACCCAGGCGGTAAAACTGGAAGAAGTGGCCAAGCGCAATATTGAGCAGGAATTCAAGTCAGCCAAAACCAGACTTCAGAAAGAGATCGTTGAAAAAGCCCTGATGCAGGCCGAAGCGCTAGTCAAAAGTTCCATCGCTTCCGAGGATCAGGACCGGCTGGTTGATGATTATTTGAATAAGGTGGTGGCATCATGAAAAATCTTGCTGTTTCAAGACGGTACGCCACGGCCCTGATGCTAATCGGTGAAGAAAATGGAATGGCTAATCAATACAGGGAAGAACTGGATCAGATCGTTGAGCTCTTTGACACCAGCGTCGAGCTTGAAAAGGCGATCATCAACCCCCTGTTTGATAAAACCGACAGGAAAAAAGTACTGGCTGCAGTGCTCGACAAGTCAGGGTTCTCACCGATAATTCAATCGTTTCTGCTCCTTCTGTTCACCAAGGGCAGAATTGGTTTTATACGGGAAATATGTGAGATCTATCAGAGCCTGGCTGATGAGTTGAAAGGTGTTGTACATGCGACTCTGATTTCAGCGACAGAGCTGTCTTCTGATGCTGTTGAAAAAATCAGGGCCGGTCTTGCGAAACGGGTCGGTAAGGAAATCGTTCTGGACGTTGAACAGGATCCTGGTCTTATCGGAGGCGTTGTTACCAAGATAGGAGATCTTGTGCTGGACGGAAGTGTCAGAACGCAACTGTTCAATATGAGAGAATCATTAATAAGGGGCGAGGGTGTCTAATGAAGATTAAAGCTGAAGAAATTAGCCAGATCATAAAAGAGCAGATAAAGGATTTTAACAAAGAGGTTGAGCTGAGCGAGACCGGCGTGGTTCTTTCAGTTGGTGACGGTATCGCACGTGTTTACGGGCTTGAAAAGGTAAAGGCCATGGAACTGGTTGAGTTCCCCGGCGGCATCCTCGGCCTTGCGCTGAACCTGGAAGAAGATAACGTCGGTATTGCTATTCTTGGTGAAGACAAGAAGATCAAGGAAGGCGATATTGTAAAACGGACAGACCGTATTGCTTCGGTTCCCGTAGGTGAAGCGGTTCTTGGCAGGGTTGTCTCCACTACCGGCGAGCCGCTTGACGGCAAGGGCCCCATTGACACTACCCTCACCATGAACATGGAATTGGTTGCTCCGGGCGTTATTGCCCGTAAGTCCGTTCACGAACCCATGTATACCGGTTCAAAGGCTGTTGACGGCATGACCCCGGTCGGCAGGGGCCAGCGCGAGCTGATCATTGGTGACCGCCAGATCGGAAAGACCGCCATTGCAGTTGATGCCATCATTGCCCAGAAAGGCTCTGGCGTAAAGTGTATCTATGTTGCCTGCGGCCAGAAAAAATCCACCGTAGCCCAGGTTGTTGCCGCACTGGAAGAGCATGGCGCAATGGAGTATACCACCGTTGTTATCGCTTCTGCCAGTGACCCTGCTGCCATGCAGTACCTTGCTCCTTACGCCGGTTGCGCCATGGGCGAGTATTTCCGTGACAAGGGCGAGCATGCCCTGATTGTCTATGATGACCTTTCCAAACAGGCTGCTGCTTACCGTCAGGTTTCCCTGCTTCTCAGACGTCCGCCAGGACGCGAGGCTTTCCCTGGAGACATTTTCTACAACCACTCCCGTCTGCTGGAACGCTCTGCCAAACTCAGTGATGAGCTGGGTGCCGGGTCCCTGACAGCCCTTCCCATTATCGAAACCCAGGAAGGTGACGTTTCCGCATTTATTCCGACCAATGTTATCTCCATTACCGACGGCCAGATTTATCTGGACAAAGGATTGTTCTTCTCAGGCATCCGTCCTGCCATTGACGTCGGTCTTTCCGTATCCCGCGTTGGTGGTGCCGCACAGGTAAAAGCCATGAAACAGGTTGCCGGTACATTGAGGCTTGATCTTGCCCAGTACAGGGAGCTTGAAGCCTTTGCAGCCTTCGGATCTGACCTGGATGCCCAGACCCAGAGACAGCTGACCCGTGGTGAGAGACTGGTTGAGCTCCTGAAACAGCCCCAGTTCAAGCCCCTTCCAATGGAAAAGATGGTTACTGCTCTTTACGCCGGTACCCGCGGTTACCTGGATAAATATCCCAGGAATGCCGTGTCCAGGTATGAGCAGGGTCTTTATCCCTTTGTGGAAGGCCGGTTCCCGGAATTGTTCACCAAGCTTGCCGAAAAGAAGATCATTGACGAAGAGATTGAGAGCCTTTTGAAAAAAGTCCTTACAGCCTATGACGAGGAATTCAAGGTGGCGGTCTGATGATCGGGCCCCTGAAAGAATTGGCTGGAGAAACTGGTAATAATTTTAAGGCTTGAAGGGTAATCTCATGGCAACGTTAAAGGAAGTAAAAACAAAGATTAGCAGCGTAAAGAAGACTAAGCAGATCACTTCTGCCATGAAAATGGTTGCTACTTCCAGACTGCGCGGTGCCCAGGAGAGCATGGATGCCTTTAAACCCTATGCATCCAAATTTGCTGAAGTGCTGGGAAGTATTGCGGGGAAAGCTGCAGAGGATGCAAGTCCTCTGCTTGTACCCCGGGAAGAAGTAACCAAGGTGGCCATTGTTCTCTGTACATCGGACAGGGGACTCTGCGGTGGTTTCAACGTTAACCTTATTGATAAAGCGGAGAAATTCGCTAAAAACGAGCTGGCCGGCAAAGATGTATCGTTTGCCTGTTTTGGGAAAAAGGGCCGCGACTGGGCCCGTAAAAATGCCAAACCCATAACTGATGAGTACATTGGCATTGTTGGCGGGCATTTTGATTTCAACGTGGCTGCAACATCAGGCCAGAAACTGATCAACAGTTTTCTTGAAGGGACTGTTGATGAAGTATATCTGGTATGTTCAGAGTTCAAAACCCTCGCGCGGCAGATTCCGGTAGTAAAACAGATCCTTCCGATTCCTTCGCTTGCTGAGGTGGCAGTGTCGGAAACAACCCAGGCTGCAGGGGAAACCCAGTACCTGGCCGAGCACATCTGTGAACCGTCTTCGGATGCCCTGCTCGGAGAAATGCTGCCCAAGAACGTTTATATTCAGATTTATAATGCACTGCTCCAAACATCGACCAGTGAACATGCTTCACGAATGAAGGCCATGGAGAATGCGACCAAGGCGTGCAAGGATATGATCGATGAGCTCCAGACGATCTATAACAAGACGCGCCAGGCCGGCATTACTGCTGACCTGATGGACATCGTGGGCGGTGCAGAGGCTCTGAACTGATAACTCGATATACTATTCAAAATAGATAAAGTTTTTACAGGAGGAACAAATGGCTGAGAATATAGGTAAAATAGCGCAGGTTCTTGGTGCTGTTGTTGACGTCAGGTTTGAGCCGGGTAAGCTCCCACCCCTGCTTACCGCTCTTACGGTAACCAACCCGGTTATCAGCGACCTGGAAGACAACCTTGTTATTGAAGTAGCCCAGCACCTGGGCGACAATGTTGTGCGCTGCATCGGCATGGACGTAACCGACGGTCTCCAGAGGGGAATGAAGGTAAAAGACACCGGTTCTCCCATTCTGATGCCCTGCGGCAAGGCTTCCCTTGGCCGGGTGCTCAACGTCGTCGGTAAACCGGTTGATGGTCTTGGTCCTGTCGAACGTGACAAGCTCCGTCCCATCCACAAATTGGCTCCGGCATTTATTGACCAGGACACCAGCGTCCGGGTACTTGAAACCGGCGTAAAGGTTATCGATCTTCTGGTACCTTTCCCACGCGGCGGTAAGATGGGTATGTTCGGCGGTGCCGGCGTTGGCAAGACCGTTATCATGATGGAAATGGTTAACAACATCGCCATGCAGCACGGTGGTATCTCCGTATTTGGCGGTGTTGGTGAGAGAACCCGTGAAGGTAATGACCTTTACCATGAAATGAAGGACTCTGGTGTTCTTCCGAAGTGCTCACTGGTTTATGGCCAGATGACAGAACCTCCCGGAGCCCGTGCCAGGGTTGCTCTGTCCGCCCTTACCTGTGCAGAGTATTTCCGTGATGAAGAAGGTCAGGACGTTCTTCTGTTCATTGACAACATCTTCCGTTTTACCCAGGCCGGTGCCGAAGTTTCCGCAACCTTGGGACGTATGCCGTCTGCCGTAGGTTACCAGCCCACACTGGCGGTTGACATGGGCGAGCTCCAGGAACGTATTACCTCCACAAATAAGGGGTCCATCACTGCTGTTCAGTGCGTATACGTACCGGCCGACGACTTGACCGACCCTGCTCCGGCAACCACGTTTGCCCATCTGGACGGAACCGTTGTTCTGTCCCGTCAGATTGCAGAGCTGGGTATCTATCCTGCTGTGGACCCGCTTGACTCCACATCACGCATCCTGGATGCTGCCTACATCGGAGAAGAGCATTATCAAGTGTCCCGTATTGTTCAGCAGACACTCCAGAAGTACAAAGAGCTGCAGGATATTATCGCAATTCTGGGTATGGATGAGCTTTCCGACACAGACAAGCTTACCGTTCAGAGAGCCCGTAAGCTCCAGAGATTCCTGTCCCAGCCGTTCCATGTTGCAGAAACCTTTACCGGAATGCCGGGTAAATTTGTAAAAGTTGAAGACACTGTAAGGTCATTCAAGGAAATCATCGATGGAAAACATGATGATCTGCCCGAAGGTGCATTCTACATGGTGGGTTCCATCGAAGAGGCCAGAGAAAAGGCTGCCAAGATGGCTGAAAGTAAATAACCTAGGGGGTTAATATGGCAGAAACTATTTTTCTTGAAGTGGTTACCCCTACCAAGTCTGTTGTCAGCGAGGAAGCTCAAATCGTTGTAGCCCCTGGGACCGAAGGTGAGTTCGGTGTTTTAAAAGGGCATACAACCTTCCTTACCGCGCTAAAGGTAGGGACGCTCCGCTATAAGGACGCCTCTGGAAAAGAGCGGTTTCTCTTCATCAACGGCGGTTTTGCCGAAGCGTTGCCCAATAAGGTGACAATCCTGGCCCAGTCGGCGGAGAGACGGCGTGACATTGATGTTGAGAGGGTAAAACGGGCTAAACAGCGGGCTGAACAGCGCCTTGCAGCAAAAACGGCCGATACCGACCTGGTGCGGGCAGAAGCAGCATTGAGAAGGGCATTGTACAGACTTGCCATCGCAGAAACCCGATAGGGATACCAGCGATAACCGGGTGTGACGTATGCCCCATGGGCAGAATTGACAGACCTGATTTAACGGGGGGTGTTTCTTGTGTAAGAAGCAAGGCACCCCCTTTTTTTGTTTATGGTAAAACTCATGAATATGAATAAAATAGGTATTGTAATCCTTGCTGCAGGCAAGGGGACCCGAATGAAATCGGACCTGCCCAAGGTGCTTCATCAAATCCATGGCAGATCCATGATCTCTCTTGTGCTGCAAGCATCGGTTTCCATAGCACCTGAGGATATTGTGGTTGTGGTCGGCCACCAGAGTGAGCTGGTAAAGGCTGATGTCCAGAAAAATATCAAGGTGGAGTTCGCTCTTCAGAAGGTATTGCTCGGGACCGGGGACGCTGTCCGGACAGCACTTCCATATCTGCGTGAAGGGGTTGAAACAGTGTTGATCCTTTGTGGGGACACGCCGCTTATCCGTTCCGAGACCCTGATCCGTATGATCGATTTTCACCATAAATCCGGCAATGATATTACCCTGCTTGGTGTGGACGTCAACAATCCCTCCGGTTACGGAAGACTCATCACAAACCCGGACGGTTCCCTGAATTGTATCCGTGAACAGGCTGATGCCAGTGATGAGGAGCGGCGTATCACAACCGTGAATTCTGGTATCTACTGCGTTTCCAGGAGATTTTTGATCGCAGCACTGACCGGTTTGACTCCCGATAATGCCCAGAAAGAATATTATCTTACCGATATTGTAGGCATTGCAACACAGAGCGGATACAGGGCAGGTGTATTCCAGGGGACTAACCCCAATGAGGTTATGGGCGTCAATACCCTTGAAGAACTTCTTATGGCTCAGGAGTTTATGGAAAAATTATAGATTCATGCTCCTTTGGTCCGTGGGATGAATTGTCTTGACTTTGGTAAATGCTATGAATTATATTTGAAACAAGCTTTGCGAGGTGTGGAAATTGGATAATGAAATATTAGATAACAAGTTTAACGACATCGAAGAGAAAGTCGACTTTTTGATTGAGCTTTGTCAAACTCTGCAACAGGAAAATGCAGAGTTGATGTCCAGGGTTGAAAGCCTTAAGCTTGAGCTTGATAAAAAGAATGAAACAGAAGAGCGTTATGTTGAACAACAAGCTGTAATCCGGTCAAAGATCGATGGACTGCTCTCCAAGATTAACACGTTTACCGATGCCACTTAACAGGCTCGGTTAAGAGAACAAGCTTGTCAAATTTTGTTGAAGAGACACCATTGGATGATATTGTCACAATCGAACTTTTCGGAGAAAAATTCAGGTTCAGGCCGGAGAGCCAGGTCAGGGAAGCACAGAAGATTGCCGAACATCTTGAACACTATGTCGGTCTGGCAGAGAAACAGTTCAAGATAAATACGTCAGACAGGAACAAAATGGCAATACTTCTTCTGGCGGCAATGAATATTTCCAAGGAATATTTTGAATTGAAGTCAGACTATTCAAAATTGGAAGGTTACGTTGCCGAGCGGACAGCAACCCTACTGAAAAAGATTGATGACGGGCTTGGTTGAATCAGCGAGTTCGCAAGACTGCATCAGACATTGCCCCTGCAGTGTACGTGATTGTGTAATGCCCTTGTTCCTAAGCTATTGAAATGGAGGCCTACACTGACATCGGTGAGCATGTTCCATAACAATGGAAAAGCCTTAAGATGTTATTGGGAATCCACCTTTTTGAACCATCGGTTCAAAGGCTTCAGCAACACGGCAGTATGTGGGGGCAACTGAAAATCAAAACTGTTTATCAGGTGTCAAGCGTTCCCTGCCTTTTATTTCCATTTTTCCTCGTTAAAGCCCTGAAAATATAACTTATTGACGCAGAATTTTTCTTGCCTGGATATTAGATCCGTGCAAGGGTGTGACTGTCTGTTCCTCCCTTTGGAATGGGGGGGTCTGCGGGCTGATACATAATAACTAGGAGACCGGTGAATGGAATATACAGTTGTCCTATTTTCGGTGATCGGGCTGGTGGCCGGGTTTGCAACGGCGTACTGCCTGACGCTTAAAAAGATTCAGCGAAGCGCTTCAGAGGCTCTGAAAGAGCAGGCTTTGATGCTGGAGAATGCCGAGAGAAAGGCAGAAACCCTTCTTAAAGAATCCCAGCTTGAAGCCAAAAGCCGGCTTCTGGAAATGAAAAGTTCCTTTGATGCTGAAACTGAAGAGACCCGCTCTGAATTAAAAAGGGAAGAACGGCGGCTTGTTCAGAGAAGTGAGAACCTTGATAAACGACAGGAGCAGTTTGAGAATCGCGATATAGACCTCCAGAAAAAGGAAAGCGAGGTGCAGCTGGTCAGGGAAGAGCTTCAGAAAAAGGAGGAAGAGTATCTCAAGCTGTTGAACCAGACCAAGGCAGAACTTGAAAGGGTTTCCAGTCTTACGGCGGACGAAGCCAAAGATATTCTTCTGAAGACCATGGAAAATGATGCCCGTCATGAAGGGGCAAAGCTGGTTAAGCGGGTTACCAGTGAGGCCATGGAGCAGGCAGATAAAGAGGCTAAAAAGATCATCTCCACAGCAATTCAGCGTTATGCAGGTGATTTCGTTGCAGAGCGGACTGTGTCGGTTGTCCAACTTCCCGGAGATGAGATGAAAGGCCGGATTATAGGCAGGGAAGGGCGCAACATAAGGGCCCTGGAGGCGGCAACGGGCATTGATCTGATTATTGATGATACGCCTGAAGCGGTTATCCTGTCAGGGTTTAACCCTGTACGGCGCGAAATAGCCCGCCTGTCACTGACTCGTCTCATCTCAGACGGGCGTATCCATCCGGCCAGGATTGAGGACGTTGTGGCCAAGGTCACGGAAGAGGTTGATGTTATCATCAAGGAGGCCGGTGAACAGGCGGCCTTTGATCTTGGTGTTCATGGTATCAATCCGGAACTGATCCGTGCGATAGGAAAGCTCAAATTCAGGACCAGCTATGCCCAGAATGTTCTCCAGCACTCGGTTGAGGTGGCGTTTCTTGCCGGAGTAATGGCTGCTGAGCTGGGGCTTAATGTCAAACTGGCCAAACGGATGGGGCTTCTCCACGATATCGGTAAGGCCATTGATCATGAGGTGGACGGCCCCCATGCACTGATCGGTGCCAAGCTGGCCAAAAAGCACGGGGAGGCTGATGATGTGGTCTATGCCATTGCGGCACATCACGAAGATAAGCCCCCGGAAACGGTATATGATTTTCTGGTTCAGGCTGCCGATGCTCTTTCCGGCGCAAGGCCGGGCGCCAGGAAAGAAACCCTTGAAAACTATGTGAAGCGTCTGGAAGACCTTGAAGGTGTGGCCAACTCTTTTGAAGGGGTTTCCAATACCTATGCGATACAGGCAGGCCGTGAAGTCCGGGTTATTGTTGAAAGCGAAAGGATATCCGATGCAGACAGCGTATTACTCAGCAAGGACATTGCTAAAAAGATAGAGGAGACCTTGACGTTCCCAGGCCAGATCAAAGTCGTGGTGATCCGGGAAACAAGGGCTGTGGAATTTACCAACAAGTAGTTTTAAGTCAGGGAAAGACGGTGCGGGCATTGACTTTAACAACAGCAGCCTCCGGGAGCTTATTTCCGATGCGGTTGACTGGACAAAGGATCGGATCAGATGAGTGTTCTTGATGTGCTGTATGAGCGGGGGTTTATAGAGGCGGTAACCCATGAAGCCGAGTTAAAGGAATACCTGGGACAGGAAGGGGTGACCTGCTATATCGGGTTTGACCCTACGGCTTCCAGTCTCCATGTAGGCAGCCTGGTGTGTATCATGACCCTTGCCCACATGCAGAGGCACGGGAATCGGCCAATCGCTCTTGTCGGAGGAGGGACCGGGCTTATCGGGGATCCGAGCGGCAAGACAGAGATGAGGCAAGTCATTACCCAGGAGCAGATTGATGAGAATAAGGCCGGAATACAGAAGCAACTCGCCCGCTTTCTGGATTTCTCCCAGAACAGGGCCCTTCTTCTGGATAACGCAGACTGGTTGGCTGGATTGCACTATATTCCATTTTTGAGGGATATCGGCCGCCATTTCAGCGTCAATAAAATGATCAAGGCCGAGAGCTACAAGATGCGCATCAATTCAGAAGAAGGCCTGAGTTTCATAGAGTTCAACTACCAGCTTCTTCAGGCCTATGATTTCATGAAACTTGCCGAGGTCCATAACTGCCTGCTCCAGATGGGAGGAAGTGACCAATGGGGTAATATTGTAGCAGGGATTGATCTTGTGAGGCGGATGCTCGGAAAAACAGCCTTTGGTATTACTTTCCCCCTGATTACCACCAGCGCCGGGATAAAGATGGGAAAGACCCATAAGGGAGCTGTCTGGCTGGATCCGGAACGGACAAGTCCATACGACTATTACCAGTTCTGGGTGAACACTGATGACGCGGATGTGGGGCGGTTCCTGGCCCTGTTCACATTTCTTCCAATGGACGAAATCCGGGAGGTTCAGACCCTTCAGGGGTCTGAGTTGAACCGCGCAAAGGCCATACTTGCTTTTGAGGCAACTGCCATTGCACATGGTCTGGACGCAGCCCAGGCCTCCTACGAGTCGGCGGCTTCGGTTTTCGGCAAGCCGGTGATACCGGAAAATCTTATTCCATCAAGCACAATTGCCAGGGGAAATAAAGGGGCTGTTTCCGATATG
Organism: Pseudomonadota bacterium; assembly: GCA_043806875.1. Classification (GTDB taxonomy): domain Bacteria; phylum Desulfobacterota; class Desulfobacteria; order Desulfobacterales; family Desulfobacteraceae; genus JAZDGN01. Next base: position 32,267 of record JAZDGN010000016.1, read on the forward strand.
GCCGTACCGTCATCCACATTTCCTGCTGCTGAGCTTGCCAAGGGTATCAGCGTTGTTGACCTCTTTGTCACCACAGGACTGTGCAAATCCAAGGGGGAAGCCAGAAGGCTTATAGAACAGGGCGGGGTTTATGTTAACGGGAACCGTATAGATGCGGTAGATGCAGTTATGACCGATGCGGCCCTGGTTCAGGGGGAGCTTCTCCTAAGGGCCGGGAAGAAGAGATATCATAAACTATTGATTGGGTAAGGCCGGGAAAAACAGTTGACAAACGGATCAGGGTTTCATATAAGGTCCAGGCTGTCCCGGCACTTGCGGAACAGAGACATTGTCGGTTTAAGTTTTACTGCATTCAGGAATTCTGATAATAGCGTAAAAAAGAGTTGACAAGGGTTTGATCAAAGTATATAAAGGTTAGGTTTTTTGGTCACAGAAATTGACCAACAGAATGCAGAATATTTGATCTTTGAAAACTGGTCAGTGAGAAGAAGAGCGAATCTTTAACGTGCGCAGGCACGGTAAACACTTTTTTAACGGAATTATAACTGGAGAGTTTGATTCTGGCTCAGAATGAACGCTGGCGGCGTGCTTAACACATGCAAGTCGAACGAGAAAGGGACTGCTTGCAGTCCCGAGTAGAGTGGCGCACGGGTGAGTAACACGTGGATAATCTACCTTTGATTCTGGGATAACTATCTGAAAAGGTAGCTAATACCGGATGATATCCTTATTGCTTTGGCGGTTTGGATGAAAGATGGCCTCTGCATGCAAGCTGTTGATTGAAGATGAGTCCGCGCACCATTAGCTAGCTGGTGGGGTAACGGCCTACCAGGGCAACGATGGTTAGCTGGTCTGAGAGGATGATCAGCCACACTGGAACTGACACACGGTCCAGACTCCTACGGGAGGCAGCAGTGAGGAATTTTGCGCAATGGGGGCAACCCTGACGCAGCAACGCCGCGTGAGTGAAGAA
>JAZDGN010000017.1:0-44301 GCA_043806875.1 Pseudomonadota bacterium
CGTCGCCTCATATCTATTGGGATTCTGGAAAACAAATGCAATCTGTTTGTGAATCTCTTCCATGGGCAGCTGGTTGATATTGGTTGAATCGAGCAGGATTTCCCCTCTATCAGGTTCGTAAAATCTGGCCATAAGTTTAACGATAGTTGATTTACCTGCACCATTTCTGCCAATAATGGCCACTGATTTACCGGGAGACAACCGAAATGAAATGTCTTTAAGGGCATAGCTTTCAGATCCCGGATATTTGAACCATACATTCCTGAATTCAAATTCCCCCCTGCCATTCAGGATGGTGCGGCTGCCTCTGTTGACAATACGGGGGCTGGTCCTGAAAAACACCATCAGATTTTCCACAAACAGCATCCCCTCCATGATATCGCTTACCTGGGTTGCCAATGCGCTTAGAAGATTAAACAGCTCCTTTGTTGCACCCGCAAAAATTGTGATGTCTCCGATTGTCAGACTCCCGTCCATGACATGGATTGCAATTCTGGCAAACAAAAAGTAAAACAGGATCGCAAACAGGGTTGAAAAAACAAACGTCCCGATAAATTCCCTCTGATAGATCTGTTTATCTTCCCTGATAAATTTTAGCTTTAACTGCCTGAATTTTTCAATAAGCCCGGGGGCAAGGTTAAAAAGTTTTACTTCGGAAACCATGTTTCGATCGGTCAGAAGACTGGAATAGTAATTGGTCCAGCGGCGTTTAGTGGCCCTGGTATACTCCTTGTTGAACCGGCGTTTTGCCTGGGACCATTTGAAAAATACAAAAGGGACCACAAGCGGTGTAATGACCAGAACGATCAATGGGTCGATAATGAAAAGGATGGCTACTAAGCCTGCAATCTTACAGATATTTGAACCCAGCAATATCACCTTGTTCAAGAAACCGGTTATGTTATCAGCGCTGTTTTGCTTGGCTCTCATGGCGACATCCTGGAACTCAGGATCTTCAAACAAAGAGATGTCCAGTTCTGAGGAATGTTTCAGCAGGTCCATCTCGACTTTCAGACCGAGTTTTTCATTGAGATGTCTTTTAAAAAATTTAGAAAAGGTCCCGAACAGTTCGCTGGCCAAGACCAGACTGAGACTGATGATGAGCCATGTCAGAATTCCACTGAAATTATGGGAGCTCTTTCCGGCTTCTTGGGCGATAGCGTTTATCAGACACCGGCCTGCCCAGGCAATGGCCGCTGGAGTGGCACTGACAAAGAGTTCGCAGCACAAAATACCAACCAGAAAAGGCCCGCTTGTCTGCCAGGCTGTTTTTAAAGTCCAACCGGCATTGACGACCAGAAAGCCCATCCGATCCCTGATTTTTTGTTTTGCAACCGATATCATCCTATTTATTTCCAAACCAATTCATGGTTGATTTCCTTGCCAACGGCCACCCCTGTCACTCCCGGAAACACAGTATTCAACCTGTGAAGGAAACGGATAAATAAGGATAATTTTCAATTTCATTTCCGTCGTTTTTCCGGTTGGACATCAAAGCGGTCGACATAGGCTTTGAAATGCTCGGAAATCTTATCCGGGTTAATACCGAACTGTTCCAGGCTATACCGATGAACGCCATGCTTATGCTGTGAATTGACTGCCAACCAGTTACGCATGGCTTTTTCCGTATCACTGGTGAACGAGAATCCGAAGTACTCATATATTCCGGCAACAGTTCCAATCGGATCTTTAACAAACGATAGGTACTGCACGTCAAAAAAAGACCGGGAAGGCAAATGGGCCCTCGCCTCAACCATAGCGTCGGCGCAGGCTGCCTGCTTACCATCCAGGGTATCTTTTTTCATGGTCGTTAACGGCCGGTCCGTATAGAGCAGCCGATAGTGCATCCCGAGACTCTTAGCAGACGGGACTGTCTTCAGCGGATCACGATGAATGCACACCACAGCTGCATCCGGAAACACTGTCAACAGAGCAGGAAGATTAGAACCATGAAATGGGGACTTTAGCATCCAACGCTCTTTTTTGTAACAATGCTGCAGAATCTGAAGCTGCCTGCGATAATATTGGTGAGCCACAAGTTGATCCTGCTTTCTTTCCCAGGCATCGAATTCAGGCGCTGGAGCGAACAGGGAAAAACTGCCATTCACAAAGGAGTTCATGAAAAGAATGCGGCACTCTTCCGGGAGCTGGGCTCCCAATTTATGAATGCTGCTATAGTTGGGTATAACGCGCTGAGTCAGATCAACAAAGCGTTGTGCTTCTGCAATGCGGGGATCCGAATTCCATGTCTCAGCCCTGGGTGACGGAACAGGTCGCAGAGCTTCCCAGAACAAAAGACTGCGGTGGTTGGGATCTTGGGCCAGCAACCGCTGCATCGTGGTTGTCCCTGAGCGTGGCAGCCCGACCACAAAAAGGGGACGGGATATCTTCTCCTCCAGGATTTCTGGATGTTCGGTCAATTCATGCTGGATCATCAAGCGGTTGATCAGGTGGGACGTAAGCATCTCATGGATGCGATACCACCCGAATGTTGTAAAGAATCCATGCCTGCGAAATGATTCCAGCAAAATACCCAAACCTTCCTGGAATGGAACTTCATCCCCCCAGTCTGAAAGTCCTGTGATCTGCATCGCTTTTTCCATCAGGGCTTCTGCCGGTTTGTTGGCCAGGGCCTGCAGGCGTCCGGGAAAGATTTTTCCCAGGGTGTTAAACACAATTTCTTTATAAGATCGGTTTGCCAGGCTCCGAATATCTGCTTCTCTCATCATCTCTCTTGGATTCCAACGGGTCAAATGGGTTATACGCTTGTATTTTCCTTACTTTTATGGCGCACCATTTCCAGCAAATCGTCCAATGTTACCAATAAGAAAATATCTGCGGATCTGAAGTGAATCTGGTACCGACTTTCCAATCGTGCCAGAATTCGAAGCATATCTGCCGAATCAATGGGCACATCATCGCCCAAGATAGCCTCCGGCACCATGGGCACATCTTCCAGATCAACGATTTCTTCTATTATTTCTATAAGTTCATTTAATCCTATCACGCCAGCATTCCCTTGCCCGGCCGTTAGCTTGTTCATGATCTATTCAGCACCCTGATCCATGGAAGCCCTACCCTGGGACGCCTGATCCTTAATGGCCTTCAAGACAAATTCCTGGCCGCAGAAGCCGATACTTGCATTGCTGCCAGATTCCAGTTCATCCAGAAACGCCTTTACCCCGCTTTCTTCAGTGGCAAAATTAAAGCCTTGGACCCGCATCCGCTCAACCGCATCGCCCAGGCGAGCCATGCCGACCTCGGCCCACGGACCGTAAAAAATGTTTATCCACCGGCCCGGACGGGAGAGTCGCTGCTGGGCCACCAACAGAGCTGCCACTTCATGGCCTGCACCATAGGCAGCCTGACCAGGATCGTTCCATCGGCCGGCGACACTGGATATGTTGACAAACGTCCCCACCTTTATCTGGTTAAGGGCCGTTAACAGTGATACGGTTCCCAGGGCCTTGGATCGAATGGTTTCAATGAACTGGCCTGTTTCGATATCTTCAAGGGTTTTCGAGATAATATCTCCACCTCCCTGAATCACCAGATCCACATGGTTATAGGCGGTCTGCAGCTCAGCTACCAAAGCCCGTGTGGCGTCAGCATCGGCAATATCGCACTGGCGATAGACCACGGAGGCACCGGTTTTTTCGATCTCCCTCAGATTAGCGGCCCGCTCAGCCCGCCAGACCTGTTTCCAGGCCATCTGATTTATTTCCGCTGGAGCCACTTTGCGTCCCTCTGCGCGAATCTGACTCACGAGCTGTTCCCTAACCCCTTCAAAGCTCAGCCGTTCCTGGTCTTGGTATTCTGTGTCAGGCATCCGGGACCGTCCCAGGATTATAAAATGGCAACCGGACCGTTCAGCCAGGCGGCGGCAGATGGCGGCGGTGATACCCCGCAAACCACCCACAGCCAGGATTACCCTGGGAAGGTTGTCGGCTGCCTGGTAATCGGCTTGATCCAAATCTTGCATAATCCAGTGGATTTCATGGCGCCGGCCATGGATATAGCCAACTTCACGGCAGGATGAGGAACCTGCCTGCAGTTCGTCCAGTATCAATACAGCGGTGGCATTTTCAGTGGACGAACCGTCTAAATCAAGGAAGCGGGTTTCTATTTCAGGCACTTCGCAGGAGAGAGACCTGAGAATAGACAAACCGATACCGGCCTGTGCTTTGCCCTGACTGACCCCTTCGGATCCCAGGGTCCCGCCAAGACAAGTGACATTCAGCCACAGGATATGTGATGACATAGCTGAACGGATGTATCCGATCAATCTACGTACCTGAGTCAGCCAGGTCTCGCCCTCCCGGCAGGCGGCCTGCCACCATCCGTTGACATCATCTTGTGCAATGCAGTTTCCGGTTCCATGGCTCCATAAATTCACGATAATTATGCTGCCACCTTTACAACAGCCACCAAGGTCATCCGTAGGTGATCGGCGCTTTACAGAAGCGCCTTTTTGCTCCAGCAACCCCTGAAGGGAGGATCCCAGACCTGTCCCATTCGTATCCCGCTCCAGGATGATTACCCGTTGTCCGTTCAACCTGCTTATTCCCGCTGGAAGAGCCAGGGGTGCTTCGACGCTTTCACAGACCCAGCGATGGCAGTCCGTATGGTAGATTTTTGCAGCCTGGGATTCATGTTCTAAGACACTGTGGGTTGCCTCCTCCCCCAGGGTGGTGGCAGATTTGCACAATGCGGATATGGTCTGGACCAATTTGCGCAGAGTCCTGATCCGATAGCGGCCCCGACGCGTTTCCCTGACCAGCTTTATCCCAAAACCATCAAACAGCTCCCTGGCGATGGCCAGTTGCTTGATGGAATCAATGGCAAGGTCTGCCTCCACATCAAAATCAGGCTCGATAAAATCCGGCGGATACCCTGACCTTCGGGAGACGACTTCCAACACCCGCTGCCAGACCGATTCATCCATGGGAGTGTTGTCAGCCGCCAGATCGGTATCGTCCTGTTCCGGTTCAGCCATGTGGAAAGCAGCGTCCGCGCCGGTGGAAAAGGCCTGGAAATCAGGTTGAAAGGCTGGGATATCCGGCATGATGCCCCGGATGTCCACCCGGAGTCCTCGGGCTGCGCAGAATGCCAATGCATGCAGCAACTGAAGGGTTGGTGAACGGTTCTGGCGATTGCAGGCTATGGTCCAATGGGGTTTGTCCACTAGTATATTATCAATAAAAGAACACAGTGTTGTGCCGGGGCCGACCTCGATGAAAAGCCTTGCACCAGAATCGTACATGGATTGAATATTGCCCATGAAATCAACAGGATCCGTAAGATGCCTCACCAGCATTTGACGGACTTGTTCTGCAAAGTGCTGGTCATACACGTAGGCCCGTCCGGTCAAATTGCATTGAACCGGGATATTGGGGGAATTGATCTTAAACTGCTGCAGAAAATGATCAAACGGTTCGGAACAGCCTTCCAGCAACCGGCTGTGAAAGCCATTGGTTACCGGCAATAGTTGACAAGGGATATCCTGGCTTTCGAAAACCCTGCAGACACGCTCAATGGCATCAGCCTCTCCGGATATTACGGTTTGAACCGAGCAATTTTTGTTGGCGACCACCACATAGCCGGAGTCTTGCCATAGTACCGGCTCAATCACCTTGACGGGCGCCGAAATAGCAGCCATGGATCCCTTTACCGGGCAACCGGCAATCCCCTGGCCCCTGCCCATTGCAACGTCAATGGCCGTCTTGATATCAAAAACACCGGCGGCCCTTAATGCAAAATATTCCCCGAGACTGTGACCTGCTGCCATATCTGGCCGCACTCCGGCACGCATGAGAACTTCGCTGAGCCCCATGGCCATAGCCAGCATTACCGGATGATTGAAATCGGGTTCATTCAGCTTCGATTTCAGAAAGTCCCCTTTTTGTTTCAGGACATCGTCCCGACACCGCAGAATATCACGGATCGAAATATCTGTGGCCGGCTTGACAAAGCTATCCACCAGTTTGACCATATCCGCAATGCAGGGGAAACAATCAATCAAGTCATCAGCCATGTTCAGGTAAGGGGATCCCTGACCGGGAAAAACAAACGCAATGCGCGCACCCGGGTCCCATCCGCTGTCTCCAAAGTAAATCCCCTTGGTGGATGCAAATTCGCTGCGGGTTTCATCACTGACGACCGCTAAACCCTGGGACAACCGATCTGCCAGAACGGTCGAATCCTTGGCAACCAAAGCCAATGTTGGCCCAGACAGCCCGTTTCCCATACGGCAGAGTTCATGGGAAAAATTCCGCAGCATACGCTTGTCTGCCTTGGTCAGCTGCTCCTGGGCCCGGCGAAGGTGTTGCACCAGCTCTTTCCGGGATTGGGCTCGAAAAATTAAAAGTTCAGCTGGAAAGGGCTGTTCAGGTTCAGAGTCACGGCCGGGCTTCCAGTCCAGCATCTGATTACTGGGTGCTTCCTCCAGGACCGCATGATAGTTGATACCACCAAAACCAAAGCCGTCAACGCCGGCCCGGCGTGGATGATGGCTTGCCGGCCAGGACTGGCAGGTTGTGATGAGTTTCAGGGGAGAGTTGCCCCAATCCAGATCAAGACGAGGCGTTTCACAGTTTTGCGTCGGCGGAAAAGTTTTATGGTACAGGGCCAGGGCAGTCTTGATCAGGCCCGAGCTTCCAGCCGCAGCTTTCAAATGTCCAATCGTGGCTTTAACTGATCCCAGCCCTATGCTCTGGGGCTTGGCCCCATATTGGCGGAAGAAACTGGATAAAGCATCAAATTCCACCTTATCACCAACCCATGTCCCGGTTCCATGGGCCTCGATCAGTTCAACGGTTGCGGGTGAAAAGGGCAGATGCTGGTAAGTACGCTGAAGAGAACGAAGTTGACCTTGCATATCAGGTGCGGTAATCCCCTTGCTGCGTCCGTCACTGGAATAGGACAGATTGCGGATCAACGCATAAATTCTGTCACCGGCCCGTCTGGCATCGGAAAATCGTTTTAGTACAAGCATGCCGGCGCCTTCACCGATGATCATGCCATCGGCCCGTTCGTCAAATGGAAAACAGCCACTATCAGACAGAACACCCGCACTGCAGAAAGCGACATAAGTCGCAATATCCATACAACCATCCACACCACCAGCAAGCACCAGATCCAGAGAACCCTGACGCAGGGCCTGAACTCCGGCATCAACCGCTGCCAGCGAAGAAGCGCAGGCAGCGTTTATCACCAGACCTATACCCTTTAAATTCAATCTATTACATAAACGTCCAGCCACAAGACTACCGCTGGTGCCACTGACTGTATCTTCTGTATATTCCGGCAAAGAGGATCTAAAGACCGCTTCTGCATCTTTTATAATATCCGCTTGTTGCTGCGGAGGCAGTTTCTCAAATGATGGCGTTGAACAAAGCACCTTTCGAAACCGGTCCCAGGTGGTTCGCAGAGCATACAGCAGACCTGAAGCCCCACCGCCTTCACTTCCCAAATATACCCCACTGCGTTCCCTGGGAATCTGGCTGATCTCGTAACCTGCGTCGGCTAAAGCCTGGGTTGCAGCCTCAAGAATAAAAAACTGGTTACGGTCCACTGCAGCAGCGGCAATAGGAGGTATCCGGAATTTGATGGGATCTGCAACAAAATTTTCCACAAATCCCCCGAGTTTGGAATAACTTTTATCCATATCTTTTCCTGAAGGATCGTAGTGGACTGAACAATCCCACCGATCTTCAGGGACTTCACGGATATGGCTGACGCCAGTCAGAATATTGTCCCAGTAACGGGTAATGGTATCAGCACCGGGAAACAGGCAACCCATTCCAATGATGGCGACAGGCTCGTTCAAATCTGCCTGACGTTCAAAAGCATGGCGGGTAGTTTGTGTCACATTGTCAGACCATTGATACATAGCTGTGCTCTCATATATAATCTTTAGTAAACATTAGTGCAAAAGCCAATCACCTAAACTCAATTCCCAGGCAGCAAGGTTTTCGACTGGTCCAGATGAATGGTTTTCCGCAATCTCAACGATCAGATGCATATCCCAGAAACGGGTTGGCAAAGGGCTGAGGCCAGCGGCTTTAAAAAGTGGTTGAACGGGTGAACCATTAAGGCAAGATGCCGTAACGGACGCCATGCCTTCAGCCTTCATGTGCTTGAGAGCGCTGTCAAGCAGAGCTCCCATGGTTTTTGCGTCGTCTCTGGCAGCTATCAATTCCAGAACATAGGCACGCTTCATGGCTGAAACCATGCGAAAAACGATCAGGCCATCCGGCTGCCCATCCCGGTAAGCAGCCAATATATCGTACCATTGTCCCGGATGGCGGGCATAGCGCCAATTCAAATAGCCCGTGTTTTTGTTCACAGCAACGCATCGTTGCGGACCAATGGTATTCCAGATCTGATCGAATTCAGGGCCGAAATGATCGATTCGGCGGATAGTGATTCCTGCTGCCGGGTCTTTACGATAACGAACGCCAAACAGTGGATGAACGCACCAGCCCGTAAGGGATAAGGGGAAAGGAACACCGCGTAGCCGGGCAAAATCATTCCCGCTGATAATCCCGGTATAAACCGGCAGTTGTCCGACAACACGGCATCCGAGACGTTGATAAAGATCAAATGAAGACCGGGGTGTCACGGCGAATGAAAACTCAGAGTTGAACTGCTGTCGCTTCTGATAGGATAACGCCAATAGCGTTCTAAGGCGAGACCAGGATCTGGAACCGGAACTGAACGACAAGCCCTCCATCAAAGGAATAATGACTGATTTACCGGCCACACAAAAGGGCATGAGCAGATTACCGACTTTACCGATTACCCGTTCAGCGCAAACCGCAACCATCAGACTGCTCTCTGGCAGGTAACTCTGCAAAAGGCTGGCAGCCGTTACTGGAGATTCAAAATAGCGCCATTGCCAATAATGGACATCCAACAGAAAATCCAGAGGATTATTCACCAGATCGGAAAGGCCGGATGACACCAGCGCTTCAATATCTTTTTTTGCAACCTGTTTATAATTAGTTCTATGTTTGGATGGCCAGGATTTGCTTTGCTGGCTGCTCATCGTATGGTGATGATCCATCCGTGCCTGCCCTATTCCTTAATATTAAAATATTATTTTGTACCGAGCCCATCTAACCTGAATAAGTTTGAGGGGTCAAGAAATATTTCAGATGGCTAAGGTTTAATGGCCTTTACAGCAACATAATAGCCGGTTTTATAACGTGTCGGCCGATCAGCAAGGATTTCAATTTTTTTCAGCACGTTCAAAAAAAAATCATTAATACACCTGTTGCCGATTTTTTTCAGAAGCTGCCCTGCCCGGATGGCCAGAATACGCGGACTGTGAACAATGACAGTGTGATCGATTACCGTAAAGTTGAGAGACTCAAGCATGGCGATTAACTCAGCCATGGATAACGTTATCCCCATCTGAAAGGGAACGATGCCCCATTCTTTCAAGGGTCTGTAAGGTAAGCGGTTACGCAGAGATACAATCGGATTGGCCGGATTGTCCAGGGTAATGAAAAGGGTTCCGCCGGACTTTAACAGCCGGTGGGTTTCCTGCAAACTGACCACAAGATCATTCAGATTTTGAAAATGATCCAGAGTGGACGGGGACAGAATCATATCAAACATATTCGGTTTAAGACCCATCCGCCGGATATCGCTTACAGCCACGCAGGTTTGCTTGCTGTTTCCAAAAAATTTTCCCCTGGCTGCCGTAGCGGTATAGTAAGCGATATCAATTCCCACAACCCTGGGATAGATTTCTGATAGCAATGCAATCAAATGATCCGGACTGACGGCCTCGTCGAACAGATCCGTCTTGAGGGCCAGGCCTTCATTAAACCTGTCTGCCCAGCGGTTCAGCAGTCTACGGTAAATCCATTGCAGGTGAATTCTCCATAAATATTCTCGCTCGCTGTCTCGGCATTCCCTGCCGATTCCATTCCAGTACTGTCTTGCCATCATGCAATGCCTTTATCGGGAATCACCTCAACCAGTGACGTTCTTTGTATATGAAATGGAAACCCGTTTTTTGTCAAGCAAAGTATGACTTATGTCAAAGCCATGGAATGCAGCTAAAAATTATCCATCAAATACTTCCAAGCTCCCGGTTGTATCTGTTTGATTTTCGACCGCAGTCAGGCTAATGTTCCTTTTAACACCGATTCTGTTTGAAGTATGCTTTCTGATTCAACGCCAGTTGAGCTGAAATCATGGAAACCAAGAGATAAGAATGAATGACAATCTATCGTGAACATAACTGCATAACACTTTTTTCATTGCCTCACATCCTGATCGTAACCATTAGTATATCTGCCCTAATTCTCCTTGTCGGTGATTCATTCAGCAGCATTTATGCTCTGACCGGAGGAGTTATTCTGACGCTGGCTCTGATGGTTTTCACCAGGGTCTCAGTTGATGCACGCATAAAACTGGATCCCATACTCCTTTTGATCCTATGTGTTGCACTCTTTTTCCGTGTAGCGCCTTATCACTACGTCATGGGTGGACAGGATCAGGGACTTTATGTCAATATGTCTGCCCACTATGAGAGATTTGGCTCCACCTTTGTCAAGGACACGGTGAGGGAGAAACTCAACCCTGAAGCGAAGCGGTATTACGATGCATTTTGTCATTATTACAGAAACTTGAACCAGAAGCTTAAAGGTGATTATCCAAAGCTCAACCTTCGTGGACTTAATTCATCCAATGGAGGGATGACTAATTTAAAACACGGGCTCCGGTATGCATTTCATCAGTCAGGCATTTTTATAAAAAATCTTCAAGACTCGGAATACGTTTTTCAATTCTATCCCCTCCATCCAATCTGGATGGCAATAGCAGGAAAACTTCTGGGAGACGGCTCTCGGGTCTATTCCCAGGTTTTGTTTTCCCTGCTAACCCTTGTTTTCTTTTACCTGATTGCCTGGGAATTGTCAGAAGGGAACAGAACGCCTGCCCGAATCATCGCTTTGTTTCTTGCGTTGAATCCTTTTCATGTTTTTTTCTCCAAATTTCCTGTCAGTGAAGTAACTGCGCTGTATTTTTCTTCGGGTGGATTTTACTTCCTGGTGAAATATTACCGGGGATCAAGGACAGGGGAGGTACAACCCTTGTATCTGCTTTTATCTGCAGGGATGTTCTGTTGTCTTTTTTTTACACGCATCAGCGCATTTATGTATCTTGCATTTTTTTATGCGCTGTTGATAAGCGCGGTTCCGGCCGGGGTTATCTCAAACGACGATGCTGTCAGAAAGCACTTGCTCTTTTTTTGTTCGGCTGTCTTTTTCTGTTATGGGATATCAGTCCTGTACGGTCTGACGTATTCCTTTCCCTATTCCGATTTTATCTTTAAAAAAGCGTTTTTAAAGGTCTTTGGCAAGCACTGGAAGATCGGATTGCCAGTCATGGCGGCTGTCTCAGTGTCTGTTCTTCTTGCTGCCGTCAAAGTAAATGGCAGTATCAACAGGGAGCGATTAGAACAGTATGGCTTCAAATTCCGGAAGATCGCTTCTGATAGTGTATTTCTGCTTCTGCTGGTCATTCTATTTGTAACAATTGCCCGGAATCTGTATCTTTTTTTCTCAATCGCCAACTCTGAATTCTTTAATCTCCTTCTCGGGATAATTCTTATCAGCCTTTCTCCAGTCGGGTTCGCCCTGCTGATTGTCTGCCTCAAAGCCATAAAAAAAAGAAGGGAGAGACTGCTTGATTGGTTGGTTTATTTTCTTATCCCTTTCTGGTTCGTTCATGTCGCCCTGTTCAAAAAAAAAGAGTACTACTGGGATGTCAGGTATCTTGTCACTGAAGTGATTCCATACTCTCTGCTTCTGATATCCTTCTATCTCAGCGACCTCCTCAGGAAAAAAACTTTAATCAGGCGGACCAGCTACTGCTGCATTTTTCTTATTTCTGCTTATTTCCTGTGTCTTAGTTCCTTCCAGCTTCAAAAAAATGAGGGGCAAGGAATTGGGGAGGCTCTTGAGCGCATTTCGGGACAACTGAAATCCAATGATCTGCTGTTTGTTAATTTTAGCGAGGAATATTTTCTTACCCCTCTCAGTGTATATCATAATCTGAACGTCTGTTATCTTGAAAAGCCCGAGGATCTGGCAAGATCTTCAATGTCCAGCTTCAGGGACCGATTTGATAACCTCTACATGCTGTCGTTTCAGCCCGTGTCGAATTCATTGCTCTCCCTGATGGATACGTTTGTCTGCGAGTGGGGAATATATAGTCATAATAGTATGATACCTTTGGACTTCTCAAAGCACCGGCGAACTTTCTACTTCTACCGGATTAAGCCGTTCTCCACCGAGACTGGAATGATAATTCCGGACAGAACATCCCAGATGGCTGAAGACAAACAAAATGGCTGGCCCAAAAAAAACGAGCGGATTACAGGGATAAATTACAAAGTAAAAAACTCTGATTATTATATTCTGGTTGAAACCAGAGGGAAGAACCCTTGTAACAATGATCTGGAGAACCCAGGGATGATGCTGCAGGTGAACGGGCAGAATCAATCCCTGAACCGCAGAAACGAAAACTCTTTTTATTTTAAATTAGATAGAACAATCAGCGTCATCAATGACATGGCCGTTTTTATTCCAGAATTGAACCCAAAGGAAAACCCTCTTAATGAAACGGGCAGGAAGTGCGATACCGAACTTGAATACATAAGAGTTCTTCAGGCCCGTAAAATTGAAGGAAATACGATCAGACCGGAAGAACTTCCTGATGAAAGTGAGAATTTTTATCCCGACAATAACTGGACAAACGGACAAGGGATCGTGGAAGGCATCTATTATGAAGTCAGACCCGGGGACCGCTATATCGTTTTGACGGCAAAAGGACCGCATCCTGTGAGCGATGCGGTTAAGGACCTTGACCTTCAGTTGATTGTGAATTCGTCCGCCATGGCGTATGAAAAGAAGACCATGAATTCCTACTATTTCATATTATCCAAAGATATTGATATAATTTCCGAAATCAGGATCATTTCAAAAACCTTCGTTCCCAAGAATATCGGTATGAATCTGGATACCAGGGAGCTGGGTGTAACTGTTGATTCAATTTCATTCTCAGGGGAATGACCCGTGAGGTCTGATCTGTAAACAGACACAACCCGCTGCCAGCCATACTGTAAAGCAATGGGAATCCAGCGACAGCAGAGCCCCGGCGGGTTGCCCCTCTCTCCGGGACGTTAAGGGCCAAAGGCGATCAGGCCAGCCCATACTCCTTGAGCTTCTTGAGCAAAGTCTTGCGGGTAATGCCCAGGCGCCGTGCAGCCTCACTGCGGTTCCCGGCCGCATCGTCCAGGGTGGACAGGACAGCCCGTTTTTCGATTTCAGCCAGGGGCACCGAACCCAGGTCCAGGGCCCCGGCCCGTTCCTGGACATTCCCATCCCGCTCCCGGGCAATAAACGGGAAATCAGTGAGAGACAGATAATCATTCCTGGCAAGGACCACGCCCCGTTCAATGCTGTTGATGAGTTCCCTCACATTGCCCGGCCATGGGTACCGGATCAGGGCGTCCATGGCCTCGGGCGTAAACCCTTTGATGTCCCGCTGATTTTTCCTGGCAAAGCTGCTTAAAAAATGGATGGCCAGTTCCGGGATATCCTCGGGCCGCTCCCTCAGGGGGGGGATGTCCAGGGTGACCACATTGAGCCTGAAGAAAAGGTCCTCCCGGAATTTCCCCTGGGCGGCCATCTCCCTCAGATTCCTGTTGGTTGCGGCAATGACCCTCACATCCACCGTAATTGTGGCCTCGCTTCCCACCGGGGAGATTTCCCGCTCCTGGATCACCCGGAGCAGCTTCGCCTGCATGGACAGGCTCATCTCGCTGATCTCGTCCAGGAGGATGCTTCCCTTGTGGGCCTGCTGAAACCTCCCGGCCCGTTTTTTATCAGCACCTGTAAAGGCCCCTTTTTCGTGGCCGAACAGTTCCGATTCCAGGAGGGTTTCGGTTATTGCCGCACAGTTGATGCGCACGAACGGGTGATTCTTTCTCGGGGAGTTGTAGTGAATGGCACCGGCGATCAGTTCCTTGCCCGTGCCCGATTCTCCTTCAATCAGGATATTGGCATCGGAAGGTGCTGCCAGCTCCACCGTGTCCAGGAGCGCGACCATGGCCTGGCTTTTCCCGATAATGGCATCCCGGTTGAATTCCCGGCCCAGGGACTGCTTGAGACTCTGGTTCTCTTTCTTGAGATAGATGGTTTCAAGGATCCGGTCCATGGTCAGTCTGAGCTTCTCAAAATCCAGGGGTTTGGTCAGATAATCGCTTGCCCCGCTTTTCAAAGCATCCACGGCCGTGTCAACGGATGAGTAGGCCGTCATGATGATCACCGGCAGGGACGGGTTGTACTCGTTTATTTTTTCCAGGGCCTCCATACCGGACATCTTGAGCATTTTCATATCCATGAGAACCATATCAAAGGATTCACCCCTGATGGCCTCAATGCCTGTTGAACCGTCATCCGCCACCTGGACAGAGTACCCCCAGCCGCCCATGAGCGTCTTGAGCATGGTACGGTGTCCGGGATCATCATCAACCACAAGAACCTTTCTTCTGTCTTTCATGGATTAAGCCTCCAGGTAATGTCAACAGGGGAGCTTCAGGATAAACCGGCTGCCGGCACCGGGTTTGCTTTCCACGCGGATCTCGCCGCCCAGGGCCTCCACGGCCCTGTGGACCATGGCCAACCCCAGGCCGGTTCCGCCCGGACGGGTTGTAAAGTACGGGTCGAAAATCCGATCCAGGTCATTGGCCTCTATTCCACGGCCCGTATCCCGGACCGAGATCACCAGCGTATTTTCCCGGTCTGCATCATGAATGGTCACGGACAGGCGCCCCCCGTCATCCATGGCCTGGATGGCGTTCAGGTACAGGTTCAGCAGGATCTGTTTCAGGATATCCGGGTCCATTGTCATGGTTTCCCGGGACGTTTCAATCATGGTTTCGGCCTGGATTCCGGCAGCTTTCAGGTCGTGTTCAACCAGTTTGAGGGAATGGCCCATGATCTCCCGGATCTGAACCGGCCTTGCCTCCACCGGTACGGGCCTTGCAAATTCCAGAAGCTGGGTGACGCTACGGTTGAGCCGCTCCACCTCGCCGATCATGACATCGGCTATGGCCGTGTCTTCAGTATTGTGTCTGTAGCGCTCCCTGAACCAGGTCGCAAACCCCTTGATGGAACTTAAGGGGTTGCGGATTTCATGGGCGACTCCGGCAGCAAGCTTGCCGACAGCCGCAAGGCGCCGGCTCCGTTCGATCTCCTGCTTCAAAGCCTTGATTTCGGTCAAATCCCGGAACAGGAACAGGTAACCGGATACGGCCCCGGTATCATCCCGAATGGGAGAGGCACTGATATCGAGCATCACCGGTTGGGCCGATCCCGCGGTACACGCCATCTCCCGGACAAGGGCAGTATCCCCGCCCTTCATCTCCCGCACAAGGGAGACCATCTCCGGCGGCAACAGGTTGGCCCCGCCGGTTCCCGCACCTGCATGAAGTCCAAGGATCCTGCCGGCTTCGGCATTCATCGATGTCACGGCCAGATCCGTATCCACGGCGATAAGACCTGCAGGCATGGTTTCCACCACCTTGTCTGAAAAGGCCCTGACCTGGCGCAAGGATGACCGTGCTGCCCGGTATTCCTGGAAAGCAAACAGGCTGACCAGCCCGGCACCGCCCAGGAAAAACAGAACCAGGCAGGTGACAACGACATGACGCAGGGCCACCCGCCTGGCCTGGGTTGCTTCCTCCATACTCAGACCCGCAATGATGAACTGCTTCTGGCTCCGAAATGCCGCACCTTTGCCTGCCGCCACGAAATGGGCCCGGAACCAGTCCATATCATCCCTTGGGTGAATCTTTCCGGGATCTTGTCCGGAACCAGGACCACCCGGGGCTGCCTGATCACAGCCGGGGGTGCCCATAAGGTCGCACCCGGGGATTGGTCCCCTTGCTATACCCATGCTGCGATGGGCCGGTGTAAACCGCTTGATCACTTCAAAGATTTTGTGGCCTTTTTCCATGACCACCTCACGGTGAAACACTTCCCCTGACCCTTCCATCCCCGCCATATCCGGCAGATTGCCAAGCACCGTACCCACCCGGCCTGGATCGCTGTGAGCCAGAATTTTCCCTGTATCATCAATGATCATCATGTAATCAATTTCCGGCAGGGCGGCTGTCTCAAACAGCAGGCGCTGAACCCGGGCAACCCCCCACTGCATGGTCAGCATGCCGTTGCGGGTTCCGGCCTCAAAAGCCCGGATCAAAAAAATACCCTTGCCGGTCAGTTTCTCGATCTGGCGCCCATCCTGCTGGCGGATGGAGTCCAGTGCCATGAACCCGACAATGGGAATGAAGATCATCAGCACCCCGATCAGTATAAGCGGTGACACGGTCCGGTACACCCGTTTTTTGAACAGCGTTTTCATTGTTTTATTCAACCCATACCTTATTGTAACCAAATCCTGCAAGTCCCCCCCACTGCTTCCTGAGAAGGATGCACACTTCATGCCATGCGGGTAATTTGTATCCAGCCCGGATAGAAACCCTGCATCCGAAATACTCACATGGCCCATGATACCCAGTGGATCAGGAATACTCAAGATCAACCCATCCAGATATCACCGCCCATGGGCCCGGTTCACCTGATCAGGGCAGTCCCCAAACCGGGTAGATTATATCCATGTGGATACAAGGATCTGTATACAAACTATCCATGTTGGGATCTGCCCCCCAAGGTCACTACCGCCACGTCAAGCATATACAGTTTTAAAAATCAATATGTTATGAAATTTATTCTATTCTGGCATACCCATTGCTATACACCTATGCCAGAAAGCAGAACGATTCTACAGGTAACCCTGGCGGAACACAAACAACAAACTGCAACTGACATATACAAACAAAACAACCATCAATCGGAGGAAATTATGAAAAAACGTGCAACCCAAACCATTATTGTCATCGGTGTTATCGCTCTTCTGGCTTCTGTCTCAGGAACAGCCATGGCCTGGGGACCGGGCAGCGGCTGCGGCAAGGGATTCAACAGGGATTTCTGCCGTAACGCAGGACCGGGAGACGGGGACCGGTGGGCAGAACTTGATAAGGACCAGCAGGCTCAACTCAAGGACCTTCACCAGAAATTCATTGACGAAACAGCAGATGCCAGGGCCTCCATCATCGCAAAATTCAACGCTGCCAGGATTCTCATGGGCACCTCGGAGCCGGACCGGACAAAACTGGTGACCCTGTCCAACGAAATCAGTGAACTGAGCAAAACCGTCATGGAAAAACGTATTGACTTTGCACTAGCTGCCAAAAAAATCGCTCCGGATTTCCGGTTTCCCCTTGAATCCAGGGGCGAAGGACGCTTTCACGGCATGGGAATGGGAGATAGGGATAAGGACGACATATGCGACAACTGCCCGAGGGCAAGGGGCTTCAAAGGATCCGGCAGAAACTTCTGCCAGAACCAGGGAGCCATTGTCCCCGGTGCCCAGGGATGTCAGGGTGTGGCTGCAGGATGCCCGGGACTTTCCCAGACTGAATAATCGTCCCTGCCTTATATAACCCCATTCCCATTTAGCGGGTGTGCTCCTTACGGGAGCACACCCCAGGACCCCCTCTTCATCCCCTTTCCCCCCCTTCCCGGCAGAAGCACCCCTAAACCCTCCCTGGACGCATCTGCCGGGAAGTTCCCGAAAAAAAGGCCTTCTGGCAATAGAACAGTCATCCCATGCCCATCCCGGAAAGAACGATAGTGGAAAAACCGCCTGACAGATCAACAGTTTTATGGTAGCGTTCTGCCCATGGCCTGATACAGGTGATACCCGTATCAGGCCATGGCAGGAAGACACCAGGGCACCACCGGGGAGGCTCCATGCAACTGTTCAGACATCAACGGCTCCAGTACAAACTGCTCGCCATCTACCTGACCCTTTTCATCGTTGCCATTTTCGCCGGAAGCCTGACCATCTACAGCTTTGTGAGAAACACCATCCAGGCCAACATCGAGAGCGAACTCCAGAACTCCACCAACACCATCTTCAATCTGGTCCGGACATCCGTATCCGTGTCCATCAAGAACCACTTAAGGGCCGTGGCTGAGAAGAACAAGGAAATCGCCGCCCATTACTACCACCAGTTCCAGCAGGGACTGCTCAGTGAGTCCCAGGCGCAGCAGATGGCCGGAGACATCATGCTCAGCCAGACCATCGGGAAATCGGGGTACCTCTACTGCCTGAACTCCCGGGGCACGGTAACGGTCCACCCCAGGGACCAGGTCCTTGCCAGCGATGTATCGGGTTTTCAGTTCGTCCAGGAAATGATGCAAAGGAAAGAGGGCTACATGGAATACCAGTGGAAGAACCCGGGGGAAGAAGAAACCCGGCCCAAAGCCCTGTACATGTCCTACTTTAAGCCCTGGGACTGGATCATCTCAGCTTCCTCCTACCGCAAGGAGTTTGCAGACCTGATCAATGTGGATGATTTCCGGGCGAGCATCCTGTCCCTGAAATTCGGAAATACAGGGTACTCCTATGTCACGGACGGCGCCGGCAACACCATCATCCACCCCAAGATGGAAGGCATCAATATTTTCAAACAGGAAAACATTCCGTCCATGTTCTTCAAGGACATGCTGAAACTCAAAAGCGGAAAGATCATCTATTCCTGGAAAAATCCCGATGAGCTGGATTTCAGGGAAAAGCTGGTGGTCTTCAACTACATCCCCGAGTTTGACTGGATCGTGGCATCAAGCAGCTACCTGGACGAGGTCTACGCACCGCTGACAACCGTAAAGACCATCATCTTTCTCACAGCCTGCATCACCATTCTCCTGGCTGTGCCCGTGACGCTCCGCATAAGCAGCTCCATCACCACACCGCTCAGGGAGCTTACCAGCCACCTGGAAGCTTCAGGTGCATCAGGCGATTTCACGGCAAGGATACATACAACCTCCACGGATGAAATCGGGATTGTCACAACCTATTTCAATACGTTCATGGAACGGCTGGAGCGGTACAGCACAAACCTGAAACAGGAAATCAATGAGAGAAAAGAAGCGGAAAAAGCCTTGCGGGGCAGCGAGGAACGTTACCGGGAGGCCCTGGGAATCGGAGATAAGATCCGCCGGAAAATAGGTCAGGACCTTCACGATGACCTGTGCCCCCACCTCATCGGTATCGAAGGGTTCTGCGCAGTACTCAAAAAACGCCTGGAATCCCTGGCCCCGGACGAAGTCAATAAGATCGAACGGATCCGGAAACTCATCGCAGAGGCCACGGACAAGGCAAGAAAGCTGTCCAGGGGGCTCTGTCCCGCCCATCTCGTTGCCAGCGGCCTGGAGTCAGCCCTCAGGGACCTGTGCAAAAACGTGGAGGAGTTCTCCCGGGTGGCCTGCACCCTGGACTGCCATACCAGCCTGTCCATTCCCGAAGAGAGGGCTGCAGACCTGTACTATATTATCCAGGAGGCCGTGTACAATGCCATAAAACATGGTAAACCTGAAAAGATCAGGATCACCATCACCCTCCAGGACGGATGCAGGGTGATCACCGTTGACGACAACGGAAGCGGCATGCCCGAAGCCACGGACTCCATGGGGATCGGCATGCGCATCATGGCCCACAGGGCCAGGCAGATCAACTGTTTCATCGCCTGGCAGAACCGCGAAACAGGAGGCACCCGGGTAACCATCACCCTGGATGGAACCGTTTCCGCCGCCGGGCCGGCACCGGCGCTTCAAGGAGACCTGTCATGAAGAAAAAACGTATTCTTCTCGTGGAGGACCATCCGGTGTTCCGCCTGGGCATGAGCGAGATGATCAACCAGGAAGAGGATCTCAATATCTGCGGATGGGCCGAAAGCGTTGCCGAGGCCTGGAACGAGGTTTCCCGGCTTGACCCTGACCTTGTCATCGCCGACATATCCCTGAAACAGAGCGACGGACTGGAACTGGTCCGGGATATGAAACGCTTCAAGAGCCATATCCCTGCACTGGTCCTGTCCATGCACCATGAAACCCTGTATGCGGAGCGGGCCATCATGGCTGGCGCCCGGGGATATATCATGAAACAGGAAGCCCCCGGGTCAGTGGTAATAGCCATCCGCACCGTTCTGTCAGGCAGGATCTACCTGAGCGATGACATCAAGGAAAAACTGCTCCAGGGATTTGCCGGAACCCCGGGCATCT
Organism: Pseudomonadota bacterium; assembly: GCA_043806875.1. GTDB lineage: Bacteria > Desulfobacterota > Desulfobacteria > Desulfobacterales > Desulfobacteraceae > JAZDGN01. The sequence continues at coordinate 20,214 of JAZDGN010000017.1, forward strand.
ACGAACACGATTCCCCCATGGACAGACTTGCACCCCGGGAACTGGAGGTGTTCAGAATGCTGGGGCAGGGGCTGACCACCCGGGAAATCGCCCTGCGCATGAACCTGAGCGTCAAGACCATCGGAACTTACCGGGAACGGATCAAGGAAAAACTGAACCTGCGCCACGGCAACGAACTGTTGAAACACGCCGTGTCCTGGAACGAGTCATGACACCATAACCCGCCGCTTTTGCCTCTCTGGAGATTCCATGACGGATGTAGGTCTATAACCTACATAAAAATCAGTTCCTTACCTATTGTGCTTGCTCCCATTCCCTTGTAAAGGTTAGTCATATTATGATCACAACATAATGACAACCCACCCAAGCACAAGGAGATGAGCGATGGAAATGCAGAGTGTGAACAACAGTATTCTGACCCCTGTCGAATTTCTGAACCGGAGCAACCTGGTTTATCCCAATAAGGTAGCCGTTGTCCATGGCGACAACCGCTACACCTACAGGGATTTTTACAACAGGGTCAACCGTTTTGCCAGCGCCCTCAAAAAAGCTGGTGTTTCAAAAGGGGACAAGATCGCCTTTATCAGCCCCAACATTCCACCCATGCTTGAAGCCCACTATGCCGTTCCCCTGATCGGGGCAGCCCTGGTGACCGTCAACATCCGGCTTTCCCAGGGGGAAGTCTCCTATATCATCGACCATAGTGACGCAAAAATGGTGTTCGCGGACACGGAATTCGCCGCCCTGGTGGAACCGGACAAACTGCCCAAAGTGCAGGCCTTTGTCAATATCTGTGATGTGAGTGACAGGCGGCCCCTCAAGGGCGGAACCTATGAAGAATTCCTGGCCACGGGGTCGGATGAACCCCAGGCCATGGATGTCACCGACGAGAACCAGCTTTTGTCCATCAATTACACCAGCGGAACCACGGGCCGCCCCAAGGGCGTGATGTACCATCACCGGGGCGCCTATCTCAATGCCATCGGCGAGAGCCTGGAAGCGGGCCTGAACGTCTCCTCTGTCTACCTGTGGACCCTGCCCATGTTCCACTGCAACGGCTGGTGTTTCACCTGGGCGGTCACGGCCATGGGCGGAACCCACGTCTGCCTGCGAAACGTTGTGGCCGATGAGATCTACCGGCTGATCATCAAGGAAAACGTTTCCCACCTGTGTGCGGCCCCCACGGTCCTGATCACCATGAGCACCTTCCCCGGCGCCAAGGACCTGGAGATGAAGCGCAAGCTCCAGATCATGACGGCAGGAGCACCACCGGCGCCCACCATCATCAAGAACATGGAAGAGATCGGGGCCAACATCACCCACACCTATGGCCTTACCGAAGTGTTCGGGCCGCACAGCGTCTGTGCCTGGCAGCCGGAATGGGAAGCCCTGTCCGCAGAAGAGCAGGCTGTCAAGAAATCCCGGCAGGGAGTCCCGTTTATCGTTACCCACTTCATGGACGTGGTCAACCCTGTCACCATGGAACCGGTGCCCTGGGACAGCCAGACCATCGGCGAGATCGTCATGCGGGGCAACAACGTCATGCTCGGCTACTACAAGGACCCCAAAGCCACGGCCGAGGCATTCGAGGGCGGATGGTTCCACAGCGGGGACCTGGCCGTGACCCATGCCGACGGTTATGTCCAGATCATGGACCGTAAAAAGGACATCATCATCTCCGGCGGTGAAAACATTTCCACCGTTGAGGTGGAAAGCGTCATATACCGCCATCCCGAGGTGATGGAAGTGGCTGTTGTGCCGGTTCCCGACGAGAAATGGGGAGAGGTTCCCAAGGCCTTTATCGTACCCAAGGCCGGGTGCAAACCCACGGCGGAAAGCATCATTGAATTCTGCAAACAGAACCTGGCCCGGTTCAAGGCACCCAAATACATAGAATTCGGTGAGCTTCCCAAAACAGCCACGGGCAAGATCCAGAAGTTCAAACTCCGTGACAGGGAATGGCAGGGAAAACAGCGCATCCGCTAATCCTGCCTGCTCCTGACCCGTTGATCCCATAAACGGATTATCCATATGCCCCGACACCCGGCCCCGGGTGCCGGGGTATTCTTTTTACCTTGATCTCAGAGCCATTCTGGAGTACCTAAATCAGTCGAGTATCGACAGGTACAATCCATGGGAGCTCACCCGGAACGTGAACTCCCTGCCATGAACCAGGGGGATAACCCATGAGGCTTTTTGACAGCCATTCACATATAGATGACCCATGCTATGACGCCGATCTGGCCCAGGTCCTGCTCCGGGCCCGGGCGGCCGATGTCCAGGGGATCATGATCGCCGGCATCAATGTGGGAACATCCGCAAAGGCCATCACCATTGCCGGGTCCCACCCGGGCATCATCACCTCGGTGGGCGTCCACCCCCATGACGCCACAGACTGCTCAGACCTTGCTATCGAAGCATTAAAAGACCTTGCCCAAAACCCCTGCGTCAAAGCCTGGGGTGAGATCGGCCTGGACTTCAACCGGATGTATTCCCCTGCAGCGGTTCAGGAACAATGGCTTGAAGCCCAGCTCCATGCAGCCTGTGACCTGGGTCTGCCCGTCATCTTCCACGAGCGCGATTCCGGGGGACGGTTTCTTGAAATGGTACAACCCTGCAAAAGGCTGCCCCTGCGCGGGGTGGTCCACTGCTTCAGCGGCACCCGGGAGGAGATGTTCAGCTATCTGGACCTGGGATTTTATATCGGCATCACCGGTATTCTGACCATCCAGAAGCGGGGGGAACTGCTCAGGGAACTGGCCGCCCTGATCCCGGAAGACAGGCTGCTCATCGAAACCGATGCCCCGTACCTGACCCCGGCTCCGGAAAAGAACCGGTCCCGGAGGAACGAGCCGGCCTTTGTCCGGTCGGTTTTCCTGAAACTGGCTGAAATCCGCAAGGCAGACCCGGAAGCCCTGGCAGAAACCCTCTGGGACAACACCTGCCGCCTGTTTGGTCTATAGCCTTACTTTTTCATCAGGTGGTTCACAGCCTTTTCCAGGCCATCCAGGGACAGTTCGAACATGGGAAAAATCTTGGAGATCATCATGATGGTGTGGGTATACCCCCACATGGTCTCAGGTACGGGGTTGAGCCACGCGCTGTGGCCGAACGTCTCGGACAGAAGTTTCAGCCTCTCGATGCTGGGCTTGCCGCTCCGCTCCCGGATATGGATGGAGCCGTCATAACTCATGAGTTCGTAGGGAGCCATGCTGGCATCCCCCACAACGATAAACCGGGTCTCCGGATCCCGGCGGATCAGGTCGTCTACGCGCCTGGGTTTGCGGTACCTGGCCGGGTCATCCCACAGGTGGTCGTAAATGGTGTTGTGGAAAAACATGGTTTTGACCTCCTTGAACTGGGACCTGGCATAGTCGAACAGGGTCTGTACAACGGAGATATAGGGATCCATGGACCAGCCGCCGTTGTCAATGGCAAGGATCACCTTGAGCCGGTCCTTGAGGGAGCGGTCAAAGATCAGTTCGATCTCGCCGCCGTTCTTCATGGTCCTGTAGATGGTTTCATCCACGTTGACCTGGTCCTTGGGGCCTGATGGCACCATGTTCCTCATGCGCTTCAGGGCCTCTCCCACCATGGCCTGGGTCAGGGGACCCTGGCCGGAATAGTCCTTGTACCGCCGCTCGTTGGCAACCTTGACTGCACTTTTGTTCCGGGATTCCCCCCCCACGCGCATGCCGCCGGGATGGAAACCCGAATGCCCCACCGGAGAGGTCCCGCCGGTCCCTATCCATTTGGAACCGCCCTCGTGACGTTCCTTCTGTTCCTTGAGCCGCTCCTTGAAGTACTCGATGAGTTCATCCGGAGTCAGTTTTTTCAGGTCAGCTTCGTTCATGCCCAGGGCATCGGCCACCCGGGAGGGGTTTGTCAGCCACTCCTCCAGGAGTCCGCGGGCGATTTCATCGATTTCAAACCCGTCCACATCGGGCAGGGGGATACCTTCAAAATGAAAGGCAAACACCTGGTCGTACAGGTCAAAATACCGCTCGCTCTTGACCAGGATAGCCCTGGCAGCCGTATAGAACTCATCCAGGGATCTCACGAGTCCCTGGTCCAGAGCCTTCTGCAGGGTCAGGAAGGCCGTGGGGGAAACCGGTACCCCGATCTCTTTCAGCTTATAAAAAAAGGATATGAACATGGGTCAGCCCCTGCCCTAAAATAGTTTGCGCCTGGTCGTCAGATTCCGGGCACGCTCATAATCCGGACTTTTCTTGAACAGGACACCCAGGAAGGGAAGTTCAGTTTTGACCAGGTCCTTTGCCCGGAAGTCCGGATCGGCATTCAACGCCCGGATCCAGTTGATCAGCTCACGGGTTGCCGGCTTCTTCTCGACACCGTCGATCTCACGCAGGCTGTAAAACGCGCTGATGGCGTTGTCGGCAAGGGACTGGTCCAGGTTCGGGAAATGGACATTGATGATCTTACGCATGATCTTGGGATCCGGAAACGCGATGTGATGGAAGTTGCACCGTCCCAGGAACGGGTCTGACAGGTCCTTTTTTGCGTTGGAGGTGATGACGATCACCGGCCTGGTTTTCGCCTTGATGGTCTCGTCCGTCTCAATGATATCGAACTGCATCTGGTCCAGGACGTCCAGCATGTCATCCTGGAAGTCGGTATCGGCCTTGTCGATTTCATCGATCAGGAGCACCGTACGCCGGTCCGCGGTAAATGCCTGGCCGATCTTTCCCATCTTGATGTATTCCTTTATATTGCTGACATCCCGCTGTGAGTCTCCGAACCTGCTGTCATTGAGCCGGGTCAGGGTGTCATACTGGTACAGGGCTTCGATGAGTTTCATGCTGGACTTGACATTCAGGATGATCAGGGGCATGCCCAGGCTTTCGGCAATGGCGTGGGCCAGCATGGTCTTGCCGGTACCCGGTTCCCCCTTGAGCAGGAGAGGCATCTCCAGTGCCATGGAAATATTGACGATACTGGCCAGCTCGCTGTCAAGGACATACCGGGTGGCGCCTGAAAACTGAAGGTTGGTTTCTGGATTCTGCGTCATATGAACTCCGTTAAAAGGTATCGGTTTTTTAAGCGTTATCTCATTACAGTATCCGGAAAGATAAAGCATAACCCGCTTCTTCTCAAGACCTTTCTTCAGGTTTTACACAGAAAGTCGTATCAGGCTTGCGCCCCATTGATCCATATTACAATTTTGTAGGGACAATCCGGCCGTCAGTCAGGGCATCTCATCTAAATCATTGACATGAAAAGACCTTGGTGTTAATGCTGTTATTTGATGTTTTTTCTATGACACAACCAGTTTACAGGAGCGTGCTATGATTGGTGGAATTGGAATGCCGGAACTGATAATTATTCTTGTGATTATCCTCATTATATTTGGCGCCGGAAAACTTCCTGAAATCGGTGCGGGCATCGGCAAGGGAATTAAAAATTTTAAAAAAGCCACACGGGAAGCCGAGCTTGAAGACAAGGAAAAAGAAAAGGAACCTGAAAAACTCGAAAAATAGCCCCGTCCCCATTAGGTTCCTGCCGACCTGAAAACCAGCCGCAGACCCAGCCTGCGGCTGGTCAGCATATACTCCAGACGAGCTGAGAAATGTCTCCCGGAGCCCACAGGGTTTCCCCAAGACCAAGACTATTAAAAATACAAATTTGTTAGTCTTGGCGGCGATAAAAATACAAATTTGCATTTTTAGAAAATATTTTTCATCTGCTTTCACTCTATAAAAGGCTGAAAGCAGCCTGGAGCAAGGAGCTTTATTTATGGGCACATATTTTGCTTCCATTCTTTGATGGAACAGCTTTTTAACTGGCAGGGTATGGGACAACAATGGCAGAACCGGAATCAGCAGAACTCATTCAAAGACGGGAACAGCTCATCCAGAAATTCCTGAAGAAACGGAACCCCGATTTTATCGAGGAGTTCTCAGGCTGCCTGGACGACTATTTCCACTCCGTATTTGAAAAGAGCACTACGGCGCACCGGCTCATGACCTCCGGCAATCCGGTCGCCCTGGTTGCCCTTGGCGGATACGGCCGCCAGGAACAGTGCATCCATTCCGACGTGGACCTGCTCATCCTGTTTGAGAAAAAAATTCCCGACACTGCCGCTGAACTGGTCAAGGAACTGCTCTATCCCCTGTGGGACGTCCGACTTGAAACCGGATATGCCGTCCGGACCATCAACGACTGCCTGTGCATGGCCTGGAAGCAATTCGACATTCTGACCACCCTGCTGGATGCACGGTTCATCTGCGGCTCTTCCCCCATCTATTCCCAGCTCATGGAAAAATTCCGCAAGGCCCTGTCCCGCAAATACATGCAGAAAAGCCTTTCCAGCCTTGTGGAGCACGGAGAAAAGCTCCATACCGCCTTCGGTGATTCCACCTACCTCCTGGAACCCAACCTCAAGTCCGGCCATGGCGGCCTCAGGGACTATCACACCCTGCTCTGGTACGGCCGTATCATTTCCGACATAAAACAGAGGCGGGAACTTGAGCAGTACGGTTTTGTCTCCCATGACGAGTACCAGGCCATGAAAAAATCCCTGGAGTTTATCTGGACCATCCGGAACATGCTCCACTACGTTACCGGCCGGAAATGCGACCAGCTTCACTTCGAACACCAGATCGAGATGGCTAAACTCATGGGGTTCAGGGAAGAGAACGGGCACCAGGCAGTGGAGTCCTTCATGGGAGAACTCCACTCCAGCATGGAGTTCATCAAACAGATCAACCTGGTGGTCACCGAGAACGTCCTGATCAACAAGAAAATCATCAAGAGTCTCAGGATTTCAAGACCCACAAATTTCCAGGGCATTGAAATCATAGACCGCCGCCTCAACTTCACATCCATGGAAATGGTGCCCCGCAACCCGGAACTGCTCATGAGAGTTTTTGTGGAAAGCGGCCGGCTTAAAATTCCCTTGTCCATCGAATCCAGAAGGATCGTTGGAGAATTCAAGCACCTGGTCAATGCCAGGTTCAGGAAAGATCCGGCCAATGTGGAGGATTTTGAAAAAATTCTGGCCTATTCCCTGTGGGAATTCAACGTCCTGAATGTCATGCATTCCACCGGCCTCCTGGAAAAGTTCATTCCTGAGTTCAGCCTAATCGCCAACAAGATCCAGTACAACCAGTATCACCTGTTTCCGGTGGACAAGCACTCCATCCGGTGCGTGCAGATCGTCAACGACCTGAAGAACAAACCGTTTTATGCCGAGGTTTACCAGGAGATCCGAAATCGCAGGATCCTGCTCATGGCAGCGCTGTTCCATGATATCGGCAAGGGGGATCCTGCATCGGAGCACTCTGAAAAAGGGGCGCAGATAACCCGGACCATTCTGACCCGCATCGGGTACAAACCGGGTGAAATCGAGGACACGGAATTTCTTGTCCGGCATCACCTGTTTCTGGTCAAAACCGCGACCCGCAGGGATATCAGCGACGAGGAAACCGCCGTGTTCTGCGCCAACCGGATCCAGAAGGTCGGTACCCTCAGGATGCTCTATCTCCTGAGCGTGGCCGATTCAATGGCAACCGGGCCCAAGGCCTGGAATGAATGGACCGAAAGCCTTCTTCGGGACCTTTACATAAAAACCCTGAGCATCCTGAAAACCGGGGAACTGTCCACCAGCAAGGCACTCAAAACCGTTCAGCAGAAAAAAGACGAGGTCCTGGCCCTGGCCATACCGGGATGGGATCCGACCCAGATCCAAAAGGACCTGGATACCATGTCCCAGAGGTATCTGCTCTATGTCCCCCCCAAGGAAATTGTGGAACATATCAGTCTGTACCGGAAGATGGGCGACAGGAACTATCTCTGGAAAATCCACCAGGAGCCGAACTCCGATATAAGGACAGTTACCATCTGCGGCAGGGACAAACCCGGATTTTACTCCAAACTGGCCGGGGTATTCTTCATGAACAACCTGAACATCATCGGATCCCAGGCCTATTCCTGGGGTGATAACATCGCCCTGGACATTTTCAAAGTCATGCCTCCCCGGGACCGGATCTTCGAGTCTGACAAATGGGAAAAGGCCGGGGCTGAACTGGACAGGGCCCTGACCGATGACACCTTCCTGGACAGACTCCAGGAAAAGCTGCCCCGGCGCCTTACACCGGAGTCAGGCCAGATTCCCAGGCCCAACCAGGTAAGGATCGACAATGACACCTCCCGGTTTTTCACCATAATCGAGGTCTTTACCCATGATTTCCCCGGACTGCTCTTTGCCGTTACCAACACCTTGTACCGCCAGGGACTGGATGTCCGGATGGCCATGGTTGCCACCAAAGTGGACCAGGTGGTTGACGTCTTTTATGTCCGTTCCGTCAACGATGAAAAAATCCTGCAGCCTGACCGGGTGGAAGCCATCAAACGCGCCATTTTACAGAATCTTCCTGAAATAGAACTTAAAACAGGAATAATCACGGAGGAATACCTATGAGAAAGATTGAAGCAATCATCAAACCGTTCAAGCTCGATGATGTCAAGGAGGCCCTGAACGAAATCGGCATCCAGGGTATGACCATCACGGAAGTCAAGGGGTATGGCCGGCAGAAAGGGCACAAGGAGATTTACAGGGGCGCGGAATATGTGGTTGATTTTGTCCCTAAAATCAAGATAGACATCCTTGTCCAGAAAGAGAGGGTGGACGAGGTGATTGACGCCATCTGCAAGGCCGCCAACACGGGCAAGATCGGCGACGGTAAAATTTTTGTTCTCCCGGTTGAACAGGTAGTCCGGGTAAGAACAGGTGAACGTGGAACCGATGCCCTCTAGGGAAAAGCATTCAAGAACCCAGCCGTCACAGGCCACGCGAAGCAAGCAACAACAGAGATAAAGCTGAACCATAAACCATAAACACATGGAGAAAACAAGCATGACACCGCAAGAAATCATCAGCATGGTAAAAGAAAAGAACATCCGGGTTATCGACATCCGTTACATGGATTTTCCCGGCACCTGGCAGCACTTCACCATTCCGGCCTGTGAACTCACCGAAGCCATCTTTGAAGACGGCCTGGGATTTGACGGTTCCAGCATGAGGGCATGGCAGGAAATCGACTGCTCAGACATGATCGTTATTCCGGACCCGTCCACAGCAAAAATGGATCCCTTCTTTGAGGTCCCCACCCTGGTCATCCTTGGCGACATCCAGGATCCCATTACCCGCCAGGCCTACAGCAGGGACCCCAGGAACATCGCCAAAAAGGTTGAACAGTACATCAAGAGCACCGGTCTCGGCGACACCATCTTCGTGGGCCCGGAACCCGAATTCTTCATCTTTGACGACGTGCGTTACGGTTCCCAGTCCAATGCAGCCTTCTACGAGATCGATTCTGCAGAAGCTGTCTGGAACACCGGCCGCGAGGAGATGCCCAACCTGGGATACAAGATCCGTCACAAACAGGGTTACTTCCCCCTGCCGCCGGCAGACAAATACCAGGACATGCGTACCGAGATGATGCTCACCCTGGAAGACCTGGGCATTGAAATGGAAAAACAGCACCACGAAGTAGCCACAGCCGGACAGGCCGAAATCGACCTGAGATTCTCCAGCCTCCTGGACATGGCTGACCGTCTGGCATGGTTCAAATACGTTCTCAAGAACGTGGCCGCCAAATACAACCATACCGTCACCTTCATGCCCAAACCCCTGTTCGAGGATAACGGCACCGGGATGCACACCCACCTGAGCATCTGGAAAAACGGCAACAACACCTTTGCCGGCAACAAGTACGCCGGACTGTCCCAGGAAGCCCTGTACGCCATCGGCGGTATCATGAAACACTGCAAGGCCCTGTGCGGAATCACCAACCCGACGACCAACTCCTACAAACGTCTGGTTCCCGGGTTTGAAGCCCCCATCAACCTGGCCTACTCCTCACGGAACAGGAGTGCATCCATCCGTATCCCCATGTACTCCAGCAGCCCCAAATCAAAACGTCTCGAGTTCAGGACCCCGGACCCCTCATGCAACGGCTACATCGCCTTTGCAGCCATGGCCATGGCCATGATCGACGGTATCCAGAACAAGATCGACCCGGGCGAACCCATGGACAAGAACATCTATGATCTGCCCCCCGAAGAGCTGGCAAAAATCCCGTCAGCTCCGGGTTCCCTGGACGAGGCCCTGAATGCCCTGGAAGCCGATCACGAATTCCTGCTCAAGGGTGATGTATTCACCAAGGATGTTATCGAAAAATGGATCGATTACAAGAGGACCAACGAGGCTGTTGAAGTCGGACGTCGTCCCCATCCCTATGAGTTCTTCCTCTACTTTGACATCTAGGCCTTGACCGCCCGGCACCATTGCTGTAAAGTCAATGCCCTGACAAATTGAGAAACCGCGCCTGCCTCCCCATAGGGGGGGCAGGCGCTTTATTCACGGGGCAGTATATAGTCATGACCGGCAAACCTTTCCAGACCAACAAACCTTTCCAGACCGGCAATGTCCTTCTCCTGTCCCTGTCCCATTTTGTCCACGACATCTACACCAGCTTTCTGTCCCCGCTACTGCCCCTGATCATCGAGAAACTCTCCCTGACCCTGGGACAGGCAGGCCTTCTATCCACCATGCTCCAGCTCCCGTCCCTGCTCAACCCGGTCATCGGTGTTCTTGCCGACCGCAAGGGCTGGGTTCGCTGGCTGGTCATTCTTGCTCCGAGCCTCACGGCCATACCCATGAGCCTCATGGGATCGGTCTCCTCTTACGCCATCCTGCTCGGGCTGTTCACCCTGGCCGGAACCAGTGTCGCCCTGTTCCATGTACCGGCACCCGTGCTCGTCGCCCAGGTCTCGGGCAGCAAAAAGGGCCGGGGGATGAGTTTTTATATGACCGGGGGCGAAGCCGCCAGGACCGTCGGCCCCCTGGTTGCCGTGGGCATGGTCTCTGCCATGGGTCTGGACCGGTTCTACTGGATCGGCCTGGCAGCCATCGCCACATCCACGCTGCTCTTTTTCAAACTGGGGCACCTTTCCATTGAAGCCAACGGCAGCCCCAGGCCGTCGATCATGACCACCTTCCGGGACATAAGGCACATTCTGGTTCCCCTGTCAGGCATCCTGACAGCCCGGGCCTTCATGTTCTCGGCCATGTCCGTGTTCCTGCCCGTGCTCGTCAACAAGCAGACCGGGAGTCTGTGGATGGCGGGCTCAGCCCTGGTGGCCTATGAAGCCATGGGTGTTGCCGGGGTCATGAGTGCCGGCATCCTCAGCGACCGCATGGGCCGGAAAAAAATCCTGTTTGCGGTCCTTGCCGCAGCCCCTTTTGCCATGCTCGGGTTCATTTATTTTACCGGGTTTGCAAGGTTTATCATGCTCCTGGTTGCAGGATTCTCCATTCTGGCAACCACCCCGGTCATGCTGGCCCTGGTCCAGGAGAACGCCGGTGCAAGCCCTGCCGCAGCCAATGGTCTGTTCATGATGGTCTCCTTTGTGGTCCGCTCCATAACCATTGTGGTGGTGGGCACCATCGGTGACATTACCGGCCTTGAAACCATGTTCGTCTTCAGCGCCATTATCGGTTTTTTAGCCATTCCCTTTCTCATGAAGCTCAAGGAACCTGCGCGGCCCTGATCAAAAAAAGTTCAGGACAGGACCCAGTGCGATGGTGAAGAATTCATCCCTGTCCCCCCCGGATTCCCTGCCCCATGATGTCTGCAATTCCAGAGAAAAATTCCTGGTAACACGCCAGTTCAGGCTGATTTCCGCCTGGCTGAGCCAGGATTTTTCGTTGTGCGAATATTCCAGCTCATAGTCCAACCCAAAATCCAGTGCCTGAAGCAGCTCCCATTTATGCCCCACGGAAAAATTGACAATGGTCTCCCTTTCCTGGGTGTAGTAGCCGGCGCCAAGGCTCAGGTGAGAACCGGTCATCCAGGCAGGCAGATAACTGACCTGGACATTGCCGTTGAACTGATCTTTCTGGCTGGAGCCATAGGTTTCGTAATACAGACTTGCTCCCAGCTCCCAGTCTTTGGCGAAACCCGATCCTGCAGATATGCCGGTAAGCTCCTTGACCTCGATATTGAGCCTGTCCCTTTCCTCGGCCGGATCGTAAACAGGGTCGGATTCGAGTTCCCTGGAATAGCTGAAATCGATCCATGCCCCCTGTGCCTTGTACTTTATTCTCCAATCCCCGGTGACGATCTGTTCCGCACTGTCCAGTTGATAGTACCCTTCCCGGGAATCATTGGTGAATGTTTCATACCGCACCTTAAGCCCGGTTGAAACCTGAGCGGACACAGGGACCTGGATACCGACAAAGGGGGCCCGCCTGTGCAGGGAAAAGTCCACATCGTTGTAATAATGATTTTCCTGGATAATTGTGCTTTCCAGCCATCCCAGAAAGATGCTTTTTTCGTGCCCCAGGGATGTGCTTACCTGAATCTGCCTGATATCCTCCTTCCAGGATGAAAGGTCTGCCTTCAGAACAGGAGAATACTCATCCTGAACACTGCGGGACCAGGAAATCCCGAGTTGGACACCCAAGTCCCCATCTTTTTCTGCCCCATCCCCTGTGTCAGCAGCGTCGTTGCCTGGATCACTCAGATCGATTAGATCACTTGGGTTACTTGAATTGCCTGAATCACCGATTCCTCGAATCTCAGCCTGCCGCTGGATTGCTCCCCCCGGATCAGAAGGGGTCTGGACAGCGTCCGGAAAGAAAGCCGGGCAGGGCGTTGCAAAATAAACAATAGCGACCAGGAGCCCTGCTGCTGACTGAAGGAGGCATGCCAGACCTCTCTTTATTATTTCCATTTTGATTCCAGGGTACATGAAAGGACGTGTTCCATGGGGCCGGTCCACATGACCGGTCCCATGGAAATACAATTACTGCCTTCCGCCATGGGAGCGCTGGCCGCCCGTGGAACCGGCACCAGACCTGAGGCGGGTGCACACATCACCACAATTGCCGGTACCAGCGTTGTCGTTGATCCCGTCATTATTCTCGTCAACGAAATTGTCACAGATACCGTCGCCATCCAGATCACCAGGAACAGGACATTCTCCCGGAACCTGATCCGTACCGACTCCCGCACAGCAGCCCGCGCCCCTGAATCGTCCTGCATCCGCTGTCAAGGGATAGACCACCACGCAGACCACAAGTACCAGGGCTGCTGTTTTGAGAAGTGTTACCAGTGTTTTCATTCGGAAATTCTCCTTTCCTAAAAAATGGTTTAGGGCTTTACCTGCCCGGATACAAACCCATGTTGCAGATCTTGTTCCAATCCGAATTAAATATTTTTTTATTATAATTTCAAATTGTTAAACAATTTTTCCCATCATGCGGGGTCGTTGTGCTTCGACAATCCCGGGTTTTCCTCGACAAAAGCGTCGACCAAGCCGGCGCTGAACGAAGCATTATCCTACCCACGCCCCCCTTGACAACCTGTTCAGGGTGTTGACATGGCCTTGCAACCCATGGTAGTAGATCAGCTCAGATGAAAAACTGAATCGGTCCGTGGCAGGTCCAGCGGGCCGCTGGATTCAGTCGATGCTTTGTCAGGTGGCCTTTACAGGCCTTAAAACGGGAACCCGGCGCAAATCCGGGACGGTCCCGCCGCTGTAAGCGGGGACGGAACCTGCACGATGCCACTGGAGGGACACCCTCCGGGAAGGCGCAAGATTCCGGTGGATCCGCAAGTCAGAAGACCTGCCTGACCGAGTCATGGAAATACCCAGGTGAGATGGTAAATCCCGGGGCTGACAACTGTGTCGGTTCCGGGATTTTTATTTTCCGGGCCTGACCGAAGTCGTTAAATCCGATATCACAGGAGACAAGTTTTATGAAAAATCTGACCCGGACACTGGAAAGGATTAGAAAACCCGACGCCAAGGTCAAGGCAGTCGCCCTCAAGCGCCTGGCCGAGCAGGCGAGGCCCGCAGGAAGCCTGGGCATTCTCGAGGAAACCTCAGCCCGCCTTGCCGCCATAACCGGCACCCTGGACGTGCGCCTGACAACAAAGATCATCGTCACCTGCGCAGGGGATCATGGTGTGGTGGAAGAAGGGGTCAGCCTGTTTCCCCAGGATGTCACCCCCCAGATGGTGCTGAACTTTGTGAACAAGGGGGCGTCCATCAATGTCCTGGCCCGTCATGCCGGTGCCGACGTCATGGTTGCCGACCTGGGGGTAAACTTTGATTTTTCCCCGGACCTTGCCATCTTTCACCGGAAGATAAGGAAAGGGACCTCAAACTTTGCCAGGGGACCGGCCATGACCTGGGACGAAGCCGTGGCCTCGGTCAATGCCGGCATCGGGATCGTGGATGAACTGGTCAAAACCCGGAAAGTGGACCTCATCGGGACCGGGGATATGGGAATCGGCAACACCACCCCGTCATCGGCCATCATTGCCGCCTTTTCCGGCATCAGCCCGTCACGGCTCACAGGCCGGGGAACCGGGATCACCGATGCCATGCTGAAAAACAAGATAGCCGTCATTGAAAGGGGCCTCAGCCTCAACCGGCCTGACCCTGACGACCCCCTGGACGTGCTGGCCAAGGTGGGCGGGTTTGAAATCGGAGGTCTTGCCGGCCTGGTCCTGGGAGCCGCGGCCAACAGCATTCCCGTGGTGTGCGACGGCCTCATCTCCACGGCAGGCGCCCTCATCGCCTGCGAGCTTGCCCCCCTGGCAGCGGAGTACCTGTTTGCCGGTCACAGGTCCGTGGAAGCAGGCCATGTTTTCATGCACGAACGGCTTGGGCTCAAACCGCTGCTGGACCTGGGGTTCAGGTTAGGGGAAGGGACCGGCGCAGCCCTGGCCATGGAGCTGCTGGACGCATCCACCCGGATCCTGGCCGACATAAAAACCTTTGCGGAGGTTGCCATAAACGACGTCCAGGGCCACTGACCTGCCGGATCCTGCACAGGATACTCAACCTGCACCCTATCAAACCGATTTTAAGTTCTGGCTGGCGGTCAGGAACCCTTACCCGGTTTCCGGTCCCCCAGCCAGGACATTTCCCTGGAGCGATTACAACGGCCGTCGGTCAGAGGATATCGTCGCTGTCCAGATTGTGCCGGGTCTCCAGGCGTGCCATGCGCCGTTCAATCTTGAGCAGGTAGATCTCCATCATCTCCATGTACTCGGCAAAGGCATCGTTGATCCCCAGCTCCTCCATGCGCAGCCGGAGCCGCTTTTTCAAGGCTGCCGGGCTTTCCGCTTCCCGTTCTTCAAGTGTCGGCATACATTCCCCCCTGTGTGCTCCGGCAAGGGCTGTCGACCTCTGTGCCGGAAAATTTTCCATCAAAAATAGTACGGACCGGTTTTGTGAATCCTTTGGCCGGATTCAGGACCGTCAAACTTCATATCAGAAATCGATGTTCCCCGGTGTTCTCGGGAACGGAATCACATCCCGGATATTGGCAACGCCTGTCACCAGCATGATAAACCGCTCAAACCCCATGCCGAATCCCGAATGGGGGACCGATCCGAACCTGCGGGAGTCCAGGTACCACCAGTAGGGTTCTTTGGCCAATCCCATGGCCTCCATGCGGGCTTTGAGCACATCCAGGCGCTCTTCCCTCTGGCTTCCGCCGATGAGTTCTCCGATCCTCGGAACCAGGAGATCCATGGCCGCAACGGTCCTCCCGTCGCTGTTGACCCGCATGTAAAACGGTTTGATGGAGGCCGGATACCCGGTAAGGAACACCGGTTTTTTAAAGTGCTCCTCGGCAAGAAAGCGTTCATGCTCGGACTGGAGGTCATTGCCCCAGGCCACCGGATAGTCAAAGGTCTTTCCCGAGGCCAGGAGAATCTCGATGGCCTGGTCATAGGATACCCGGGCATAGGGCTCATGGACGAGAACCTCAAGGATCCCGGACAGGCTCTTGTCCACAAACTGGGTGAACAGACCCAGGTCCTCGGCGCAGTGCTCCATCACATGGCGCGTCAGGTATTTGACCAGTTCCTCGCCATGGTCCATGTTGCCGGTAAGATCGCAGAAGGCCATCTCCGGTTCCAGCATCCAGAACTCGGCCGCATGGCGGCTGGTATTGGAATTTTCCGCCCTGAACGTGGGGCCGAAGGTGTACACATCCCCCAGTGACAGGGCAAACATCTCGGCGGAGAGCTGCCCGGAAACCGTCAGGTTGGCCTCCTGGCCAAAGAAATCCTCCGTAAAATTCATCCTGCCCTGGCGGGCCACTGATGCAGGGTCCAGGGCCGTAACCCGGAACATCTCGCCTGCGCCTTCACAGTCTGATCCGGTGATCACGGGCGCATGCAGATACCTGAATCCCTTTTCCCTGTAAAACTTGTGGATGGCCCAGGCAACCTCGCTGCGGATGCGGAACATGGCGCCAAACTTGTTGGTCCTTGGCCTCAGATGGGCGATGGTCCTGAGGAACTCGTCGGTGTGGCGCTTTTTCTGGAGAGGATAGGTATCCGGGGCAAGGCTGACAATCTCCACCTCCCGGGCCTGAATTTCCCACGCCTGGCCCTTGCCCGGCGACGGCACCAGGGCACCCAGGACAACCACGGCCGATCCGGTGGTCAGTTTTCCGATGGCGTCATAGTTCTCCAGGGAACTTTCGGCAACCACCTGGATGTTTTTCAGGCAGGATCCGTCATTGATCTCCATGAATGAAAATTCTTTGGAATCGCGTTTGGTCCTCACCCACCCCTTGATAAGCACCGCGTCCCTGGCAGCCTCGGCTGCCAGAAGCTGATTGATCTTTGTTCTGTCCATTGCGCCCTTTCGTATTGTTCCAGAAGGCCTTAAGTCTCCCCGGTATTTTCCGCGGCCCGGCCTGCCTGTGAACTTTTGATTGCTTTATCTCCCTAAAAATGCGATATTGTTCCATTTTGACCTAATACTGAAATCAAATTGGAATAACATCCCTAAATACCATGAACATAACCAATATTCAAGAGATCCTGCCATTTGTGGAACTGCCCAGCCGATACCTGGGTTTTGAAACCAATACCGTACACAAAGATCACCGGCGTGTGATACTGACTTTTGCCCTGGCATTCCCGGACCTGTACGAGATCGGGACCTCCCATTTCGGGATGCAGATCCTGTACTCCCTGCTCAACCGGCACCCTGCCATTGCCGCGGAGCGCTGTTTTACCCCGGCCCCGGACATGGAAGGCCGGCTCAGGGAAAAGGGCATGCCACTGGCATCACTGGAGTCCCAGACACCCCTGGGCAACTTTGACATCATCGGGTTCAGCCTTTTGTATGAACTCAACTTCACCAATATTCTCACCATGCTCGATCTTGCAGGCATTCCCTTTTACTCAGACCAGCGGGACCACACCCACCCCCTGATCATCGGGGGGGGGCCCTGCACCTTTAACCCCGAACCCCTGGCGGACTTTTTCGATGCCATGGTCATCGGTGACGGCGAAGAGGTAATTCTGGAGCTGTCCGAGGCTGTCATTGACTGGAAAAAGAGCGGTGACGCCAGAAAACAGACCCTGCTTCACCGCCTGGCCCGCATCCGGGGAATTTACGTTCCATCCTTTTACACCCCCCTCACCGATGCAGCGGGTATCCAGCACCTTGAACCCGGATTCCCGGAGATCGGACGGGTCAGGCGGGCCATTGTCCCGGACCTGACTCCGGCATCCCTTCCCGCAACCCCGGTAGTCCCCTTTGGCAGACCGGTCCATGACCGGCTCCGCCTGGAAATAGCCCGGGGGTGTTCCCGGGGATGCCGGTTCTGCCAGGCAGGAATGATCTACAGGCCTGTCAGGGAGCGCTCTGTCCAGGATCTGGTGGCCACGGCAAAAACCGCTGTCAAGGCAACCGGGTACAATGACATTTCCCTGCTCTCCCTGAGCACCGGGGATTACAGCAATCTCGGCCCCCTCATGACAGAGCTCCTCGGCATCAATCCCAATCACTGTGCGTCCTTGTCCCTGCCGTCCTTCAGGGCAGGCAGGCTCACCCCGGAAATGATGGCCATCATCAAGACCGTGAAAAAAACAGGGTTCACCATTGCACCCGAAGCCGGGACCCAGCGGCTCCGGGATGTCATCAACAAGAACATCACGGAGCAGGATATCGTGGACACGGTCACCAATGCCTTTACCCTGGGCTGGCGGGCCATCAAACTCTACTTCATGAACGGCCTTCCCACGGAAACGTTTGAAGACATCCAGGCCATTGCAACCCTGTCCAGAAAACTTGCCGCCATCCCCTGCAAGGGAAAAGGCAGGAGCACCATCAGCGTCAGTTTTGCCCCGTTCATCCCCAAACCCCACACCCCGTTCCAGAGATGCGCCCAGATTTCCAAAGAACAGGCCCAGGAAAACCTCAATTACCTGAAACAGCACCTGAGGCATCCTGGCATCAACCTGAAATGGCACAACCCCGAGATGAGCATTCTTGAAGGGGTCTGGTCCCGGGGCGACCGCCGCCTGTCCAGGCTCCTGGTAACGGCCTGGGAAAAGGGATGCCGCCTGGACGGCTGGACCGACATGTTCCGGCTGGATCTCTGGCGCCAGGCCTTTGATGAAACCGGTATAGACCCGGCTTTTTACACCACCCGCCAGAGGACCCGGGACGAGGTACTGCCCTGGAGCCACATCGACCCGGGCATAGACAATACCTTTCTGGAAACTGAATTCGACCGGGCCATGACCCTTACCACCACCCCGGACTGCAGGGAAAACGGCTGCATGGGCTGCGGCATCTGTGATTTTAAAACCATAAAGCCAGTCCTGTATGATCCCCAGCCCCTGTCAGACGGGCCGGCTCCGGGAGCATCCATCCCGGAAGGAAAAGGCGCGCCCGGCAAAGAGCCCCCCCTGGCCAAATTCACGGTCTACTACTCCAGGCTCGGCACAGCCCGGTTCCTGGGACATCTGGAACTGGCAAAAATGATCCGCCGGGCCATCCGCAGAACCGGGGTCAGGGTCAAATACTCCAAAGGATTCAGCCCGGTCATGAAGGTCTCCTTTGACAACCCCCTGCCCGTGGGCATGGAAAGCCAGGAGGAATTTTTCAACCTGCAGGCCGATGCTGCCTGGTCTCCCGACGACCTGGCCCGGGCGCTGGGGTCGCTGCTCCCTGAAATGATCCCTGTCACCCGGTGCACCCTGTTCACCCGGCCGCCCAAAACAAGCACACCCCAGGCTGTCACCTACCGGGTAACCCTCCACGGCCACACCCTGGACATGGATCTTGTCAGGTCCTTTGTTGACAGTTCCGAGCACCTTGTGGAACAGACCAGCTTCAAGGGCCAGACCCGGACCATGGATCTGAGAAAGGCGCTCAGGCGCATAGATATTCTTGATTCAAACCAGCTTGAAATGGTATTGATAAGTGTTGGAACCAGAACCGTAAGGCCTGCGGAAATCCTCACCCGGATCTTCAATGTTCCGGAGGAGACCGTTCAGACGGCCCATATCCTTAAACTGAAACAGAGGTAGCTGCCATGCTGAAAGAATTAGTCGTCAATGCTGCCCCCCATGAGACCAGGGTTGCCCTCCTGGAAAACGGAACCATTTCAGAACTCTTTATTGAGCGGGAAGATGAGTCCAATATCAACGGCAATATCTATAAGGGCAGAATCCAGAGGGTCCTTCCGGGTATGCAGGCCGCATTTGTGGACATCGGCCTGAATCAGGCCGCGTTTCTCTACGTGGATGATGTGCTCTTTGACACCAGCCCGGAGCTGGCACAGCGATTCGAACAGGACTCTGAACCCGAACCCGGAACAATAGACATCAAGGAGTCCGAAGACGGCAAGGAGACCATTGCCTGGTCACCCGCCTGCACGGTTGACTGCAGCATCGAGGACCTGGTCACCGAAGGCCAGGAGATTCTGGTCCAGGTGGCCAAATCTCCCATAGGAACCAAGGGCCCCAGGGTAACGGCCCATGTTTCCCTGCCGGGGCGGTTCATGGTCCTCATGCCCACCGTGGACCACATCGGAATTTCCAAACGGATCACGGACGAGGCTGAACGGACCCGTCTCAAGGAACTCCTCCTGTCCGTCAGGAAGGACAATTTCGGCTACATCTTCAGGACTGCTGCCGAAGGAATCCAGGAAGACCGGCTCATCAAGGAGATGGCCTTTCTCACCAAGGCCTGGGAGGACATCAGGAAAAAAAGCCAGATCATGTCCGCCCCCTACCTTCTCTACAGGGACCTGACCGTCACCTTCCGTGCAGTCAGGGATCTTCTGACCGACGAGGCCGACAAGCTCATCATCGATTCCAGGGAAGGGTATGACAGTGTCAGAGCCTTCCTCAGACAGCTCATGCCGGACCTCAAGGTCTTTGTGGAACTCTACACCGGGCAGGAGCCGATCTTTGACGCCTACAACATCGAAGGGGACATTGCCCGTGCCCTGAAAAAAAAGGTCTGGCTGAAATCCGGGGGCTACATCATCATCGAACAGACCGAAGCCCTGGTGGCCATTGATGTCAACACCGGCAGGTACGTGGGCAAACACAACTTTGACGAGACCATCCTGAAAACCAACCTGGAGGCAGTCAAGGAGATCGCCTACCAGATCCGCCTGAGAAACATCGGCGGCATCATCATCATCGACTTCATTGACATGAAGAAAACCGCCCACAAGGAAAAGGTCATGGCCCAGCTCAACGAAGCCCTGAAAAAGGACAAGAGCCAGACCAACGTCCTTCCCCTGTCCGAACTGGGACTGGTGCAGATGACCCGCAAACGGGTCCGCAAAAACCTCACCCGGACCCTGTGCGAACCCTGTTTCTACTGCGCGGGAGACGGGATGCTCCTGTCCCGGAGTTCCATCTGCCACAAGATTTACCGTGACCTGCTTGACGAGGCCAGTGACCTGATGGGCAACCGGTTTACGGTCAAGGTTCACCCGGAGATTGCCCAGCTTCTCATGGGGGAGGAAAAGCACCTGATCACCTCCCTGGAAAAGATCCTGGACCGGCCCATTGCCGTTTATCCCGAACCCAATTACCACATCGAGGAATTCCATATTTTCGAAACCATGGTAAAGCAGGATCATGGATAAAAAACAAACTCGGTCTTGACACATTCGCAGCAATGAAGTAAAGTTCGTTGTTTATTGGCGTTACTTAATATTAAAGATAAGGATAGCATTTCAGTTTAAAGGATTATTTTTATGAAAAGAACATTCCAGCCCAGCAGAATCAAACGCTCCAGAAAACACGGTTTCTTGAAACGCATGGCAACTCCGGGCGGACGGAGAGTTGTCAATGCCAGACGGGCAAAGGGGAGAAAGAAGTTAACTGCTTAACCAAGGCATGACCAGTGGGCAGCTATTCGTTCCCCAAGACAGAAAGGCTCCTGAAAAGAGCCTGTTTTACAAGACTATCCAAATTCGGCAAAAAGGTGCAGACCAGATATTTCATAGCCTTGATATCCGATGGAATAACTGAAACAAACCGTATCGGTCTGACTGTATCGAAAAGAGTGGGGAAAGCAGTAGAACGCAACAGAATCAAACGCGTCATACGTGATTATTACAGGAACAGACGGAACACCCTGGCAGGACCCCGGGACATCAACATAATCGCCAGAAAACAGGTGTCAGACCTGGCCAACAGCCAGATTGTTGTTGAACTTGGCAACCTTTTTAAAAAGATTGAAAACCATAATGGTTAAACGGATACTACTGATATTCATTAAAGCATATCAATATGTCATTTCTCCCTTGCTTGGACCTGCATGCCGTTTTTATCCATCATGTTCCCATTATGCCTTTGAGGCTGTATCGACCTACGGCAGCCTCAAGGGCTCCTATCTTGCCGTAAAAAGAGTGTTGAAGTGCCACCCGTTCCATCCTGGAGGATATGACCCGGTTCCCTGACAATTGATTCTGGGGCCTTCGCCCCCTTCCTCTTTTCCATATGATCTGCGTTGAACACCTAAGTTTCATCACTCATTATGGGAGACAAGATGGAAGAGCAGAAACGATTATTCATTGCCATAATTCTTTCTATCGTGGTAATTTTCGGGTGGAATATCTTCTTTGTCGACAAGGAAGCCCCCCCCAAGACAAGCCCTGAACAGGCAGTAACCGCCGAGTCTGGCACCCAGACAGCCGACCAGGGCAAGGCGGTTGAATCCGTCCCCGCACCGATACCAATGACCGCGTCCACGGTTGCGCCCCCCATGGAACCGGCCCCGGGCTCAACCGGCCGGACCATCGTTGTGGACAGCCCCCTCTACACCATGGAAATCTCGGAGTTTTCAGGCACGGTAACCAGTTTCAAGCTCAAGAAATACCGGGAAACCGTCGAGCAGGATTCCCCCCTGAAGCAGATGGTCTCACCCAAGCTCAGCAAGGGCATGTTTGCCCTGGATCTTGAGGACAAAACCGTTCCCGGACTTGAAAACGCCGTGTTCCGGTGCCCGTCGGAGCAGGACCACATTGACGTCACCCAGGGTGCCCGGGATCTTACCTTTGCCTGGCAGTCCCCCCAGGGGTTAGTCGTGGAAAAGGTGTTTACCATGACTCCCGACTCCTACCTGGTGGGTTTCAACGTCACCATCAAGAACGGCACCCCAGTGCCCATTAAGGACACCCTGTCCATTTCCATTCCCGGTGTAGTCACTGAGGCGTCCGGATATAACCATGAAGGTCCCGTGCTGTTCAGCAACGACAGTCTTGAAGAAATCAACGTCAAGAAACTGGCGGACAAGAGCACTTTCCCGGGTATTATGGAATGGGCCGGCCACACGGACCGGTACTTTCTGACCGTCATCATTCCGGAAAAGCCTGTGGATGCCACGGTAAAGGTATCCTACGAAGCCCCCATGGCAACCAGCCGGTTTGTCCAGTCAATGGACCGCATCGATCCGGGCCGGCAGATCACCTATCCCTTCTGGTACTTCATGGGCCCCAAGAGCCTCAAGATAATGGGTTCCCTGGGCCACAACCTGAAAAAATCCGAAAACTTCGGGTGGTTTGACGTCCTGGCAAGGCCCTGCCTCATCGCCATGAACTTCATCTATGACCTTATTCCCAACTACGGCGTGGCCATCATGCTGCTCACCCTGGCCATCAAGCTGCTGTTCTGGCCCCTGGGAACAAAAAGTTACAAATCCATGAGCGACATGAAGCGCATCCAGCCCCTCATGATGCAGATCCGGGAGAAGTACAAGGGCGACAAGACCAAGATGAACGCGGAGGTCATGAATCTTTACAAGACCTACAAGGTCAATCCCATGAGCGGCTGCCTTCCCATGCTGGTCCAGATGCCCATTTTCTTTGCCCTGTACCGCATGCTTTACCAGGCCATTGAACTCAGGCATGCCCCGTTTCTGGGCTGGATCAACGATCTTTCAGCCCCGGACCGCCTGTTTAATTTTGATATTGCCATCCCCCTGATGCAGGCCCCATACGGCATTCCTGTCTTGACAATCATCATGGGTGCCACCATGTTCTTACAGCAGAAGATGTCTCCTTCAACCGGTGACCCGACCCAGGCAAAAATGATGATGCTTATGCCTATTTTCATGACATTCATATTTATCAACTTCCCCTCGGGACTGGTTCTGTACTGGCTTGTGAACAACGTGCTTTCCATAGGCCAGCAGTACTACATCCAGAAGAAATTTGCATAACGTCACGGAGGTATCATGAAAAAAACCCAGGAATTTGAAGGTAAAAATATAGATCAGGCCATAGAGACAGCATGCTCAGCCCTGAACATCAGTAAAAAAAAGCTCAGCTATGATGTGATTTCAACAGGGTCCTCCGGAATTTTCGGGATAGTCGGTGTTAAAAAAGCCAGAATCAGGGTAACCCTGCCCGCATCGGCTTCAGAAGAGAACAAGGAATCGACCATAGACGCTGCTGAAATGGACGGAATCATGTCCATGGTGGATGAAGCCTTTGGTGAGACACGCAAAACCAAACCAGAGCCCGAACCCAGACCAGAGCCCGAACCCAGACCAGAGCCCGAACCCAGACCAAAAAAGGAACCCAGACAAAGGCAGGAGACAAAGCCGGCAGCAGAATCTGGACCCGCAGACGAGCCAAAACCAGCTGAGGAATCCAAGCCCGCAGCAGACTCCGGGCCGACCGACCCATCAAAACCGGAAGCAGAGACCAGGCCGGCGGCAGAACCCTCAAAGCCTGAAAAGAAACAGCAACACCCCAGAAAGAAAC
>JAZDGN010000018.1:0-67285 GCA_043806875.1 Pseudomonadota bacterium
TTTTTTTTGCTGCCAATGCATAAGGACAACCAAATAGCAAATCCACCCCGGTCAGATAGTGGGTTTTGGATCAGAACAAAGCCGGCAAGTTTTCAGCCATAAATCGTTGACAGGTATTGAAACGGTGAGATAAAAAATATCAATCATCCGCTATGCAGATGGTGTTTCTTCCTTTTTTCTTAGCCATATAAAGTGCGGCGTCAGCACGTTTGAGAATCATTTCCGGAGTTTCATTATTTTTCAATCCGGCAAGGCCGATGCTGATCGTAATACTGAACCTGATGTTATCCTTCTCATAAGGATGGTGTTCGACATCATGCCGGATACCTTCGGCTACCTGCATGGCCTTGTCAACAGGAGTATTGGGCAGAAATGCCATAAACTCATCCCCTCCGAAGCGGCTTGCAAGACCGTTTGAGGATATGGCTGTTTTAATGATCTTGCCTGTCTCGGAAATTGAATGGGCGCCGAATACATGTCCGTAGGTGTCATTGACCTTTTTAAGGCCATCCATATCCATCATGAACAGGGTCAGAGGTGTTTCATTTAACAGTGAAACCGCAACATGTCTGCTCAATTCTTCATCAAAACGACGTTTCAGCACCAGGCCTGTTAAATCATCCACATTAATTAATTTGTCCACTTCTCCGTTAAAGGCGATATCAATGGGATCATTCCAGGAAAATCGCAACACAGTTTGTCCGATACCGATCTTGTCGCCTTCATTGAGCACTGCGTTTTCAATTTTTTTGAAATTCAGAAAAGTACCATTGGAACTGCCCAAGTCATTGACACTGTAAGAGTTGGAAAGCGCATCATGCACTATCTTGATATGTATCCTGGACACTGCTCCATCATTGATCAGAATTGTTGCAGCATTTGCACGGCCCAGGGTTATGGTGTCTTTAGCCAGCAGAATTTGCCGTCCAACCTGGGGACCTCCAACAAATGTAAGAACTGCTGTCTTGCTATGTAAATCTAATGATTTTAATTCATTAAGATTGATAAATGTCGTTTTTGAAAGGTCTGTCATGGTTTCCAATTCCTGGAATCGAGACTTTTGAAAAATTATTTTATAAAAAGTATTCACCTGCTTGTTAAGGGTGTGGCTAAAGAAATGACTAACATATTCCTTCAAACTTTTAAATAGTTGAGTTTATCTTTTTTATTTCGGGTTTTATCTTGATATAAACCATATCTTTTTTAGTGTGAAAATCGGTTATGATTAAACCTATACTCAATTGAACGCCGCATATCTGGCTGATAAATGGCTGAAGCTTGTTCATTTCAACGGGGTACTCCTCTCCGTTTGCCAGTGACAGCAGGCTCAGAAGGGTGGCTGCTTTGTCATCTGTTCTGTTGCCGTCAGGCTTTTGCAAAAGGTACGGTTTAATGATCAAGGCCCCTTTGGACAAATCATAATGTAAAGTGGCAATGCAGCTGAAAGCAGCATTGAGATTGCCCATATCCATTACCAGGGAACGGCCGCCCAATTGTGTTTCCAATTGATTGTTTTTCCCTTGGACTATCATATCAAACTCGACCCTGTCAGTCCCGATCCTGATATGATCAATGGTCTGAATCCATAAGGAGCCTGTCAAATAGGGGCTCTTTTCCAGGTTCATGGGCAAGGCTGCCTTAATCGATTTGCTGATCACATTTTTGGGAACAATAATGCTGATTTCATCTGACACTATGGTCTGGGCTTGAGAGGTTAAACAAGTCAAGATCATCATCAGACCGATGATGATCAGGCTCCTGGGATTTTTTTTTCATATTGGCTTAATCTTTCTTTGTTCAAGGTTTAAAAACCAAATGCAGAGCATGTTTGTTAATACCCTTTTTATAAGGAGTATACAAGGATCCATAAAGAAACATTACAAAAGCAAATTGCTTTTGAGCCCCTTTGCTGGTATGTACTCTCCTATCCGTAACCTTGGCGTGGAGATGGCAATGAACGATGATTTAAAACTTTTTTCAGGCAATTCCAACACGAGCCTGGCCCAGGAGATATGTACCAGCATCGGCATTCCCATGGGTCGTATCAAGATAGCAAAATTCTCCAACGACAACATGTTTGTCCAGATCCTCGAAAATGTAAGGGAGAGGGATGTCTTTGTCGTGCAGTCCTTTACCGATCCGGTCAGCGACCATATCATGGAACTCATGATAACCCTGGATGCCTTAAAAAACGCTTCGGCGAGACGGGTCACAGCGGTCATCCCCTATTATTCCTATGCCCGCTCAGACAAGAAAGATGCGTCCAGAGTTTCCATCGTGGGAAGGCTCATGGCTGATCTGCTTAAAACCGCAGGTGCAGACCGTGTCCTGACCATGGACCTCCATGCCGATTCCGTACAGGGATTTTTCAGTATTCCTATAGACCATCTGACCGCAGGACCGCTGCTGTGCAACTATTTTAAGAATACCCTTGATCTTTCCAATGCCGTTGCCGTTGCCACCGATGCCGGGGGGGCAAAACGGGTCGGACGGTTTGCAATTATGTTGAACATTGCCATGGCCATAATCGACAAACGCAGGGTAACGGATACCCGTGTAGAGCAGGGTCTGGTTGTGGGAGATGTCCGCGGAAAGGACGCCATTGTCTTTGATGATGAAATCTCCACTGCAGGCACCTTGATCGCAACAGTTGAAACCCTGAAAAAAGCCGGAGCCAGGACTGTTTATGTGGGTTCCATACATCCGGTACTCTGCGGACCTGCTGTGGAAAAGATCAGATCTTCAGACATTGTGGAAGTGGTGGTGACCAATACGGTGGAGGTCCCAGCCCGCAAGCGGATGGACAAGCTCAAAGTACTTTCGGTTGCGAACCTTCTGGGTGAAGCTGTTAGGAGGATCCATACCGGAGAAAGCGTGGGTGCGCTTTTCACTTGAGCCCGGACATTTCCCGGCCATGCTCATTTCCTGAGCAGGTTCAGAATAAATCGTTTCATCGTGTTGAAGGTGATCTCTTCCTGATCCCGGTGGGGTGAGTGGCCGCAGTCAGGAATCATGGCGACATCAGCTCCTTTTCCTGCCAGCCGGCGTATGGATTCGACCTGCAGTGGCGTCCCGTAGATATCGTCACAACCCTGTATCGCCAGCATGGGCACTTTTATACCCGGAAGATAGGATTCGATGTTCCAGTTTTTGAAATCCGGATTGAGCCAGGCACCGTTCCAGCCAAGGAATGCACAATCGGTGTTGGATCCGTGATACCGCATGAGTTTCTGTCGCAGGTCCCCTTCCTGAAACAATTGCAGGGCCTGCTCGATGGAGCGGACAGTGATGTCCTCACAGAAAACATGGGCCGCTTCGGTAATAAGACCAATAAGCGGTGCCGCCAGTGTGCCGCCGGCGTAGATGATGCCTATGGATCCGCCATCGGAATGGCCGATGAGAACAGCTTTTTTTATTCCTGCCTCCTGAATGACTTCAGGCAGGAGTTCCAGCCCTTCGGTATGCATGAAATTCACCGGGAAAGGATAGGGAATTTCACTTGATCCACCATATCCCAGGCGGCTGTATACCAAAGTTCCGCATCCAGTGGCTGCGGCGAGTCTCTGGGGGAAATCCCGCCACAGGGAAACGCAGCCAAGACCTTCATGGAGAAATATAAGGGTTGGCGCTTCATGGGGCATGGGACCGTACCACAAGGCCTCAAGGCGCTGCTCTCTCACCTGGATAAATCCGTTCTCAATCATGGTCCATCCTTGATCCGTGGCTTTAAGAGATTTGTCAAACAGGGTTTGACTATCAACTCATTGTTGCAAAAATTCTGTGCATCCTACCAGAGCTGGCAACAATTATCAAATTCTGTATCAGGTTGGAACCAGATTTTCAATACGGCAGAATTGAGAATGGTTTGTGAAAGGATGGAATCGGCACCCCGAGTCCACCGGAATGCGTCAGTACAGATCCGGTGGACCCGGTTGAACGGTCAAAACATGGTTGGTGTCATGCGGCGACCCGATGGGGTGCAGGCGGGTCTGTATCCCTGGATTCCTGCTTGGGCTCAAAAGAGATCACAACGCTGGGAGAGGCATCTTGATAAGCCTTGATTTTTTTTGAAACGCCCATGAAGCGCCAGGCTATAACTGAAACAATAGCCACTAACACGGCCATGCCTCCCTGGCCTGTGGTCAGGGGACTTGCTGCATAATTTCTGACAAACCAGTAAAATGAGGCCAAACTGAGGATCATCAGCATAATGATCCCTGGAACATAAACGCTTCCCATAAGGAAGTCGCCGGCCCATTTGGGCTTTTTGGGATCCCGGGCTCCTATAAAACAGAACCCCAGAAGAAGTACGGAAATCGCAGCCAGGGCGATCCCATAGACGAGTAACATACCTACCTCCAACTTTTAAGCGGAAATTTGAACGGCCGGACTGGGGCGGCCTGCCCAGTGCAGGGTGACGGTCGAAATTTCATTACCATACCGTCCACTAAGCAGCTTTGGAATAAGTGTAATTGGTGTTAATGCCATTGTCAATATGTGCCTGAAACTATATTTTTTTATTGCATGGCGTGACCTGGATTGCATACCGAAAGATGTTGCATTGGTCATGTCATGATGGTAAACATGACTGGCTGATTAGGTTCTCACACTGTTGGATCCGTTGGCTTAATCAAGAATTAACTTGTCTTTTTTTAAGGTTTTTTAGGGTAGATGCATGGATAAAATCGAAATTCAAGGTCAGGCAAAGCTTTCAGGCGAAGTGTCTGTAAGCGGGGCCAAGAACGCGGCTCTGCCATTGCTGGCATCGTCCATCCTGGTTAATGGATGCACCACCTACGAGAATATACCTGACCTGATGGACATAAGCAGCATCAAGCTTCTGCTCCAGGATCTGGGAGCCAGATGTGAGGGGCAGGGGAGATGTTTGACCATTGACGGATCCGGTATAAACAAGATTGAGGCCAAATATGACCTTGTCCGGAAAATGCGTGCATCCATTCTTGTTCTGGGTCCCCTGGTTGCCCGTTTCGGTCATGCCAGAGTATCTCTGCCAGGCGGGTGCGCCATCGGTGCAAGACCTGTGGATATGCATCTGAAAGGCCTTGAGGCTCTGGGTGCGACCATCAGCATTGAACATGGTTATATCGAAGCAAAGGCACTCCGGCTGATCGGTAATGAAATCTATTTCGATATCCCGACTGTTACTGGAACGGAAAACCTGATGATGGCTGCCGCCCTGGCCAGGGGAACTACGGTTCTGAGAAATTCTGCACGTGAGCCTGAAATTTCTGCCCTTGCCGAGGCCTTGAACCGTATGGGGGCTGATGTTTCAGGGGCCGGAACCTCGGTGATTCAGATCAATGGGGTTGATGAACTCAAACCGGCGCAGATTACTGTTATTCCGGACCGGATTGAGGCCGGGACTTTCATGGTTGCGGCAGCTGCCACCCGGGGTGATGTGTTTGTCCGTGGATGCGAATCCGAACATATGGGCGGGATCATCAACAAATTAAGACAGGCAGGGGCCACTGTTGACGTTCACACCAACGGCGTTAGAGTCCGCGGCAATGAGATCATCCGGTGCACCGATATCAAGACCATGCCTTATCCTGGGTTCCCTACGGATATGCAGGCCCAGTTCATGGTTCTCATGTCCCTGGCCGACGGGAACAGTGTGATCAATGAAACCATCTTTGAGAATCGGTTCATCCATGTCAATGAACTTCAGCGCATGGGTGCCGACATTTCCCTGTCAGGCGGACACTATGCCATGGTACGCGGTGTAAAACGCCTTACGGCAGCACCGGTCATGGCCTCGGACCTGAGAGCTAGTGCTTCGTTGGTCATCGCGGGTCTTGTCGCAGAGGGTGTGACTGTCATACACCGGGTTTACCATATTGACCGGGGGTACGAAACCATTGAGAAGAAATTCTCGGGACTTGGAGCAAGCATGAAACGGGTTTCCTGATGTAACCTGTCAGCTATGATCTCCCCCCCCGGCCCAACCTCAACGGAGAACAATTGTCCTATGGGGTGAACTGTACATCAGGACGGATTGTACCTCTGGCCGTGCCGGTCCTGGCCCTGGCCGCCGGGATACTATACGGAACTCTTGAACCCTGGGCTATTTCACCCTGGTTGGGTGTGGGGTTGTTCCTGATTCCGGGTGTCTGGTTCACATACCGTTTTCGCAACCTGTCCACTCTTGCAGCAATTATTTTTATGATCCTGGGGATGGTTCTCACCAGGGGTGTACTGAACGATCATACATCGGACAACCATATATCGCGGTTTGCGGACGGGCACCGATACAGGATCCGTTGCAGGATAGCATCCTATCCAAGGCGTTCCGGGGATGTAACACGGTACCAGGTTCAAGCAGAAACAATTTCCGGGAACGGACCCGGCAATGTGCAGGTAACAGGGTTGATCCGTCTCAGCGTTTACGGACAGCAATATGATCTAGGCCCTGGCATGAAAATCCAATATACCGGGACCATAAAAAGAATCCGGAATTTTCAGAATCCAGGCAGTTTCGATTATTGTCGGTATATGACACTGCAGGGTATTTCCGGCACCAGTTGGGTTAATGTCCGGGATCTCTTGATAGTTAGCTCCGGGCAGACACGCCTTAAGGATCGTTTCCAGCAGATCATACACGGGCTGCGGGAGCGGTTCCAGTCCCATGTTTATGAGTCCATGGACAACAAAGACTCAGCCTCTGTGCTTTGCGCTCTTGTTCTTGGAACAGGAAGCGAGATGGGTACCCGTCTCAGGTCCGTGTTTTCCCGCACCGGGACCAATCATCTGCTGGCCATTTCAGGACTACATTTTTCCGCAGTATGCCTGGTTGCCTATTTTTTATTCAACCGGTTCCTTTCCTTTAGCAAAATCTTGTTGATACGGGGTCTTTCAGGGAAGATCGCTGCTGGTCTAACACTGATACCTTTGGTATCTTATGGATGTGTTAGCGGTTTCTCACCATCTGCCCAGCGGGCCCTTATCATGATCCTGGTTTTTATGGCAGCCAAGGTCATGGACAGGGAATCTGATACCATGAATACCCTTGCAGCAGCCGGCCTTGTAATCCTTATTCTGGATCCCGGCGCTTTGATGAGCGTTGCCTTTCAGCTCTCGTTCTGTGCTGTTGCAAGTATTATTATGGGCCTCAGGCTGGCAGACCAATACCGTGATCCTTCGACCCGGGGGCCTGGCAGAACCATATTCAATGCCTTTCTTGTGGCAGGGTTTGCAACTCTGGGAACCCAGCCCCTGGTTTCCTATTATTTTAACATGGTCTCTTTTGTCGGAATCCCCGTCAATATGGTTCTTCTCCCCATTGCAACCTTTGTTGTTCTGCCGGCATGTCTGGCTTCATTCTTTTTTTTCCCGGTATTTCCATATATATCTGATATCTGTCTTTCTCTGGCCGGTTTTGTTCTTTCCCCATGCCTTGATTTTCTGGAAACAATCGCCAATCTCCCCTGTACATGGACGAGGACCGTTACTCCAGAACCCTGGGAAATTGTCTGCTATTACCTGTTGATCATAGGTGGCATTGGGGTTGTCAAAAGACGTTTGATACCGGGTATCGCACTGGTTTGTCTGGCAGCATGCATTATTCTTGCGACCGAAGGGTTCTGGTTGGTCAAACGGTTTTTCAACACCGACCTTGAACTGACCGTATTGGATGTGGGGCAGGGGAGCAGCATTCTCCTTGCATTACCCGGAGGGAAACGAATCCTGGTCGACGGCGGCGGATTCTCCAGAACCTCTGCCTTTGATCCAGGGGAGTCTATTGTCGCACCTTTTTTGTGGCGCAACAGGATTCTGGACCTGGATGCTGTCATCCTGACCCACCCGGAAAGCGACCATATGAACGGGTTGATCTTTATTTCTGAAAACTTTAACATAGGGCAATTTATTAAAAATTGCGATTCGCGGTCGACCAAAGCGTATTCTGACCTGATGGAAATCC
The DNA here is from genome assembly GCA_043806875.1 of Pseudomonadota bacterium. Classification (GTDB taxonomy): domain Bacteria; phylum Desulfobacterota; class Desulfobacteria; order Desulfobacterales; family Desulfobacteraceae; genus JAZDGN01. Next base: position 7,940 of record JAZDGN010000018.1, read on the forward strand.
TGATGAATCGCGGGATTCCGGTAGTTCTTTCAGGAGAGATGGAAAAACATCAGGTCTGGGGAAATGTGACCATTGACTTTTTTAATCCTCCCGGTGGTTGTCCGGAAAGCGTGGTTTCTAAGCGCTCTTTCAATGACAACAGTCTCGTCTTCAAGGTGAGCCTGGGTTTGGATTCCATCCTTTTTCCAGGAGATATCACTGCTGAAGCCGAAGCCGAGATGGCAGCAAGGGCGGATAAACGGCTTGAATCCAGGACCTTGATCGCCCCCCACCATGGCAGCAAAACATCCAGCAGTCTTTTTTTCCTTGATAAGGTGCATCCTGAACGTGTAATTGTATCCTGTGGGTGGAACAACCCCTTTGGTTTTCCCCATCATGCTGTCCTTGACCGGTACCAGGGGCTGGGCATTTCCATCCTGCGGACCGACATGTCAGGAGCTGTTCACATGGTATTTCGGGGGGATGGTACGCCCATTCTCACCTGTATGGGAGACTGATCATGTATTATTATCTGTATGTACCCTATGTTGTTATCCTATCCATCTGGGTCTTCATGGATTCCCGAAAACATGGGATTCCCCGGTGGTGGTCACTGTTGGTGCTGGCATCGCCGGTCACGGTTCTGGTCTATGCTTTCATGTCCCGCCCAGCCAACTGGAAAAAATCCCTGATCTTCTGTCTTGTGTCCATGGTTGCCATGGGGGTAGGGGGGTATGCCCTTGAGGCCAGATCCAGAAGCGGAGCCATCCATATTTCAAACTATTCACCGGAAGCAACGGAGTTGATGGAACTGGCAACGACGCTCCGGGACGTCACCGACAAAATGGACAGGGCTGTCGATCGTCTTGAGGAGTTGAGCCGTGTTGAATCAAAACTCCAGAACATGGGTGAAACCGTTCAGTTGATCGGTGAAATGAAAGTCCTGATAATACAGCATAGAAACGCAGAGATCAGCCTGATACGTTTTGCAGGAAACAACCAGTCCCTGCTGGAAAGGGAGGGATTGGGATGGTTGCTCTCCATTAAAACCTACTATGAAAACCGTGTGGTAATTCATCACATGGAAGTCCTGGAAGAGTACCTTGAAGACTTTGAGGCACTTTTGAATTACATTATCGGTAATTTCAGGGAAATTGAAATGCGGACTCCCAAGTACATCCAGAATTACGATGCCTATTATCTGAGCTATCGACGGGCAGTGGACCGGCACAATGCAATCAATATCCGCAGGGTCCAATACCAGGACGCAATGCTGAAAAAATATCCGGAACTGAAGCTCTACCTGCCATCCATCCGCCAGGTTAAATTGATTTTCTAAATGTAACCGAACCAGACCGTTCCCTGGAGTAATGGAGGAAGGGAATAAGGACCCGGTTCCGGTTTCCTTCCAGGGCATCGTAAGTCACGCTGACTATGGGGATTCCCGTCTTTCTCTCAATGGCAGTTGCCATGGCCTCGGTAATCAGACCGGGACAGCAAAAGGCCGGACTGGTCTGGACGAACATTGTCAGGTCGGGATGCTCCTTGATGGTATAGTGGATTTTGATAAGGTTGTCCATGGACTCCCCGGTATGTTCAGGTAAAAGACCATACTCGGCAAGGATACCGGGAATGGAATCATTGTATTCGGGGTCTGGGTCATTGAGCAGATGCTCAAAATACCGGTAATACTTCTTTTCCAGGGCAGACATGGCTGTGAGCAGGGCCTTGTTTGACAGGAGGTCAAGGTATTTTCCTTCTTTGAACCATTTCTGGAAATAGGAATCTGCTATCATTTTGGCAAACCTGTAATACGGCGTTGACACCACCTCACCACCGTTGACTTCGATGAAATGAATGAGATCCTGGTTCATGATGTCATTATCACGTACATAAAAATCCCCGAAAATACCGACCTTGGGACGTTCTTTCCGGACTGTCCGTATCCATGCAAAGCGGGAGACAGCCTCTGCCAGGGCATCTTCCTTGGACCGTTCTCCCTCAAAGGCTTTTCCCAGAACAACTACTGCGTTCTCAATGGCCCTGTCGGTCTCTCCCGTGATGCATTCATAGGGCCTCAGTTTACAGCCTAGACTACGGATCAGCCCGCCGAACATATAGGCAAAATAAGCATTGACAGATGCCTTGATGGAGATATCGCTGAAGAACAGTTCTCCTTTGTACACGCCAGCCCTGTCCATGCCGGGTCCGAGGTTTGACAGAAGAGTTTTAATATGGTGGGGATACATTTTAATATTACAGGCAATGTCTGACCTGCTAAGCCACAGGACCGTATCTCCGGGATCCAGATCATGGTTGCGGATGGTCCGGGCAAATCCGCTTGCAATGGCATTCAGGGGAATGCACTGACCCGTATTGGTTTTCAGGCTTTTTTTGATGGTGTCGTGGGTCTCTTCCATGAGAAGAACGTCATAACCCTCACCCCTCAGAGTTGCAGCCAGAAGTGCACCGGTGATGGGATCCCAGTTCGGGAAAACAATGGTTTTGCCTGTCATTCGCTGTTCAAGACAGGGATTGACCCTGCTTAAATGAATGCTGGTCTGGGGAACCGATGTATTCCGGTGGTTCCTGAAGGCCCTGACCGCTGCTTCGATCCGGGTTTCGTAGCCGATATTTGAATCATGCTCGTCCAGTTCAAGAACCAGGTAAGGTTTATTGTGGGCTTCCATGATCTGTTTGAAATAGTCGACCCCAAAGGAGTCGGGAGAGCACTTAAAGGATGTTATATAAACAGGGTACAGGTTTTCTGTCCTGGCCACGGTGAGGGTTGTTTTCAGGATTGTTGCCGCATGTTCCCAGTGAATTTCATTGAGAAGGGGGGCAATGGGAGAAAAATCCGTTGAGCCCAGATCGATCATATCCTGGAAGAACAGGTTGATGTTCATGGACGCCACAATATCGGGGATTCCGGCATTGAGTGTTTCGGACAGAACAGTGTAGGGCCTGCCGACCAGAATGATATCGATATCCCTGGATTTTTTCACCTGGCTTGCGTACAGGTCCTTCAGGCGTTTCCGGCTCTGTTTTTTCCATTCCAAGGCTTTGTCAAAGGCGGATGAAATATCTAAAAAGCTTCTATGTCCCCCTGGTATCTTTTTCAGAGCTTTGTAGAGCTGCAGTTTGGTATGGAAACTGGTATAGAGGTACTTGATTACCGGGGAGATTAGGCGGTCCCCGTCAATGTCCGGCAGGGATGCAATAACCGACGGCAGATACTGGGTATAATAGCAGTACTGGCGGCGGGTGTTTTTTTCTTTCTCCTGATTTTCAAAATAAAATGGGAGAAAGATATAATCGGCTTTTTCAAGAAGAAATGCGACATGGCCGTGCATGGCTGTCATGGGTGTACAGAATTCAGCATTGGCAATAGCCTTGCCCTTGGAGATCGGTGATTTCATCTTCCGGCTGGTTATGGTCCGTATGTCAAGGTAATCAAAAAAAACCTCCCAGAACCTGAGATCTTCTACAAGATGGAGGGCTGCCGGGATCCCCAGGGTGAATCCCGTGTTCTTGGCTTTGAATGCCGGCCTTTTCAGGATCGAATCCCGTGCTTTCAACAGGTGAAAGGAAGGCTGGTTCGCCACAAAGCGCTGGGTGTCATAATCCCTTCCGCATAGGAATCCGTAGGCAGCAGTTTCAGAGCCGATTTCGGCTATGGTCAGTTTGCAGTGGTTGGTACAGAGCTGACAGGTTTCCTGGCGGACGGGGATGGGATGCCGCCACAGGTCAAATCCTCTGAACTGGCTGGTCTTGAAACCCTGGTCCATGAGGGTCAGGGCAACGCCCAGGGCGCCGGTCAGGTGACAGTACAGGGATACCTGGATCGGCTTGTTCAGTTTTTGTTCAAAGGCCGCCACCAGGGCCTTGTTCCTGGCCGTGGCTCCCTGGAACAGGATGGTGTTGCCGATTCTGCCAAGGTTGGCAACTTTTGCCAGATAGTTGTCCCTTACCGAATGCAGGGCAGAGGCAAGCACTTCATTGACGCTGAAGCCTTCGGACAGGAAATGGTTGATGTCCCGTTCCATGAAAACCGTGCACCTGTCACTTGAAATGGGGGATGCCAGGGATTCCGTACGCTTGGAGTACTGGCTCAAAGGGCAGTCAAGTTTCAAGGCTTGTTCTTCAATGAAACTGCCGGTTCCTGCAGCGCATACGTTGTTCATCACCGAAGAGGTGACAACGCCGTTTTTAAGTGTTGTGAATTTTGCATCCTGGCCTCCGATTTCAATGATAGTATCCACCTGGGGGTTGATGGCGAACGCAGCCCTGGCATGGGCTGAAATTTCGTCCAGCACGATATCTGCACCTATGATATGGCCTGAGAGTTTCCTGCCCGACCCTGTTGTCCCGCATCCGCTGATGGTTATGGAGAGGTTGTTGTCCTGGATAAAGTCCTGGGCTGCCTTGATTATTTTTTTTACGGCTTCCACAGGCCTGGAAGCAGTTTTGGTATAAAATCCGGCCAGGACCGAGTCGGACAAGGTAAGCAGGACACTCTTGGTGCTGGTCGATCCTACATCGATTCCCAGGTAACAGGCCTGGGGTTCAACGGTTTTGGGATCAATGAAAATATTGTATTCAACCTCGTCCCGGACATAGGATACAATACTGTCAAAGTCCGGATATGTACTCAGGCTGAGACTCAGTTCCGGGGAAAGGCCCCTCCTTTCTCTAGAAAGGTCCCTGTATATGTCGTCGATGACTGTCACGTGTCTTGTGTTGCCGGCGTTAATATCGGCGTCGCAAAGGGTCAGGGCTGCGCCAAGCGCCCCATAAAGATGGGAATACTGATCAATGACCAGGGTAAGACCCAGGAGGGACTCCAGGTGCCTGCGGACTGACTGGTTCTTGGAAACGCCACCGCAGAAAACAACCGGGGTCACAGCTTTTCTGGATGTGAACAGGGTGTTGATGATATTCTTGGCCAATCCTTTGCACAACCCATCACAGATCTGGGGTACGGTAAAGCCTTCCTGCTGAGCGTGGATAAGATCTGTTTTTGCAAAAACAGCACATCGGGTGGCGATATCAGGAATGCTCATTATGTTGGAACAGGCAGCGGCGCTCAGGTCCTGGGTTGACCCGAGTCCCAGGCGTGAGGCCTGCTGATCAAGGAAGCTGCCGGTGCCCGCAGCACAGGAAGTATTGTTTTTCGCCCCGATATAGCTACCAGTCAGGTCAAAGAGGCTCAGACTGAATTTTTCACCTCCGACATTGATGAGAGACCTCATATCGGGATGCAGGTGTTTACCTGCCTTTATAATGGCGACCTGGTCGTCAATGTCAAGGTCCCGGACAATGGTCGCCGGCGTGGCAGATGTGGCCGCGATCAGGGATATTTTTGTCAGGTCAGTATTTTTGAGAGCTGCGGCGAGACCGGAGCGGATGTCCCCGTGATGCAACGTGCTGACAGCATTGATGATGGACATGTCCGGGGTCAGCTCAACAATGGAAACGGCTACGGACCCGACATCAATGCCCAGAAATGTTTGTGCTGGATCCATGATTAGAGCTTCTCCTTGACGGCAAGCCAGAATTCGGACACGCCTTTTCGCCATCCTTCAACGTACAGTCTGGCATATTTATTCAATACCCCCTGGGAAATTTCCATCAGGGAATCTTTGGATATAAGAAATGAGAAATATGTTGCCATGCGGTCATCTGCGACAATGTCATTGGACGATGCCATGTCCAGGGCATGTATTAGATCATCGTAATGGGCACTTTTAGCCCATTTCACCCCTTCCCGTTTGCCTTTTTCAGAATAGCTGCCTTCGGACTGCAGTTTTTCCTGGCGGAGTCGATCGATAATTTCCGACATGGTTGCATCTTCTCTGAGACGTTTCTGGAACTCTTCTTTTTTGTGAATGGCCTCACTCAAGGCATCCTGGAACATTTTCGAAAGATTGAAGGAAAGTCGCCATTCTTCCATCTTTTCATGGAGCATGTCCGGAATGCTCAACGTGATTTTACGTGTCATGATTTTTATCCTGATCAGGTTTCTTGTTACGTATTTTTTTGGAAATCAATATTCAATACGTATTGAAATTTGCAGTATGTGTCAAGAAAAAAATCGTGTTTGGACTTTCTGGCAGTGCAGGCCCTGTTCAGGGCTCCCGTATTGCCTCGGCCAGTGCATGAATAATTTTTGGATTTTGCTTTTTTGTTATAATTGTTGTATAAGCAATGAATCGTGGATGCCTGCTTACAGACACATTAAATATCCTGCGACCTCCAGAAAGATCTGGATTGATCAGTCCGATTTTGTCATCAATCCAACTCTCCGGTGGATATGATTGTGGAAATATACCCTCCGCCGATATTATGGTCAGGGTCCTGCCTGGCACAAATTTTGGACAAGGCGATGAATCGACAATAAGGGAAAAGGATCTATGCTTTTTATTCGAAATAGTGTTGAAAGTCTTGGTTCCTGGGCTATCGACTGGGTGACGGCCTTGGGGAGGGTTGTCATCTTTCTGATCCAGGGGATTATTCATATTGTATCCTTACCCTTGCAGATTTACAAAATCATGGAACATACCTGGTTCATCGGAATGAAATCCATGGTGGTCATCCTTTTGACCGGGGTCTTTACCGGAATGGTTCTAGGACTTCAAGGATATTACACCCTGGTGCGCTTCGGTTCAGAAGGCATGCTGGGATCTGCCGTGGCCCTGACCCTTGTCAGGGAGCTGGGACCCGTACTGACAGCCATAATGATAACGGCAAGGGCCGGGTCTGCCATGGCCGCGGAAATCGGTGTCATGAGGATTTCTGAACAGATTGATGCCCTGGAAACCATGGACATCAACCCTGTGCGCTTTATTTTCAGTCCCAGAATAGTGGCTTCTATCATCAGCTTTCCACTGCTGACATCTGTGTTTGATATCATCGGTATCGTCGGCGGTTACCTGACCGGATCGTTGATGATGGGTATCAATTCAGGAATTTATTTTTATCGGGTAAGGGACAGTGTGCTCATGGAGGATCTCACGGGAGGATATGTGAAATCCCTTGTTTTTGCAATTGTTGTAACAACGGTATGCTGCTCCCAGGGCTTTTTCACCCATCTCCAGATCCGTGGCGGATTCGGGGCCAAAGGTGTCAGTTATTCAACGACAACGGCTGTTGTCAACTCCTGCGTCCTGATTCTTGTTTGTGATTATATCATTACCTATCTACTTCTATAGGGTATTATGAAACAACCATTTATACAGTTCGTAGATGTTCATAAAAGCTTTGGTTCCAACCTGGTGATGAAGGGTGTCAATCTGTCCATTTACAAGGGAGAGATTACAGCAATTATTGGTAGGAGCGGGTGTGGGAAAAGTGTTCTTCTCAAACACATCATTGGACTTATTGAACAGGATTCCGGTGATATCCTCATTGACGGCAATAGTCTGATGCTCATGGATAAACAGCAGAAGCACTTGTTTAAACGAAAATTGAGTTATATGTTTCAGGACAACGCCCTGTTTGATTCCATGACAGTATTTGACAACATCGCCCTGCCGCTGGCTGAAAAATCAAATCTGACAAAAGAAAAGATCAGGGAAAGGGTAAACACACGTATGGAACAGCTTGAAATCCAAGGAGCAGCAATGAATTATCCGGCTCAGCTCTCAGGAGGGATGAAAAAGCGTGTGGCCCTTGCCCGGGCACTGGTGACAGATCCGGATATCGTTCTGTTTGACGAGCCCACTACGGGCCTGGACCCCGTGCGGAAAAACGGGGTCCATCATATGATTCGGGATTACCAGAAACGGTTCGGGTTTACAGGTGTTATTGTCAGCCATGAAATACCCGATGTCTTTCAAATCTCCCAGCGCGTAGCCATGCTCGAAAGAGGCCATATCATCTTTCAGGGGAGTTCCGAGGAAATACTCAATTCTACGGATCAGGACGTTCGATCATTTATTAACGGTCAAGGAGACTACAAGGATAGTTAGCGATGAAAAAGAGTCTGGTTGAGTTGTATGTCGGTATTTTTGTCATCCTAGGAATTGCCTGCACCGGTTATCTGCTGACAGTGTTAGGGGATCTGTCGGTCACCAGCAGCCGCTACTATCCGGTATATGCCTATTTCAATTCGGTGTCAGGGCTTAAAAATGGGGCCAAGATAGAAATGGCCGGTGTCGAAATCGGAAAAGTCGGGTCTGTTTCCCTGGATTCAAAGCGGTATGTGGCCAAGGTGGAGCTGAACATTGAAAAAGCAATTCCCCTGACCGAGGATGTTATTGCTTCTGTTAAAACATCAGGTATTATAGGCGATAAATATATAAACCTATCTCCCGGAAGTTCTGAAACGGTGCTATCGCCAGGCGATACTATTTTTAATACCGAATCAGCTATTGACATTGAATCTCTGGTCAGTAAATACATCTTTGACAAACGTGAAAAATGAAATTAATTTTTGGGGATGTTCCGGATACTACCCTATTGCCGGTCACCGATGATACCTTTCAGGAGATTTGTAAAATGATGCAAAAGCTCATGGTTTTTTTTACAGTGATGATCCTTTTGACAGGTTCACCTGCTTTTTGTGAAGAAACACCTGTTTCATCGCTTAAGAAAGTGGTGGACGCCGTTCTTGTAACACTTAACGACCCTGTGTATCACGATGTGATTAAACGGGACAGGCAATGGGAGAATCTCTATGCCCTGATAAAAAGCATCTTTGATTTCAGGACGCTGTCCATGGGTGCCCTCGGTAGTCATTGGCGGGGCTTTTCCGACCAGCAAAAAGACGAATTTACGGATTATTTTTCCCGCCTTATTGCCAGGACCTATTTTGACAAGATGGAAGGCAAAACCATTGAGAATGTCACCATAGCTTATACCCGGACCGAGACTATCCCTGCCACAAAATCCGGTACAGAACGCTCTGACGTGTATACCGAAATAAACCAGTCCGGGACCATTATTCCCGTGGATTACAGGATGCTCAAGGATTCTGAAGGCAAGTGGAAAGTCTATGACGTTAAAATCGAGGGCGTCAGCCTTGTGGCCAATTACAGGGAGCAGTACCGCCAGAGATTCAGTGATACCCCTGATACCCTGATCGCCGAACTCAGGGACAAGGTGAAAAAATGAAATATGTGTTAGCTCTGATTCTTGCCGTCTTTTTCATCAACGTGTGTACACCTGCCATGCCCTGGGCCATGGATGACCCGGCAGATGACGATCTGTTTGCAGAATACGAGAAGGGCAACGACCTGCCTCCTGTTCCGGACCCGTTATACTGGTTCAATTATGGCGTGTATCACTTCAATGACAGGCTCTATTACTGGGCACTTAAACCCCTGGCAACCGGATACAGGGCTGTGGTCCCCCAGCCGGTGCGGACTGGTATCAATAACTTTTTCTACAACCTGATGTTTCCTGTTCGTTTCGTTAACGCCCTGCTCCAGGGTAAAGGCAAAGCAGCAGGCACTGAATTTGACATTTTCCTCATAAACTCCACTGCCGGAATTATAGGCTTTTCACAGCTGGCCCAGAATACATTCGGTCTTAAAAACCAGGAAGAGGATTTTGGTCAGACCTTGGGGACCTACCGGGTTGGCGAGGGGTTTTATCTGGTTCTTCCAATGCTGGGACCATCGACACTGAGAGATTTTTTCGGCAGGGCAGGGGATTACTTTCTTAAACCGGTGAGCTATGTCGAGCCTATGGAAAAGTCTCTGGGATTGTACGGTCTGGATACCATCAACCAGACCTCTTTCCGCATCGGGGATTATGAACTGCTCAAATCCTCGGCCGTGGATCATTATCTATCCATGAAAAACGCCTATGTTCAGTATCGCAGGATCAAGGTCGGTGAGTAACAATTCTGGAACAGAGGAAACCAGGTTATGACCCAACGGTTTTAATAAAGATCCCCTCGCCGGTTCGGCAGGAAATACCGCATCCGGTGGTTTCGCACCCTGTCAAGCTGGCTTTTTTTTAGTTTTACAGTAACCAGGCTGTCTGTTGCAGTCTCATGCCTGGCAAGGATGTTTCCGTCAGGACCCAGAACAAGAGCGATGCCTGGAAAGACAAGACCGTTGCCATTGTCTCCCACCTGATTGCAGGCAGCCACAAACACGCCATTGTCAAATGCCCTGGCTGTAAGGTGCCGCATCCATGATGAAAATTTTTCATGGGACGCCCCCCTGGGAGATGCGTGGGGGATACACAGGATGTCCGCACCCTTGAGGGCCATAGCCGTGGACATTTCCGGAAAATGGGAATCGTAACAGATCTGTATTCCGAGGGTCATAAGGGGGGTATTAAAGGTGTTAATGCTCTCGCCCGGCGTGTATACTTTTTTTTCCGGAGGCGCAATGTGCGTCTTCCTGTAAATTCCCAGGATCCCGCAGGGATCGATCACGAGGTGACTGGAATATACATGGCCTTGCTCATCGGTCTCGGCAAGTCCTGCCAGGATAGTAATGGACTCCTGCCTTGCAAGTGTTACCAGAGCCTGGGTAGCTTGGCAGGGCACGGGCTGGGCAAGGGGCTGTATCGCTTTCCCTGAAATATAACCGGTAAGGTTCATTTCTGGGAACAGTATCATGTCTGCACCTTTCCGGGAGGCCTCCCTGGTCAGGTTTATGCAGTTTTCAAGGTTGGCCTGGATTTTGCCGGGAATACAGTTCTGGATGGCCAGGGCCAGGGTAGTGTCTTTCATACCTTGAACTGGGCGCTGATTTTGAAGACATGGGTTGCCGGGAGATTGAGTATGTCCTTTATTCCTGTTCTGACGGAAATTTCCTCCAGGTTCGTTTCAATCTCTTCCCGGGTAGTTGCAATAAAGGTAAACCAGATATTGTAAGCGTTTTCCCTGAGGTAGTTATGGGTGACGCCGGAATAGCTGTTGACGATGGCAGTGAAAAGCTCGACTTTCTCTTCGGGTACGCTGGCGGCACACAGGGTACTTGTGTATCCTAACCGGTCAGGACTGAAATTCCCGCCGATTCTCCGTATGATTCCCCTGTCCTTGAGCCGGTTGATCCGGTTGATTACATCGGATTGGGTCAATCCAAGATCCTTGGCAATGATTTCAAACGGACGCGGATGTATGGGAAATGATGTCTGGATTCTGTTGATAAGTGTTCTGTCAATGGCATCAATGGATGGCATGGGCTTTCTCCTTAAAACCATGGAGCGGGGTCAGGGGGGCCTGTGGCCATGTTTCTGGCTTCCTGGCAGGCAGGATTTCTGGAAAAAAAGGCTCTGCATTGTGAAAATGCAGAGCCTTTTGGGGACATGGTGCCAATCAGTCAGCAGAAGATACTAAACACACCCGGTCGGTTTCGGAAGGCCGGCCATTTTGCAGGCGCCTTTTCCGGGTCCTGAGGGGAACAGCTCATAGATGTGTTTGAGTTTGAACTTTGTGAGCTTGGAGAGAACACGTACCATGGGAGCAATACCGTTTTTCTCATAGTAGTCCTGGAGAATTTCGATGACTTTGCGGTGTTCGTCGTTGAGTTCGTCGATACCTTCCTGTGTCCTTACGTATTCAACCCACTCCTGTGAAAATGTCTTATAATCGAGCAGGAATCCATCTTCATCTATCTCGAATGTTTTTCCATTCATCTCAACTGTTGCCATTAAACTTCCTCCTGTAATAATTATTGTGTTTTCCTATAAGTAAGACTTGCCGTCTAATCTTCGGATTTTGCATTTTCGACAATAGCCCAGCATTTTGAACTTGTCAATATCAAACATTCCAGGTTCAGGAAAAAAATCAACCCGGAACCACGGCCCATCAATACTCCTTGGGGGTCTTGTTGATCTCCCTCAAGGTAAAGACCGGACCGTCTTTGCACACCAGCTCTTTGCCGATATTGCACCGTCCGCACATACCGATACCGCATTTCATCCTGTTTTCCAGGGACATGATGATCTGGTCATGATTGTAGCCGAGTTTTTCCAGGGCCGGCTGGGTAAATTTAATCATGATAGGCGGCCCGCACACGATGGCATAGGTATTGGGATCGGCCTTAGGAGCTTTCTGCTCGACGATCATGGGTACGAATCCCTTGTTGTATTTCCAGGTGGGGTCATTGGTGCCATCCACGGTAATGTGCATCCGGATATCATCCCGGGCTTCCCACTGGTACAGTTCGTCCCTGTAAAGGAGCATGCCTGGACTCCTGGCACCGTAAACCACGTCGATGTTACCGAATTTGGAACGGTTGGCCGGATCCAGCATGTAAACAATGGATGACCTCAACGTGGTAAAGGCGAACCCGCCACCGATGATGACCACATTTTTCCCCTCCAGCTTATCCCAGGGGTACCAGTTCCCAAGAGGGCCCCGGATCCCCATGATGTCACCTACTTTCATGTTGTGAAGATGGGATGTGACAACACCGGTCTTGAATACTGTAAATTTGACAAACCCCTTTTCCGTGGGGGAAGAGGCAATACCTATGGGTATTTCCCCTTTTCCGGGGCAGGATAGTTCGGCAAACTGTCCTGCCCTGTAGGAGAACTTTTCTTCATCCTCCTTGTTTAAAAAGACGAATTTAAATGTTTTCAGTGATTTATCTTCTGTTGCAATCTGAATTTCATCAATGCGAACAGGGTAAGGCAGATACGGATTATCCATTTTCCCTCCTGTGACAGTGAAAGCGCCTGGGTTGCCATGATGGTCCAAAGCAGGTTAACTCATAAACAAATACCTGCTGGCATGCAAGGGCCTCAGCCGTCATCCTGGTCCTTTCAGCTCTGGGGCTTGTAAGCGTTCATAGTGTTGCATACCTCACGGATATCAATATTGACAGGGCATTCCCGTACGCACCTGCCGCAACCGACACACATGATTCCCTGGTCGTATTTATCCAGAAAGTATTTCAGCTTGTGCATGAAACGCTGCCGGACCCTCTGGGTTTTTTCACCCCTTGGATTGTGACCGGACCCATGCAGGGTGAAAAGCGGAGACATGCAGGTATCCCAGTTCCTGAGCCGTGAGCAGGATTTGCCCTTGCTCTCGTCCTGGATATCAAAACACCAGCAGGTAGGGCATACAAAGGTGCAGGTGCCGCAGTTGATGCAGGAGAATGCCAGATCGTTCCAGAAGGGCGCTTCGTACAGGTTCAATATGGTCAGGTTCTTGAGGTTGTCGGTGGCAACTCCGGCTGTCATACCTGCTTCGGCTCTGGCTTTCATGTCGTCAATCTGTTTGAGGGCTGCGCCGGTGTCCGCTGTCCTGGCAAAACCTGCTGCGCTCATGAAGGCCTCACCTTTGGAGGTAATCACCTTGGCAAGAAAATGGGTGTCACAGTCAACAAGAAGAAGATCCAGACCCTCTTCTGCAAAGGGACCGGAGCCGGTAGACAGGGAAAAATCAACAGCGGATGGCTGGTTGACGGCGAGCCCCACAAATGTGGTCGCCTCATAGGCATCGCACCAGTAGGGATCCCTGTAGTCCTTTGTGTCAAAGTTGAGTTTTACCAGCAAGATGGCCTTGGCATCATAAGGTCGGATGCCGATTACGGCCCTGGGGGAATAATCGGTCTCAGCCCGTTTGAAGATGTGGTGGTCTTCCCTGGATTCATCCAGGGTGGCCGTGAGCATCTTCTCGGTCTGGGGGAACAGTACAGATTTGGGAGAAAGGACCGTATCCGTAGTTGTCATGTCCGGGTACTGGTCCTGGCCGAGACGGGTGAATGCACAGTTGTCCGTATTCTTGACAGGACCAAAAAGCTGGTAGCTCTCCCTGGATTTATCAATCCCTCTGGTCCAGTCGGTTTTATCGATATGTATGACTTTCATATGGGTGCCCTTTACAATTACTTGATAAATTCATCGGGATCTTCAGGTTTGAACGTATCCAGCGGTGGCCTCTGATTCAGGGTTAGTCCGGCTTCCCATCCATAGATTTCAAAGCTGTCCTTTACCAGCTTCCGGGTAAAGTGTCTGACCTTGATACCCATCGGGCATGCCTGCTCACAGGCGCCGCAATCGGTGCAGCGGCCTGCGCAGTGAAATGCTCTGAGAAAGTGGAAAGTCCGCACATCCGTCGCATCCTGGCCCTTACCAACCCACTGGGGACTGGATTCATCCACAAAACAGGTCGGGCAGTAGCACAGGGGGCAGGCATTTCTGCAGGCATAACACCGGATGCAGTCCTTAAGAAGGGAATCGAACATATCCCATTTTTCCTGGGTATTCATGGCTTCGATGGCTTTGACGTCGGCAAAGGGGTCATCAAGCACGGGCTCTGTGACCAGCTCGCCTGCCAGGTCGTCGTAAATAACTGGATTCCGGTGCATGCAGGTTCTGCAGTTGTCCTTGAGTACATCGGATTTCAGAATGGATGCCCGACCCTGGGCTGTGGTTACCAGGAGCGTACCGTCCATTTCCTCACAGGCTGTTATTTCATGGCCGACGCTGGCCGCAACTGCAGCCCGGTCCACCATGCCCGTGCAGGGAACTCCGATAATATGGAGCTGCTCCCGGGTGATTTTGTTTTCAATAATATGGGTGATTATGTTACGGGAATCGCACCCCTTTGCAATAATACCTATTTTTTCCTTCCTGTTGGTCAGGTAGTTTGCCAGGTTGAGTGCGCAGCTGCTGTCCCAGATGAGTGTCTGAGCCTGTTCAGGGGTCCTGACAACCTGGGGGCATGTTGCCATGGGTACGGTGCCGGCTTTGAAGCCGATGACCATGTCAACCTTACCGTCCTTTAGCAGTGCCGAGGAAAGATCCCTGATCGTTTGTGTATAACTGTCCATGGTGCTGACCCCTTACGCTGATTTCTTTACAAGTTTTTCATTGGGACCCAGAGCTTTTACAGCATCGGTCACTTCTTTGACCACCTCGACGAACTTGGTCGCTTCAGCCGAGGAAATCCAGGAAAAATGGATCCGGTTTTTGTCTATTCCCATGTGTTCCATGAGGTTTCCCATGAGCTGAAATTTTCTGCGTGCAAAATAATTACCTTCCAGGTAATGGCATTCACCGGGATGTCAGCCGGATACCCATACGCCGTCAGCGCCTTCCCTGAATGCGGACAGAATAAATTTGGGGGTCAGTCGTCCGGTGCAGGGTATCCGGATGACACGGATATCGGACGGGTATTCAAGCCGGCTGACACCGGCAAGGTCCGCAGCACCATAGCTGCACCAGTTACACAAGAACGAAACAATTTTTAATTTATCTTCAGCCATTCGCGATTTCTCCTTTATACAGCTTCATCAAGAGCAAAAATTTGCGCAAAAATCTGGTTGGTATCAAATCCCTTCAAATGAAGGGCTCCTGAGCGGCAGGACGCTACGCACAGGCCGCATCCCTTGCACAGGATCGGATTGATTTCAGCTTTCCCGGCAAACCGACCTTCTTTAGTAAAGGAGGGTGCCGAGTACGGGCAGATGGAAACACAGACTCCGCAGGAGCTGCAGTAGAGCGGATTTGATTTGGCTACGGTTCCGCTGGTGTAGAGGCTGTCTTTTTTTGCCAGAAGGGTCAGTGCCCTTGATGCTGCAGCCCTGGCATGGGTGATGGCTTCATCAATGGGTTTCGGATAATGTCCAGAACCGCACAGATAAACGCCGCTGGTTGCGAATTCAGCAGGTCCGAGTTTGGCGTGGCGTTCCACAAAGAAGCCTTCGTCATTGAGGGGCACCTTGAAGAAGTTGGCCAGAGTTTCATCTCTCCTGGGAACCAGAGCAGATGCCAGGGTGAGAAGATCGGCCTCAATCTCAATGGGAATGCCCAGCACATGATCAGTTACCCGGATAGTAACGGCATTTTCGGTTACATTCACAACAGGTTTGGTGTCAACACTGTACCGCACGAAGATAACACCGGCTTCACGGGCTTTTCTGTAGAGCAGTTCTTTCTCTCCGTAGGTCCGGATGTCCCGGTACAGGATAAAAATATCCATGTCCGGCTTCATGGCCTTGAGTTCCAGGGCGTTCTCAACGGAGTGGGTGCAGCAGACCCGGGAACAATAGGGCCGTTTGGGCTCACGGGATCCAACGCATTGTATGAATACGGCAGTTTTCACCGCATCGAGGCGTTTGTCCCTGTCCATGAATAGTCTATCCAATTCCAGGCTGGTAAGGATCCTGGGGTCGGTTCCATAGGCATACTCTTCGGGAACCAGACCCTTGGCTCCGGTTGCAAGAACAGCGGCTCCGTGTTCCAGTTCAATGGTTCCGGACGGTGTTGCAAGGCTGGATTTGAAATTGCCCACAAAGCCTTCAACCCCTGCCAGGGTCGTATTCAGGTGGACAGTGATTTTGTCGTTGGTCTCGATTTCCCGGATAAGTTCGTCCAGTTTTGCCTGTACATCCTCTCCCTTGGCTGACCGGTAGATCTTGGTTGCCTCACCGCCCAGAAAAGGTTTTTTCTCAATGATGTGGGTATTATATCCCTGGCAGGCAAGGCTTTTTGCAGCTGACATACCGGCAATACCACCGCCCACAACCATGATGGTCTCGTTGACGTTTACCTTTTCCTCTTTCAGGGGTTCTGCCAAACCGGATTTGGCCACAGCCATGCGAACCAGGTCTTTTGCTTTTTCCGTGGCAAGCTCCGGTGTCTTTTTGTGGACCCAGGAGTTGTGGTTCCGGATGTTGGTCATTTCAAAGAGATATTTGTTAAGTCCTGCATTGATCAGAGTTTCCTGGAACAGGGGTTCATGGGTCTTGGGGGTGCAGGCAGCCACCACCACCCGGTTCAGGTTCCTGGCCTTGATGGTTTCAACCATTTTGTCCTGGGTGTCCTGGCTGCAGGCGTACATGACCTCTTCGGCAAATTCAACATAGGGCAGGGATTTGGCATATTCGGTAACATGGGCGCAGTCCACAACCCCTTTAATATTGGATCCGCAGTCACAGACAAATACGCCGATACGGGGCCGCTCACCGATGACATTGACCTCAGGCACCGGGGCAGGCACCTTGGTCAGGGTGTTCCTCGCGCTGCTCAGGCTGTCGCCTGCAGCTGAAGCCGCAGCTCCGGCATCCAGGACGGATTCGGGGATGTCTTTGGGGCCCTTGAATACACCGGATACATAGATACCGGCCCTGGATGTGGAAACCGGCTCAAAACTGTCGGTCTTGCAGAATCCGTTGCTCGTAAGTTCAATACCGAGGCGGCCTGCAAGTTCACGGGTCTCCTCTGAAATTTCAAGTCCTACGGACAGGACTATCATGTCGTAAACCTCGGTTTTGATGGCTCCAAGTTCGTCCACATACCTTATTTCCAGATCATGGGTACCTGGAACTTCGGTCACTGTGTGCACTCTGGAACGGACAAAATTGATATGATGGCGTTCCTTGGCGCTCTGATAATATTTTTCAAAATCCTTGCCGGGAGTACGCATGTCCATGAAGAAGATGGAGCACTCAAGGTCATCACCGGCATGCTCCTTGGCAATGATGGCTTCCTTGATGGCGTACATGCAGCAGACCGAGCTGCAGTGGGCATTGTCACACTTGTTGATGTCACGGGAGCCCACACACTGGAACCAGGCTATTCTTTTGGGATCCTTGCGTTTGGCTGCCAGTTCGATGTCTTTTTTCTTCTTGGGGTTCATGGGCAATTTGGGCAAGGTCACAACATGGCCACTGGTGGGTCCTGTTGCCGACAGGAGCCTCTCAAACTCCATGGAGGTGACAACGTTGGGATAATTGGCGTACTGGTAATTGTCAAACCGGGACGGATCAAAGGGTTTGAATCCCGGTGACAGGATCACTGACCCGGCTGCTATAGTCCGCCGCTGTTCGGTCTGTGTGTAGTCAATGGCATGCGCGGGGCAGACCTCTTCACAGGTACCGCATTTGTCCTTGGTGAGCTTCAGGCAGTACTCCGGGTTGATGGCGTACTTCAGGGGAACTGCCTGGGCATATTCGACGTAGATGGCTTTCCGGGTTGACAACCCCATGTTATAGGCGTCGTCTACCCTGCTGGGACATTTTTCGGCACAGGCGCCGCACCCCACGCACAGGTTTACATCCACGTACCTTGGTTTCTGAAGGATATCAATCTGGAAATTGCCTTTCTCTCCCTTGATATCAAGAACTTCTGACAATGTTAACAACTCGATGTTCAGATGCCGGCCGACCTCGACCAGTGTTGGTGAGATAATTCACATGGCGCAGTCATTGGTGGGAAACGTCTTATCAAGCTGGGCCATTACTCCGCCGATGGATGGGCCCTTTTCCACCAGATAGACATAGTACCCTGAATTGGCCAGATCGAGTGCTGATAGCATACCGGAAATCCCACCTCCGATGATGGCTACCGAACCTGTTACGTTGTTGGTCATGTTTCTATCTCCTGTATTTGTAATGAAAGATGACACCGCTTCATATCATAAATTGGGTTTAGGTTCTAAAAAGCTTTCATTTCCATAGTTTTTATAATATGTTACTCAAGTGAAGCACATACGTTACTTAGGCATAAACAATGCTGATGTCAATAGAATTATCATTCTGAATTTTGAAATGCAATAGTATGAAACCTAAAATATTGGTAATATGCGGTCCGACAGGTATCGGCAAGACCGGTTTTGCCATCCGGCTGGCCAAACGGTTCAACGGTGAAATCGTTGGTGCCGATTCCATGCAACTATACAGATTCATGGATATAGGCACTGCAAAACCCGATGCGCGGGAGCTGGCCGAGGCCCGGCATCACCTGGTCGGCGTGATCGATCCTGACCAGGACTTTGACGCAGCCAGGTATGCCGGGATGGCCGATGACGCCATTGCCGGTATCAATTCCCGGAACAAGGTTGCCATTGTTGCCGGCGGTACCGGCTTTTACATCAAGGCTTTGCTGCATGGCCTTTTCCGGGGACGATCCGCTGAGCCTGGCATTATCGAAAGGCTTGAAAAACAAGGGCTTGAAAAAGGCCCCCTGTACCTGCATGCCCTGCTGCAGGAACGGGATCCGGAAACCGCAGCCCGCCTCCATCCCAATGACATGTTCAGGGTTGTCCGGGCACTGGAAGTGCTTGAAAGCACCGGTAAGTGCATCAGCTGCTTTCATCAGGATCATCAGTTTGCACAATCAAGGTACACGGCACTTAAACTTGGTCTAACCCTGGACCGGGATGTCCTTTATGCTCGGATAGACCATCGGGTTGATCTGATGATCCAGCAGGGGTTGATTGACGAGGTAAAGCGCCTGGTCGCAATGGGATATTCCTGTGACCTGAAATCAATGCAGTCCATCGGGTACAGACATGTTTGCGATTTTCTGAATAAGGGTGTATCATGGACCGAAACCTTGTGTCTCCTGAAGCGGGATACCCGCCGTTATGCAAAGCGGCAGTTTACCTGGTTCAGAAAAGAGGACGGTATCCATTGGATAAGGCCGGATGAGGTTGACAGGGCGATTGAACTTGTCACGTGTTTCCTGTCGTCAGGCCTGGAACGCTCTTCCAAAGAGCAAACCGATCCCCCTATGATGCATCAGCGATGAGGGATCTTAAACCTATGACCGTGAATTATGAAAAATTTGCCTGCAGGCGTTTGGAAATAATGATGAACCGTTCAGTCAATGCTCCATGGACCAGGGGAGTTGTTATCCTCTGCTTTATCGCTTTGGTCGCCGGATGTGCTCCTCAAAAACCGGTGTTTATCCCCAAACCCGAAGTCACTTCTCCCCAACCGGGAGCAATCCAGCCAGGACCTGACTCCAGGCAGACAGAACCACCATCACCGGCTAAAATTCTGGCTGATGAAGCCGAATCCCTCCTGTCTACGGGTCAGTTTCAGGAGTCCTTGTCAGTTTACAACAAGGTTTTGGAATCGGCAGAAGCATCTGAACGTGAGGACTTTTTATCCAGGATACAGGAAATCCTTTTAAAGGCTGACTCAGGTCTTCTTGAGGGTCTGGATACATCTGATTTTTTAGCCGAAATCAAAGCGCTGATCATGTATCAGCAATGTCAACGACTGATTTTCCAGGAGAGAAACCCGGAAGCCATTGAACATCTCCTGAAATTTATTCAGTCCTATCCTGAAAATTCACGCACAGCGGAGGCCCGGAAAGCTTTACAATTGCTTGAAAGTGCCGATTACCACGGCGACCGGATCGGGTGCATGCTCCCACTGACAGGAAAGTTCAGTGTTTTCGGACAGATGGCACTAAAAGGTGTAGAGGTCGCAGTACAGGACTTGAGCCGGAAACTGGGAAAATCGATTTCCATAATAATAAAAGACACCCAGTCTGATAACGACAGGGCTGTCCAGTGTGTTGACGAATTCTACATGGAAAAGGTCGCAGCCATTGTGGGGCCTATTGTTACGGCAGAGGCTGCGGCTGTGGAGGCCCAGAAGCTGAAAATCCCCATGCTGGTTCTGACCCAGAAGCAGCTGCCTGCCCAGAAGGATGGTTATGTGTTCACCAATTTCCTCCATGCCGAGATGCAGACCAGGGCCCTGGTTGACTATGCATTCCATACCCTGGGGATAACACATTTTGCTGTATTGTATCCCAATGATAAATATGGCACAACCTATATGAACCTGTTCTGGGATGATGTGGAAGCTGCTGGGGGGGATATTGTGGGGGTTGAATCCTATGGCAGGGACCAGACTGATTTTTCCAATGCCATCAAGAAATTGACCGGTATTTACTACCCTGTTCCTGATTTTGTAAAAGCCATAACCAAAAGCCGGCAGGGCGATATAGCGAATTTTGACCTCAGGTCCTATTATATAGACCGCGATCTGATTTCCGAGCTGGCCCCACTGGGGATCAGGGCTGGCAGCATCCCCCCTCCCGTGATCCAGGAACAGGGGGCAGGGCCAGAGGAGGAGGGGTTCGGTGCCGGTGATCTTGCGCGGATGCCAGGAAACCTTCCGGCCCGCGACAATCTTGATGTAATGGATGAAGATGAAAAACCCATTGTGGATTTTCAGGCCATCTTTATTCCGGATGCACCTGCCAAGGTAAGCCTTATCCTCCCCCAGCTGGCCTACCATGATGTGACCGGACTCTATCTGCTTGGGCCCAATATCTGGCATAATGATCTGCTGATTAAAAATGCCGCAGGCTATATCAGAAACGCCGTAATCACAGAAGGGTATTTCCCTGACAGCAAGCGGGAGAAAGCCGCTCTGTTTGCTTCCGAGTTCCGTAAGTATTATGGCTCAGATCCCGGTTTTATCGAGGCCGTAACCTATGATTCAATTTCACTGATGGCTGAAACCGCTCTTGAACCGTCCGTATACTCCAGAAGGGTTCTCAGAGACACTCTGTCAACGGGTGTCGACTATGGCGGAGTGACAGGCAGAACCTGTTTCAGTGACACTGGCATTGCCAAAAAAGAATTGTTTTTCCTGACGGTCCAGAAGGGACGGTTTGTGGAAATCATTCGCTGATAAAAGATCCCTGCCCCGTAGCTTCCAGAACTGATTGCCATAGTTTTCCCTTGGGATCCACATATTTTCGTTTTCCTGCAGAAGCATCCATGGGGATGTGGACGTAATGGTTATTCCAGTGACTGATCAAAAGTTTCGTTTTGCCTGCCATTCCGGCATGTACGGCGTCCCTGCCCAGAAAACCGCAGAAGACACTGTCATTGGCATTGGCTGGAAGGCTCCTTATCATGTAGCTGGGATCTATGTATTTAATGGAAATGGGAGTTCCCTTATGTGAAAAGTAGTCAATAATCTTTTCTTTGAGAAACACACCGATATCCTTGAGTTTAATATTCCCGGATGCATCAAATTCGGTTTCCATGTTTTCGAAAAATTTCTGTCCTGCACCTTCGGCCACAACAATAACCGCATGTCTGCGTTCATTCAACCGTTTTTCAATGGCTGCCAGAAGACCTGACGTTCCGTAAAGCTCAATGTCGATTTCAGGGATAAGGACAAAATTGGCATCCTGCTGTGCCAGGGCCGCTGTTGCGGCCAGAAACCCCGAATGCCTCCCCATGAGTTTGATCAGGCCTATACCATTGGGGTAGCCTTCAGCCTCGTTGTGTGCTCCTTTTATGGCATTTGTCGCGATGTCCACAGCCGTATCAAATCCAAAAGAACGGGACACCAGGTAGATATCGTTGTCAATGGTTTTCGGTATAACGATGACACTTATTTTCTGCTGTCGGCGGGTGATCTCATCGGCTATTTTCTTGGATGCCACCAGGGTGCCGTCGCCGCCCACCATGAACAGTATTCCGATATTCATCCTTTCAAGACAGTCGACGATGGTTTCGATGCTCTGGGTCCCCCTGGACGATCCCAGAATGGTTCCGCCCATGTCCAGGATATTGGATACGGATTCGGGTTTCAGGTCCATCATGTCATGGCCGTATTCGGGGATGAATCCTTCCAGCCCGTACCTGACCCCGTAAATATTGCGCACCCCGTAACAATGGTAAAGCTCAAGGACCACGGAACGGATGATGTCGTTGAGACCGGGGCATAGACCTCCGCAGGTTGCTATGGCACATTTGAGTTTGGAAGGATCGAAATAGATTTTTTCCCTTGGACCGGCCTGGTCAAAGGATGGTGGTATGGTATTGTCCCGGAAGTGCTTGGCAATAATTTCATTGCTCACATCCACAAGGATTCTGTCCTGATCTGATAGGAATCGTGTTGCATAGCCCCCTTTTATCCGGGTTCCGAGCGGTGACGGAATTTTTGCTTCACCAATGGTTTCAATGAAGGTGTTTATATCTTCCATAGTCTTGGTCCTCTCTTGGATGTGATCCGTGTGAATGGTAACGGTAATGCCACCACTGGGCAGCAGTCGATGGTATAGCCGGATTGTCAGGATCCATTAAATGTAAAAGCCCCTTTCCCCAGAATGTCATGGAGGTGAAGGATCCCCAGGAGTTTACGGTTGGGGTCGGTCACCGGCAGTACGGTTATCTGCTGTCTTTCCATGATATTCAAGGCATCATAAAGCGGGGATTCGACAAGGATGGTGTGGGGGCTTACGGACATTACCCGGTCCACCGGAGCCTTTGAAAAGTCACTTGATCCAGAGGCGATGCAGTGCCTGAGATCACCGTCTGTTATGATTCCGGACAGGACACTCCTCTGGTCCACAACCAGGACAGCCCCCAGTCTGAACCGTTCCATCACGGTAATGGCATCTGCCATGGAGGTCCCTGCAAAAACCCATGGAACGGCCTTACCGGTGAGCATTATTTCCCCGACCCTGCAGGAAAGTCTCTGCCCCAGCACCCCTCCAGGGTGGGAGCGTTGGAAATCGCTGGGCTTGAACATCTTTTTTTTGATCAGCACAACTGCCAGGGCATCACCCATGGCAAGCTGGGCTGTTGTACTGCATGTCGGGGCCAGTCCATGGGGGCAGGCCTCCTGCAGAACGCCTGTATTAATTACAATGTCGCATTGCCGCGCCATGAAGGATAATGGATTGCCGGTGAACCCGATAATGGGACACCCCATGGACTTGATGCTGGGCAGCAGAACGTTGAGTTCACTGGTTTCCCCAGAATTGGAAATGGCAATCAGGATGTCGTCCTTGGCAACCATGCCGAGGTCGCCATGCATGGCTTCCACAGGGTGGAGAAACATGGCGTTGGTACCGGTGCTGGTAAGGGTTGCAACGATCTTGCGGCCGATAAGACCGGATTTGCCGATCCCGGAGATAATAACTCTGCCGGTTGAAGCACAGATGATCTCAACCATCTGTTCAAAGGAGTGATCTATGGTGGTTGTCAGATGAAGAATGCTTTCAGCTTCCTTGCGAAGAACTTCAACAGCGTCGTCAAGTATCATTGTCTAAATCCGGTATCCCAGTTCCGTAGCAGTTAATCTTTTTCCCATACACCAGCCATGGCAATCCCATGGTCCAACAATGCTGTCCAGGGTGAGTGTCAACCATTGTAACTGTTTTCACAGCATTTCCGAGTGCCCCTATACATTGCAGTTTTTTACCGAAAAATCAAGCATAAGGACCCTGTGGTCTGAAATAAAACAGTTGACAGGGCCCAAGATTATGGTATATTTCCACGTTCTTAATTTTTATTTAAACCACAGGGCGGAAACCTTGTCGGGTTTCCATTATTATTTCAGGGGATTTTTTAACGGGGTTTTATTGAAATGATCTGTACTACTGTAAGAAAAGGTGATGAGTGTATGTTTATGGCATCTTCCGGATGCACATTCAATGGCGGGGAGTGCAAACCGATTATTGAGCAGTGCGAAGGATGCAACCGGGTTGTTGAATGTGAAGGCGGAAAATACTGTTCAGCAGCTCCTGATCCGGCTGTAAAATGGAAAAACGGCAATTGCAACCTGGCAACCCATATTAAAATTGTTGTTGAAACCAAAAAGCAGAAACTCAACCCCATCAAGGCTTCAAAGAGAAGATAATCGTGACTGGTACCGGGCCGGAACCAGCGAAGTTGGTTCCGGCTCCCTGAAGCTGCCTTATCCTGCATGATTTCTACCTCCTTTCCAGAGCCTTTTCTGCCAACAATTGACTTGACCGGCCCAGGGTCATGATATAGATAATCATATGTCAACCCCAGGTATTGAAATGAAACACAAACCCATACAGTTAAGGGAAAACAACGACGATGAACCCGTTGGCTCAGGATTTGAACATTGCTATTGCAGCCGGTAATCCCCATATCGTTGACATGCTTTCTGATATGGGAAAACAATTGTATTTTCCAAAAGGGATTTTGAGCCAGAGCGCAGAGGCAAAACAAAAAGCCCATAAGATCAACGCTACCATTGGTATCGCCAGGCAGGACAACCATGTGATGAACCTTGGGTCCATGGTTTCACTGGTTCAGGAGATGGATCCGGAGACCTATCTGCCCTATGCACCTTCCTTTGGGATAATGGAACTCAGGACTGCCTGGAAAGCCTCCCTGTATGAAAAGAACCCGTCCCTGTCCGGGAAGGCCATCAGCCTGCCTGTGGTGACCTGCGGGATAACCCATGCTGTCAGCACCTTTGCCGACCTGTGGGTCAATGCCGGGGATACAGTCCTTTTGCCTGACATGATGTGGGGAAACTACAGCATGACCTTCTGTGTCAGGAACAGGGCGAAAATAAAACACTACAATACCTTTACCCCGGATCTGAAGCAGATGGACCTGGATGCCTTTGAGGCTGCTGTGAAAGAGGAGGTCAGGGCTTGCGGGAAGGTAATTGCTGTCCTGAATTTTCCCCACAACCCAACCGGATATACGGTTTCGGTTTCCGAAGCCCACCGGATGGCTGATATCCTGATCAGTGCTGCGAGCCAGGGGGCTGATGTTGTCGTGGCCTGTGATGATGCCTATTTCGGACTGTTCTATGAACCTGAAACCATGTCAGAGTCCCTGTTTTCCCTGCTTGCCGGCGCCCATGAACGTCTGGTCGCGGTAAAACTTGACGGTGCCACCAAGGAAGAGTTTGCCTGGGGCCTTCGGATCGGTTTTATAACCTACGGAATCAGGGCCGGCAAGGGCAGCGATCAGATCCATGATGCCCTGGAGAAGAAAACAGCAGGATGCATACGGGGCTGCATCTCCAATGCGTCTCACATGGGTCAGTCCCTGGTTCTTCAGTCCCTGAAAAGCATGGATCACGCCAGACTTAAACTGGAGAAGTTCGATATTCTCAAAGATCGGGCCGAGGCTATCCGGCAGGAACTCAAATCACCCGGGTATTCAGATGCCTGGGATGTATATCCCTTTAACTCGGGGTATTTCATGTGCATCCGGCTCAAGGATGTGGATGCCGAAACACTGAGGCTTCACCTGCTCGATAACTATGGAACCGGACTGATTGCCATTGGAGCCAAAAATATCCGCATAGCATTTTCCTGCCTTGAAAAGGATGATGTCCCCGTGCTGTTTGACATTATTCTGAAGGGAATCAACGATCTCAGAACAAAAGGAGCGTGAACCGGATCAGGTACCCGAAGGGATTGAAATCAGTCAAGTCATTCATATCACCGGAAATTGCTGTTGCCGGCAGATGGTTGTTCTACTTTGTCCTGATTGGCCTTATCGCAGGACTGGGATCCATTGTGTTCCATTACCTGTGCCAGCTTGGCGTTCATTACTTTCTTGATATGCTTGCCGGTTACCGGCCCCCCCCCCCGGCAGGCGAACATCATCTCATGCCGTCGACCACTACCCCCTTCAACCGGTGGATTCTGCTCATCCTCCCGGCTGCCGGGGGTATTATCAGCGGATGGATCGTCTACTCCTTCGCCCCCGAAGCCGAGGGGCATGGGACCGACGCTGCCATTGACGCCTACCATAACAAGGGCGGGTTTATCCGGGGTAGAGTACCCATTGTCAAGACCATAGCCTCGGCCATTACCCTTACCACCGGAGGCTCAGGCGGAAGGGAAGGCCCCATCGCACAGATCGGAGCCGGATTCGGATCGTTTCTGGCTACGAAACTCAAATTATCAGACCGGGAACGTCGCATCATGATGGCAGCTGGTGTGGGAGCCGGTGTCGGCAGTATTTTTCGGGCTCCCCTTGCAGGGGCACTATTTGCTGCAGAAGTTCTGTACCGGGATCCGGAATTCGAATCAGAAGTCATTATTCCTGCAGGAATATCATCGGTTGTTGCCTATTGTGTCTTTTGCCTGGTTTTCGGCTGGGGTTCTCTGTTCGAATCCCCTGGATTCAAATTCCAGAATCCCCTGGAACTGGGCCCCTATGTTGTTCTGGCTGGTGTTCTGGTTCTAACCGGTATTGTTTATGTTAAATCCTTTTACGGGATTTCAGGATTCTTTCATACACTTAAAATACCCAACCATATCAAACCTGCCATCGGCGGTCTCATTACAGGTATTATCGGATTCTTTCTTCCCTACACCCTGGCCTTTGGTTATGGTTATGCCCAGAAGGCCATTCTCAATGAACTGTCCATTACCATGCTGTTTGCCCTTGCCATTGGTAAGATTCTGACAACTTCTTTCTCCATCGGATCCGGCGGGAGCGGCGGAGTTTTTGGCCCCTCGGTCGTAATTGGCGGAGCGATGGGCGGGGTTGTGGGAAAACTGTTCCATCTTGTCATTCCCGGTGTGGTAGTCAATCCCGGTACATTTGTCATTGTGGGCATGGCCGGTTTTTTTACCGCCGTGTCCAATACTCCCATCTCCACCATCATCTTTGTCAGCGAGATGACCAATTCTTATCATCTGCTTCTTCCCAGCCTGCTGGTCTGTTCCCTGTGTTACCTTTTGTCCCAGAAATGGACCATTTACAACAAACAGGTGAAAAATCGTGTTGCATCCGCAGCCCATGCCGGTGAATTCATGATGGATATTCTTCAGACCATCAAGGTAGGGGAATTGATGCACCTTGTAAAAAAAGTGGCCTGTGTCAACGAAGACATGCATTTCTCAAAATTCAAGACAGTATTTTCATCTACCAAACAGCACTATTTCCCGGTGATGAACAAGGAAGAACGGTTCTGTGGTATTTTCTCCATAAACGATATCCGGGAGGTGATTTTTACCCCGCATCTGGAGGAACTCGTGGTGATGAAAGATATCATGATTTCAGATATTATCAGTACCACAGCCTCGGAAGACCTGAACACTGTAATTATCAAACTCACGCAAAAGAATATTGATGCTCTGCCGGTTGTGAGGGAGGACGATTATGGTGTGTTTATAGGTCTGCTTTACAGGCGTGATGTCATTGCCTATTACAACCAGTATGTCAGGAAAATGAAGACTCCGGGTAGCTGACCTTCATGAGGAAAAGCCCATGGGGCGGTGCGGTGGCGCCTGCAAGGCTCCTGTCCCTGGCTTGGAGAACAGCCTTGAAATCTTCCGGTGACAGTTCGCAGCGGCCAGCAAGGATAAGGGTTCCAAGGATATTTCTTACCATGAAGCGCAAAAAACCGTTGGCCCTGATCTGAAAGATGAGCCTGTCGGGTTCCATCTTGTTAAATCCTGCCCGAAAAACCTCTCTTACAGTATGGTACCTTGGGCTTCCAGCCCCCTCAAAGGATTTGAAATCATGCTCTCCGATGAGCATGGAACAGCAGGCTTCCATGGCTCCAAGGTCCAGGGGGCGGTTGATATGCCACACATAATCGCGGCCCAGGGCACACGGTTCCTGACGGTTGAGAATATGGTAGTGATATTCCTTTGAAACAGCACTAAATCTGGCATGGAACTCAGGACCGGCAAGGGCGCAGTGGTGCACAACAATGGGTGCCTTGATCATGCTGTTAAGTCCACGTTTCAGGTCTGTGCAGGAACGATTCGTATCGGCGTGGAAATTGGCAACCTGGCCCAGGGCGTGAACACCGGCATCGGTCCTGCCCGATCCGTTGAGGCGAACGGGCTGGTTGAGAATCAAGGCCAGGGTTTTTTCCAGTTCTCCCTGAACAGTGATCTTTCCGGGTTGAACCTGCCATCCGGAAAAACGCGAGCCATCATATTCAAGGGTTATAACAAAATTTTGATTCATATCCGGTTGCACGGAACATTGGCCAGCTGTTCCTCAAAGTAGTCGTCCATGAGGTCTTTATACTTGTCTTCGGGATAGTTCTGACCGCAGGACCTGCAGCATAGATAGACCCGGGTTCATGTTCGTTTCAGATAAAGCCTTCCTTTGCAGGAAGGGCAGCATGCCTTGAATTCAGGTAAAATCATCGGTTGTTGCATCCCGTATAATGTGTTGGCATAAGGGTGAGTGCGGTTGTGTAAGTACTGTTGTTAATTCATATGGGATTTTCCCATATTTTCCTGTAAATATAGGGTAAAACCGTAGAAAAAGCTACAAAAAAGAGCAGCCCGAGTGTATACTGGCCCAAGTAATTTCCCCCAGGGGACAGGGTTTTGATCTGCCACTTTAAATGAGATATCAGACGGTCAGGAGAAAATTCAATGAAAGGGTTTAAATTCAAAGGCATTCATGCCGGGATAAAAAAGGACGGCAAGTATGATCTGGGTATTATTTTTTCGGAGAAACCCGCATCTGCTGCAGCCCTGTTCACCAGGAACCGTGTCGTTGCCGCCCCGGTAGTTCTCGGGCGTGAGAGGATCCAGTCAGGTCTGTGTCAGGCAGTGGTTGTGAACAGCGGAAACGCCAACTGTTTTACAGGAGAAAAAGGGCTGGAGGATGCACGGACAACAGCACGCCTGGCCTCCGAGTACCTCGGTATTCCCGAACCCCTTGTCATGGTCGCCTCTACCGGTGTTATCGGAGCGCCCCTGCCCATGGAAGTTATTGAAACAGGACTTCATGAAGTGACCTCGGATATGTCGGCGGAAAAACTTGAAGAGTTTGCCCGGGCCATCATGACCACGGACAAACAAATGAAAATATCTTCAAAGACCGTTTCTGTAAAAAGCGGTCAATTCACCATCACCGGCATCGCCAAAGGGTCGGGTATGATAAAACCGGATATGGCGACCATGCTGGCTTTTGTGTGCACAGATCTTGATGTTTCAGCACTGTCTCTTAAAGCCTGCCTTAAAAAATCCTGCGATCTCTCTTTTAACCGGATTTCCGTGGACGGGGATACCAGCACCAATGACCTGGTGCTGGCCCTGGCCAATGGCATGTCTCACGTTGTCATTGAAGACAGCGACGATTCCCTGGAATTTCAGAAGGCACTGGACCATGTCCTCCTGGAGCTTGCCACCATGATCGTCCGGGACGGTGAAGGTGCAACCAAGCTTGTAAAAATAACGGTAGCAGGAGCCCTTTCCCCTGAGGATGCATTGACAGTTGCCAGGACCGTTTCGGAATCCAATCTCGTCAAGACCGCTATCTACGGAGAAGATCCAAATTGGGGGAGGATCATTGCCGCAGCCGGACGTTCCGGGGCAGAGGTGGATCCCGGGCGCATGGACCTGGTATTCGGGGATGCACAGCTGGTAAGGCAGGGTGTCTGGCTCGGCAAAGATGCTGAAAAAAAGGCTGCGGCCATCATGAAGAATCCTGAACTCGATATTGTTCTGGATCTCAATTTGGGCTCTTTCAGCGACTCTGTCCTGTTCTGCGACTTTTCCGAAGAATATGTCCGGATTAATGCAGACTATCGCTCATGATGATCCGGCTCCAAAAATTTCTTTCCCAGTCCGGTGTCTGCTCAAGACGCAGGGGAGAGATCTGTATTCTGGAAGGAAGGGTATTCGTTAACGGGGAGAAAGTGCTGCAGCCCGGTATCAGTATCGATCCACTGAAAGACACGGTTACGGTTGACGGCAGGCCCGTTACCCATACCCCTGACCGTGACCACATCTACATTGCACTCAACAAACCAAGGGGATTTGTTTCTTCCTGTGCCCACCCGGGAGAAAAAATTGTCCTGGATCTGGTTGCCATCGATCGTCGGGTGTATCCCGTTGGCAGGCTCGACAAGGATTCCACAGGTCTCTTGCTCCTGACCGATGACGGCGACCTTCATAACCTGCTCTCCCATCCTTCCCATGACCATGAAAAGGAGTATGTTGTCCATACGGTCCGTCCTGTTTCCGATAGAGCACTCCAGGACATGGCCCGGGGGATTGTCCTGGACGGCAGGAAAACCCGGCAGGCTGTCGTAAAAAGACTGGCGGAAAATTCTTTCTCAATTGTCCTGAAGCAGGGCATTAACCGTCAGATCCGGCGCATGGTAGAGGAATGCAAAAACAGGGTAAAATATCTGAAACGGATACGTATGGGATCTGTAATTCTTGGGAATCTTCCCGAGGGAAAATGGCGATATCTTTCCCGGGAAGAAGTAGAGAGACTCTGTGCCGGCAGCAAAGACTGATTACCTATGGCTACAGGGATAGGGCAGGGAAAGAGAGGGAACTGTAGGCAGTCCCGGTCCCTGGTCCTGGCAGGGATGTTCTGTGGACCAGGTACCGGGCTGATTATTGCCAATAGATATCAGGCTGACAGGCGCTGGATCCCAATGGATTTCCGGATCCGCTCAAGAAATGGAACTGAATATTCCCTGGCGCGCAGGGCACCTTTCCTGAGAGTCTCATCAATGTCACCCGGGGATTTGATCAGTTCATGATAAAGCGTTCTGGGCTCCTTTAGGACCTGGTTCAAATAATCGAACAACTCCTGCTTCATAACTCCCCAGGCAATACCTTTCTGATAGCGTCTGCGCATGGCTTTTGTCTCTTCCGGTGTTGCAAACGCCTGGTAAATGGCAAACAGGGTGCAGGTGTCGGGATCTTTGGGTTCCTCGGGTGCCAGGGAGTTGGTCGTTATTTTCATGATCAGTTTTCTGAGACGCTTTTCAGGCTCAAACAGGGGTATGGTATTGTTATAGCTCTTGCTCATCTTACGACCGTCAAGACCGGACAGGACAGCTGTTTTTTCATCCACAACAGCTTCGGGCAATACAAAGTGCTCACCAAAGATATGATTGAATCTTCCGGCAATATCACGTGTCATTTCGAGATGTTGTATCTGGTCTCTGCCCACGGGCACCTTGGCAGCGTTGAACAGGAGAATGTCCGCAGCCATGAGGATGGGGTAGCTGAATAGTCCCATGGTAATGTCGTTGTCCAGGTCCTTGCGTTCAGCCGCTTCATTCTCAGCAACGGCCGCCTTGTAAGCGTGAGCCCTGTTCATGAGCCCTTTGGATGTCAGGCAGGTAAGAATCCAGGTCAGCTCCGTTACCTCAGGAATATCGGTTTGGCGGTAAAAGATGGATCTGTCCGTATCCAGTCCAAAGGCGATCCAGGTGGCTGCGACTTCCAGGGCTGACTGCCGGATCCTGGTAGGATCCTGGCATTTGATAATGGCATGGTAGTCGGCCAGAAAATAGTATGATTGGATGCCTGCCTCACGGCTTGATTCTATGGCAGGCCTTATGGCGCCCACGTAGTTTCCAAGATGGGGGGTTCCAGTGGTTGTTATTCCGGTTAATACATCGGCATTTTTCATTGTTTTAATTTTCCTGTGGAGCGCTGGTCAAGCCCTCCGGATTCGTGTTGTTTGTGTTTCGATATCGGGTTGTGTGTTGGATTAGCAAAAACATCTTTATAAATCAATTCGTTTGTTTGCGCTGATCTGGCTTATTGCCCATTGCAGCTCATCTTCGAGAGTTTCGACCTTGCCATCGAGCCTGGCATCCAGCACCGACTGCATGATCTTTCTGTACGCTGGTCCGGGTTTTACCCCAAGGGCAAGAAGATCCTGACCCCGGATGGAAACCATAACCTCTTTTAGCTGTGTATAGAAGAATGAAATGGCTTTGCGTGTCTCGTCCTTTTTGGCAATGGCCATCATGTACAGGATAAGTTCGGTCTTGAAATGGATAAGAACGGCGTATAGGCTGCTGTTGCTGACCGGGGGGCTGTTTTCAATCAGAAAAAGACGGTCTTCGGCCTTGAGACGGAGTTTATGGACGATCTGTGTCTGCTTGGGAGCCAGTTTCAGGTGGTTGCAGATTTCATCGGATACCTTGACGCTGCATCTTTTGATTAAAACCATGAAATATACGGCCCAGCGCGAATAGGTGTTGTCGGTGTAAAGCAGATCATGCCAGGAAAGTGCTTTTTTCACCTCTTTCATGAGCGCGACAGTCTCTGTATCAACAAGTAATTCTGGATGAATGACCTTTTCAAGGCCATAGGTTTTCAGGGTTTCAATGGCAGGGATGGGGTTTTCTTCCTCAAGGATCTGTCTGAGTTCTGAAAAAACACGTATCCCGCTGAGGTCCTTAAAAAAATCTATTTTAACGGCATTCTGGATCAGACTGGACGTGAGTTTTCCGATGGTAAAATCATACCGGTTTGCAAATCTGATTGCCCGGAATACCCGGGTAGGATCTTCCACAAAACTCATATTATGGATAATACGTATGGTTTTGTCCTTCAGGTCCCGTTGACCTCCAAAAAAATCGATGAGCGTTCCGAATCCTTCGTGATTGAGGTGGATGGCCAGGGTATTGATGGTAAAATCACGCCGGAAAAGATCCAGCTTTATGGAACTCATTTCTACGGTCGGCAGGGCGGCCGGGGCCTTGTAATACTCAAGCCGGGCTGAGGCCACATCCACTTTGAAACCATCGGGCAGAATCACGACAGCAGTTCCGAATTTTCTGTAGGCGTTGAACCGCCCGCCCTGCTGCTCGGAAAAATTTCTGGCAAAGGCTATCCCATCACCTTCCACCACGATGTCGATGTCCTCTACACTCCGGTAAAGAAGCAGATCCCTGACAAAACCGCCAACCACATACAAATCATAACCCAGGTCGTCACCGGCCTTGCCGATGGCCTTGAGCAGCTCTATAATTCTGGGGCTCAGACGTTCATCGATGAAATTCAGGATATTTTTTTTCTTAGCATGCCTGGCTGCGTTTGTTTCTCCCTGATCGTACTGCTCGGAAAATTTGTTGCGCTGAACAAGGTAATTGAGAAGATCGGTCCGGGTGATCACCCCAATGACAACGGCCTTGTCAATTACGGGCAGGATTCTTTGTTTGCCGTCAATGATCTTATTCTCGATTTCAGGGATGTCGGCATCCGGCGAGATAGCGGTCAACTCGGTAGACATGTACTCAACAACCGGAAGGTGATCGAGTTTGTGATGAAGGGTTTTTTCAACGGTCTGACGGGTGATGTAACCTTTCAGGTCATGGGGATTTGAGCCTGAAACAAGCAGGGCATTGATATTGTACCTTGTCATGAGCCTGTTGGCATCACGGCACGCCGTGATCGCAGGGATGGTAATGGCCGGTGAGGACATGAGTTCCTTTGCCACCTTGGTTGATTTTACTTCCTGCCGGATGAACTCAAGGAGTTGCTGTTCGGCCTGGGCCAGGGTAATTTCCGATAGCTTTGCCGAGGCGGCATAGGAGTGGCCTCCCCCCCCCATACAGGAGAGGATTTTCCCCACGTCCACTTCCGGAATTCTGCTTCTGGCAATAATGGTAATCTTGTTTCCCATGAGGACAACCGCAAAGAAGACATCCATATTCTCGATCTTCATGGCCTTCTGGACAACAGTGGCCAAATCCGGGATATAGGACGTGGATGAAATGGTCGAAACAGTGATGTCAAACCCATTTATCCGGTGGGTAATTTTTTCATTTAGCAGGTCGTTGAGCCAGGAAATCTGATCCGGGCTGATCTCCCTGACGACAAGGCTGGCTATGGTATTCAGACAGGCTCCGCAGGACAGCAGGAATCCTGCGGCAAGGAAATCCTGCTCCGTGGTTGATGAATAGGTAAACGATCCGGTATCCTCATAGATACCCAGGGCCATTATTGTTGCTTCTTCCGGAGTCAGACTGACCTTGTTCTCCCGGATGATTTCCGTGAGCAGGGTAACGGTTGCACCAGTGAGCCGGGTTATCTCGAGAGAACCCTTGAGGTCGTTTTCCTGGGCTGGATGGTGGTCATAGATATGGATTTCAATGTCATCCCGGTCAAGCAGGGCCGAGACCTGGGTCAGCCTCTGGGGCTGCTTTGTGTCAACCAGGACAAGGCGTTTTGTGGTCGAAAAATCAATGGATTCCGCATCGGCCATATTAAACAGGTAACTCATGGAACTGATAAAAAAGTTCCTGAGATTCTTTTCCTGGGAACCGGGAAAAATGACCTTTGATTCCGGGTAAAGCTTGTGGGCGGCAAGCATGGATGCCACAGCATCAAAATCAGCATTGTTATGGCTTGTAATAATCGTTTCAGCCGATAATTTTTTTTTCATATGGGGGCCCGCAAGCAGGTTAGTATAATCAAAACTCTCCTATTACCATTATTTATATCTAAAACCAATCAAAAATGAACAGGTGCGATTCATATAAAATCGGTTGTTGTGTATTGACTGGTATGGTAAGAATAGATCACTGTATTCAGACGCAACCGTCAGGTCGGTCAATGACTGTTTCAAAGAGGAACCTATATGCCTGCCTATCTGTGGAAAGGAAAAAACACCAAGAACAAGGTTATCAAGGGGGAAATGGAGGCTGAGACAATAGAGCAGGTAAGGTCGAGCCTGAAACGCAGAAAGATAACCCCTGTAAAGATCAAGAAAAAGCCAAAGGATATTTTTGAAAATATCCCGTTTCTCCAGCCCAAAGTCAGGGAAGATGATGTTATTATCTTTTGCAGACAGTTTTCCACCATGATCGATGCAGGACTCCCTCTTCTTCAATGCCTGGAAATTCTTCACGCACAGCAGGAGAACCTCACTTTTAAGACCATGTTGAAAAAGATACGAGAATCCGTGGAGTCGGGAGAAACCTTTGCCGATGCCCTGGGTAAATTTCCCAAGGTGTTCAACGAACTGTTTGTCAACATGGTCGCAGCAGGAGAAGCCGGCGGTATTCTTGATGTCATCCTGCGAAGGCTGTCCGCCTATATGGAAAAGATGGCTAAACTCAAAAAACAGGTCAAGGGTGCAATGACATACCCAGGAATCACACTGTTTGTTGCTGTTGTTGTCATCGGGATCATACTGGTTTTTGTAATCCCGGTTTTTTCCCAGATGTTTTCTGAATTCGGCTCGGCGTTGCCTGCACCCACCCTATTTGTGGTCAATCTCAGTGAGTTTGTGATCAAGCATATCGGGATAATCCTAGGCGGGATCGCCTTGTCTCTGTTTGGCCTTAAGCGGGCCTACACCACAAAAAAAGGGAGGGTCATCATGGATGATCTGTCCCTTAGCCTGCCGGTATTCGGCATTCTGATCCGAAAAGTTGCTGTCGCAAAATTTACCCGGACCATGGGCACCATGATGTCCAGTGGTGTGGCTATTCTGGACGCCCTTGAAATCGTGGCCAAAACCGCCGGCAACAAAACTGTCGAAGCAGCTATCATCGATGTAAGAAGCGGTATTTCAGAGGGGAGGTCCATGGCTGATCCCCTGCTTGAAAGCGGTGTTTTCCCATCCATGGTCTGCTCCATGATTGCCGTGGGCGAATCCACCGGAGCCCTGGATACAATGCTGGGGAAGATTGCAGATTTCTATGATGATGAAGTAGACCAGGCTGTAAAAAACCTTACCGACATGATCGAACCGTTCATGCTGATTTTCCTGGGCGTTGTCATCGGGGGGCTTGTCATTGCCATGTACCTTCCCATCTTCAAGATGGCAGCGGCCATTGGATAGGGCAGGGACAAGCAATACCATGATGGATGACGATACCCGTGATCTTGTCAGGGGAATTCACTGGCTCATAGGATTCAGAGCCCTGTTTGCCGTGATCCTTTTCGGGGCAACGGCTCTGTTCTGTTCCAATGAGAATTTCTCCTATTCAACCCAGCCATTTCTTTCCCTCTGCTGGATTTCCGGAAGTGTTCTTTTGCTCTCGGCATTCTATTTTCTGGCCATGCGTATCTGGCAGCACTATATTGCAATTGCCTATGTCCAGTTGATTATCGACACCGTCATGGTGACTGTCCTTCTGTTTATTACCGGAGGATTTTCCAGCATTTTCACCTTTTTGTATATCCTGGTAATCATTTCTTCGAGCATGCTTCTCCTGCGCAGGGGGAGCATGGTGATCGCAACCTTCAGCAGTCTCCAGTATGGCATCCTCATTGATCTGGAGTATTACGGCTTTCTGGTGCCTTTTGGTCAGCAGGTGGACCTGTCTTCCAGCGTTCACTGGACTCATGTCATCTATAGGATTCTGATTATTGTCGCCGCCTGTTTTGCAGTAGCAGTTCTCAGCGGGATTCTTGCCCTTCAGACAAAGCGTGCCAGGCGTGAGCTGAGAATCATGGAAGGCCATTTGAAACGTGTGGAACGTATGGCAGCCCTGGGTGAACTGGCTGCGGGCATGGCCCATGAGATTAAAAATCCCCTGGCTTCCCTGTCAGGCTCCATCCAGTTGTTAAAGGAGGGTGTTGAACCCGGATCTTCCAATTACAGGCTCATGCAGATCGTTATCCGTGAAACCCAGAGACTCAGCAGTCTTGTCACGGAGTTTCTCCTGTTTGCCAAACCCCAGA
Source organism: Pseudomonadota bacterium (assembly GCA_043806875.1). Taxonomy (GTDB): domain Bacteria; phylum Desulfobacterota; class Desulfobacteria; order Desulfobacterales; family Desulfobacteraceae; genus JAZDGN01. The sequence continues at coordinate 44,762 of JAZDGN010000018.1, forward strand.
TTAAAAATGCTGGTAACATAAAAATGGACAAGCTCATCCTGGAAACCATTGATCTTTTCCGGCTGGACCCCCTGTGCACTGACAGAATTGCTCTTGAAACGGAAATCCAGGGGCCGTTCTGGATCTATATGGACCCCGGACACCTGAAACAGATCCTCTGGAATCTCCTTAACAACGCTGCAGAAGCCATTGAAGGGCAGGGCAGAATCAGGGTCACTCTACAGGGAGATCGCAATAACCGTGTTAAGCTCAAGGTCATGGATACCGGATGCGGGATTTCATCCAAGGATCAGGAAACGGTGTTCAACCCGTTTTTTACAACCAAGGCCACAGGTACAGGTCTTGGGTTGTCAATTGTTCTCAGGCTGATGGATACCTATGAGGGCGTAATCGACCTGGAGAGCCAACCCGGTAAAGGAAGTGTTTTTACGCTCATCTTCAAGAGCGTGGTCCCGCAACAAACCCTTGACACTTCATCATGAAATGGGTTAATTAAACACGTTTCTACCGACGATAACTTATGAAAGAAAGAGTCCTATAAATGGAAGAATCAAGCAAGCTCCTTAAGGAGAGAAAAGATAAAATAATCGAGCTGCAATCTGGGGGTATCAATCTTTACCCCAACGATTTCAGGTTTACCCATACCATTGATCAACTTCTCCAGATTGCAGCTTCTGAACCGGACCGGCAGGGAGAAAACGGTCCGGTTTTTTCAGTTGCAGGCCGGATGATGGCCATTAATAAGTTCGGCAAGTCCTCATTCATACGGTTTAAGGACAGGACAGGACAGATTCAGGGGTATATCCAGAAGAACAGCGTGGGTGACGAGGCTTATTCCCTGTTCAAGAAACTGGATATTGGTGATTTTGTCGGAGTCACCGGGGCGTTGTTCAAAACCAAGACCGGTGAGTGGACTCTGCTTGCAAAACAGTTCAGACTGCTTTCCAAATCGGTTAGGCCTCTTCCTGAAAAATTTCATGGAATCAAGGACCCTGAGAAGCGCTACCGCCAGAGATATCTTGATCTGATCATGAATTCAGGATCCAGGGAAATTTTCCTCAAACGTAGCAGAATCATCAGTGCCATGAGGCGGTTCTTTGAGGATCAGGGGTTCATGGAGGTGGAAACACCGATGATGCAGCCAGTTCCGGGTGGGGCCGAGGCAACACCTTTCAAGACCTGGCATAATGCCCTTGGAATGGAACTTTTCTTACGGATAGCGCCGGAGCTGTATTTGAAACGGCTCGTTGTCGGCGGTTTTGAACGGGTGTTTGAAATCAATAGAAACTTCAGGAATGAAGGGGTTTCAACCAAACACAACCCCGAATTTACCATGGTCGAATTTTATCAAGCTTATGCTGATTATGAAGATCTCATGGATATGACAGAAATAATGTTCAGACATGTCGCCATGGAGGTCAACGGATCCGAAACCTTTAACTACCAGGGGGAAACCATCAGTTTCAGTGGGTCGTGGAAGCGTATTCCCATGATAACCTCCCTTACGGAGATCGGCGGGGTTGATCCTGCGGTTCTTGAAGACAGTGACTCGCTTCTCGCCTTTGCCCAAAAGAATGGAATCATCATAACCAAAAGAGATCTGCACGGAAAAATACTGACCAAGCTGTTTGATACCCTGGTTGAGCCGAAACTGATTCAGCCGACCTTTATCACAGGTTATCCTGTGGAAGTGTCCCCCCTGTCCAGGAAAAACGATAAAAATCCTGAACTCACGGACCGGTTTGAACTATTCATAGCAGGTAAGGAAATAGCCAATGGGTTTTCTGAGATCAACGATCCCCAGGACCAGTACGAACGTTTTGTTCAGCAGTCCCTGCAACGCACCCAGGGAGATGTGGAAGCCCATGTCATGGACACCGACTATGTGGAAGCTCTGGAATATGGCATGCCTCCAACGGCAGGAGAGGGAATTGGTATTGACAGGCTTGTCATGCTGCTCACAGATTCACCATCCATTCGTGAAGTCATTCTTTTCCCACATATGAAAAAGACTTCCTAAACCCATGGGGATTGAGTTTTTCATAGCTGGCAGATATCTGAAGGCAAAGCGGAGGGAAGGCTTTATTTCCCTGATTACCCTGCTTTCCGTGACCGGGGTAACCGTAGGCGTCATGGCCCTTGTCATTGTCATTGCAGTCATGAGCGGAGCCGAGAATGATTTCAGAAAACGGATACTCGGGGTTGAACCCCATATCATTGTCATGAATTATACCGGGAAATTCTCGGACTACTCCCGTACTGAGGCAGACCTGAAAGAGACGCCCGGGGTTGTTAACGTCTCTCCCATGGTATTCGGCCAGACAATGATTAAGACGGCCAATACAATTGCCGGAGCAGTTATACGGGGAGTTGATCCTGCCACGGACAGGACGCTCATTACAGGGTTCACCCCTAAGGACCTGATGGAAGCCTTGAAAATCGGGGATCCCGTTACCGGAGAGTTCCCAGGTATTATCCTTGGGAAGGAACTTGCCGGCAATCTGGGGGTTGTCAAGGGAGATGCGGTAGTTCTCATGGCCCCGGGAGGAATGATTTCTCCTGTGGGACACATTCCTTCCCTGAAACGTTTTCATGTGACTGGTATTTTTGAATCCGGTATGTTTGAATATGACAATTCCCTGGCCTATGTTCACATGGGTGAAGCCCAGAAGCTGATGGGAATGAAGGACAGAATTTCCGCCATGGGAATATGGGTAGATGATATCTTTTCGGCAGATGTTATTAAAAAAGTTATTGTTACGCGCCTGGATTATCCCTACTATGCCAGAGACTGGATGGAAATCAACCAGAGTCTGTTTTCAGCCCTGAAACTGGAAAAAACAGCCATGTTCATTATTCTGACCTTGATTATCCTGGTTGCAGCCTTTAACATTGCCAGTGCCCTTATTATGATGGTCATGGAAAAAACCAGGGATATCGCCGTGTTAAAGGCCATGGGGGCAACCAATACGTTGATCCGCAATATTTTTATATTCCAGGGAATGATAATCGGTCTGTTCGGAACCATTACCGGAACATTTCTGGGGGTAGGGGTTTCCCTGCTCCTCCAAAGGTACAAATTCATCGAACTTCCGGCTGCCTACCCGTTCTCAACGCTCCCCATCCAGCTGGAATCCATGGACGTTTTTCTGATTGCTGCTTCTGCAATCCTCATCTGTTTTATTTCCACCCTTTATCCATCCTATAAGGCATCCCGGATGAATCCGGTTGAAGGTCTCCGATATGGATGATAAGAATGATGAAGTTTTATTGACCCTGGACTCTGTTTCTAAAGGTTTTCAGACCAGGGGGGGACGGTTTTCCATCCTGGAAAATGTGGATTTCAGTGTGCGGGCCGGTGAAACCATTGCCGTTATCGGGCCTTCAGGAATCGGCAAGTCAACGCTCCTCCAGATCATGGGCACCCTGGACTCACCGGACACCGGACGCCTCATGTTCAGGGACCAGGATCTGATGCGGATGGAGGAGACTGCCAGAGCCCGTTTTCGAAACACGAATATAGGGTTCGTGTTCCAGTTCCATCATCTGCTCCAGGGGTTCACTGCCCTGGAGAATGTAATGATGCCGGGGCTGATAAACAATGGGTCCAAAAAAAGCACGGCCATGGTATCCACCGCAATTCTTGAAAGGGTCGGTTTGAAACACCGTCTTTTCCATCGGGCAGAAGATCTTTCAGGCGGTGAACAACAGCGGGTCGCCCTGGCCAGGGCCCTTGTGATGAAGCCGGAACTGCTTCTTGCTGATGAACCCACAGGAAACCTTGACCGGGAGAACAGTGCTGACGTTCACCGGTTGATTACCGAGCTTAACCAGGAACTCAACATGACTGTTGTTGTGGTAACGCACAATGATGCCCTGGCTGATCTCATGGAAAGAAAAGTGACCATAAGGGACTGCAGTATCATAGCTGCTGATTGATGCAAACCTGAATTTAATCTGGCAAAATTTTGGATTAAGGGGTAATGAGATTGATATTATGAAAAAAGCAAACACACCCATCACACTTTTTGTATCCATTCTTATTTTTCTTGCCACTTCCATGAATGTTGCTGTCGCTGAAACCGTAGCTGTCGGATTTCTTCCCTTTCCTGTGATCGGGGATGCGGAGATGATTGCATTGGGCAAGAGCATTCCTGCCATGATGGCCAAAAACCTGACTGAAGACGGGGCCAAAAGCGTAACCCTTGCTGCCATGGATTCAATCCAATCAGCCACCATGAGGGATTTTCAGGAAACCGGTATCCGTAATGGTGTGGATTACGTCGTATGGGGGAGCATTTTCAAGGCAGGCCGCACCATCAGTGTTGACATCCGGCTCATAAAAACCTTTGGTGATGAGTCTCCTACGGCATTCTCCAGGGAAGCTGACGGAGTTGAGATGCTCAACTCCGCGGTAAATCAGATTTCCAAGGAATTAGCAGGGGAGATCTTCAAGCGCAAACTTATTGCAGACATCCGTTTTTCCGGTAACCGCCGTATTGAATCAGATGCAATATTAAGGAAGATAGAAACTAAAATCGGTGATGTTTATGACCCTGAATCTTTGACCCAGGATCTGAAACGCATCTATAAGATGGGATATTTCGATGATGTAAGGGTTGAAAAGGAAGTCAAGGACCGTGGGGTTGATATAGCGTTTGTCCTGACAGAAAAGCCAAGTGTCCGGCAGATTCGATTCAAGGGAAACCGTGTTCTTGAAGATTCTGAAATCACAGAAGTTTTGAAAACAGGCTCGGGATCCATTCTCAATGTCTATACCCTGGAGGAGGATCTAACCCGGATAAGAAATCTGTACACGGGAAAGAATTATCATAAGTGTACGATCAGTTACGATATTCAATCCCTGGAAAACAACCAGGCTGATATCCAGTTCACCATCAACGAAGGGAAAAAACTCAAAATAGAGAGCATCTCCTTTGTCGGGAATAAGTATTTCACGGCAAAGAAGATCAAGAAAGTCATGAAAACCAATGAAAAAGGATGGCTTTCCTGGCTTACCTCTTCGGGCGAGCTTGATGAGAACGAACTTTCCCAGGATTCAAAACGAATCGAGTCATACTATAAGAACAACGGTTTTGTGGATGCCAGGGTTTCTGATCCCGAAGTGACCTATCTCGAAGACAGTATTGCCATTAAATTCAAAATCGATGAAGGCTCACAGTATACGGTTGGCAGTGTTACCTTTAAAGGAGATATGATCCTTCCCGAGAACGAACTCAGGGAAAAAATCAAGATAAAAGAATCAGCCATCTACAGCAGGGAAACCTTGAGGGAGGATATGCTTGCGCTGACCGATGTCTATGCGGACAAGGGGTATGCCAATGCAGACATTGTTCCATCCATAGCAAGGGATACCGACAAGTTGAAGGTTGACGTTACGTATTTGATTAAGCAGGGTTCGCCGGTTTATTTTGAACGGATCATGATCAGTGGCAACACCAAAACCCGTGACAAGGTTATCCGGCGCCAACTCAAGGTTTATGAGCAGGAACTATACAGTTTGTCGGGTATCCAGACCAGCCTGAGTAATCTAAGGCGTCTTGACTATTTTGAAGGAGTTGACGTTAAAACCTCCAAGGGCAGCCGGGACGACACCATGGATATCCGCTTTGATATCAAGGAAAAAGCCACAGGAGCCTTCAGTATTGGTGGAGGATACAGCAGTGAGGATAGTATTTTTGGCATGTTCGCCGTTGAGGAGAGGAATCTCTTTGGAAGGGGACAGACCCTTGCTTTCAAAGCAGAGGTTTCAGCGACGTCTAACAGGTACACCATAAGTTTTACTGAACCGTGGCTTTTTGATATACCCCTGTCAGCCGGTTTTGACCTGTACAACTGGGACAAGGAGTATGATTATTACGACAAGGAGACCAAGGGCGGCGCCCTGCGTTTGGGATATATGATTTTTGACTATACCAGTGTGGGGATCAAATACAGCTATGAAGACTTTACAATTTCCAATGTTCAGGAAGAATTCACCGATGTTGACGCCGGACAATATATTGTATCAGGCATAACCACAAGTTTAGGGTACGACTCAAGGAATGCCTATTTTAACCCGACCCGGGGAACTACGGCCAATATTTCCGTTGAGTATGCCAGCAGTGCCTTGGGAGGTGAAATCGATTTTATTAAATACCTGGCAGAAGCCGGACAGTATTTTCCCCTGTTCTGGAAACTCACCGGATTTCTCCATACACGGGCCGGGTTTCTTGATGACCAGACATCTGATGGAATCGATATCGATTTTGAACGGTTCTATCTGGGCGGCATAAATTCAGTGCGCGGATACAAATCAACAGACATTAACACCGGTACCGATGATAATGAAAAGAAGCGGGGTGGAGAAAAGTTCGTCCAGTTCAACGCTGAAATGATTTTTCCCATTGTTGAATCAGCCAATGTTATGGGGGTGATGTTCTATGATATGGGCGATGTCTATACAACCGATGAACCCATCTCTCTTCAGGATCTCTACACCAGTTGGGGCGGAGGTATCCGGTGGTATTCTCCCATGGGACCCATCCGGATAGAATACGGCATGGTTCTTAACGGGAACGAGTATAAAACCGGCAAGGGCCGGTGGGAGTTTTCCATGGGGTCAACCTTTTAATGATGCTCATGGAACTGTATAGCATGACAAATGAGACGGATTTCAAGGATTCACAGATTTGTGATCCGGACAATCGGCCTGTCCGTTGATGGCCTTGGCCATGTCAATGGGATTATGAATGATAATGGAGGATATAATGGGACGTTTCAATCGCATTGCCGCAATAGCGGCTGTTTTTCTGTTCAGTACCGCAACTTTTTGTTTTTCTGCTGAAATTGCCAAAATTGGGATCGTTGATTTTCAGAAAGTGCTGACAACATCCAGTGCCGGAAAAATTTCAAAGGTGGAGATCAATAAAAAGGGATCCGAGATGGAAGAAGATCTCAAGACCCAGGGTAATGCCATCGAAGAGCTGAAAAAGCAGATAGACCGAGAATCCCTGGTAATGAGTGCAGAAAAGAACGAGGAAAAACAGCGTGAATTGAGAATAAAGATTAATGACTTCAAGACCATGAAGGCAAATTATACAAAACAATTCCAGGAGATGGAATATCGCCTTATCAGTAAAATCAAGAACGAAACCCTGGATATCGCGAAAAATATCGGAAAGGCAGACGGTTTCCTTCTAATTCTTGAGAAGGGTGAGGCCGGAGTTCTGTATTCTCCAGAGTCCATAGACATTACCGACAAATTGATCAAGGAGTACAACAAGATTTCTGCAAAAGAATAGGCACTCTCTTTTTTCAGGGTTCACCCGTCATGAAGCTTACCGTACAACAGATCGCTCTAAGTTCCGATGCAGAAATATTGGGAGATGGCCTCCGCGAGATCACGGGGGCCTCTTCCTTCAAGGATGCCGGCCCCCAGGATCTCACATTTGCCGTTGAGATGCCATATTTAAAACGACTCCATGAGACAGGTGCCGGAGCAGTACTCATCCCCAGAGAATTTGCACAGTTCGATCCTGCTGCAGTCTCGGCAGTCATCCTCAGGAGCGATCAGCCCAAACTCAAGTTTTTTCGGGTTCTGTCCGAATTCTACCCCCCGGACAAGCCATCAGGGTTCATTTCTCCGGGGGCGTTTATCGGTTCCAATTGCGCGATCGGCTGTCAGGTAAGCATTGGCAATGGTGTTACCGTGGGGGACGATGTGAGTATCGGAGATCGCTCCTGCCTCATGCCCGGAGTTTTTGTGGGCGACAATACGGTTATTGGTATGGATGTAACACTCAAGCCCAATGTCACCATCATGGACAGGACCATCATCGGGAACCGTGTTCTGATCCACGCAGGATGCGTTATCGGTAGCGACGGGTTCGGTTTCACACCCGGTATGTCAGGACATGAGAAAATTCCCCACGGCGGGTATGTGCAGATTGACGATGATGTTGAAATCGGGGCATGTAACACCATTGACCGTGGAACTTTCGGCCGGACGTGGATAGGAAGAGGGGTTAAAACTGACAATCAGGTTCATATCGCCCATAATGTCACCATAGGTGAAAATACCCTCGTTGTTGCCCAGGTCGCCATTGCCGGCAGCACCACCATTGGCAGAAATGTTATCATTGCCGGAAAGGCAGGGGTTTCCGGGCACCTTACTGTTGGCGATGGATGTATTATAGGACCGGGTGCTGGGGTACTCACTAGCGTGCCTCCGGGGCAGATTGTCTCCGGATTCCCCCATATGCCCCACAGACTATGGCTCAAGGTCGGCAGCCTCCTGCCCAGATTGCCGGAGCTGAGAAAAAAATTGTTTTCCATTGAAAAAAGGCTGCATGATCACGAATCCACAGGCCATCACTGATACAACTGAAAAGGGCCTTTTCGTTTGCGACCACGACACCCATTTAACGGAGTTATTGCACACATGATTCACCCAACGGCTATCATTGACCCTGGAGCAGAGATCGACTCAAATGTTTCCATCGGCCCCTATGCCATCATCAGCGGAGACGTAACCATTGGGGCTGGTACTGAAATAGGGCCCTATACCACCATCGACAGATATGTCAATATCGGTCCAGGATGCAAAATTTTTCCCTATGCATCCATAGGAGCCGCTCCCCAGGATCTGAAATTCCATGGCGAGAGAACATCTCTTATCATAGGCCGTAACACAATTATCCGGGAATTTGTCACTATCAACAGGGGGACGGAATCCGGGGGAGGTGTAACCGAGGTGGGAGAAGAGAATTATCTCATGGCCTACACTCATATTGCCCATGACTGTAAAACCGGAAAGCAGGTTATTCTGGCCAACAACTCCACCCTGGCAGGTCACGTGGACATCGGAGACAATGTAACCGTTGGCGGGCTCGTTGCAATTCATCAGTTTGTTAAAATAGGAGACTATGCTTATATCGGCGGTAAATCAGCCGTGGTCAAAGATATCCCTCCCTACGTGATTGCTGCCGGAGACCGAGCTACCCTGCATGGTCTGAACAATGTGGGCTTGAAACGCAAGAATTTCTCCAAGGCCACGCTCCAGGAGCTTAAAAAAACATATCGGATATTTTTCAGAATAGGCCTTACCGTTAAACAGGCTTCAGAACGGGTCAAAGCAGAAGTAGAGCAGATACCCGAAGTCCTCACGTTTATGAAATTCATCAAAGAATCCAGCAGGGGGATAACCCGGTAGGAGTATTCAGGGGATGAAGATAGGTCTCATCGCAGGCGGAGGACAGTTTCCCGTGCTGTTTGCCAAAGCAGCCGCTGCCAGGAACCTGGACGTTTACGCGGCCGCCTATATGAACGAGGCTTCCAAAGACTTGTCCCATCACGTAAAAATGCTCGAATGGATTCACCTTGGACAGGTGAGCCGTCTGGTCAATTATTTCCGTCAGCATGACGTCAGCCAGGCCGTGATGTTGGGAACAATTAAAAAGACCCGGATCTTTTCCGACATCAGACCTGATTTAAAGGGATTGGCCTTTATCGCAAAATTCGGGGCTACCCATGACAATTCCATTTTAAGCGCCTTTGCCAACCTGATGGCAAAGGAAGGGATTGCCATACTCCCCTCTACCATGCTCCTGCCTGAACTTGTGGCTGAAAAAGGGCTCTGGACCCGGCGCAAACCCGGCAAAGCAGAGATGAAGGATATCCGTGCAGGCTGGACCATTGCCAGGGAAATTGGGCGGCTCGATATCGGCCAGTGTATTGTGATCAGTAACGGTACTGTGCTTGCCGTTGAAGCCGCGGATGGAACCGATGCAACGATCCGGCGCGGAGGTGAGCTGTCCGATGGCAGGGCAGTTGTGATTAAACTCTGTAAACCCAATCAGGACCAAAGATTTGATCTCCCCTCCACAGGACTGGATACCGTCAGGGTAATGTCGGAATCCGGTGCAGGTGTGCTTGTCCTGGAAGCTGGAAAAAGCCTTGCCTTTGACAGAGAGGAAATGATCCGTCTCGCCGATAAGAATAACATGGTTATTTTTGCCATGGAAGATACGGACCTGACATGAATCCGACAGGCAGACCAAAGCATATCATGGTCATCGCCGGAGAACCATCTGGTGATGACCACGGTTCCACCCTGGTCAGATCCATACTGAACAGAGATCCCCACATCGTCTTTTCCGGAATCGGCGGGGATAAGATGAAAGCCCATGGGGTCGAACTTTTTTTCCATATACGTCATTTGTCGGTGATGGGACTCTGGGAAGTCATCCTTCAGCTGGCTAACATTCGCAGAGCGTTCATACTCTTGCAGGAGCGACTTGTTTCAAAAAGGCCGGATCTCCTTATCCTCATCGACTATCCTGGGTTTAATCTCAGAGCTGCTGCAGTGGCAAAGCGTATGGGGATACCGGTTCTGTATTATATCAGTCCCAAGATTTGGGCGTGGAAACCATCAAGAATAAAGACCATCAAACGCTGTGTTGATCACATGGCCCTGATCTTTCCCTTTGAGGTTCCCCTGTACCGTAAAGCAGCCATTCCCTGTACTTTTGTGGGCAATCCTCTGCTCGATCTCTATCCGGACGCCATGGCACCTAAACCCCGGGACGGGCACAACGGATGGATCATCGGTCTTTTACCCGGTTCCAGGGAAACCGAAATAGACAGGCTACTGGACACCCTGCTGCAATCAGCCGTTATCCTCAAAAAACGTATGGGTAACATAAAATTTCTTGTTTCTGCGGCATCATCCGTTGACCGGAAGACGATTGAAACCAGTGTTGCCCGCTTTAGAGACCAGGCAACATTTACCATTGTCCAGGGCGATCTCCGCCGAATTTTCACCCGGGCCGACATGCTAATCGCAGCCTCCGGCACCGCAACCCTGGAGGCTGCCCTCTGCTGCATCCCCATGGTCATTGTTTACAGAATGGCAGGCATAACTTATTTTCTGGCACGTTTGGCTGTTCGAGTCCAATACGTAGGTCTGGCCAATATCATTGCCGGAGAGAAACTTGTTCCCGAGCTTCTACAGAAAAACGTCAGTCCGAAAATTATTGCTGATACGGTAGAACCCATGTTGCACACCCGTGAACTTCTGAAGACGAGGTCCCGGCTTGCCCTGGTCAGGAAGCTTCTCGGATCACCCGGTGCCGCGGACAGAACTGCCACCCTTGCTTTGAGTATGGTAAGGCAATTTTCCCGTTAACAGGACCATCACGATACCGGATCATCTTGGAACAATTTGTTGTGTAAACAGCCACTTTCCAGAGCTGACAATGGATTCAGAGAATCAAATTATAGTATATATCCCTCCAAACTCCTTGACATAAAGAGAGATAATTGCAATAACTATTTAATCAATGAAGAGAAATCGTTAGCCCGTCAAAACAATCTGTGCTGATCCGGTCCAGATGCGTGGCAACCAAAGGGTTATGAGTCATGGCTGCTATCTGCAGTCAATTGATATTATTAACAACATTTTCTAAAGGAGGAGTGTTTGATGAGACAGTTAAAAGGAGTCGTTCTATTATTGACTGCAGTCGTTTTCCTGGCGGCTGGCATGGCAACTGCCGGAACCCTTGATGATGTCAAGGCCAAAGGTTTTATACAGGCAGGTGTTAACGGTGATCTTTTCGGTTTTGGAAAGCCCGATGAAAAAGGAATCTGGAGAGGTCTTGATGTTGATTGTGCCAAGGCCGTAGCCGCCGCTGTTTTTGGAGATGCTGAGAAAATCAAATATACTCCCCTTACAGCAAAAACCCGTTTTACTGCTCTCCAGTCCGGTGAGATTGATCTTCTTGCCCGTAACGCCACCCAAACCCTGACCCGGGATACTGATCTCGGTCTGGATTTCGTCCAGGTAAACTATTATGACGGCCAGGGATTTCTTGTTGCCAAGAAGCTTGGGGTAAAAAGCGCCAAACAACTTGATGGTGCAACCGTATGCGTACTTCCCGGTACAACGACCGAGCAGAACGCAGCTGACTATTTTCGCGTAAATAAAATGAAAATGAATCCTGTTGTTATCGAAAATACTGCTGAACTTGCAAAAGCATTCTTTGCAGGGCGTTGCGACTGCCTTACATCAGACGCCTCCCAGCTTGCCGGCACCCGGGCAGTTGCTCCCAACCCGGCAGACTACACGATTCTCCCTGAAATTATTTCCAAGGAGCCTCTTGCACTGGCAGTCCGTCATGGCGACAATCAGTGGAAAGATATTGTCAACTATTCTGTGCTTGCCATGATCGAAGCCGAAGATCTCGGCATTACTTCCAAAAATGTAGATGAAATGCTCAAAATCGAACATCCGGCTATTAAACGCTTTCTTGGTGAAACTCCTGGAAACGGTAAAGCCCTTGGACTTGATGAAAAATGGGCTTACAATATAGTCAAGCAGATCGGGAATTATGCTGAGATATTTGAAAGAAACGTCGGTGTCAACACACCGTTGCAGATCGAACGTGGTCTGAATGCTCTGTGGAAAGATGGCGGATTGATGTATTCACCTCCGTTTAAATAAGATTTTACCAAGTATGCATCCCCGGGATGATTCTTCCCGGGGATGTCTTTGAAAAAAGGATACCATGGATCCATCATCACCAGAGAAAATCCCATTTCTGCGTGACCCTGCCAAACTTGCCATTCTCTATCAGATACTGACCCTGATAACCGTCGGGATTCTGAGCTGGTACCTGGTTAACAACACGCTTGCCAACCTGGAAAGACAAAATATTTCAACAGGTTTCGGGTTCATCGAAAGAGAAGCCTCCTTTGAAATCGGGGAATCTCTGATCCGGTATTCGGCTGCTGATTCCTATGGCAGGGCTCTTTGCGTAGGCTTTTTGAACACCCTGATTGTCGCTTTTATCGGAATTGTTCTCACAGTCATACTGGGGACATTTCTCGGCATTGCCCGATTGTCTTCCAACTGGCTTGTGGCCAGATTGGCGACCATCTATACGGAAGTGTTTCAGGACATACCGATATTGCTTCAGCTTTTTTTTTGGTATGCATTTTTTTATGAGATGCTGCCTTCGCCCAGGCAGGCGCTCAACCCCATTCCCGGGATGTTTCTGACCAATCGGGGACTGGTTTTTGGAGTCCCCCAATGGCACGAGGCATTCAAGTATATGTTCGTAGCCTTTGCAGCAGCATGCCTTGCCATTTACTTCATCCGCAAATGGGCCCGTAAACGCCAGGCGGCCACAGGACAGATCTTTCCTGTGATCCGGGTTTCCCTTGTCCTGGCCATTGGTCTGCCGGTATTGGCCTGGTGGGTCGGAGGAGCACCCATGGAGATGAACGTGCCCAGGCTTGAGGGATTTAACTTCAAGGGAGGCATTAATGTCAGTCCTGAGTTTACTGCCCTGCTGCTGGGACTTGTCCTGTACACGGCTGCTTTTGTTGCCGAGGTAGTGAGGGCAGGTATCCAGTCTGTCAGTAAGGGTCAGACTGAAGCGGCGCTGTCCATCGGTCTGACCCAGGGACAGGTACTGAGCCTGGTCATCCTTCCCCAGGCCCTGAGGGTCATTATTCCTCCTCTGACCAGTCAGATGCTGAACCTGACAAAAAACAGCTCCCTGGCTGTGGCCATCGGATACCCGGATTTTGTTTCCGTGGCCGGAACGACCATTAACCAGACCGGGCAGGCCATTGAAGGTGTTGCCCTTATCATGATTGTTTACCTGATATTCAGCCTCTCAACCTCTGCATTCATGAACTGGTACAATAAAAAAATCGCACTTGTGGAAAGATAGTACAGCCTATGGGTTATCTCCGTTCAAAAACTTCTGCCAATGCTGACCAGATCAGACCACCGGTGATCTCTGTGGGAGTTATCGGCTGGGCAAGGGCAAATCTTTTTAATGGATGGTTCAACTCCGTCCTGACGCTGATTGTGCTGTACCTGCTCTGGCTTACGGTTCCTCCCCTTGTCAGGTGGGCATTTATCAACAGCCATTGGCTGCCCGGTAACGTGGCCTGCAAATCCGAAGGCGGCGGGGCATGCTGGTCTGTAATTACGTCTAACATCCGGTTTATTCTATTTGGATTTTATCCTTACAATCTCCAGTGGCGTCCGCTCCTGGCAATAATTATGCTTGTCTGTCTCCTGGTTTACAGCCAGAACAGAAAACATTGGAAGAAACTCCTGTTCTGGGCCTGGATTCTGGGACTCGTCTCCATGGGTGTTCTTCTCAAAGGCGGTATCCTGGGTCTGGAGTCCGTGGAGAGCAATGACTGGGGAGGGCTTCCCCTGACACTGCTTTTGTCCGTGTTCGGACTTACTGCAGCTTATCCGGTTGGAATAGCCCTTGCCCTCGGACGTCAATCCAGAATGCCTATTGTCAAATCCTTCTGTGTCGTTTATATTGAACTGATCCGAGGGGTGCCCCTGATAAGTCTGCTTTTCATGTCTTCGGTGGTTTTCCCCCTGTTCCTTCCAGAAGGCATCACAGTCAACAAGATCCTACGAGCCCAGGTTGCCATTATCCTATTTACGGCAGCCTATATTGCCGAGGTAGTCCGGGGTGGACTCCAGGGTATGAACAGGGGACAGTATGAAGCGGCGGAATCACTGGGACTGAATTACTTTCAGACCATGCGGCTGATTATTCTACCCCAGGCCTTGAAAATAGTCATACCGCCATCGGTGAGTATCCTTATTTCCGCATTCAAGGATACGTCGCTGGTCGTGATCATTGCCCTGTATGACCTTCTGAAAACCGCCCAGACAACACTGTCGGATCCCAGGTGGATGGGATATTCAGCAGAGATGTATATTTTTGTGGCATTGATTTATTTTGTCTGCTGTTTTTTCATGTCCAACTACAGCAGACGTCTGGAAAAGGAATTGGACACCAGTCTTTAACTCCTATAACTTACGATAGTATAAAGGACATAAATCAGGACATAATCAATGAATTCATCTGCAATTGACAAGGATATGGACAACACGCCCATAATCACCATCGAGAACATGCACAAGTGGTACGGTGAATTCCACGTGCTCAAGGATGTCAATCTTACGATCAATCGCCGTGAGAGGATTGTCATCTGTGGTCCGTCAGGTTCGGGGAAATCAACGCTGATAAGGTGTATTAACCGTCTGGAAGAGCACCAGCGGGGAAAGATCATCGTTGATGGAGTAGAACTGACCAATGATCTCAAGAATATTGAAAAAATCAGAATGGAAGTTGGGATGGTGTTTCAGCATTTTAACCTGTTCCCCCATCTCACCATCCTGGAAAATCTGACCCTCGGACCCATCTGGGTAAGGAAAACCCCGAAAAAGGAAGCCGAGGAAACGGCCATGTTTTATTTGGAAAAGGTACGTATTGCTGAACAGGCCAAAAAATTTCCAGGCCAGCTTTCAGGAGGTCAGCAACAGCGCGTTGCCATTGCGCGCAGTCTGTGCATGAAACCCAACGTTATTTTGTTTGACGAACCAACCTCTGCCCTGGATCCGGAGATGGTCAAAGAGGTTCTGGATGTCATGATCAGTCTAGCCCAGGACGGCATGACCATGATTGTGGTCAGTCATGAGATGGGTTTTGCCAAGAGCGTTGCCCATCGTGTTCTTTTTATGGATGGAGGCCAGATTCTTGAAGAGAATGATCCCGAAGAGTTCTTTAACAATCCTCAACATGAGCGTACCAAGCTTTTCTTGAGCCAGATCCTTGATTGAATGAGGATTCTATGCCAAGTCAGCTGACACTTCTTGTTTTTTGCCTTATCCTCTCTGCATTTTTCTCGGCTGCTGAAACAGCCCTTTTTTCCATCGGCAGGATCAAAGCCTTGCACATGGCTAAGGAGGGCGGTCCTGTGGAGAAACTTATCTTCAGGATGAAGTCCGACTCCCACCGGCTCCTGTCAACCATCCTTATCGGGAATAACCTTGTCAACATTGGTGCGTCTTCCATTGCAACGGCCATTGCCATAGACTTTTTCAAATCCAATGCCGTTGGTATATCCACCGGTGTCATGACGCTCCTGATCCTGGTGTTTGGAGAAATTTTCCCAAAATCATTCGCAACACACAATAATGTAAGGGTGGCCCGTATGGTCATCTATCCAATTTTCTGGTTGTCAGTGCTTTTTATTCCTATCATCTTCCTTCTCAATTTTATTCCAAAATTTCTGGGCCAGTTTAAAAGTCTCCCAGCGGTAACTGAAGATGAGTTGATGACAATGGTCGAAGTGGTCGAGGAAGGCGGGGAGATCAAGGAAGAGGAAAAGGAATTTATTTCCAATATTTTTGAGTTTGACGATACCAGCGCATCGGAGATCATGACTCCCAGGGCAGATATGTTCGTACTGGATATCCAGGATCCTCTTGATCTCAAATCCATACTGAAATCCGGATTTACCAGGATTCCTGTCATTGAGGATTCCATTGACAATATCGTGGGAATCCTGAACATCAAGGATCTATTTTTCAGGTATCACGAAACATGCCGTACCAGTGAATCCCCTGGGGTCAATGTCAGAGAAATTATGCGTGAACCGTATTTTGTCCCTGAATCCAAAAAACTGGACTCCCTGCTCAGGGAATTCAAGCGTCTTAAAAACCATATAGGCATCGTCATCGATGAGCATGGTGGCGTTTCAGGCCTGGTTACCATGGAAGATGTCCTGGAAGAAATTGTGGGTGAAATCACAGATGAAACCGACAAATTAGACCCCCATATCATTAAACTCAAAGGGAAAAAATGGGTTGTTCTGGGAAAAACTGAGATAGAGGAGGTCAATAAAAAACTCGATCTGGACATACCCGAGTCCAATGACTATGATACCTTTTCAGGATATATACTGGATCGGATGGGACGGATACCCAATGTGGGTGAATCACTGCTCATTGATGGTTTTACGACCACGGTGAAGGAAAAGGACGGAAACCGCATAAAAACCTTTATCCTGAACAAGGAGTGATTAGAAGCACTGTACAGGGTCATAACCGATTCCGGTAATTTTTTATAAAAGACTTGACTTGGATCCGTTTAGATTGTTATTAAAACCAGATCGGCAGGTTTGTAATCACGACAGGAACTTTTTTGATGATCAAGACAATGACAGGCAGACACTATTTTTATTTTCGGTATTATTATAACACCGGTCTGCCTGTGGTGCGCTGAGCTAAACCGAAACCATCAGTTAACAAAGCGAAAAAGCCACAGCTGACCAGAAGGATGCTGCGGCTTTTCTATTCTCGGGGGTTGCAGGAAAACAGCTGCAACCCTTTTTTGTTAACAAAAATCGGTGGGCCAAAAAGTTTGATCCAAAAAGCCGGTGCCCGGGGCAATCCCTATAGAAGGAATGCAGTTGCAAACAGAATGCGCAATGCTATAGTAATGGCTGATATCAACACAATGGCTAACAGAACAGGCATTATACAATGACATCATCACATCAGACACCAGAAATATTGGAACAGCGGCTTGAAAAATTAAGGGCCGGTATCGACGAGATTGATACCCAAATTGTAGGGCTTATCAATAAAAGGCTTCTTATCGGCAAACAGATTGGCGATATCAAGCAGGAAAAAGGATCTGATGTCCTGGATAAATCCAGGGAAAAAAAGGTCCTTGAACGATTAAAAAAAATTAACAGCGGTCCTGCTGACGAAGATGTTCTCGGTTATATTTTCAGCGTCATCATGACCGCAACACGCCAGATACAAAAATCTCACCGGATATCATATCTGGGACCCCAAGCAAGTTATACCCACATAGCAGCGCTGAATTTTTTCAGCCATTCCGGTACTTTTGTTGAAGCTCCCGGGATCCGGGATATCTTTAACGAGGTAAATAAAAAAGAGAGTCGGTACGGGGTGGTTCCGGTTGAAAACTCAATTGAAGGGGCTGTAAACCATACCCTGGACCTTTTCTGCGAGTATAACCTTAACATTACAGCAGAACACTATGAACACATTTCCCATGATGTTTTATCCGTTACAGGGAATCTTGGAGACATACAAACCATCTATTCCCACCCCCAGGCCATTGCCCAATGCCGGGGGTGGATTCAGAAAAAACTCCCTAATGCCAGAATCATTGAAACCAGCAGCACCTCCAGAGCCGCAAGCATCGCATCGGAAGAGCCTGCCTCGGCTGCCATTGCCAGCAGCCGGGCTGCCCATATATATGGCCTCCAGGTGGTTGAATCCAAAATCGAAGACCACTCCGGCAATATCACACGTTTTTTAATCATTTCTAATGAGAGAGCCCAGAAAACGGGGCATGACAAAACGTCCATCATGTTTGCAACCTCCCATGTACCAGGTGCCCTGTTCAAGGCCCTGGAACCTGTTAACAAAGCCGGTCTGAATATGGTAAAACTTGAATCCAGACCCAACAAAAACCAGAACTGGAGTTATTATTTTTTTATGGATATAGAGGGGCATATCAACGATGCCATTGTGTCCCAGACCGTTGCCAGAATGCAGGAGCACTGCCTGTTCCTGAAACACCTGGGATCCTATCCGGTTTACAGTGATCATGCCTGATATGCACTGTTCCATGACCAAAGGCAAAAGGGTGGATACGTCAACGGTGCTTTTCGGGGTTTTCGGAAATCCCGTTGCCCATTCCATGGGCCCGGTAATGCATAATGCGGCTTTCAAGAAAATCGGCTTCAATGCCGTGTATCTTGCTTTCAGGATAACCGATATTGCAAACGGGATCCTGGCTATCCGTGAACTTGGAATCCGAGGGGTGTCCATCACCATACCCTTTAAGGAGAGTGTAATTCCCTTTCTTGATGAGATTGACGAGGATGCCCGCTGTATGGGCGCTGTCAATACCATTGTAAATCAAAATGGCAAGCTTACTGGTTACAATACAGATCACCGGGGCGCAGTGGAACCGCTTATGGCCTTGACATCACTCCAGCGCCGGCATGTGTGTATCCTGGGGGCCGGAGGTGCTGCCAAGGCGGTGGCCTTTGGACTCAAAAAGAAGAATGCGGTTATTACCATTACCAATAGGACGGTTTCCAAGGGAATATCCCTCGCTCACCAGGTGGGGGCCGCTTTTGTATCCATGGACGATTTTGAAACAGCCAGGCCGGATATCATTATCAATACAACCAGCATTGGAATGACGCCCAACCAGGATCAAACCCCTTTAGACAAACGATTCCTGCACCCAGGGATGATTGTCATGGATATTGTGTATAATCCCCTTGAAACCAGATTTCTGAAAGAAGCAAAAACAGCAGGCTGTAGACTCATTGACGGTTTGTCCATGTTTATCCATCAGGGGGCGGCCCAGTTCAAACTGTTTACCGGCAAGGATGCTCCTGAACCGGTGATGAGAGACGCGGTACTTCAAGCAATGAGGAAAGTATGAAACCCATTCAGACACGACCGGTAAAGGCTGTCAGTATCAGAATTCCGGGCTCCAAAAGTATTTCCCACCGGGCATTGATCTGTGCATCCCTTGCCAGGGGGACATCAACCATCAGAAACTTGCTTGCCAGTGATGATGTCAGATACACGCGGTATGCCCTTGAAGCCATGGGCGCATCCATGACAGATTCTGCTGACGGCAGTGTCCTGGTATCAGGATTCCGGGGCGAGCCCCGGGCCTGTGCCGGGGAAATATTTCTAGGAAATTCAGGGACGTCCATGAGACTCCTGGCGGGAGTCGCTGCCCTGGGCAGGACACCGTATATCCTGACCGGAGACATGAGGATGAAAGAGCGGCCCATGGAAGGTCTTCTCAAGGCACTCCGGGAGGCTGGTGTTGACGCCAGAGGCATTGCCGGTAACGGTTGTCCACCGGTCCGTATCAACGGTGACAAAAAACATGGGGGAACCGTTTCCCTGGATTGCTCCCAGAGCAGCCAGTACCTCTCCTCTCTTCTGATGATCGGACCTGTTCTTGACCTTGGCCTGGACATTTTTCTTCCATCCCCTGCCGTTTCAGCGCCTTACATACGGCTGACCCTGGATATGATGGACCGGTTCAAGGTGACTGCCAAAGCCGTCAGTGATGTCCGTTTCAAAGTTCCTGGCAGACAGGTTTATGAAGCCGGGATTATTACAGTTGAACCAGATCTTTCCAATGCCAGCTACTTTTGGGCAGTAGGGGCTGTGACAGGAAAACCGGTTATAGTGGAGCATGTTTCGAGATCATCCCTGCAGGGAGACGTGAGGCTTCTTGATATCCTTGAAAAGATGGGCTGTTCTGTCCATCAGGTTTCCACAGGGATTCAGGTTCGCGGCAATGATCTGGAGGGCGTTGATGTGGATATGGCAGACATTCCCGATGTCGTTCCCACCCTAGCCGTTGTTGCAGCCTTTGCCAAAGGGACAACCGTGATTAGAAACATTGCCCATCTGAGGGAAAAGGAATGCGATCGAATCAGCGCTGTTGTGTCCCAGCTCCGGAAAATGGGGATTACTGCAGAGCAGGGAGATTCATGGCTGTCGGTCCAGGGCGGACAACCAACAGGTGCCAGGATTGAAACCTTTAATGACCATCGCATTGCCATGGCATTTTCCATAGCAGGCGTACGGGTACCGGGTATGGCAGTGGAAAACCCCGGATGTGTGGCAAAATCTTTTCCCCTGTTCTGGGAAACCTTTGACCAGTTGTTTGAATAGCCGGTGGTGAACGGAGAGAGATAAAAACTCATGAATATTTATCTGATCGGTTACCGTTGTACCGGGAAAAGCACTGTTGGAAAGCACCTTGCTGATTTGCTGGGAATTGATTTCCTGGATATGGACCGGTTCATGGAAGATACACTGGGAACTACCATTGCTTCCCTTGTTAAGCGTGAAGGCTGGGTTTTTTTCAGATCCCTGGAAAAAAAGACCCTCATGAAAACGGACTTCAGATCCGACACAGTCATAGCCACGGGAGGCGGTGTTGTCCTTGATCCTAACAACGTCAGGTTCATGAAGAGCCATGGATCTGTTGTACTGCTGTCTGCTCTGGAAACTGTCATCCTTGACCGGCTTGGAAAAGATATCAATACATTAAGTCTCAGGCCATCTCTTACCGGAGCAGGCACTGCTGAGGAAACCAGGGCTTTATTGCAGGAAAGGACTCCCATATATAAAATGGCGGCTGATTTTGAAGTGGATACATCGTTCATCAATCCACTGGAAGTGGCTCGTGAAATTGAAAGGAGGATAAATTATGGCAGGCAGTAGTTTCGGGACCCTGTTCAGGATCACCACCTGGGGGGAGTCCCACGGACCCGCCACTGGCGTTGTGGTCGAAGGATGTCCTCCGGGAATCGGTTTGAACCAAAGCATGATTCAGGAAGCCTTGGACAAGCGTAAACCCGGCCAAACCCCGGCCAGCACGTCAAGGAAAGAACCGGATATTCCGGAGATTCTTTCAGGACTGTTCCAGGGGAAAACCACCGGGACACCCATTCAGATTTTGATCCGGAACCAGGATGCAGACTCCCGAGCCTATGAGGCCAATGCTTCAGCATTCAGACCTGGACACGGTGACATAACCTACCAGGCCAAATATGGTATTAGGGACTGGCGGGGAGGCGGCAGGGCCTCTGCCAGGGAAACGGCAGCCCGGGTAGCAGCAGGAGCCGTGGCCCAGGCATTCCTGGACCAGTTCAAGATACAGGTGGCTACTTACACCATAGCCTTGGGAGGAATCGTTGCAACCCGGTTTAACCCGGTGGCTGCCAAGGAAAACAGGTTCGTCTGCCCGGACCCCGATGCTGTTGATGCCATGGAACAGCGAATCCTTGAGGTAAAAAAACAGGGGGACTCCATCGGCGGAGTAGTCGAAATCCGTGTCCATAATGTTCCTGCCGGACTTGGAGAGCCCGTTTTCGACAAACTGGATGCTGATATTGCCAAGGCACTGATGAGTATCGGAGCTGTAAAGGCTGTGGAAATAGGTGCCGGTTGCAGCGCAACTGCCATGACTGGTTTTGAAAACAATGATCAGATACTTGAATCAGGATTTGAGACCAATAATTCCGGAGGTATTCTTGCCGGTATATCCAACGGGGATACAATCATTGCAAGGGCCCATGTCAAACCCATTCCTTCCATTGTCAGGTCACAGCAAACCCTGGATGAATATGGCAATTGTATTGAAATTTCAACCCGGGGCCGCCACGATGTGTCTGCAATTCCCAGGATCAATCCTGTATGCTCAGCAATGATGCTTCTTGTGATTGCCGATCATCTTCTGCGGCAGAAGGCTGTGAGATGAAGGAAACCATGAATCATGGTTCTGCCTTTATCCGGGACATTTAACGGTTCATGGATGATTTTAAGGTCAAGACTCTTGATCGGAGCAACGAATTCCTCAATATCATCCTTAAATAAATCGTTACAATTCAATTGAATATCTTTTTTCAGAAGGAACTCTCAAAAAAAGATTTGACATTTCATGGAATCGGAGGTAGATTTCTCGAGTCTTTCTGAAACGGAAGTACGAAGTTTTTCAGAAAGGCATTTTTTTTGAGTTAGATTTTTGATCTTTGAAAACTGGTCAGTGAGAAGAAGAGCGAATCTTTAACGTGCGCAGGCACGGTAAACACTTTTTTAACGGA
>JAZDGN010000019.1:0-59524 GCA_043806875.1 Pseudomonadota bacterium
GCTCCGGCTGACGGTTTGCGGCCCCGTGCTAAATCCCCGGAACTGCGGTCCAGTGGGTCCTCAAACAGCCTGGGCTTCTTAACGCCCAGGTCCGCAAACCGCTTGACCGCCTCTGCCCTGAATGTCCATGGTCAGGGCCGATTACCGTGCCTCTGGTGTGAAAAGCTCCAGGCCGAATCAGTTGTGGACGGGTCACGGATCATTTTTCTCACAGTAAGGAATACCCCTGTCCATTGCTGAGACACCTAAACCATATGCTATGTTGGCCATCAGTGCGTGTAAAATCAGCCTTGATTTTACGAAACAAAGTGCCGGACCAGGAAAGAAATGGTTTGATTCAGCGCAAGGAAGGGGAGGATTTTCACCGGAGGCATGGTGGTTCCATGCCGAGGATGAAAACCGCAGCCTGACGCGGCGATGGACAAACTAGGCTTTCCTGGTCCGGCACTTTTGGCAGAGAGGTAACACCCGTTCCCCGTCCCGAACACGGAAGTTAAGGTCTCCAGCGCCGATGGTACTGCATGGGAAGCTGTGTGGGAGAGTAGGACGCCGCCGGATTAATTTTTCAAAAACCCCAGACTGGGTCTAACCTGGTCTGGGGTTTTTTATGGGTTTTAACAGCCGTAAGAGTCCAAGAATCTAAAACATCGCATCAATTATGTCAAATACCTGCTCATTTCCAAGGCCGGTTATTGTCGATGCACTATTGGGACAGACAACCATACAGGATCCACAGCCCTGGCACATGACAGGGTTGACGATGATCCGGTCCAGATCAGGTGCCAGGGACCGGGCATGGTAGGGGCAGGTGGCGATACATCGTTCACACAGGCTGCAGATACTGGGATGGACCCGGGCAACAAGGGCACCCCCCGCTATTTCACGGCTGCCAAGAATTCTCAGTGCACGTTGGGCAGAGGCTTCTGCGCTGGCTACCGTCTCAGTTATGTTACGGGGTGAATGGCACAGACCGCAGGCAAATACCCCCTCTTTCATGGAATCAACCGGCCGCCATTTTGATTCAGCCTCTTTAAAGAATCCGAATGGATCGGTTTTGGCTCCAAAATAGTCGGCCAGGGCCACGGGAAGTTGGGGAGTCATGCCTGTGGCAAGAATTACCAGATCTGCTATAATTTCAATATCCCTGTTCAAAATCGGCTCAAAGGCAGTGACAATGACATGGTTTTCTTCAGGCACAACATCCGGTTTCCGGTCAGGATCGTATTGAATAAAGATAATGCCGCTGTTCCTAGCCCTGGTGAAATAAGTTTCCAAAAATCCATAGGTCATCATGTCCCGGTATAGAACATAAATGGTCATGTCCGGGTTCAATTCCTTGAGATGAAGGGCGTGTTTTATGGTGGATGTACAGCATATACGGCTGCAATAATTTTTTTGGGAACCTTCCCGTGAATCCACGCACTGAATCATGACCACTGATGACAGAAAATCGGGGTGGACAGAGCCGTCGTCAAGACCCTGCTGGAGTTCTTTGTGGGTGAGAATCTTGCTGCTTGTTCCATGAGCGTAGGATGTGGTACTCGCCTCCCTGCCGCCCGTTGCCAAAATAGTGACCCCGTGTTCAAACGCCATGGGACGATCTGCTGCCATGTCATGGACTGTTGTATGAAAATCACCGGCCCTTCCGGACGACCCGGTTATCATTGAACTGGTGTGAACCCTCACCATGGGATGGTTTTGGACTTTATTTTGGGCCTCAACTAGAAAGGCTTGGATGTCATTGCCCTCAACAGTCTTTTTCAGCCAGCCGAGGTTACCTCCCAGTTCCTTTTCCTGCTCAATCAGATCGACTTCAAATCCATGATCCGCAATGGCAAGGGCTGCTGTCATACCGGCTATTCCTCCGCCGACAACCAGGGCCTTTTGGATCGATGGCAGTGTTTGAACCGGTATGGGATCAATCCTCTTTAACCGTGCAAACCCCACTTTTAATTTTTCTGCAATCAGGGATGTCAGGGATGCTCTGAAATGCTCGCCTTGGGATCCGGATCCCGCGGTACGGATATCAACCACATCAATCAGGGACGGTTGAAGCTTAGCCTGTTTGGCAAGCTCATTGATTTTTCTAACAAAGATATAGGGCAGGCAGGCTCCGATGAGAATCCGATTGGCCTGGGATTGTTTTAACGCTTCTGTCAATTCATCCCATCCCTGGGCAGTACAGATCCGCTCCATGAAAAGAACTGCCGAAACAGACGGGTCTTCCATCAGAAAGCTCTCCATTTGGCCCTCATCCATCGGTTCCGAGCCTGACTGCCAGCATGTGCAGACAATTATCAGACCACGGACCGGTTCATGCAAGGTATCACGCAACAGCAGGGTTTCATCGGATTTGGGCTGGATGCTGCCTCCCACGGAATGGATGAACCGGGAGGCACACAGTGCTGCGGAACTGGATTGAATAACGGATTCACTGATATCTTTCAGCTCTGAAAAAGACCCTCCTATAACAATTCCGTCCTTTCCCGACCGGCTGGTTGAAAAGGGAAGCGGTTTGGCAAATCCCCACTCGTTCAGATCAAATCCGGTTGTTTCAGCAAGGGTTTTGGCACCTGAAGACGGTTTCTGGCCAATGGAAAGGACAATCATGTCAACTGTTTTTTCAAGGCTCTTTCCCATCTGATCCACATGAAAAAAATGAAGGCTTCCGCCATCGCTGGCTGGGGTGACGGAATGTACGCGTGAGCGTTCAAAAAGGACGCCGTACTCCGAGCGGGCCTGTTCAACGTACTGGAAAAAGGATTTTCCAAAAGCCCTCAGATCCATATAGAAAATCGTTGTTTCAATGTCAGGCCCGTATTTTTCCTTTACAAGGCGGGCCTCTTTGATGGCATGCATGCAGCAGACAGATGAACAGAAATCGGCCTGGGCATTCATATCCCTGGATCCGACGCACTGGAACCAGGCGATCTTTTTTACGGGTTTTTTATCAGAGCGTCTTAAGAGCTTTCCTGGACTGGGACCGGTTCCGCTTAAAAGCCTTTCAAATTCCCTGCTGGTGACAACGTCGGGATAGATACCGTATCCAAAGGTGTTTTTGGACTGTAACGGATTAAAATAATCAACGCCTGTACTGAAAATAATGGCATTCACCTCTAAAGAGCGTTCCTCGACCACCTGCTGTGTTTTGTAGATTTCAAGAATTTTAGGGGTGAATTTTTCAGGATCAAAGGGTTTGAGCAGATAGTCAAGTGCTCCGTTCTTCATGCCTTCCACCGCAGTTTCCACAGTGGCATAGGCCGTCATCATGACAACCGTCAGGTCCGGGTCAATTCCCTTGGCAGCTTTTAACAGTTCAACGCCATCCATCCCCGGCATTTTTATATCAGTGAGCATCAGATTGTATTTTCCCGGAGACAACATCTCCAGGGCATTCTGACCCGATTCAGCCATATCCACAGAAAATCCTTCAAGATCCAACCATTCTTTCAAGGAGTCCCGGACGCTGAATTCATCGTCAACAACCAGGATATGAAAATTTTTTCGTTTTTCTTCCGGGAGCTTGATAGCGTGGGTAGGACAGGCTTTTACGCACTCGCCGCACCGGGAGCAAAGGGTGAAATCAATGGTGTACGTGTTGGGGATATTATGGGGTACTTGAAGATAAACCGCTTTTCTCGTGGAAAGATTCATATTAAAGGAATCCGGTCCCTCTACCGGACAGACACGCGCACAGTCGCCGCAACCAATGCACAGTTCCGGGTCAATGGCTGAGGGTTTCTGCTCAAGTACTGCGGTATACTTTCCAGGTTCACCGTGAACAGCGGTCAGTCTGGTATTCAGCATAATCTGAATATTTTCATGGAAAAGTCCTTTTCTAAGGCAGAACTGGGATGATGCATCCCGGTTGACAAGGGGAAGCATCTTGCACATGCCGCACCCATCATTGGGAAACTGGTAATCAAGCTGGCTCAAGATACCGCCAATGGCAGGTGCACTGTCGATAAGGCTTACGCTGTAGCCGAATTCCGCCAGGTCAAGAGCGCTCCGAATTCCGCTGATTCCAGCCCCAATCACCATGGCGGTGCCGATTTTGTTTCTCATCATACCCCCTCTTATATCTAATGAACCCTGAACTATTTATGGTCGTTCCATCAACGGATTCCTTAAATTTCATAAAATGACAGGTCAGCCATCACTCCGTGATTTTATGCCAACCACCTCCTCAAATTCACTGTTCCCGAAACCTGACAAAGGAATGGGGATGTCCGGATCTCTACCGGGTTCATAATCAAATGCCGCCTGGGTGTGGTGTGCGACGGTACGGAACAGTTCCATCAGGGAAATATCATTGGGACATGCATTGGAACACTGTCCGCATCCAACGCACATCAAGCTCATATGGGCCAGGCGGGTGATATGGAAAAAATCAGTATCCGTAGGCATTTTGATTTTGCCTTTCTTTTTTGCCCACTGCAGGTATTGAAAGGAATCATGATCAAACACATCTGTGCAGAAAACGCATTCTTTGCAGTAACAGACAGGACAGGCCACCCTGCAGTTATAGCAGTTAACGCACCTGGACAGGTATTGGGACAGTTTTTCAATGCTGCCGATTTTTTCCGAAGTCTGTTTAAACATCTCATCCCTGTGGGTTTTCCGGTCTGAAACAAGTGCAGTTACAGCCTGTTTGCGAGCCGGGCTTTCCTGGGCTCCGGTAAGGCCCATCGCCCCGATAACGGTTTCTCCCTTGGGGGTTGCCGCTTCCACAAGGAGGTGGCTTGTGCAGTCCACACCATATAATCCAATAATGATATCGGCGTTTGTTGGAATCGGGTGTTCACAGACCCTGCAGGCCCTGGCAAGGTCAATGTTGTCCGGGGCACTGGTTTTCCCACCAAGTACCCGTTCATAAAACGGCCGGGTGGCAGCCAGTGAATCGTTGCCTGAAAACACGGCATAATCAGCGTTAGTGTAAGCACCAAGACAGTCTACCCCTAGTATAATGACATCATCAAATGATCCTTGCCTGAGTTTTACCAGTTCCACAAACGCCCGGATCTCACAGGACCTCATGACCAGAGCCACAGGGCCTCCGGCCTTGTGTTTTGTCAATTTTGAGGCAATCCTGGCAGCGTTCAAAGGAAACGACGGGGCAAGGGGATCGGCCCTGTCCACCTGATCGGGATCAGTGATTAATGTGGGCATGACAACGGTTTTCATGGGCAGATGCCATGGAACCATCAATGCGCTGATTTTGCCTGATTCAAGCATTTTCCTGAAAAAACCCTGCAAAGAAGCCAGAATATCCTTATCTTTTACATCAATTTTTGAAAAAGCGGCCATGTTTATCCTCCAAGATAGGTTTGGGCTGTCTTATTTCAATGATAACGCCGGTGCCTGAACCTAAATTACCATAGTGGTTTTTACCTGACTGGGGCCCAATTCTTTAATTTGCTCGACCATCTCATTGATGGTATGGGCAAACTGAACGCCGTCGCTTGCACCGATCCAGGTTAATCGGAGCCGTTCTTCCTCAAAACCGAATTGTTTCATGATTGTCTTTACCAGTTTCATCCGGCGCCTGGCCTTGAAATTTCCGTTAATGTAATGGCAGTCCCCCGGATGGCAGCCGGAGATCAAAACAGCGTCAGCCCCCTCCAGAAAAGCCTTAATCACATATTTGCTGTCCACCATACCCGTGCACATCATCCGGACTATCTTGATATTGTGCGGATATGACAAACGGGATGTGCCTGCCAGGTCTGCTGCAGTATAGGTACACCAGTTACAGAAAAAGGCGACAATCGTTGGTTCAAATTCGCTCATGGTCCTGCTCCCTTGCTGTCATGATAGTGTTTTGTTCGTTGTTGGTTCCATGGTATTCAACTCATCCTGCCATCAATCCGTCGATTTCGGCAAAAATCTGTTTGCCGGTAAAATGACGGACGCCTGCAGCACCGCTGGGACAGTAGCCGGAGCAGCTGCCGCAGCCTTTACACACGGCTTCATTTACCTCACTGATCAGTTTCAAATCATTGAATTCGATGGCTGAGTAAGGACACAGATCAATACAGATCTTGCATCCGATGCAGATATCCGGATCAATGTAGGATATCATCGGAGATACGGTCACATGCCCTAAAGCGCTCATGGCAAGGGCTTCGGCTGCTGCCCCCTTTGCCTGGGCAACCGTGTCGGGGATGTCCTTGGGGCCCTG
The DNA here is from genome assembly GCA_043806875.1 of Pseudomonadota bacterium. Taxonomy (GTDB): domain Bacteria; phylum Desulfobacterota; class Desulfobacteria; order Desulfobacterales; family Desulfobacteraceae; genus JAZDGN01. The sequence goes on from JAZDGN010000019.1 coordinate 6,182, forward strand.
GCAGGAGCCTGCCAGGAAAACACCAGCGGTGGCGGTAGAAACCGGTTCGAGCTTGGGGTGCTGTTCCAGGAAAAAGCCGTCTCCGCCCAACGCGATACCAAAGGTCCGGGCCACATCGTTGGCATCCCCGCGCGGTTCCATGGCAGTGCACAGGATGACCATTTCTACGCTAATGTTTACCATCCTGCCGGAAAGGGTATCTTCGGCAGCTACGTGGAGCAGACCGTTCGATTCTTCAACATGGGCGGCTTTTCCACGAATCATACGCACACCCTCACTTTGAACCCGTTGATAGAACTCTTCATATCCTTTGCCAAAACAGCGCATGTCAATGTAAAAATTATAAATTTCCGTATCGTGCCCACATTTGTCCTTTATAAGGTGGGCGTATTTCAGTGCATACATGCAGCAGGTCCGGGAACAATACTGATGGTAATGGATATCCCGGCTGCCGATACAGTGAAGGATGGCAACACTTTTGGGTGGTTCTGTAAATGTGAGACGGTCAGCGGGATCTCGCTTGAGAAGTTTCCCGCTGGTGGGGCCCGTGGCGTTTGAAAGCCGTTCAAATTCAAGATTGGTAAAGACGTTGGCGTAACGTCCGTAACCGTATTGTGCCATGGGGGTGGGGTCCAGGGGGTCGAATCCTGTGGCAACGATAATCGACCCCACGTCAATGGTTTGAACCGTGTCCTTCATGTCATGATGAATGGCTTTTGCTTCGCAACTGCTGACGCAGAGCTTGCATTCACAGCACCCCCCGCAGTCGATGCACCGGGCCGCTTCCTTTCTGGCCAGAGCTTCGGGGAAGTTGGTATTCACCTCGTCAAAGGTGGCCATCCTGCTATCGGGTTCCAGATGGTCTGAAACAACCCTGGGAATTGTTTTCACGGTTTCAGGAATGGGTTTCCAGTTGTCTGGGATGGGTTTGGCACCTTCCTGCTGCTGGACGTATAAATCAAGATCTTCTCCACCAAGGTACCTGTGAATGGCCTCAACAGCCTTATGGCCTGCAGCCACGGCTTCAATTACCGTTGCCGGGCCCGTGACTGCGTCGCCGGCGGCAAAGACATCGGGCAGACTGGTCTGGAATGTATGAAAATTAACACTGAAGGTGCTTTTTGACGTCAGCATCAGGTCCGGCTCGACCGCAGCCCATGACGTATCCACCAGTTGGCCGATGGCCGGGATGACGCAGTCGCAGGGAATCATAAATTCGCTTCCTTCCACGGGTACGGGACGTCTTCGTCCGCTGTCATCCGGGGGGCCAAGTTCGGTTCGGATACACTCAAACCCTTTTACCTTTTTGTTTTCGCAGACAATCCTGACTGGAGCCGTCAGAAAGGAAATAGCCACACCTTCTTCCCTGGCGCCATTGATCTCTTCTTCATAGGCCGGCATTTCCTGCTCGGACCTTCGGTATACGACTGTCACGGATTCGGCTCCCAGTCTCTTTACCGTACGGGCTGCGTCAATGGCAACATTTCCTCCGCCGATGACAATCACCTGTTTCCCTGGAGACTCTTTTTTCCCCAGGTTGATGTCACGCAGCAGCGTCACTGCATCGACAACAGTCCCGGCATCCTGTTCGCCCGGGATCGACATCTGCATTGACGCATGGGCACCGATACCTAAGAAAATGGCTGAAAAACCCTCTTGCCTGAGATCAGCCAGGGACAGGTCCGGTCCAAACCGGACATTGGTTCTGACATCAATACCATGTCTGAGGATATAGTTGATTTCATTGTCCAGGACATCCTGGGGCAGCCGGTAATCCGGAATGCCGACTCTGAGCATTCCACCTAAACGGTCAAGGGCTTCAAACACGGTTACCTGATATCCTTTCAAGCGCAGATAGTAGGCAACGGTAAGACCAGCAGGGCCTGAGCCGATAACGGCTATCTTTTCAGGCCGGTCCTGGATTTCGGGAATGTCAAGGATTGCCGGGTCTACCTGGTCGGCAGCAAACCGTTTTAATTCACGAATGGCAATGGGAGTGTCCACCTCGGCCCTGCGGCAGGCTTTTTCACAGGGGGCAGGGCATACGCGTCCCAGGGTCCCGGGAAGCGGAATCTTTTCCATGATCAGTTTGACCGCTTCCGTGTACCTGCCAACCTTGATCAGGGCAACATACCCCTGGACATTGGTTCCTGCCGGACATGTCCGGACACAGGGCGCACGGTCGTATTTCTCGATACAATAGGTAATGGGCACAGCCTGGGGAAAGGGCCGGAAGATGGCCTTCCGAAGTTTGGTTCCCACATCCCACTCATTGGGGACCTCAATGGGGCATACGGTCTGGCATTCTCCGCAGCCCGTGCAGGTGGTGTCCACATACCGGGCTTTTTTCCGGACCGTAACCTTGAAATTGCCGATAAAACCGCTGACATTTTCGACTTCACTGTAGGACAGGAGTTCAATATTGGGGGATTGGCCCACAGAAACCATTTTGGGCGTACCGATGCAGGCTGCACAGTCAAGGGTCGGAAAGGTTTTGTCATACTGGAGCATATGACCGCCCACGGTGGGTTCCCTTTCAACCAGGTACGCCTTGAATCCGGAACTGGCAATATCCAGGGATGCCTGCATCCCGGCAATGCCCCCTCCAACAACCAACGTGTTGGTACAGACCGGAAAGGTCGCGGAAGTAAGTTCCTTCTGGGCAACCACCCGAAGAATCCCGGCGCCGGCAAGTATTTTTGCTTTTTGGGTTGCATCGTCGGCATCCAGGGTGACCCAGGAAACATGTTCCCGGACGTTGACCATGTGAAATGCCCGAAAAGGGTTCAATCCTCCCCGCTCACAGGCTGCCCTGAAGGTTTTTTCATGCATCCTTGGGGAACAGGACGCTACAACCACGCGGGTTAACTGGTGTTCGCGAATATCTTTTTCAATCAGTTCCTGTCCCGGATCAGAGCACATGAACAGATAATCACGGGCTATCACCACATTGGGTAAGGATGCCACATAGTGGGCCACCTCCTTTACCCGGACCCTGTAGGCAATGTTGATACCACAGTGACAAATATAAAATCCGATTCGTTCAACCATGTCTGTCCTCCTGATCAAAACCTAAGGGGTATGAACAAGCTCACGTACTTCTTTTTTTATTTCAATGGATTCAGCAACCAGATCTGCCAGGTCACGGACCTGGATTCGATCCCCCACGCCCAGCAGGCTCACCGCATCACTGAGCATGCGGACACAAAAGGGACAGGCAGTAGCCAGAACATCGGCCCCCGAAGCCAGGGCCTGGTGAACACGGATGACGTTTAGGGGTTCTTCAGTGCTTTTGTTTTTCCAGGCACCGCCCCCACCGCCTCCGCAGCACAGGCTGTTCTCTCTGTTGCTTGGCATCTCAACTACTGTCATGCCGGGAATGCGTTTGAGGATATTTCTCGGAGCATCATAAATCTTGTTATGACGTCCCAGGTAGCAGGGATCATGAAATGTTACCACGTGCTCCACCTTGCGGGACAGTTTGAGTCGTCCCTGGGTGAGAAGCCGGTCGAGAAGCTCTGTATAGTGCTCTATTTCCACACGTCCGGTCAGTTCCGGATATACGGTCTTAAAGGTGTTCATACAATGGGGTGATGTGGTCACGACCTTTTTAACGCCCTGGGTTAAGAGCAGATCGCTGTTGGTGTCACGCAGACGTGTAAATATTCCATCCCCCCCTAGGGTATGGGCAGGATCGCCGCAGCAGTTTTCATTGACCCCCAGTGTTCCGAAAGAGATGCCTGCACCCGCCATGAGTAGCGGCAGCGACTGAGCCGTTTTTTGATTGCCCTTGACGAAAACAGGATCATAGGCAGTGGTGCAGCAGGTGAACAGGCAGTATTCATGGCCGGGTTCAACGGTTGGCAGATCCAATCCCAGGGCCCAGTCCATCCGATGTTCAGGCCGGCCGTTCCAGGGGTTAGTGTTCGTTTCAAGGCTTTTTAAAACCGTTTTAACAGGGTCCGGCGTCTTGCCCTTGTCAACATTCAGGCTGCGCACGGTCTTCATGATCTCAATGATATCAATGCCACGGGGGCAGTTGGTACCACACGCATTGCACGTCAAACAGTCCCAGACCGCAGTGTCCAGTGTCTGCACAGTCCCTGTATCCAGGGCAATCTGCCTCATGATCCTTCTGGGGCTGTACTCTTGAATCCGGTTGACGGGGCACAGGCTCGTACAGGTGCCGCATTGCATGCATTCCAAAAACGCTTCTCCAACCGTTGCCGTCACCGTTTTGGCATCAATGAGGGAGGCGGTTAATGCCTTTTCCCTGACCTGTGCCAGAAACAGGGCGAGTGGCCGGTAAAAAAGGTGGGACCATTTACCGAACGGGACTTCGATGACCAGCATGGGCACGGCAATGGCCAGGTGAATGACATACATGACATAGGTCGTGACAGGAAGGCCTGCAAGTCTGACCAGGTGCATTAAGATACCGGTCAATGAAGTGAAGAACAGAAGAATAAGAAACAGCCAGTCGGTAGGCTCTGAAAAACGGTGCATATCCACTGCTTTCCTCTGCCTGCTCAAAAACATATCCACCGTCAGGTACAGCAAAACGGCAGTGGCATAATAGCCGAAAATGCTTGTAAAATGCCATGAACTGTCATCAACCTGGAACCAGCGGATGCAAACAATGATCAGGGTCATCATGGTCATATAGCCTGTGACCAGGATAAAATGCCTGAGCCAGCGGGTTTTGTCCTCACCGCACTGGCGCCATCGTTTCTGGGTGGCAAAATGCAGCACAAAGAATCTGGCTTGGGTGATGAACAGCCGCAAGGGGACCCGGGTCCCGGCCATGACAAACCGGTACATCCTGAACGCATTGGAAAGCAGAAATGTGGTCAGAACAGCGGCCATGAGGAGGTCACCTATTTCAATCCACAGGACCGGAGCAAAGGTATTGACAGCCACGTGATCCGTGATAACAGGCCCATGAAAAAAAACAAAGAGCAGAATGATAAACAGGGCTACGGTACTCAATGCCCCGATTTCCCAAGCTTCTGAGAGATATAGCTTTCCGGCAAGGCCGGTCCAGTCGTACTGGGTGGTCAACCACCTCCGGGCGGCCATCATGGTCTCGGCAGGCTCAGCCCCACGGGGACAGTCCTTGTTGCATTCTCCGCAGTAATAGCACAGCCAGGGAACCGGTGATGCCAGCAACTTGTCGCGCAATCCCAGCTGGATATACCGGTAGATCGTTCTTGGAAATGTATCCGATCCGGTGGAAAGGGGACACGAAGCGCTGCAGTTACCGCATTGCATGCACATGGTCATATCCCTTGCCCCGAACAATGCTATTTCCCGGTGTAATCCGGTGTCAATACTGTTATCATTGGGTTTTTTCATTTCTGGTGATTCTCCTTGACAAAAGGGTACTCTGTATCAGACTGAGAACCTGAGCTGCTCCAAGCTGTTTTCTGATAAAACCCTCCAGAATTTCAGCCCGTCTTCAAAGAGCGGGTGCAGGGGGCTGGTGCATCGGCAGATGGATACTGAACGTTGTATGCCCTTTTTGACTTTCCACCTGGATACTGCCCTTATGGTGTTCAACAATACCAAAAACTGTTGAAAGCCCCAACCCGACGCTGTATCCTCCTTTTTTCGTGGTAAAAAATGGTTCAAAGATATTCGGCAGATCTTCTTTTTTAATTCCGGATCCCGTGTCCGTCACCGAAATGATCACCTCGCTTGCGCGTGCATCATATTCGCATGCCTGGGTGATGGTTCCGCCACCTTGCATGGCATCCATTGCGTTGAATATCAGGTTGATCATGCACTGCTGCAATTGGTTTGAATCGCCTTTGATGGGCGGTATGTCAGGATGGATTAGGGATATCAGTTTGATATTGCTCAATTCAAGTTTATGCTGACAGAGCAGAACACATTTATTGAACAGTTCCTTCAGACTTACCTGCCCGAAAGAAGGCTCGGACTTTCTGGAGAATTTCAACAGATTTGAGGTGATGGCAGAGCAGCGCTGGATTTCCTTTTCCACCAGATCAAGATAGCGTTTGAATTTTTCCATGGAATCGGTTGGCAGGTCATCTTTTTCCAGCAGTCGGATCATGAGCCGTACATAGTTGAGTACACCAAACAGGGGATTGTTGATTTCATGGACAACACTGGCCGAAAGCCTCCCCAGAGACATCAGTTTGTCCTGGTGAAGGATGCTGGCCTGATCTGAAAGTTCCCTTTCCAGCCTGCGGATCTGCCTCAAATCCCTGACAAAGCAGACCAGTCCGGTTTTCACATGGTTGTCCCACAGAGCAGTCGCCGATATCTGAACCGGTACTTCGGTATTGGATTTTCCCATGAGCACGGTTTCATAAAGGGACAACCTGTCCTTCCCGCCAAATGTATCGCAGGCCATGCTGCGCCTGAACTTTTTGTCTTCCCCGGCAGCAAGCAGGTTGAAAAATGATATCTTGTGAAGCACATCACTTTTCTCGTACCCGAGAATGGCTTCCATACTCCTGTTAAACGTGACGACAACCTCATTTTCGTCACAGGCCAGGATGCCATCCATGGAGCTATCTATCAGGTTTTTCTGAAAGGAGTAGGTTTTGATCAGTTCCTGGGCGGTCTGGGCATTTTCCTTTTCCAGCAACCGGGTGTAGTCTTTTAGCGCCTGTCTTGAACTGTAGCGTTGCTGCGCCCGCTCTATTGAAACCAGCAGTGCAGACTCGTCGATGGGTTTTATGACAAAATCCGAAGCATCGAGCTGAAGAGCCTTTACGGCCAGTTCCATTTCTCCGAATGCAGTGATGACAATAACTTCGATATCCGGATACTTCTGTTTTACTGATCGAAGTACTTGAATCCCGTCAATGCCGGGCATACGAATATCGGTAATCACAATCTGGGGATTAATTGTTTCGCAAAACGCCAGTCCCGTCTCACCGTCTTCAGCTGTTGTTACTGAAAAGCCCGCATCTGTAAGGACAATGGAGATAACTTCCCTGATGTCTTCTTCATCATCAAGCAAGATTATTTTCCAAGGTGTGGACTCTCTCATGATTATCCTGGTATTTTATTAATGGCTTAAATTATTTCAGTAACGTATTCTATTACCTTGAATCCGAGGTTATAATGATGGAAAAGGGCTTGTTGCCCGCTGTCGTGATTAACATTTTACCAGGTTTGAGGCCGGGTCCCTGAACAATTTCTTCCATGCTGATGAGAATAGCGCCGACTAATTTTTTCTGTCAACGATATTAGTATATTTTTCAATAGGACTATACAGTTTCGATTTGATAATTTCAAGCGCGTTTTCGCGAATTTTTTAATGACTTTTATTGAATAAAATTACCTGAATTTAAATAAAGATGCCGGGAACATCCTTTACTTGACAAAAAAACAACACCTATCTATCATTTTCTGAAGATCTTCTTTTTTATTGCCCTGATTTTCTTTGGAAAAGGGAAAAAGCCATGGCGAATAATAATCTGCAAAAAGTCAGGTTCAAACTTGGAATCGTGGGCGGCGGCCGAGCCTGTGAATACTTCCTTAATCTCCTGGAAACCACCTCGTTCCCGTATCTTGATTTAACAGTGTCCGGCGTCTGCGATATAAACCCTGAAGCCTGCGGTATGGTCAAGGCGCAATCACTGGGGATACCCACATTCAAAAACTTCACTGATTTCTTTAATAACAATGAAATAGATGCAGTTATTGAATTGACTAACAACAAAAGCCTTCCAGAGTTGATGAATATGCGCCCTGAACGGGTCGGTGTTATTGAACACAATATCGGGCGGCTCCTGAGGAACCTGTTCGAAATGCACCAGAACCTCATGAGAACAAGAGAGCAAGCCGTTCTTGACAAAGGCTATTACGACATACTTTTCCAACAGACCAATCTTGGTGTTGTTGTCCTCGACCACGAATTCAACATCGTGGATGCCAATAAGGTTTACCTTAAAGCCTGCCAAAAGACCCGAAAAGAGGTCTTGGGAAATAAATGCTATAAAATCATCAAGGGGTTCTATGCACCCTGTCCCTATGCCGGCCAGGACAGCGAGTGTCCGTTGATAAAAACCCGCGATACCGGCAAACCGTTTCATATGATTCATGAATATGCACTGCCCAACGGTGACACAAGCTATTTCAATGTTACCGCCTATCCCATCTGGGGTCTTGATAACAAGGTTACCCATATTATTGAACTGTGGCAGGATATCACCACCGAAATGACCAGAAAATGGGAAAACAGGGTCAAACAACTTCATTCTGACATGAAAAAAATCATCCAGGAGGACAGGCTGGTTTCGTTGGGTAAACTGGTGGCAAGCAGTGTTCATGAGATAAACAACCCCATCCAGGGGATACTTACATTCAGCTGCATCATCCAGGACATGCTTCAAAAGGAAAATCCGGATAACAATGATCTCAACCAGATCCGCAATTTCAATTTACAGATAATCAGAGAACTGGAACGATGCGGTGATATTGTTTCTGGCCTTCTTGCTTTTTCAAGAGAATCACCGCTGGAATTCGTCAATACTGATGTCAATGAAATCCTTCAGACTGTTCTTGTCCTGACACGTCATAAGCTTCAACTTTCCAATATCGGATTGGCAATTTCCATCTGTCCGTCACCCCTTATTGTCTATGGAGACAAAAGCCAATTACAGCAATGTTTCCTGAATATCATTTTCAACGCCATCGAGGCTATGCCCGACGGTGGAAAGATCTCAATATCCACAGGGATTAACCAAGACAAAAACAGTATATGGGTTGAAATTAATGACAGTGGCTGCGGGATCAGTAAAAAAAATTTGGAACATGTTTTTGATCCTTTTTTTACAACCAAAAAGGAAGGCGGAACAGGACTTGGACTCTCCATTGTTTATGGTATTGTCAAGGACCACAAAGGTGACATCCAATTGGAAAGCAGCCTGGATACCGGGACTTCATTTTTAATCTCATTACCAGGCGTCAGTTTTGTCTGAATTATTGAATTCACGCATCATTTCAGGAATTGGCCATGAATCAAACGATGAAAATACTGATTGTTGATGATGAACGCATAGTGAGAGAATCGCTGTATCACTGGTTTTCAAGGCAAGGGTACGTCGCCCAGTCTTCTGAAGGCGGAAAAGACGCCCTGGAAAAATTGTCAAAAGAAAATTTTGATATCCTGTTTGTGGACATGAAGATGCCGGAGATGAGCGGCTTTGAACTCCTTGAAAAAGTCAAGGAACTTCATCCGGATACTGCCGTGGTGATCATAACTGCCTACGGTTCAATAAACGATGCTGTCCAGGCAATGAAGAACGGAGCATCGGATTATCTCCTCAAACCGTTCAAGCCGGACCAGCTCTCTCTGGTCATGGAAAAAATTTCACAGCAGATGAAAATTGATTCAGAATACAGGTACCTGAAAGGGCAGATGGAAAAGGTCTCCAGGTTTGACAATATCATCGGAGAATCCGACGCCATGAAAAGAATATATGCAGTCATTGAAGAAGTGGCCCAATCCAACGCCCCTGTCCTGATTTACGGAGAGACCGGAACCGGAAAGGAACTCATTGCAAAGGCGATCCATGTCAAGAGTTTGAGGTGCAATGCACCGTTTATTCCCTTAAACTGCGGTGCGCTTCCTGATTCTCTTCTTGAGGCAGAGCTGTTCGGATACATAAAAGGGGCATTTACAGGAGCAAACCACAGCCGCAAGGGTTTTTTTGAAGTCACTTCCGGCGGCACCCTGTTCCTGGATGAGATCGGCGAGATATCCCAGAAAATGCAGGTAGACCTCCTTAGAGTCCTTCAGGAGAAAAAGATCACGCGTATTGGTGAAAGCTGCCAGATTGATGTTGATTTCAGGCTGCTGTCAGCAACGCGTCAGGATCTTGAAAATAAGATCCGTCAGGGACTGTTCAGGAGCGATTTCTATTACCGGATCAATATTATATCTATTGAAATTCCGCCGCTGAGGGAAAGAAGGGATGATATTAGGCTGCTGTCCTACCATTTTCTCCGTAAATACAGCCGGGAAACCACAAAAAAAGTCGAGGCCATCGATAAAAAAACCCTTGATTATCTTGAACACTACCACTGGCCGGGAAACGTCAGGGAGCTTGAAAATGCCATGGAACGGGCTGTTGTGCTTTCAAAATCAACCGTTTTAACGTTAAACGATTTCCAATTTCTCAAACCCGTCACTTCCAATTCTTCTCCCGATTATCTGCTCAGCCTGAATGAAATGGGAAAAAAACATATTGAAACAATCCTGCGATACAATGATTGGAATATTACCCGATCGGCAGATACGCTTGGCGTCAGCAGGGCAACGCTCCATAGGATGATAAAACGCCACAATTTGGAAAAATCATGAAATGAGTCAGGACGATTTCTGTATAGGAATTCAACCTGTCGGTGAAATCGCTTCTCTCTGGCTTAAAATAGCTGCAGGCTCATTTCTGGGGGAATTACGCATTAAACCCCTGATTCTCCCTTGTCTTGCATTACCCGAGTACGCCTATGACAGGCGCAGGATTCAATACGATGCCGGAGCCATTATCAATCGACTCGAAACGCTGGATTTTAATGTATGCCATGCCGTCATTGCCATGATTGATGCGGATTTGTTCATACCTGTGTTCTCGTTTGTACTGGGCGAAGCCAGGGTGGACGGGAAATGCGCTCTGGTCTCCCTTTACAGGCTTGATAATAACCCCGAAAGGATGATCAAGGTCGCCTTCCATGAATTCGGTCATCTCATGAATCTGGGCCACTGCCATGAACCGGGGTGTGTCATGACCTTTTCCACGAACATTGAACAGTTGGATTCAATCTCCGGAATGTTCTGTAAATACTGCCTTGAGAAGATCCGGTACCGAATGATGAAAAAAACAATGGAGCTGTAAATCAGTGCTGTCAGGCAGATTTGCAGCTCCATTTCAAGCAGAACATTCAGTAACCTGACCTCAGGTTTTCAGAAAGTTACGGACCAGTTTGTCCCAGCCTATTTCAGGGTGAAACCCATAAAAGTCGTTTACGGGTTCTCCACCGGTTGCCGCAAGTTTTTCATAGTCCGGGCCCATCATGGCTATGAGCCGGATGTGCTCTTTTTTCAGCCAGATGATACTATCTTCACCATGGCTGAGCTTTTTTAGAGCTTTCATGGGTTGAGAATCCGGTTCTACCATGAATAGCCAGCCTTCATTATATGGGTCCTCATGCATGAGGGCAGGATTTTCCCTTACTCTCTGATTAACTGAAAGAACCGTTCCGGAAATTGGTGAGATAACCTTTGCAGTTTGATTATCCTGAGTAATTGACCAACCAGGCTCACCATTTACCATATGGCTTCCAATCCCCATGGACCCTGGAAGAAACTCAGCCTTACCAAAAAGCTTCATGATAAATGCGTCAAAACCAATGCGTGCCATCCCGCCATGCTCGATCCTGACCCAGGTGTGCCCGTCATGGTAATAATAATCTTTTGCAAGTTCAAATCCAGAGGCTTTCACATAATCGGGGGTCGAATAGGTCTGTGCCATATCCATATCATCAAGCATCTGGTCAAATGAACAGTTCCGGCATTCGTAATTCTGGGTGCAGATCTTGGGCTGCTGGATACGTCCGGTCACGACATGGCGGCAAGGCCTGGAAGCACCATCATAATTATTTTTGAAGTACTCGGCCCAGCTTGAACCGGTTTCCGACACCCCTCCGGTTTTCATTGCTCTGGTCATTGCCTTGTCAAAGCTGCAGTCGCAACAGTCATATACTGAGTTGCAGGAATGATAGCTGACAATACCGGCCTTCATCCAGATGCATTCGTTTTCGAGAACTTTAAATCCCCTTATTCCTGTAGTTTTTTTGTTTGTTTTCATTTCGGCCTCCTCCCTTTCCATGTAAATCCGGTTGATGCCAAATACCTTGTAGTTCAACCTACTATGAAGCAAAGGGTGTGCCAGAAATAATATAATTGACTATGTATTTGAATTTTATAGATATTTTAATAGAAAATTCGATTAGGGGCAATTGATGACAATCCCATTAACTGTAACAGTTTTTATCATCAAAAAATTGTTTAAAGATAAAAAAAGTAATATTTTTGTTTAAAAACAAAACGTTAAATAACTGTATCGCGATAATACAGCGGCTGTATTTATCTGATCCTCCAAACTGCTCTGCCGGTATCTTCCAGGCTATGATCACGGAGAAAGGCCGAGCAGTCCATAACGCTTTGTCTCGCGATACAGGAATTCTTTAGGATCGGAGTACGGCTTTTAAAAATCAGTTCTCATCGTTTGCGTTCACCATGTGCATGAATTCTTTTTCGAGCAGAACCTCCTTTTCCAGGAGCCGTTTGCTGATTTCAATTAAAACCGACTTTTTCTGGTTCAGGAGGTCAAACACCTTCTGTTCCCGCTGGTGCAGAATTGTCTTGATCTCCTCATCAAGGCGGGATGCCGTTGCTTCGCTGTACTCCCGTGATGCTGTGGTGCCGTATCCCTGGCCCAGATAATTGGGGCCTTGATTCTTGGGGTAGGTCGACAGACCCAGGGTATCACCCATGCCGTATTCGGACACAATGGCCCGGGCTATATCGGTTGCTCTCTGGAGATCGTTGTGGGCTCCGGTGGTCACATCCTCAAAGATCAGCCGTTCTGCAACCCGGCCTCCCAGAAGAACATCAATTTTGGATAAAAGCTCCTGATAACTCATCAGATAACGGTCTTCGGTTGGGCGTTGCTGGGTGTAACCAAGAGCGGCAAGACCCCTTGGGATGATGGATATCTTGTGGACCGCATCACACCCCGGGGTCAGGGCCGCCACAAGGGCATGCCCGACCTCGTGATGAGCAACAATTTCCTTTTCCTTGGGGTTGATCACGCGGTTCTTTTTTTCAAGCCCTCCGATGAGCCGGTCCACAGCCTCATCCAGTTCTTCAATACCCACGTTTTTTTTCCGTTTCCGGGCCGATAAGAGGGCGGCCTCGTTTATCACGTTGGCCAGGTCCGCTCCGGAAAAGCCCGGTGTTTTCTGGGCAATTATGTTAAGGTCAACATCGTCGGCAAGTTTTATCTTTTTTGCATGGATCTCCAGAATTGCTTTGCGGCCCTGGACATCGGGCCGGTCTACCAGAACCTGGCGGTCAAAGCGGCCGGACCTGAGCAGAGCAGGGTCCAGAACCTCAGGCCGGTTGGTGGCAGCCATGATGACAACACCCTTGCTGGAATCGAAACCGTCCATTTCGACCAAGAGCTGGTTCAGGGTCTGTTCCCGTTCATCATGACCGCCTATCATGCCCGCACCCCTGGCCTTGCCCAGGGCGTCCAGTTCATCAATAAAGATTATGCAGGGGGCTTTTTCCCTGGCCTGGGTAAACAGGTCCCTCACACGGGCTGCACCCATGCCGACAAACATCTCCACGAAATCCGAACCGCTGATGGAAAAAAAAGGGACTCTGGCTTCACCTGCGACTGCCCTGGCCAGTAGTGTCTTGCCGGTTCCTGGGGGGCCTAAAAGCAGAACACCCTTGGGCATCCTCCCGCCCAGGTCCTGGTAAATTTCCGGTTGGATCAGGAAACTGACGATCTCCTTGAGCTCGTCCTTTGCTTCGTCACAGCCGGCAACATCAGGAAACCGGGTTTCGATGTCGTGTTCACCAACGAGTTTGGCCTTGTTTTTTCCAAGGGTCATCATGCCGGCAGGACCTGCCTGCATTCTGCGCATGAGGAAAAACCACAGGCCGTAGAAAATGAGAATTGGAAACAGCCAGGAAAACATGGTGGTAAGAAAAGTATTCTCCATTTCTCCCGAGTATTTGACGTTGTGGCCCGAGAGCTTTGAAGACAGATCGCTGTCTACCCGGACCGTTTTAAAGGCTATTAAATCACCATTTTTATCTTTCATCCTTCCATGGATGGCTTTGTCACCGATAGCCAGCTCAACAATCCGGTCCTGGGTCAAGGCGTCCATAAAATCGCTGTAAGGGATAATAACCGGTTTGAATTGGGAGATCAGAAGGTCCTGGAGGATGAGTACACCGAGAATAGCCATTATAACATAGGAGATATTGAATCGATGTTTTTTTTCCATAAAACAGTCCTCTTTGATGTAATTCTGGCAGGGCTTTGAACCCCACGGATATCAGAAGGTCATTGACGCTGGTGGGTTTGAGGTCCATGATTGAAAAGTGTCAGGGTACCAACTTATACGAACTGATAGGGTTGTCAGCCAATTTTAAACGAACGCATGGAAATCGAGCCCAGGGTTATCTGCTCCGCAAAGAACTGTACAGGCTCATTTTTGAGTTTCAAACCCAGGGCATATAGCATTGGCAGATAGTGCTCACTGGTCGGAATTGCCAGAGACGAATGCGGTAAAGCCTCATAGCGAACAAGCTGGTGAATCCTGTCATTGAGGATGGCGTCCTTAATGGTTTCGTCAGTTTCGGTGGCCCAGTCAAAGGCTGTATCCTTCCATACCATGGCTCCGAGGTTGTGAACACAGTTACCGCTGCACACGATAAGAACACCTCTGGAGCGGAGAAACTGAAGGGATTGGCCAAGACCAAGGTGCATGGCAGGATCTTTTTCCACATCAAGGCTTAACTGGACAACAGGGATGTCGGCCTTGGGGAAAAGTCTTACAAGTACTGACCACGTGCCGTGATCTAATCCCCACTCCATGTCCTGGACCAGGGCCTGGGAGGTGATGGAGGTGCATAAAAATCGGGCAAGACCGGGAAAACCCGGGGCAGGGTAGCGAACGGCATGCAGTTCCTGGGGAAATCCGTAGAAATCATGGATGGTCCTTGGATGATCCATGGCAGTTACTCGGGTTTTCAAGGTTTCCCAGTGGGCTGAGATGCACACGATGGCCTCAGGCCTGGGCAGGGTAGTGGCTATCTGTTTCCAGGACTCTGAAAAGGTGTTGTCTTGGACAGCGTTCATGGGATTACCATGGCCGATGAACAAGACAGGCATTAGGGTCCCGGTTTCCGGTAAAATTTTTCTGGTCTCTGATGAACCATCCACGATCATGGCATTATCCTTTGATGGAAGCCCTGGGGCAGGTGACATTCATTCCAGTAATTTGAATCAGTTTTGTCTGGGGGTCAAGATATCTCTGCGGGATTCATAAATTTGGTTCCATCCCAGCCATGAATTGGGAATATGCATAATATCAACAAATATGTTGGCAAATTTGTGTTGACACGTTGACGAAATCTTTGTAATGAGTGGGGATACTGTCTATCCAACAAAATAGTTGCATTAAAATATATCTATTATTAACTATTATATCATAATGTTAACATTAAAACTTGATTGTTGAAAAGGTTTTTCTATGACTGAAGTAAAATCAGTTATTTCTCCAATTTCGCTTAAGGGATTGCCTGGTTCCAGCGGCTTCTGGCTGGACAGTCCAGTGGTAAAACAGGTCGAGAAATCCCTTGACCGATTGGATGGTCCCAGGGAGCACCTCCTGTTTGCTGGTTCCCCGGGTTCTGGCCGTTCTTCCCTGTTGCGGGACATTTTGACCCTGGTCACCACCAACAGCCGTCTACGTGTTCGGTGGGCTCCGGTCTTTTTCCCGGAAGAGATGCACCATGCCTGTTCACCGGGTGAAATTTTGCATGAGGCTGTACTTCATATTGCCCATGATGTTGACTCATCTGATTTCAAGGAGGTTGCCCGATCCCTTTCCGGCATCGGGAATGACCGGGAACTTGAAATCCGGAGCCTTGAAACGGTCAATGATTTTGCCCAGATCTTGGGCAAGCGCCTTCTCTTTCTTATTGACAACCTGGACATACTCCTTGATCAGACGGTTTCACCGGCTACTTCTGACCGGCTGCTTAACAGTCTCACCCGGCAACCCCATATCGTTGTCATCGGATCTGCAACCCTGCCTGTCCAGGAACCAAGACTTGAAAAGCGGTTCAGGGTTATACCCATGACACCATTGGATTCAGGGCAGTGCTGTCATTTATGGAAATCTGAGATTGGTCACAGGTTGTCATCGACCTCTGTCAGGCCCATGGTCATTTTGACCAGGGGGAATCCTCGCTTTTTCAAGCGCTTGACCGAAGCCTCACCCCAGGGAACCCAAACCTTCTCATCGTCAGGCTTCATGCGCCTTATGGAAGCCAGTGCTGATTATTTTAAAGCAAGGTTAACGGCATTACCACCCCTTGAGCGTAAAGTCTTTGTCTGTATGGCAGATGCCTGGGATCCACTTTCCGCCAGGGTGATTGCTGAACTTTCACGAATGGATGTGAACAAGGCCAGTGCCTATCTACAGCGGCTTACAGCCCGGGGGCTTGTGACAGTCACCGCGCAGCAGGGGAGAAAAAAGTGGTACCAGATTGAAGACCGACTGTTCAATGCCTATCTGCTGATGTCCAGGAAACGGGGAGCCTATTCCCGTATGTGTGAGCTTTTATGTTTCATGGAACTGTTTTACAACAAAGAAACCGTAATCGGAATTGGACAGCTGGACAGCAAAGATGTCATACCGGTCCAATCCGGCCCTGACCGCCACTTAACCCCAAGAGAAACGGAATTCATCCTACAGGAAAGGGCAACAAGCTGTGACGGTTCCTCTTATTTGGACCAGGGCGGTCTGGTAACCGATGGTCCGAATTCTGGACTTGAACTGTCGGAAACAGAAAAAACACAAAGGGAACTGACTGCCCTTGAAACTATTGAAATCGAGATTTCTCAATCTCCTGATTCTCCTAATGCCTGGTTTAAACTGGGCCTTTTCCTCATGGAATCCAAGGTCAGGCTCCAGGATGCAGAAACGGTATTCAAAAAAACCGTATCCCTGAAACCCGATGCATGGGGGGCATGGTTTAATGTGGGATTGATTGCCGGATCGGACCCAAGGCGGTACTCAGAAGCAAGGGACGCTTATGAAAAGTCCGTGTCAGCAGCCCCTGAGAATTTTAAGGCATGGAACAACCTGGCCATCGTGCTTGCCGGGATGGCAGGAGCTGATCTTGAAGCTGAGCAGGCGTTTCGCAAAGCAGCCACACTTCGGCCTGACAATGCCCATGTCTGGTTTAACCTGGGCGTCTATTATCAACACAGGGGGCGGTTGACAGAGGCGGAATCGGCTCTGAAAAAGGCAATAGATCTGGATCCCGGCGGGCATCTTGCATGGACACGTCTGGGATTTCTCCTTACTGACAGCACCCATCGCTCCGGTGATGCTGAAAAGGCCCTGGAGCGGGCCGTCCAGCAAGGATCACGGGACAGGGATGTCCTGAGCACCCTTCTTTCATCCCAGATCAGGTCTCATCGCATACCTGAAGCCCTTCGTACCGCTGAAGCTCTGCTCATCGTTTCCGGAAGCAACCCTGACACCCTGGATGGGGTTGCTGCCCGGTTCCTGAATGTCCGGGACATTCAAGGACAGCATCAGGCCCTGGCCTGGATAGGGCAGGCCCTGGATTCAGAACCAAATAGATCAAGGTTCAACTTCACCTGTGCAGCGCTGCTCGGAGCCATGGGGCAGTGGCAGCAATCCCTGGTAAAAGCACCTCTGTTCCTGAACGATGATGCTTTTCTCCGTAAAGAACTTGCTCCTGTGATCCTCTATCTGGTTTCAGCCGCCAGAAACCTTCCACTGGACTCCTTAGAGAGACTGCTTGAGACTTCTTCTTCAACAGAGATACTGGATCCCGTGATCGCCGGCATCAGGATAGCATTGAACCGTCATCTTTACTTGGCGCCTGAGATCCTTGCCGTGGGCAAGGATATTGCTGAAGCCATACTGGATTCACGAAAGTGATATGTTATTCAAAGTTTTAGGCAAAAATACTGCAGGAGGCAAGAACAGGGGAGAGGCTGCCTGGGTAACCGGTTGGGTCACCCAGGCAGAAATAAACTATTTTGCGATGATATCAGATTCGAGTTTGCCTGCTATATCAAGTGATTTGCTCAAGGCATCGTTGATGACAAATAGTTGAATTTTTAATGTTTTCAGGGAGGCCGGTGTGGTGGTGATAGGTTCGGTGCTGGATAAAAGTCTGGATAGTTCCTTTGATTTTTCGGCAAATCCTATGAGCTTTTTGCTGAACTCATCAACTTCCACAGCCCATTTTTTCCTCTCAGCTTCCGAGAATTCAATAGGGGTATTTCCAGTCCCCTGGATCAGATCATCGATCTGATAATCTTCCGGGTTTGCAATAATTTCGTACATAGATACAATCCTCCTTGGATAGACATTCTAATGAACCATGAAGCCAAATTTTTCAGAGCACCAAGTATGGCAACGATTTTATGGGAATCCAGGACCCAAGTCAAGATAGAATATCTGGTATGAAAATTCTCATTTTGAAACCCGGATATCAAAAAAACAATGCGGCATCCCCCCCTACTGGGTGAGCTGGGCGACAATCTCCCCCTGAACACGGATAATACCCAGGATGGACAGATCAAGACCGAATTCGGCATCAACGAGTTTGCGTTGGGCTGTGACCAGAAGGGTGTTGGCATCTATCATGTCAAGGCTGTCTGCAATACCATATTTGAACTGCATGGTGACAGCGTTGAAATTCTCTTCAGCAGATTTGAGCTCATCCTTCAGGGTGGTCAGAACGCTCAGGGCAGTCTGGTGATTCAGCCACGCCTGTTCCGTTTCCAAAAGGATACCTTTCTTCAGTGTTCCTATGGATAGCCTGACCTTTTCCTCCTGGGCCGTACTCTGACGGATATCTGCTTTCCTTAGCCCCCCGTCAAACAGGGTAAAGGTCAGAACAGCCTGGATGGACAGGTCGTCGAAGTCGGCTGAACCGTGGATGGGTTTGTCAAATTCCGCATGCGTGTCTGCATAACCTCCTTCCAGAGATACCCGTGGCCAATAGGCACTTTTTTCATACTTGAGGTTTTTCTGGGCAATATCCAGGGTTTTTTGAGCAGCTTTGATCTCGGCTCTGTTTGTAAGTGCTTTTTCCTGGATCTGTTCAAAGGAAGGCACCTGGTCCCCGAACGGGGTGACACCTGTTTCAACCAGTATGAAATCGGGTTCAATCGATACCAGATTTTTCAATGCAGCCCTGGCCAGGATTAGACCGTTTTTGGCCTTGACCAACTCTGTTTTTGCTCCGGATAGTTCAGCCTCTGCCCGGAACAGGGCCGTTTTGGTAACTTCACCCACGTTCAGCCGTTCATTAACGGCAACTCGGTGTTTTTCAAGGCGATTGACATCGGATTCGGCGATATCGATAACCCGTTTGCTGCTCATGATTCTGTAATAGGCTGTAGCTATCTGGTACAGGTAGTCATCTTTTACGGACTGGAGGGTCCATTCATTCTGTTTTATGGTGTCTTCGGTTATCCTCAGGGCGATCAATTCCTTACCGTTCAAGGTAAATGACTGATTCAGCTTGATACCGTAAGCGTTTACATCAGGCCGTTCCGTATCAGGCTCCCGGTACTTCAAATAGGAACCATAGGCCGTTGCCGTTGGCATTAATACTGACATGGCCCTTCGCTTGTCTTCCCTGGCAATGACAAGATCATTTTCGGAAGCCTGGATGGTTTCTGCTGTCTTCAGAGCCAGCCTGCAAAGGTCTGCAAGGGAATATCCAGGGCTTGCTCCAGGGGAGCTGTTCCCGGCGACAGATGGAGCAGGAAACTGAACAAAAACAATGATGAATAGGGATATTGCAACGATACATCGACGGAATGGTTTCATGGTGTTATGATCCTTGTTTGTCGTGTCAGGGTAGCTTTACCGCAGGGTCACTTTCCATTTGAAGACCTGGCAGATGACCTGTTTGGGACTCTTTTGTTTACCAGTTCGGGGGATTATCTGTCAAGGTTATGATGAGAATAGGGCAAGGGAAAACAGGGCCAGATTGCCAGCAGAATGCACGATCATGGGCGTGACTATATGACCGGAACGCTCAAAACACAGCGCAAAAATGATGCCTCCTGCACACTGGATCAGGGGAAAACCGTTGCCGTGGAAATGCAGAAGGGCAAAGATGATGGTGCTCAGAAGCACTGCCGCGGATAGTCCAAGAGGTCTCAGGGTCCTGAAAATGATGGCCCGGAATACAATTTCTTCGGCAACAGGGCCGATGATACCGCCGGTAACGAAAAAAAGCACAAGGGAGGACCCGGAATACGGGATAGATCCCCGGACTAAGTTGAGAGGGCTAAAGCCTAATAGATACAGCACCCCGCCCAGAGTAGCAGCCAGCAGGCCGAAAGCTACGGAAACCAACATCCCTATTTGAATTCCCTTGATAAGGTTGGTTGTGGAAAAGCCGGCTAGGGCAGACGCTCCTGGCAAAATGATGATCAGCAGACAAATGATCAGTATCTGGACAAATCGGATAATAGCAGTTACGGCCAGGACAGACCAGTTGGTGGGGAAAAGAAGGGCACCCGTTTCCACCAGGGCTGCCAGGGGAAGACAAATGGCTGCAAGGCCCCAGGATGTGATATCACTCCGGGTCACGGGCATATCCTGTAGGCGTTGTAGGCATTCTGCTGAACGTACCAGCTCGGGTTGTTCTTTATGACATCCTGGTAAAGACTTTTCAGAACCAGATTGCAGGGCAAAAGGGATAGGGCCCTAAGGGCTGAGTACTGCACATTGATACTCGGATCGCGGGTCATGTCCGTAAGCTGCGATACAAAAGCGGGGTCTTGCGCCCGGCCCAGGGCGGAGGCCAGCCAGAACCGTTCGGGAACAGATCCTGCCGCCAGTTTTTTAACAGTATCATCCAGGGTTAAAAGGCGCCTGGAGACTTTGGGAAGGACTCTCAGTGCGTTGATACGATCCTGGACGTTATCAGACGCCAGCAGTTTTCCCAGAGAGTCTTGATTTGAAACAGGCATCGGAGGTTGCAGATAAACAACGATTGACACGATGGTGAGGGTTGTTATCGTCAATGCCAGAAGCCCTGAAACAGTTTCTGATACAAAGTTTTCAAAAAAGCAGTGCAGTGGAAAGAAAAAAAGGGCAATGATTGCAGCTGGTATTCCGACAATCAAACCCGCCAGGCACAGAAACCGCAAGGGCCCCAGGGTGTCCGATGCCCTGGATACCTGTTCCAGAAAGGGCAGGGGGGTTTTTAAAAACTCATTCAGGGGCATTGTGGCTACCGTTTTTTCCCCCAGTGATAAGGAAATTTGGCCGTTTCCTGCCGGTGCAAGGGACAGATCCCGATCCCGGGTTCCTGCACAAGATGATACCAGCCAGCCATATCTGAACAGGGTTTGCACCAGATTCCGATTACCGGCCAATTCTGGATGCATACAGCAGGGTTTGA
This sequence comes from Pseudomonadota bacterium, assembly GCA_043806875.1. Lineage (GTDB taxonomy): Bacteria > Desulfobacterota > Desulfobacteria > Desulfobacterales > Desulfobacteraceae > JAZDGN01. The sequence continues at coordinate 27,444 of JAZDGN010000019.1, forward strand.
TCTGTTTTGAGATCAACGGGCTGATTACATCTGCAGCATAAGGGGAGTAGGTATAGTAGAGGAAGGTCAGGGCAGTACCTGCCCGTGAGGAAAAAAAAACATAATCCCTGGTGTTTAGGAAAATGGACTTTCTTGCTGTTATTCCTATCCCTGTTCCGGCAACGATCAGGGTTATGAGAAATATTACCAGAGGCCGGGAGCGCAGGCCAACGTGTTCACTCAATGACGCCTTTCTTGTGGTCCATACCAATACCGTCAGGGTACACCCGGGGATGATCAGGGTGAATGGCAGGGTGATTATGGAGATCTGGTCCCAGTTCAGGCTAACGGTGATGCATAGCCAGATGATTGCCTGGCTCGTCCAGAAACCTGTTTTTGTTTTGACCAGGGTTCTGGTTACAATTGCGGCAGTCAAGGCCAGGATTGTTACCAAAAGTCCGGCTGTGACCACAAAAAAACAAGAGCCTGCCAGAGCACTGGACAGGCAAGTCAGGGATGCCAGGGGGGGGCCGGAGGGTACGGTCACATGACCCTGGGCGGCCAGGGATGTTATGGTCTGGTAAAGACGCTGGTTCGCCAGATAGACCAGGAGAGAGGATATTGCCCAGGAAACCCCAAGGCCAGAAACAAAGGCGATTATAGGAAAGGTCGACAGCGGTCTGTATCTGGCGGTATCCGTGTTCATGGCCTGTCATCCTAGGTCACATAGAGAGTCTTTTGTCAAGGAAATAGCTTGTTCTGATTTAGTACGGCAAGGAAGCTGAATTCAAGTCGACAATTTATATTGGTTATAAGACGCGAATACCGTTGTCTGTATTATAAAGAAACGTAATTTTAATTATTAACTCGGTTTAGTTTGATTTTTTTATTCAATTGTGCACAGTTTAGACATGAACTCCGTATCAGTCAGCAGTATCACAAACGCGGTATCTGTAAACAGGATCGCTGGTCCGAATTACTGTTGAGATTTTCGTCCAGCCAGAAGGTTTGGAGGAAACATGAACACTGACAGTTATATCCAATGGGTCAAACTTTTAGATCATCTTAACATCGGAGCCATGATCATCGATACATCGCGACGCATCCGACTGTTCAACACCAGTGCCCAGATCCTCCTGGGTTTGGAAAAACAGGAAATTCAGGACAATGACTGCCAGGAAATTTTCTGCGGAATTCCCTGTTTTACCGACTGCCCGCTGGTGGAACATGAGAGCCTGGATATCCGAGAGATGGACGTTGAATTTATGGACGAGACCCATGAAAAACACAGGGTGAAACGCATCGGAGCACCCCTATACGGTGAGGACGGCCGCCTTGCCGGTTGCGTGTCCCTGCTTCAGGATCATACCCCCTATTCTGAACTCATCAACAGAATCCACTACGAGGAAAAAAGTCTCAAGATTATCCTGGACAGCCTCAAGATGGGGATTTTCACTATCAACCGGAATGGATTGGTTACCTTTTTTAACACGGCTGCCGAAAAGATGTCAGGGTACAGCCGGATGAAACTGCTGGGAAGGAACTGCCGGATGCTGTTTGTCACTGGAAGGCAGCAGGACCGGGATCCCTTCCAAGTATCCCTGGATTCCGGAGAACCGTCAACAGGGATCAAGGAGGTTCTTCTCAGTGAACAGGGGGAGACAATTCCCGTTTCTACGGATTTCTTCCCCTTGGCAAATAGCCAGGGCAGGATCATCGGAGGACTTGCGGCCCTCCAGGATATGACCCTGGCTTGCCAGCTCGACCAGGCCATATCGAATAAGTACAGGTTTCACAACATGATCGCCAGGGACCCGGCAATGGAAAAGATCATCGAGATCGTCAAGGTGGTTGCCGGCACCGAATCCACTGTTCTCATCGAAGGTGCCACCGGTACCGGCAAAGATCTGCTGGCAAAGATCATACATCAGGCAAGCAACAGGGCAGGTGGACCCTTTGTAAAAATCAACTGTGCTGCCATTCCCGACAATCTCCTGGAATCGGAATTCTTTGGATACATCAGGGGGGCCTTTACCGGTGCTGAAAAGGACAAACCTGGAAGATTCTGTGAAGCTGACACCGGAACCATTTTTCTGGATGAAATTGGAGATCTCCCCCTTTCCCTTCAGGGCAAGCTCCTCAGGGTCATCGAAGATAGGGAGTTCTATCCTCTGGGGAGCCGAAAAACGAAAAAGGTTGATGTCCGGATTCTCTCGGCTACCAACAGGCCCCTAGAAGACCTTGTCGAAGAGAAACTGTTTCGTCAGGATTTGTTTTATCGTCTTAACGTGCTGCGAATAGAATTGCCGCCCCTTTGCCAGCGTCAGGGTGATTTGCCTCTGCTGATCCGCCATATTCTTCGGAAACACTCAGGAATTCTTAAGCGCCAGGTTCCTGAAATTCACATGGATGCCATGAATATTCTTCTCAACTACAATTATCCAGGGAATGTCCGTGAACTGGAAAACATTTTGGAACATGCCATCATCATCTGCCGGGGAGATGAAATCCGTACTGATCACCTGCCTGTGTTCATTCAGGCTCGAAAATCCAGAAACCCGCTTGAATCATTGGCCGGGCCCCATGACATCAGTTGCTATCCAGAAAAAAAGCGTATCCTGGACGCCTTGACTATTTACAACGGGCATAGGGGGAAAACGGCCCGGTCTTTGTCCATGGACAGGACCACCCTGTGGCGTAAGATGAAACGATACTCTATTTTCCCCCATCGTCAGGACACCGGGAAGGATACACAACGAGTGTTGCATTAACGATGCATAGATGTTGCGCAACAACATATTATCCAACTATGTTATTCTATTATAGTAGGTTATATGTTTTCACCCGATTTTAATAAAGATAACTTGTTTCAATTGTGTTGCAGACTTTCCTGGATCACCCCTTGAGCCCTTCTCCTGTTGAATCCATGATGACGATCAACATCCAGTCAGAATAGGCAACGGCATCCCAGTATTCTGTCAGACAAGGCACCAGTTTTCAGTGGCATGCTTTCTGCAAATCCATTAATTATCTCTTCAACGGTTTAGTATCAGGAACATCAGAGCCATGTCGGTTATAACCTTGGGTGCATTCCGGAACAGGCACCCTGGTTCTTATAACGACTGGAGAAGTCCAGGTTTACTGGAGCGGAGGTCACAATGTCATGGCTGCAACAATTCTCATAGCAGAGCAGGAGCCTGAAACAAGGACATTTCTAAAAACCCTTCTGGAACGGGAGGGTTACCTGGTTTGTCTCAGCGTGGATGCGGATTCTGCCATCCGGCAAGCCGAAGCTGTCAAGCCTGCCTTGATCATCATTGACGCCCTGCTGCCCGGTGACGGCGCAGCCCGCTTGATCAGGCAGTATGAACATCTTCCTGTTATTGTCACATCAGCCATTCCCATGAAGACCCTGTTTTTCCGTCATTCTTTGTTCGGATTTCTGTTTCATCCAGGAGAGTCAAACGGTCCTGTACCTTTTCTTGAAAAGCCGGTTCAGGAGGATGAATTGTTTCAACTGGTCCATAGCTTGATAACGAACCGGGCGGCTAAACAACCGTCACAAGGGTGCTGATGCCAGGTCTTGGTTTAAAAGAAACCTGCGGCAAGGGGACTTAATGAAAACTGTCGAGAAAAAGATTCTGGTAATCGATGATGAGGCCGTAATCCGCAGCGCATGCCGGTTGGCTCTGGAAAAGGACGGTTTTCAGGTGGACCTTGCCCAGAATGGTGAGCAGGGCTTGAGCCTGTTCCAGGCTGGGCATCATGACCTGATCCTCCTCGACCTGATGATGCCTGGTTTGAGCGGGTTCCAGGTCCTTGAACGTCTCAATGATATTGATCCTGATGTGGTCAAGATAATCATCACAGGGTATGCCACAGTACCAGTTGCAGTCGAGGCCATGAAACTGGGGGCCCATGACTTTTTCCCCAAACCTTTTGCCCCTGACGATATCCGCATCGTTGTTCGTCTCGGGTTCGAAAAGCGGCGGCTTCTCCTTGAGAACAGGTCCCTGAAGCAGGAACAGGAGCGCATCAAAAATAACCTGGTCTCTCTGGTGTCCCACGAATTGAAATCACCCCTGGGTGCTGCGGTGCAATATTTGGAAATCATACTCAATGGGATGGCGGGGAACGTCAGTCCCGAGTCGGAAGTCCTGATTCAACGAAGTGTATCACGTCTCAGGGAAATGATCGATCTCATTAATCGGTGGATGAGTCTGGCCACAGTTGATTCCCAAACCATCCGTGATCGTTTTGAACCGGTTGACATAAGTCTGATAATAGAAAAATCCCTGGATGACCACAAGGTCAAGGCTGAAGCGGCAACAATCAGCCTTGGAACGGACTTCACTGCCTCTGCCCTTTTTGTCCGTGGAAATCCGGTCCTGATCGCTGAAATCGTGAATAACCTGGTCAGCAATGCCATAAAGTACAACAGGCCTGGTGGCAGCGTCCGGATTTCCCTGTCATCAGATGGGGAGCATGTCCGTATTATCGTTGAAGACACAGGAATCGGTATAACACAGGAGAATCTTAAGCATGTTTTTGACGAATTTTTCAGGGTAGATGGTCGACGTACATCCTCTGTCCGGGGGGCAGGGCTGGGGCTTTCCATTGTAAAGAAACTGGTTGAAATTCACGAAGGAAGTATTTGTATTCACAGTACATACGGCAAAGGAACCCGGGTTGAATGCAGTCTTCCGTGCCTGGAAACTAACCTTAATTGCATAGCGAGGTGACACCATGGAAAAAAAAATACTGGTTATCGATGATGATCCTGATTTTGTAACTTCAACAGCCATTGTACTAAGATCCAGAGGGTATCAGGTTCTGGAGGCATTGAGCGGCAAGGAGGGCCTTGAGCTATCTAAAAAAGAAAAACCAGACCTGTACCTGGTTGACTTGATGATGGAAACCTATGGTGAGGGCATTAAACTGGCAGATGCACTGGACAAGGATGAGTATGCAAAGGATAAACCCAGGATTATGATAACATCACTGAGCATCCAGGGACCGTGGGGCACCTATAGTGATCACCAGAAAGTTTCCTTTGATCTTGTGCTTCAGAAACCGGTTAGCCCTGAGACGCTCCTGAAAACTGTCGAAAAGGTGCTTGCCTGATGGACATGACCCTTCTGAAACATGGCGAGTTCATCAACTGGCTTGTCGACAGTTCGGTTCTGGCCATTGTTGTGGCAGATATCAAGGGCAACATACTTCTCATGAGTGACAGTGCCCGTAAAATATTCGGGGATACGGATAAGCTTGAAGTAGGAAAAAATATCGCTGCCTACCTGTACATCCCCGGTGGGGCAAAAAGCATCATGGAAAAACTCAGGAGCGATGATTACGGTGGCAGGGGCAGACTCAATCCCATACGGACAACTGCCATTCATTGTTCCGGTGAAGAAATCCCTGTTGAAATGACTGCCTCCATCATCTATGACGACCAAGGAAATGAGGTTGGAACCATGGGAATCTACCAGGATCTCAGGGAAAAACTGCTCCTTGAAAAACAGATGGAGGAAACCAGGCAGCTTCTTGAAAAGAGCGAACGATTGGCATCAACCGGACGTCTTGCAGCAGGGATTGCCCATGCTATTAATGATCCCCTGGGGGGAATAACCATGTACGCCCATCTGGCTCTGGAAGATATCTCCAAAGACAATCCAGGAGCAGAGAAAATAAGTATTGTCATTGAGCAGGCCGGACGACTTAAAAAGATTGTTGCTGATCTGTTGGAATTCTCGCCCGAAGACCATGGTTCCAGAGAGGATGTCAATTTCAACGAACTCATTGAAACAGTTCTATCCGTAATTGAGAATCACGCCCTGTTCAGAAACCTTCACATCATTCGGAAACTGGCTGATGAAATCCCTCTGGTGCATGGAGACCGGGGGCAGCTCCAGCAGGTGATCGTGAACATCCTCTTCAACAGTGCTGAGTCCATGGACGGCAAAGGTCAGATAACCATCCACACACGGGCTCATCGCCAAGGGATTGAAATTGATATTGAAGATACTGGGAAGGGTATTCCAACAGAGGATATCCCACGGCTGTTTGACCCGTTTTTTTCCACCAAGCAATCCATGGAACGTACAGGACTTGGACTCTCTGCATGCCATGGTATCGTTACCCGGCACAATGGGACAATGACCATCAGAAGCACACCCGGGAAAGGAACCTGTTTTACCGTGGCTTTTCCTGGAGTAAATTTTCATTATTAACCATCAACCTTGACAGGAGGATAATTATGGTACCGATTGAGATGATAGACAAAGTATCAATTTTCGCCACGCTGGACAACAAGGAACTGGAGAAGGTGCTTGCGCTCGCCACTTTTGACGAATTTCAACAGGGACAACGACTTTTCAAGGAAGGGGATACGGCAACAGACATGTGGATCGTCATTGAAGGTAATGTGGAATTAAGGTTTGAAATGCCGTCTGTTCAGTCGAGCACCTCTGAGAACACACTCTCTTCCCATGACATTACCGTTCCCGAGTCGCAGGTATTTGGCTGGTCCTGTTTTATAGAACCCTATACCATGAGGCTCTCAGCCTATTGTGTATCCAGATGGTGCAAGATCGTCAAGATCAACAGCAGGCAACTGAATGAACTGATGGAATCCGAACCCATCATCGGCTACAAAATAATGCGATACCTGGTGCAGGTTGTTGGTTTCCGGTTCAAACAGATGCAGGAAGAAGTGGCAAAATTCCTGGGCATTAATATGATGAATTCGTGGTAGGAATCGAACCGGACTAATCATTGAAATCTTGATCTTCTCAGTCCGCCGGCAAGGTGATGGTAAACTGTGTCCCTTTCCCCTTTTGCGATTCTGCCCGGATTGTTCCATTGTGCTGACGAATTGATTTTTCGGCAATGAAAAGTCCCAATCCTGTTCCTTTTTTCCCTTTGCCTGAGTGGAAAAGGGTAAAGGCATTTTCCAGTTCTGATGCATCCATGCCTATGCCATTATCGGAAATAGAAAAAGTCAATTGACCATCCACGTGCCGGACATCAATTAGAATTATGTGACCGGACTTGGCAGTATCGTCAACACAGGCATCAATGGCATTATCAATAATATTAACCAAGGCCGCATGGAGCACACCCGAGTCGGCCGGAAATTCGATATCCTGAGTCGGCCAATGGGTTTTGAGCTCGATACCATGACTCGAGGCCTTAGTTGACGCCACTTTTACAAGATCCCTGATAAATCCCTGGGCAGATACAATTTCTTTTTTTAACTCCCTTTCCTTTGCATAGAAAAGAATATCCAGGATCATTTTCCGGATCCTGGATACAGTCTGCCTGACCATCTCAAGGCCTTCTTTTGCCAGGTCCTGATCCTGTTTTTTCAGCGCTGAATCCAGAACATACACGCCGCCGTCCAGACCTGTTAGAAGCCCTTTGATGCCATGGGATACGGAACCCACCATGAGGCCCAGAGATGCCAGATGGTCCTGGATGTCAATTATCCTGCTGACGTCGGTGGCCATGATCATGACTTCGGTCACGACATTGGATGCATCTATAATGGGGGATGACCAGGCAAAATAAGTGATATCTTCCTGGTCTCTGGTAGAATAGACTGTTTCCACCTGAACCGATTGTGCGGTTTCAAAAGTTTTCAGGGCAGGGCAGTTGTCGCAAGGAAGGGCTCTCTGCCTGCAGAGGGAGTAACAATGCTCACCTGTTTTACCGCCGAATTGCTGTTTGAACAGGGAATTGGAAGCTGTGATAAAAAGGTCTCGATTTACCATGAACATGACCAGGGGAAGATTGTCCGTCAAGGCAGCAAGGCTCATCTTAGAGTCCCTGGCTTCAGTGCCGGCCTTTTTCAGGGCTTCAGTTTTCTCATAAACCATGCGTTCAAGTGTCGTAGTATAATCGGACAATTTTTTCTTTATTTCAATTTTTTCCTTGGCCCTGTTAATAGCGATTTCCAGCGTCCGTACATCCACTGGTTTTGTTATGAATTCAACAGCTTCACTCCTGAAGCTTTCAATGGCCAGATCCATGTCTCCATGGCCGGTTATCATGATAATTTCTGTTGAGGGGAATCGGCGTTTGATGTTTTTTAGCAGGGTGATACCGTCCATGCCCGGCATCTTGATATCGGTGAGCACGATTGGAAACGGCTGCTTTTCAAACAGATCAAGAGCCGCTATTCCGTTTTCTGCAGTAATGACTTCATACCCCATGTCCATGAGGGATATCCCAAGGACATCGCGAATGTCCTCTTCATCATCCACCAGAAGTATCCTGTTCGGATTTGAATGATCAAATTCATTCATCGCTTATCCCTCCTGCTTCTGGATTGGTATCAGAATGAGAAAAACAGTGCCCTGATCCGAGGTTTTCTTTATTCTTATTTCTCCGGAACAATCCTTAATAATACCGTAGCTTATGGACAGTCCAAGACCTGTACCCTTGCCAACTTCCTTGGTGGTGAAAAAAGGCTGGAAAATTTTTTCGACAATATCTTCGGGGATACCTGTACCGGTATCTTCAATTTCTATACATACATGGGTTTCGGACACATAGGCCCGAATGGTTATGGCCGTGGCAATCTCGACACCGTCGTATACGGTTTGGACTTTGCTCTCAATGGCATCCCTGGCATTTATCAGAAGGTTGATAAAGACCTGCTCAAGCCTGCCTGGGTTTGCCTTGACCTGGGGAAGGTTTTCCGTGACATCCCAGAAGACGTTGATCCCCCTTACTTTGAGCTGTTGGCTGAAAATCTCATAGGCGCGTTTCAGTATCTCAACAATATTTACCTCTTCCAGGGAGACATCGGATTTTCTGGCAAAATCCCTCATATGGGTAATGATTCTGGAGGCTCGGTCCACATTGGTATCAATTTTTGTCAACAGGGTTTTTAAAATTTCAGGCTGAATAATTTCAGCTTTGTTGATTTTTGATATGCAGAAACTGCTGGATGTCTTGATAACAGAAAGGGGTTGGTTCAGTTCATGGGCTACACCAGTTGCCATTTCCCCTAACGTAGCAAGTTTTGTGGCCTGATTGAACTGGGCTTCTGTTTCAAGGCGTTCGGTGATGTCCGACGTGGTGACCAAAAGGACCTTGTTCCCCGGATATTCGGATATGGAGATCCATATATCAACAAAAATCGCTTTTTTGTTGGACTTATAGTGCCTGACACTGTTGATGATGGCCGATTCCCTAATCAGTTTTAAAAGATCGACATCGGTGTCGGATTTTGCAAACAAAACCGTGAAGGATTTACCCACAAGATCGGTCCTTGTATATTCGTAAACTTCCTGGACGCTGTCATTGCAGTCAAGGATAGTCAGGGTGTCATAATCTAGAACAAACACCGGGTTGGGAATGTTATTAAAAATGGCGTGGTACTTTTTTTCAGACTCTTCAAGTTTCTGTTCAAGCTTTTTCCGCTGGGTGATATCAAGGTTGATTTCCATGGCCGCCACAATTTCCCCGGCAGCATTTTTTACCGGGGAGGTACGGACAATCCAGTACTCCATGGTCCCATCCCTGGATTTTCCCTGTTCTTCGGAGTAGTGGGATTGGCCATCCCGAAAGGTTTTTTCCACAGGGCAGTTATCGCATTTTGTCTTTCTTCCCTTGTAGGTCTGAAAGCAGTAATCACCGGGACTGGGATTGTACTTATTATAAAACTCCCGGTTGAAGTTGATCAGCTTTAAATTCCTGTCCTGTACGGTAATCAGGCAAGGCACCCGTTCAAAGAGGTTCTGGTATTCGTATTTCTGTTTGGTCAGTTCCAGCTGGTTTTCGTGGATCTTCTGGCGCATGGTGTTAAAGGCAGCCGCCAGGCGGCCTATCTCATTTTTAGGGTCCGTACTGATCGTGACAATTTCAGTATCCCGGGTAATGGTTTTTGTTGCTTCGGTTAACTGGCTGATGGGTTTAATGACAAATCGATAGACAAACAGGAAAATAAACAAGGAGGGTACGATGAAAATAGCAACTGCCAGAAACACGATGCTACGTTCATACCTGCTGAGTTCCGCATCCATCTCCTGGAGGGAGATGACAACATCCATGGCCCCCAATACCTGTGAGCCTGTGGTGTGGAAATGACATTGCCCGGAACATCCGGGCTCGTTGTAAATGGGGGTGATCATTCCGAGGAGTCGGCGTCCGTCCGTTGTTTTGAAAATGCGGGTTCTCTTGCTTAGTTCCAGATTGACCAAGGGTGGCGTCTGACGATGACAGATGTTGCAGGCTTCGGAATCGAGATGGGCTATCTGATTGACCTCGGACATACTGTTTGAAAATTTGATATATCCTTGTTTATTGAAAATCCTTACATTTTCGATACCTTTCTGGGTTGAGACATTCTGGATGATCTGGTTGATATCCGACCTGGAATTGAGCATCATTGCGTAGTGGGTCCCCAGCCGGATAGTCCGGCTGATACGTTCGGTGATCTCAATGGTGTCTTCAATGGATTTATTGTGCTGGTAACGGATACTGAAATAGGCCCACGTGGAAATAGCCAGCAAACAGATGCCGCCCATGATGATAATGAGCTTCAGTACCAGACTGTGCTGTAGTCTGCTAATAAACGCCGGCAAATTCATGTGGCACCTTCTGCTTAAGGGGACAATTTAAGGTGACCGGTCAACAGGTTATGCAGCAGGCAGGCTTATCCAATGGTGTTCTTCACAATACCGATAAGCTGTTCAGGGTCAAAAGGCTTTGAGAGCCAGGTGATGGCTTTATCAATAGACAGGTGCCTGCTGGCAAGTCCGCTGATGACAATGACCGGGATGTCCTTGAACTCCTTTTGCTTGGAAAGCCTTCGAAAGAATTTGGGGCCCCATTCCTTGGGCATTTCCAGATCAAGGGTGATAAGATCAGGTTTTTCCTGTTTCAGGACTTCAAACGCCTCGGCCCCATCATTGGCATAGCAGGTCTCGTATCCGTTGTCGTTGAAAATGTTCACCAGATATTTGACAATGACCGGGTCGTCATCGACAACAAGAATTTTCTTTGGCATAGTTCACCTCTCGGTTATCGGGCTTCTATCATTCATCGGTTGCCCTTCTTATGACATTCTCCACAGGTTACAGGCCCCTTCTTTTTCTCAAGGTGACATCCCCTGCACCGGGTGTGAAACCGGGTCATGAGTTCAAGCTGTTTTCCATTATTGTCCCTGGCGTGGCACTCAGCACATGTCTGGCCTTCAGACGATTCACCTTCAACAAGTTTACCATCCGTATACACATGATGACAGGTTGCGCAATCATCAATTCCTGCTGTTTCGTTGTGATTGTCATGAACAAAGCATACAAAAGGCCGTGTTGGCTTAGTAAAGGCATCTGCACCAAACTCAAGACAATCATTGGAATAGGCTGCAATCGAAACCAAGACCGTTGCCGTGATCAGAAAAAATTGTATCAATCGTCTATACATAGTCGTTTTCAGGTCCCCTTTCATTCTATTCCGGCAGTTCCAATATCTCATAAAGAATATCGCCAAAAAATTTAAGTTCCATGTCAATTCCGTAATGATGGATGATGTCTTCAAGACCTCCGTGGCAGTTGTGGCAGGGTGCGATAACCACCTCAGCGCCTTTGGCCTTTGCAGCAAACAGCTGTTCTGCTTTTATTTTGGTGCTTTCAACCCTGGCGTTTTTAAACGGAGGCCCACAATTGATTACCCCGCCGCCTGCGCCACAGCAGTAGTTGTGCTCCCGGTTGGGATACATCTCGACAAAATCTGTGCATGTGGCGTGGATGATGCTCCGGGCCATCTCATGAAGTCCGCGCCCCCTGACAATATTGCACGGCTCATGCAGGGTTACGGGTCGGTCGAATTTCTTCTTGAACCTGATCTTCTCCTTGACGATCAACTCATGATAGTACTCTACGGCATGGATGATGGGAATGGGAGGAAGCCGCCACCCAAGGGCCCGGTTTCCCATATCGTAAACCGATCGGAATGCATGGCCGCACTCTCCCATGACAATGCGTTTTGCCTTGAGACGGGTCGCTGTTTCAAAGTGTTTTTTCTTCAGCCGTTCCATCATCTCATAGTCGCCGATAAACATACACATGTCACTGTTGTCCCAGCCCGGAGATGCAGGCATGGTCCAGTTTTCACCGGCTGCGTTCATAATCACGGCTGCCTGGTAGATAAGCTGAGCCCTGAATTTAGGTTCCGGGCCGATGACTGAGTAAAAGACATCAGAGCCTTCCTTGTCCAGTGGAATCCTGAGGTTCGACATTTCATCCCTGGCTTCTTCTTCCTGCCACATCAGGGTATCGATCCATTCATCATCCTTGACCCACATCTGGTTAAAGGTTGCAGAATGGCTGTGACCCGTATCCTGGATGTACAACGGAACAACGCTGAGCTTATGACAGATCCTCCGCATAACCGACATGACATAGGCAATGTCGATGCCAAAGGGGCAGTACATGGCACATCGCTTGCAGAGGTTGCACTGGGTATAGGCGACAATCGCTGCACTTTTAATAAAATCAGGTGAAACCCGGCCTTTTTTACGGATGATCTCCCAGAGTGTCTGCTTTACTTTGCCTGCAGGAGAGAATCTGGGGTCCTTATCCCGGGACATGTAGAAATGGCACCCTTCACTGCACAGACCGCAGTGGACACAGGTATCCACATAAGCTTTAAGCCTGGCACCGGTTTCAGTGCTCAGCACCTGATTGATCACGCGTTCTATTTTTTCAGGAGACAGCTGCTCGATACCCTTCAAGATCCCCTGATCTTGGATGTCGCTTGAATTGTGTATTTTGGATTCAGTCATGGGAAGCCTTTATTCGGTTTAAAAGTATCAGTGGATTACCAGTCTTTGGCCATTCGAATGCCGCCAAATTCCGACCCCATGTAGCCGCGTATAAACGGGAATAGAAACATATGGAACAATTTAGTGAACGGAATCGCAGCTAACATGAGTTCACCTGAAATGATATGCACTATGGTCATTACCGGGAACCCGGTCCACTGATGATAGACCCAGAACCCTGTTATGAACGGCAATGCAACGATGATCAGTACGAGATAATCGACCGCGGTTGTGAGATACTTGACCTCAGGCCGTACTATCCGCCTAACAAAGAAGAAAAGGCACGACGCAATGACTACCAGGGTCATGATATCGGCAATGCTTTCATTAAGCGCTACCCAGCTGATACCCCAGCTTTCTTTCCAAAATACGATATGAGCAAGCACAAAAACAGGCACCAGGATTAGGCAGATATGAAAGGCAAAGGTAACAATGGTCATGGCCGGATTCAGCTTCATGTTCCGGGTAGCAAAGGGTGTAATCCAATGACCGATGGAGCGCATGGCGTACTTCATATCCATATATTCAAAAACAACACCATCTTTTTTTCTGGCCAGCTTGTACAGGCTGGAAAACCGCCAGATGCTCCCGGCTATGAAAAGGATAAAGGCTATCCAGGCCAGAGGGCCGGTCACAAAGGAATAGGCATCATGCATGGTTGTGATTCTCCTTCTATGGTTAAACAGCGTACGCTAACCAACGGCAATGACATCCCGGTAACATCGGGTTTTGTCCATCCCTCTGACCAGCAGCCGGGTGCTGTCAGGGCTGAACAATGGATTTTCCACTCGTGAATAGGTTTCGGGCAGCAGCGTGCCATTGAGCATGATACGAAAAATGCCCTTATGCTCCACCTTTGCGGCAACATTCTTGCCGTCGGCGCTGAACACGGGTTTCCAGGTCATGTCAAAACGGTCTTTCCAGGCCTGGCCGTCAACAGCGATTCCCCAGGTTCCATTGTCCTTGAACACACAGGCCGCTCGTTTTCCATCCGGTGTAAGACAGAGGTCCGTCACATAATCGGAAAATAAAATTGACCAGGGTGAGTTGTTTACGGCAATGGTCCAACGGCCATATTGCGGGGCAACAATGGCGGCAATGGCCTTTCCGTCTTTGGAAAATTCAGGATGCCAGAGCTGGGCATAGGGTCTGTCCCATAGTATTTGGCCATCTTTTGCCAGAAACCATTTTCCACCGGTTTTAACCGGAGCGACAACCGAGTTGTCGCTTGGAGAAAATAGCGGGCCCCATACCGAGCTGAAGCTTTTGTCCCACATCACTCCGTTAACGGCAATGGAGTAATCAAAATAACTGGTTCGAACCGATGCGGCGGCTTTGGTTGCATCTGACGAAAAACAGGGTTCCCAAAGATTCATGAAGTTGATGTTCCAGGGTTTCCCATCAACCGCAATGGTGTAGCACCCTTTTCTGAATTTAAAAATTTCACTTTCAAGTACAGGTATTGCCTCAACAACAGCTGCGGTTTTTTCCCCATCCGAGCTCAGGATCATTTCAGAGAGCCTGGAATAGGTATCGTCCCAGGGAGCGTCATTTATGGCCGTGCAGTAAAGAAGTTCCTTTTGAGTAGAAACAGCAACACTATCGCCAGTGTCACTGAATCTCATGTCCCAGACAAAATCAAAGGTGTTCTCCCAGGGGGTGTCATCGGTGGAAACAGTCCATTCTGCAGCATCGGAAACCAATGCGGATAGACGACCATCAGGCCCGAACCTAAGGTTCCAGACTTTGTCATAGGTGTTTTCCCAGGATGACATATCTGTGTCCGATGTCTGGGTGGCCACCGAAAACTCCATATCCTCGTTCCTGACGATTGCCGCAATGGTTTCTCCGTCAGGACTGATATAAGTTTCTTCCATGTAAGGAAATTGTTCCTGCCACTGAGTGATGTCAGCCACAGGTTTCCTGCCCGTATCCCAGTCCCAGTGTTCTGAATTTGTCATTGTATGGTGCTCCTTGATGGACACAAATCATGATGTGTTGAGTTTTGAATATGGTGGGGTGATGAAGCTGAACAAGACCATTTAGATGTGAGTACACAATCACACATATGCTCGCTCACCTTATGTTGTTCATTAGGACTATATATAGTCTGGTTTTAGTTTGCCATGCGCACTGTGTCAATACCATATTGACAATTTATTGTGAAGAAAATTCTAGTACGGTTCATTTACTTAATCCAAATCAAAATCAGCAGCCCTGTGTATGCCCACCATTTTGAAGATTATACGGAAATTATAGGAAAGTCCTTTCAGCCGTATGTGGGCGCCAGACGTCTTAAGAAACTGCAGAAAGGATATCAGGGAGGCAATCCCCTGTCTGTTGATGGAAAAATTGGTGTCAAACCGGATTGATACCTCATTAATGGTTCTGATTTCCGAAAGTTTCATGATGGCTGAAAAAATTTCCATGGATGTCTCATTGATATTTCCACCGATCTCCATGTCCAGATTATGATTATGGAATTCATGCTTAAGATCCATTCTCGGACTGGCAACATAGTCCATGCGTCTTTCAGCCCTGAGAAGAGCTGCGTCAAGGGCCTGCCGTTCAACGGGCTTGTTGATAAAGTCGGCTGCATCCAGATCCAGGGCATTTATGGCTTTTTCCATATCACCATGACCTGTAATTACGATGACCTGAGAGGGAATGGATGACTGTCGTATCTGGTTCATGACCTCAAGGCCGTCCATCCCAGGCATTTTCAGGTCGGTAAAAACAATATCGGGTTTTTTCTCCCTGAAAATCTTCAGCCCGATTTCTCCAGTTTCTGCAGTGTCCACCTGGTATCCGTATGCTGAAAGGAACAGTCTGAACATTGCAAGAGTTGGTTTTTCGTCGTCAATAATCAATATTTTAAGCATTTGGATACCTCCACGGTTTTCTCATGCACGGTTCTCATCAGGTTCAAGACCTGGTCTGGTCAACAGGAACGGCAAACGGATCATAAAGCAGGCCCCCTGTCCTGGAGCACTCTCAAAGGTGATGCTGCCGTTAAAATCCTTGATGATGCCTTGGATTATCGGAAGTCCCAGGCCCATTCCTTCACCCATTTCTTTTGTGGTGTAAAAAGTCTCAAAAATTTTCCCTTTATCATGTTCTGAGATCCCTGACCCGTTGTCGGAAACCGTTACAATGACATCTTTATCATCTGCCCTGGTTTTAATTTCTATAACCCCGGCATTGGATGAGGGGATCGTCTCAAACCGTTGAATAACAGCATCCCTGGCGTTAGTTAATAGGTTAAATACAACCTGTTCAATCCTATTGTTCTGGGCAAGAACAGGCGGGATTGACGGTTGAAGGTCAAGGGTCAGGTCTATGTTTTGGAGTTTCAGCTGTTTGCCGACGATGCTGTTAACAGAGCGGATGCAGTTATTTATATCGATGATGTCCCTTGCAAAATCAGCTTTCCTTGAAAATTCCCTGAGCCGGTTGACAATTTCAGCGGCCCTTGAAACCTGGGCACTGATCTCGCTTGAAATCTCAGTCAGATCCTTATCCGCTATAAGTTGTTTTCTCTCCCTCATCATCAACAGGAACTCACTGCCCATTTTTATGGCGTTGAGGGGCTGGTTAAGTTCGTGGGCTATACCGGCGGACATTTTTTCAAGATTGGTCATTTTACTTGCCTGGATAAGCTGGGAGTCTTTTTCAACCAGTTCCGTAATGTCGGCTGTTGCAATGATCAATGCATCTTTCTCCCGGTATTTTGCAGGACCGGTATGCAAATTCATATACAGCGTCTCCCCTGATTTTGTAAAGAATTTTACCTTGGCTCCGGCAACAGGATTCTTTTCCTGGGGGTAATCCCGGGTCAGCTCGTCCTTGTCGAGACTACCTAGTTTGAAAAACTGCATTTCCTTGAGTTCATCCAGGGTATAGCCGTATACCTCTGAAGCCTTTGGATTGGCATCCATTATGGCCAGACTGTTTCTGTCAATAACGAATATGGGATTTGGCCCGGATGTGAACAGGGATCTGTATTTCTCCTCGGATTCTTCAAGTTTCATTCTGGAAAGTCTGATAGCCGAGGTCATTTTGATGAATGAATTTGTCAGTTTTTTTAGTTCATCATCGGCCTTGGTCTGGCTGGATTCGATCATCTGAGCATGTTCATGGGACGCAATGGTATAGTTGCCCCGGGATATCTGGTCCGTGTATCTGATAAGCGCGGAGACTGGTCTGGTAATATAGCGGGCAAGGAGATTGCTCATGAAAAAGAACAAAATGGTAACAGCAGACAGAAAGCTGAGAAAAAGGAACCTCAGTTTGGAAATGAGTTTTTCGATGTGCTGGCGGTCAATTCCGATACTGACTGAGCCTATGGTATAGATCCCCTCCTGAATGGGCTCAGTAACATTGAAAACAAAATTGTTGCCAAGCTCTATGGTGGTGATGCTTGGTTCAACAACGCCAGATTCCATTTCAGTATCCCGGAATATGGACGGAACCGCAGATGTAAAGGTGTGCGCTATGATCTTGCCACCCCCGTCCCTGATCACGGCATATAATACGATGTCCATACGGTTGCCCTGACGTGTGTCAAAGGCAAGGGCTGTCAATTCCTCCCGGTTCCGTGTGAGGAGAAATACCCGCGAGTTATCTGCAATACTCTGAGCGATCCCTGCCCCGCGTTTTTTAAGCTCGCTGATAAGGCTGGTGATAAGGAGCCACCGGGTAAACAGGGCAATGACAAGACTCACCAGAAGCACGAACCCCAGGCATGAGATAAAAATTTTGTTCTTCAGACTGAGCCGTTCAAAGGCATTCATTGCATCATCACCAGATGGCCTTGGTGTATTTTAGTAAAGTAAACTTTGTCCAGTCCCTGGTGATCCGTTGTACTGAAGGACAAGGTGTTGGATATACCAAGATCCAGGTCCTTGATGGATTCCAGGGCGTTGATAAAAGATTCGCGGGTAAGATCAAAGCCAGCCCTGGAGAATCCCTCCACAAGGACTTTTGCGTTGAGAAATCCTTCAAGCCCCACAAAGTTGGGTCTTGATTCCGGGAAATACCTGGTCAGCAACTCAGCATATTCCTGGACACCGGGAAGAAGCGGTGCTGATTCCATGATGTTGGGTGGCGGAACCACCTGGGTAATAATAACACCTTCACCCTTATCACTAAGACGTCGTGCCAGCTCTTCGGAACCGACAAAGGACACATTATAAAAAACCGGTGAAAAATTTTGTTCCAGTGCAAGACTGATGAATTCGGCACAGGCATCATAGGTGCCGATCATGACAACTGCCTGGGCCCCGGAAGAGGTGACCCTGTCAAGGCCATCCTCCACATCCAGAGTCCCCCTGACATAAGATCCCTTGGCAACTGGCTTGAGGCCATATGATTTGAGGGCCAGTTCGGTTCCCCTGAGTCCGTCGAACCCGAATTCATCATACTGGTAGAAAACCGCTATGCGGTTAAGATGGATCTGGTTTACCATATACGCTACTGCGGCTTCAATTTCCTGGTAGTAAGAAGCCCGGATATTGATCAGATAACGGTTGACAGGATTCCGCAGGCGGCTTGAACCGGTGAACATGCCTACAAGCGGAATCCTTGCTTCGTTAATCAGGGGGATAATCTTTACGGTTGTGGGTGTCCCGACATAGCTGAACAAGGCAAAAACATTGTCTTCAATAATAAGTTTCTGGGTGTTAAAAAGACATCGTGGAGGGTCATAGCCATCATCATAGGTTATAACACGAATGGTCCTTCCATGGATACCGCCGGTATCATTGATATGCTGGATATAAGCCATGGCCCCCTGGAGAATCTGAGTTCCAAGATACCCGGCATGTCCCCCCAGTGCAAGAGATGAACCGATCAAGATTTCCCTATCCGACACACCGGTGCTGGAATCCGGGACAATAATATCAGGATCATCGGACTGGCAGGAGACCAGGCAAAGAAGCGCCATGGCTGTAATGGCAATAGCCGCATTGTTTATCCGGTTGTTCAGGATGACCATCACAATAGGATTCCTTTTGAAATTCATACTGATCCATGCCATAGCGTATCACGGCTTCTTTTGCCGCATTCAATCATGCTCCAAAAAATTAATCAATTAAAAACACCGTCAGATAGGGTATGGATAATTTTGAGGTTTTATGATATTTTTCCCCAATGCTTTATAATTAATTGCCTGGACACCGGGTCCTTGCCCGGAATGCCATGGACATTCATCCAAGGAGAGACCCTTCATGAAAACAACAGTGCTTGAAACCCGGTTTGAATCCCTCAATCTGGTCCGCAAAGGGAAAGTCAGAGATATCTATGACCTGGGCGACGCCCTTCTCATGGTGACGACTGACAGACTTTCAGCCTTTGATGTGGTTTTGCCGGACCCCATTCCAGACAAGGGCAGGGTGTTAACTCAGATATCCCTGTTCTGGTTCAAACAGATGGAGTCCATTATCGGAAACCACATTATAACAGCTGACGTGGCTGATTATCCGGATGCCTGCAAACCCTATTTATCCCTTCTGGATGGCAGAAGCATGCTGGTAAAAAAAGCAGCGCCCCTTCCCATTGAATGTATTGTCAGGGGGTATATTTCCGGATCCGGCTGGAAATCCTATCAGAAAAACGGACAGGTATGCGGTATAGGTCTGCCCCTGGGCCTGAAGGAATCAGACAGGCTGCCCGAACCCCTGTTTACACCATCCACAAAGGCAGAGGTCGGTGATCATGACATCAATATCAGTTTCGAGGAAACCATAAAACTTCTGGGCAGGGAAACTGCTTTTAAAGTCCGGGACCTGAGTATTGCAATCTACAGACAAGGTGCTGAACTTGCCTTGAAAAAGGGCATCATCATCGCTGATACAAAATTTGAATTCGGTATTTTCAACAATGAAATTATCCTTATAGACGAAGTCATGACACCCGATTCGTCCCGGTTCTGGCCCCAGGATTCCTATACACCGGGCGGAGCCCAGAAAAGCTTTGACAAGCAGTACGTAAGGGACTGGCTGATAGCTTCAGGCTGGAATCAAAAGGCACCTGGTCCGAAACTGCCTGAAGATGTCATACGCATTACATCGGAAAAATACATGGATGCACTTTACCGCCTTTCAGGACAAAGGTGATGTCCTCAACGCTTCCTGTTTCTGAAATCGACATCGATGACGGGTATTACCGGATTACCGCAGATACCGAGATAGATACTCTGGCCCTGTCTATCCGTGAAATCGGTCTTATCAACCCACCCCTGGTCAGAAAAATGGGCCAGGGGTTCCGGATCGTTTCCGGATTCAGAAGGATAGGTGCCTTGATTTCCAACGGCGAGTCTTTTGTGCAGACCCGGGTGGTATCAGAAAACAAGGATACCGATCTTTCGTGTGCCCTGTCTGCAGTTGCTGAAAATGCTTTTCAAAGAGAACTGACTACCCTGGAACAGGCCAGGGGGGTCAGATTGCTTGCTAATTACCTGGATATCCGGTCCATCGCGGCACAATCTCAGGGTATTTTCAAAATTCAAATGAACGCTGCCCATGTTGAGAGGCTTCTTTCTCTTGTCTCGCTTCCCCTGGAGATTCAATCCCTTTTGGCTTCAGACAGGCTGTCCATGACAGCGGCCCTGAAACTCCACGGTAAGGATTTTCAAACACTGTCCGCCTTTGGCAGACTTTTTTCCAGCATCAGGGTTGGGCTCAACAAACAGGTGGAGATCATTACCCACATCCATGAAATTGCCTCCAGGGAGGGATCAACGTCCATTGTCGTACTCCTTTCACCCCCTGTTTTATCAATTTTAACAGATGATAAGACCGACGAATCCCGTAAGGGTAATCTTCTGAGGGCTTATCTGGTTCAGCGCCGATATCCGGAAATCAGTAGAAGGCACGCTGAATTCTCAGCACGGGTAAAAACCCTTGGACTGGGACCTGGAATCCGTATAGAACCTCCTGTAAATTTTGAAGCCATGGCTTACAGCCTGATACTGCAATTCACCAGTTATGAAAATCTGAAAGCACAGTTGAATACAGTTCAATCCCTGGGTGACAATCCCGACATGGAGCAGTTGTTTCAATGAAGATTACCAGGTTGTTCATGGATAGTAACATCATGCCCAGCCAGGAAACCGACTCCCTGATCCGAAAGATCGGATTAAAACCGGAACCGGTTACTGACCCAAGGACTGTTTTCGATTATGTTAACCAAGCCCATGACCCTGTGCTTTGCGGCAAGCAGACCTTGTATATCACCACAAACCAGGGCGCTGTAATACGCAAATGTCCAGGGACCAGCCATTATACCTGCTGCGACTATACTATCCTGCATACAGGAACATTCTGCACCATGGACTGCTCCTATTGTATCCTCCAGGCTTACTTTCACCCACCGGTTCTGCAGTATTTTGCGGGTCGGGAAAACATGAAACAGGAACTGGAGCACCTTTTTAGTCAACAAAAAATTTATCGCATAGGAACAGGAGAGTATACTGACTCTCTGATCTGGGAAAGACTTTGTGATCAGCCGGAATTCCTGGTAAAGTCATTTGCACGCCAGAACAACGCTATCCTTGAGCTGAAAACCAAAACTGTCAATATCCACAGCCTTAAAACAATTGATCATAACCAAAAAACAGTGCTGGCCTGGTCGGTCAATACCTCCAGGGTCATTGCTTCTGAAGAGAGGGATACAGCGCCCCTCAAGGCACGTCTGGCAGCTGCCAGAGAATGTGAAAAGCTCGGGTACCGGATTGCTTTTCATTTTGATCCCCTGGTAATCTACCCTGGTTGTGAGGCAGAGTACATGGATGTGATATCTGATATTTTCGAGCACGTCTGCGGATCCTCAATCCTGTGGATCAGCATCGGTTCCTTCAGATTCATGCCGTCACTGAAACCCATCATTGAAAGACGGTTCCCGCAGTCAATATTGCCCTACGGAGAGTTTATTCTCGGCCTCGATAATAAGATGCGGTACTTTAAGCCGCTTAGAATGCAGCTCTACAAAACCATAGTTCGTGGTATAAAAGCTGCAGCACCCCAAGTAATGATCTATTTTTGCATGGAAGACAAGGAAGTCTGGGAAAAATGCTGCGGGTATTTTCCGGGAAGGGAAGGGGAATTGGGGCACCTTCTTGACAAGCGTGCCACGGATCTTTGCAATCTATCCAAGTTTTAACTTCAATGCTGATTGTCCAAGCGGCAGGAAAAAATACCCTGCCGCCTGGAACATATTATTCTGCTGCCTGATCAGCCTTGACGCGTTCGATCACTTTCTGGGCCATATCTCCGGGCACTTCATCATAATGGTCAAACTCCAGTGTAAACGTCCCGCGGCCTCCGGTCATGGATCTGAGGTCAGGTGCATACCTAAGGATTTCAGCCATGGGAACATGGGCATTAATGATCTGTTTTTCCCCTTCGGAGTCCATACCAAGAACCCGGCCCCTGCGTGAATTCAGGTCACCCATGATATCTCCGGTAAACGCTTCGGGAACCAGGATAGATATCTTCATGATGGGTTCCAGAAGCACTGCGTTGGCCTGTTCAGCCGCTTTCTTAAAGGCAATGGATCCGGCAATCTTGAAGGCCATTTCCGACGAGTCTACAGTGTGATAACTTCCATCATCAACCGTGACCCTGAAATCCACACAGGGGAAACCGGCCAGGATACCTTTCTGGGATGAATCGAACACGCCTTTTTCCACGGCAGGGATATAGTTTTTGGGGATGGAACCCCCGACAATCCTATCAACGAATTCAAAGCCGCTTCCCTTTGGCAGGGGTTCGAGAACAATCCAGCAGTCTCCGAACTGACCATGCCCACCGGATTGCTTCTTGTGGCGTCCCTGAACCCTGATTTTTTTCTTAAAGGTCTCCCGGTAGGGGACCTTGGGAGTGCTGATTTCCATATCCACATTGAATTTGCGTCTGACCTTTTCAATGGTGGTTTCGATATGGACCAGGCCTCGTCCGGACAGGATTGTTTCATTGGTTTCAAGTTCACGCCTGAGCTGGATGGCCGTATCTTCCTCCATGATTTTTCTCAGAGCGTTATGTACCTTGTCTTCATCACCCTTTGTTTTTGATGAAACAGCAAATGAAATTACAGGAGGCATGGGTTCCGGAGCCGTGAATTTGATGGGTTTGTCCCCGCTGATGGTGTCACCGGTATAGGTTTCCTTGAGCTTGGCAACGGCGACGATGGAACCTGGAAAAGCTTCGGCTATGGGTTTCTGTTCCTTGCCCAGTATTTCCATGAGTTGGGTGAATCTCTCTTTGGTATCCTTGTTCACGTTCAGGAAGTTACCCTCTTTTCCCAGGGTTCCGGAAATGACTCTGAACAGAGACAGACGCCCGGCATAGGGGTCCACGATGGTATTGAAAACAAACCCATAAAAGGGTCCTGCAGGATCAGGTTGAATTTCAATTTCGCTGCCTTGCTCGTCTTTGGCTATCCATGCACCCCTATCCATAGGGGACGGCATGAAATCATTGATAAAATCCATGAGCATGTCCGTTCCGAGCAATTTCACTGCGGACCCGCACATGACCGGTGCAAACGCTGCATCCAGGATTCCCTGGCGGAAGGTTTCCTTCAGGTCCTGTTCTGAAATTATTTCTCCTTCAAGGTAGCGTTCCAGGAGTTCGTCGTTGAGTTCTGCGATGTTTTCGATAAAAGCCTCTTTAGCAGCTTCTACGTCATCGACCATGTCAGATGGTATATCAGCAGGTTCGGATTTTCCGTTTCCGTCAAACATGAAAGCTTTGTTTTTGATGATATCAACAATACCCTTGAAGTTCTCTTCTCTGCCAATAGGAAGATGGGTAATTACTGTTTTCAGTTTAAGAGTAGCTCCGGATTTCTCCACAGCTGTTTGGAAATCGGCCCGTTCACGGTCTAGCTTATTGATGAACAACAGTGTCGGAAGATTGTACTCTTTGGCACAGGCTGCAGCCTCTTCAGTCATTGCACTGGGGCCATCTACGCCATCTATAACCAGAATGACACTGTCTGCGGCTGGCATGCATGTTTTAGCAGAAGAAAAAAAGTTCTGGTCCCCTGGAGTGTCTATGATGGTAGTAGTATGTTTCTTCCAGGAATATTTATGAAAGGCACTGCTAACACTTTGCTGTTTTTTAACTTCTTCCGGCTGGAAATCCATGGCGGTATTGCCTTCTTCCACCTTTCCCAAGCGTGTCAACACTCCTGCCTTGAAGAGCATTGCTTCAGCCAGAGAAGTTTTACCCGCACCGCCATGACCAGCCAAGGCGACATTTCTCAGTGATTTGATTTGTTCAGTCATTACAGCTCCTTTTCCAGTGATTAATAGATAACACTATATATTGATACATGTATCATTTAAATATCTCAAGGATATTATAAATTCAATGTTTCCCTTGGGGCCTGGAACAGGAGAGGGAATTACCAAGCCTGTTTCATATCCCCGTTGATTGAAAAAAAGTTCAATTTCTTCAACAATGTTATGTCTTATCTGAGGATCACGTATCACGCCTCCCTTTCCGATCCTGTGTTTTCCAGCTTCGAATTGGGGTTTGATCAAAGCCAGAATTCGTGTTCCCTGTTTCATGAATTTCTCGGCTGCAGGGACAACGAGTTTTAAGGAGATAAAGGATGTATCCACAGTGATGATATCCACGGTCTGATTTATGGTCTCAAACGGCATATACCGGATGTTGGTTCTTTCAATGACCACCACTCTGGGATCGTTCCTGAGCGACCACGCAAGCTGTCCGTACCCGACATCCACCGCATAAACCCTGGCGGCGCCATGCTGCAGAAGGCAATCGGTAAAGCCTCCTGTGGAAGCACCAATATCCATGCAGGTGAGCCCGGTCATATCAAGATTTAATCCCTTGATTGCCGCCTGGAGTTTTAGACCGCCGCGACTTACAAACCCGATATCTTCCTTCTTGGTGATAATGGAGGATGTATCCCAGACCCTTGTACCGGCCTTGTCCACTAGAATATCGTCAACAAACACACTGCCGCTCATGATCAACCTCTGGGCCCGTTCCCTGGATGGGACCATGCCTCTGGTAACCATAAGCAGATCAAGCCGTGATTTTCCCGGAGACTTCAACCTTAACCAACTCCATTGCAGCATCGACAATGGCGGCTGCATCAATATTATAGGCCTTTCTGAGGATATCCTGACTCCCATGTTCAACAAAGGTATCCTTGATTCCAATCCTTTTTATGCGGAGGTGCCCTCTGCCTGAATCGGCAAGAAGCTCCAGGACAGCAGAGCCAAAACCACCATCAAGCACATGCTCTTCAACCGTGATTATGGCACGTGTCCGGTCTGCCATTTCCAGGATTAATGCGGCATCCAGGGGCTTTACAAACCTGGCGTTGACAACTGCCGCAGTTATACCGTTCTCCTTGAGGGTTTGTGACGCATCAATAGCTTCCTGCACCATCCTGCCTACGGCCAGGATAAGGATGTCATCTCCTTCCTGGATCACTTCGCCCTTTCCGATAGCCAGGGGTTTGCTGTCCTTCTCGATGGGGACACCTACTCCTTTTCCCCTGGGATAACGCAGGGCAATGGGACCGGAATGGGAAATGGCTGTCCTGAGCATTCGGGCAAGTTCGTTCTCGTCTTTGGGTGCCATGACAACCATGTTGGGAATGGGGCGCAGGAATGAAAAATCAAACAGGCCGTGGTGGGTGGGGCCGTCCTCTCCGACAATACCGCCGCGGTCCAGGGCAAAAACTACCGGATGGGAATCAATGCACACATCATGGAGAATCTGGTCAAAGGCCCGCTGCATGAATGTGGAATAGATAGCCACAACGGGTTTCAGCCCCTGGGATGCCATACCGGCAGCAAAGGTTACGGCATGCTGCTCTGCTATACCCACATCAAAAAAACGTTCAGGAAACAGGGAAGCAAACTCTGTAAGTCCGGTACCCTCGGGCATGGCGGCTGTAATTGCCACAATGCGTTTGTCCTGTTTAGCCAGGTCCACCATGGTAGAACCAAAAACTTCGGTATAGGATAGAACAGAGGCCTTACCCTTCAGGCTGTTACCGGTTTCCACATCAAAGGAGCCTATGCCGTGAAAATAAACAGGGTTGAGTTCGGCAGGGGGATAGCCTTTACCTTTTTTGGTTGTCACATGCAGGAGCACAGGTTCGTCATGCTGTTTAATATTTTCAAGAATATCAATCAGATGATCCAACCGGTGCCCATTGATGGGTCCGAAGTAGTCGAAATTGAATGCCTCAAAGAGCATGCCAGGCGTTACAAAGGTTTTAAATGAATCCTCAGAGCGTTTTGCAAATTGATAGATGTCATCGCCGATTCTGGGCAGGGACTTGAGAAAAGTCCCGAAATCACGTTTCATATTCTGCAGATACTGGGCAGAAAAAGTACGGCTCAAAAACGAAGACAATGCCCCGACGTTAGGAGAAATTGACATGTCGTTATCATTGAGGATAACAATAAGGTTTCTCCCGGAATCTCCTGCCTGGTTCAATCCTTCATAGGCAAGGCCTGCCGTAAGGGAACCATCTCCGATAACGGCAATAACCTTTGATTTGTCGTCATTGAGAAACCGTGCACAGGAAATGCCGAGTCCGGCAGATATGGAGGTGCTGCTATGCCCCACGGTAAATCCGTCGCAGGGGCTCTCACTCATTTTGGTGAAGCCCGATATCCCTTTGTATGTTCTCAGAGTATCAAAGACATTTGCCCTGCCTGTAATCAATTTGTGGGCATAGGCCTGGTGTCCGACATCCCACACAAGGGTGTCGTTAGGTATGTCGAACACATAGTGGATGGCCAGGGTCAATTCAACTGTACCCAGACTTGAGGCAAGGTGACCGCCACGTTTTGATACAACGGTGATGATTCTCTGCCGTAATTCCTGGGCCAGCTTGCCCAGATCCTTGATTGAAAGCTTTTTCAGATCCTTGCCGGTTGAAATGGTTTCAAGCAAACTCAATGATCTTTCTCCTGGTTTCTCAACGGATACCTACCGTTTGCGTTTCAGAACATACCGGGCAATGGCTGTAAGGGCAAGCGCCCTGGAACCCCCAAAATCGGACAATGAATGAATAGCCCTGTCAACCAGATCGGCTGCAAATTTTTTGGAACTTTCCAGGCCCAGAAGGGCAGGGAAGGTCATTTTATCATTGAGCGCATCTGACCCGGCTGCTTTACCCATTTTCTCAGGATCACCTTCGATGTTTAAAATGTCGTCCGTAACCTGGAAAGCGAGGCCAAGATTCCGGGCATAGGATGAAAGTGATTCTCGTATTTCTGGTAGAGCTCCCGAAGATATAGCGCCTGCATCCACACTGGCAACGATCATTCTGCCGGTTTTCAGGTCATGCATTGATTTCAGATAAGTTAATATGGAATCGACGGACTCTGTCTTATCATTGTTTTTTTTCCCCTGGGCCTGCATATCCATCATCTGACCTTCGATCATGCCGTTTATTCCGGCGGCATCGGCAAGAAGGGCGATCAATTGCAGAAGAATGGATTTTTCAGGGTAGGAAGTGAACCAGTTTTCAGGGGTGGCAAGAACGAGAAAGGCATGGGTCAGCAATCCATCACCTGCCAGAATAGCCGTTGCCTCGTTAAATTGTTTGTGACAGGTTGGGATACCACGCCTCAGGTCATCGTTGTCCATTGCAGGTAGATCATCGTGGATCAGGGAATAGGTGTGAACCATTTCAACGGCACAAGCGAACGGAAGACTCAAAGCGGCATTCCCGCAAACCGCTTCTGCGGCAGCCATGCATAAAACAGGGCGCAGCCTTTTTCCTCCAGCCATGAGCGAGTGCTGCATTGCCTTTGTCAGAATCCTGTCCTGGCGACAGGTCCGGAAAATAGTTTCAAGATGGGTGTTGATTACCCCGCGCCTGTCTGTCAGGTATTCGACCAGATCAAAATTCATAACTGCATCAGTCATTGGCATAGGGCTCTTCTGATAGAACTCCCTGGCGATCCTTGACAAGCATGGTGATTCTCTTTTCAGCCTCATCCAGTTTTTCAAGGCAGAACTTTGAATGCAACATACCGAGTTCAAAGGTTTTCAGCGATTTCTCAAGGGGAAGCTGTCCGGATTCCAGTTCTTTGACAATCTCTTCCAGTTGAGCCATTGATTCTTCAAATGTTTTTTGTTTTCTCATAGTTATCTTCTACCTGACATAGAACCCTTCCTTTTGCAAGGATGAGTTCAAGCCTTTCCCCTGGCGTTGTTGTTTGAGCATCCATCAGGATGGTTTCTTCAGGATAGCGCCTGGCGATGCTGTATCCACGCTCCAACACACCCAGGGGGTTCAATGTGTCGAGTTTTGCAGAACAGGCTGCGTGCTTTGATATAGAATGCTGAACGGATGATGTAACGATGCTAATCATCTGCCGTGTCATTATAGTGGTCCGGTCAACTGAATTGCGAATCTGTTTTCCCGGGTTATTGGAATACAGGGCGTCTCGAATCCATAGCCTTTTTTCCCTGTTAAATCGGATTGTTTTATCCATCTGGCTTTTGATTCTCGTTTCATATTCTTCAAGCCGGAATCGAAAATCATCGATGATCCTGACCGGGCTTTTAAGCCGTGCTGTCAGTTGCCGGATTTCTTTCTTTTTATCAGCGATCAGCCTGATGCCTGATGTCTGCAGCCTGTTTATTAACAATGTCAATCTGGCAGTCAGGGCACTTTTTTCAGGGACGGCCAGTTCTGCGGCCGCCGAAGGTGTGGGGGCCCTGAGATCGGCAACAAAATCACAGATGGAATAGTCGGTTTCATGCCCAATTGCTGAGATGACAGGAATTTCAGAATCAAAAACAGCCCTGGCAACAGATTCCGAATTAAAGGCTGAAAGATCCTCAAGTGATCCTCCGCCTCTGGCAATGATGATGAGATCCGATTCAGCAATTTGATTAACCAGAGACAGGGCATCAACAATATCGAGTTCGGCCCCGGTTCCCTGAACTCTTACAGGTACAACCTGGAGAGATATGGTTGGGAAACGGCGGGTTGCTACGTTTAAAATATCCCTGACAACCGATCCTGTGGGCGAGGTAATGAGACTGATTTTTTCGGGTAAAAAGGGAATCTTTTTTTTAAAGCGGTCGTCAAAAAGCCCTTCAAGTGATAATCGGGTTTTGAGTTGTTCAAATGCTATCTGGAGTGCACCTGTGCCATCGGGTTCAATATGTTCAAAAACCAACTGGTAGGAACCCCTTGGCTCATACAGAGATATACGCCCCATGCCAACGACCTTGATGCCGTTTTCCAGAGCAAACCTCAAGCGACTCCTCTGGTTCTTGAACATGACGCAATGAATTACAGCGCCAGTGTCTTTCAAGGAAAAATAGGCATGGCCCGAGGACGGGATCGAACAGTTCGAGATTTCACCCGTTATCCAGACAAAGGGGAATCTGTCCTCAACAAGGGCTTTAATCTCCCTGGTAAGACCCGTTACCGTGTAGATATGTCCAGATTCCGTTGTTCCTGTCATGGTCCTTCGTTTTCCGACATTCCAATTCACATAAAGATAATATTTATAAAACAGAAATGGCATAATAACAATAAGAAACCAGCATTATCACAAATTATCATCGGGTTAACATCAGGGGCAATCCCAATCCTAATTTAATGATTGATTTGTTATGCTCATAAAATTGACCTTTTATCCTGGCATTGAATTCTCCGATAACTATATTAGGTCTGATAATATATATTATGTAAACTAATTCTTAAATCAGATTTTTGCTGAACCGAAAAGACTTGAAAACCAACCGGCCTGTGTTATATTGGTTGCGTTAACTAGGTAGGTGTAGGTCGAGACGATCGTTAATCAATAATTCCATGCGGAGGTCCATGACAATGAACGACTTTTCAGCCATTAACAGGGTCGGTTCCCTGGTCAGGGTGAATTCATTTATACGCAGTGTATATAACTGGATGGCCATCGGTCTGGCATTGACGGCTTTTACGTCCTATTCCGTTGCCGGCAGCCAGACCATGCTTCAGATTATATTTGGCAACCCTCTGGTTCTTTTCGGACTGATCATAGGTGAACTCGGTCTTGTGGTCTACCTGAGCGCCCGGATCCAAAAAATTGAAGCCTCAACCGCCACAGGCCTTTTTGTGCTCTATTCTGTGCTTAACGGAGCTACTCTGGCGGCTGTGTTTCTCAGGTATACAGGGTCATCAATTGCCCAGACCTTTATTGTCTGCGCAGTAACCTTTGCCGTATGCAGCATTTATGGCATGGTCACCAAGCGTGATTTGACTTCCATGGGCGGATTCATGGCCATGGGACTCATTGGAATTATCATTGCATCCGTGGTTAACATGTTCTTCAGAAGCCCGGGCATGAGCATGATCATTTCCTATATTGGTGTTATCGTATTCGTTGGCCTGACAGCCTATGACACCCAAAAACTCAAGCAAATGGCTCTGACCCAGCCTGCTGACGCCAGCGGTGCAATGGTCCGAAAAGGAGCTATCATAGGGGCCCTTAACCTGTACCTTGATTTCATCAACCTGTTTCTAATGCTGCTCAGAATTTTCGGCGGATCAAGGGATTAATCCAAACAGTTCACCCTCCATGAAGGTTTGAAATTCATGTCCTTTCATGGAGGGTTGTTATCAATCAGATTACGCTGCTATCATCTCTCCAGAGCGAGGACTTTCCCATCGGTATTTTTGAAAACTTCATCAAAAAGGCAAAACTTGAGGCATCAAAAGCCTACAATGTCGGATCCATGGACGCATCTGCGAAACCCGAATCAAAGGCATGGATTGGTGTAGATCTCGATGGGACCCTCGCACGATCAGACACGTTGATCTCCCTTGCCAAGATCGGAGCCCCGATTCCCAGGATGATGGATCTGGTTAAATCCCTGATATCCGATGGACGCCGGGTTAAAATTTTTACAGCAAGGGCTTCCGATCCCGAGCAGATAGACCTGATCCGTTCATGGCTCAAAGAAAACAGCCTTCCGGATCTTGAGATAACCAATATCAAAGATTACGACATGATCCGTCTCTATGATGACCGGGCCATTCAGGTCGTACCCAACACAGGGGAACTGGTATCTAATCTCAAAGAATAACAAGTCTGCATCAGAACTTCCCCATGGTGCAGACAACCCCTGAGATATCAAGTTCCCGTTTCAGTTTCTCAATTAACAGGATAGCCTTTGAATACCCAAGGTGTCTACCGGTTCTAACCAGAAACCAGGTTTTATCGTTCGCACCCTTGAGTTCCAGGACCCAGGCCTCATAGCCTTTTTGAACAAGCCTGTTCTTCATCCGTTCCGCAGATTCAAGGTCGGTATAGGCACCTGTCTGAACCGCATATGGCCACTGTTGTCCATCAAGACTCCCATCCTTATTTTCAGGTTCAGTTGCTGCTGTTACTGTTTTGGACGGCTCTTGATCCTGTTTGACTGCTGCCGGTGTTTTTTGTGTTTCTGCTTTCTGAGTTTCGACAGTGTCTGAAATTTTTTGGGACTCTTTTTTAGAATCTATCTGGAATCCAACTGTGTTAATGATTTGATTTTTCAATGTAATTGCCCATTGAAGATCCGGCTTCATTTTCAGTGCTGTTTCCAGATCCGATAATGCCGGACCATATTGGTGAAGCTCCATCCGTGATAGAGCCCGGTTAAAATAGGTTATATATTCACCGGGTCTAAGGGCTATTTCCTTATCATAACTGTCCACTGCCTTGGTGTAGTCCTTTTTATAATGCCATGCTGCCCCGAGATTGCTGTAAATTCCAATCAAACCCGGGTCAAGGTCAAGGGCTTTTGAAAAATCATTGATTGCAAGGTCGTACTGTTCGAGCCGCATTAAAGCGACGCCCCTGTTTTTATAGGATTTCGCATGGGTTGGCGACTTCATGATGACTTCCGTAAATAGATCAACAGCTGCCTGGAAATCCCCATTCTGAAGCCTTGTTACACCGTTTTCAAACAATGTCTGATCAGATTCTTCTGTTGCTAAAGCAGTTGAGAAAAGCACAGCCATAAGAACGCCGACAATGATACCGGCTTTTACAATTGACCCCATGAACAACCTCCTCCAAAATTTTTTGCCATCTCCCCTCCCCCGAAAATTCACGAGGTTCTTGCCCAATACGCAGAGAGCCACATCACTGATTGAGTCTTTTGTGGGCAAGTCGGCTTCCCGGATCAAGCATGAGGGCCTGTTCGTATTCCTCCCTGGCCCTGTAGGTAATTCCGCTGTCCCTGTAAAGATCTCCTAATTTGATCCTAATATCCGCATCCTT
>JAZDGN010000020.1:0-5315 GCA_043806875.1 Pseudomonadota bacterium
TTTGATCAGGTGGCATACCCTGACAATCTCCCCGCAATTTCTGAAAACCTCTGTCAACTCAGTATGAGGCACTGCCCCGGCAGAAAGAAGATCCCGGAGGACTGCCCCGGGGCCCACACTCGGGAGCTGGTCCTGATCGCCGACCAGAACGAGCTTTGTCCGCTTCAGGTCGATAGCCTGGATAACGCTGGCCATCAGATCCAGAGAGATCATTGATACCTCGTCCAGGATGATCAAATCAGCCGGCAATGGATTCTCACGGTTATGAATGAAATGGAAAACACCTTTAACGAACTTACAGCCGAGCATGACATGGATTGTGGTAGCGGTGTATTCTGTGGACTCCATCATTCTTTTAGCAGCTTTCCCTGTCGGCCCCGCCTGCATTACAAACATATCCCGGGATAAGGCCCAGTTGAGTATCAGGCGAATCGTGAAGGTCTTGCCCGTGCCAGGCCCACCGGTGAGAATGGAAATAGGATTACTCTGGACCATTTCAACAGCGTTCCACTGTTCGTCCGATGGATATTTCCCGTCCAGAGAACCAAAGATGACCCTTTCATGATTTATAACCAAAGCGGATGTCCCATTAGAGATAGACATGGACACCCCCTGCGATAAACCGGGCAATCAACCGCTCATCAGCTGCAGCTGTTGCCAGGGCAAGACATCCATTCTCTTCCTCGAAAACGCCGGTCTGGATCAATTCGTTAATTCCGTCTTCCGGATCCGGAACCTGGATCAGTTTCTTGACCATCGACAAAAGATCATTTCGGTGGATCCACACATTACCGTCTTCCATATTTTTCTTGATTGAGTGGATTGCCGCCGCTTTCTTGCGCTCTATGTGGTCCCTTGGGATACCGACCTTGATAATGGCCACGCGGTCAGCAAGCATGAAACCAATGCCATGGAATTGAGTCAGAAAATACGGATTTCCTTTGACCATTGCCGGGGCATTGTCTTTGTACTCTTCGATCAGATCCCCGATGAGAGATTTCCGCATCCCCGGGATGTTGAGCAGGGCCTCCAGCTCCACCTGGACCCGTTCGTTAACTTCATTGGCCAGGAGGGCCTCCTTGATCTCTTCTGCCCGGGCAGGGGTAATCCCCCGGGTCTCAAGAGCAACCCGGCCCGGGTCGGTCTTGAGGATATTGATCGTCTCTTCACCGTACCGGTTGACCAGGTCATTGCCTATCGATGGTCCTACGTACTGGCAGATTCGGACCAGGTATTTAAAAATCCCGGATTTATCCTGGGGCATGATGGTTTCATACCGGTCGATACGGAGCTGGTCCCCGTAACGTGGATCGGACACCCATTCACCGGTGAGTTTATACTCAACGCCTACCTGGGGAGACATGACAGTTCCCTTGGCCGTGATGAGGAATGGATTGCCAGGGACTTTAAAATTGCCTATCAGGAATCCACCTTCACCCTGGAAGACAATGCGCTCAAGAATCCCCTGAATGATGGTTTTTTCTTTTTGGTCTGTATCTATTGTGGTCATATTTTACCCCCAAGAGCTTTCAGCATACTTTCCACTTCCGGCTTGAAATATGGCAGCGGGAGAATCTTATAATTTGTTTCTGATAGATGGATAAGCGCCCGTTTTATCTCTTTAACGTGTGGAAAATATCTTTCCCTTTCGATCAGATATTGGTATGTTGAAAGCTGAAGTGTGTACTTATTGATATCTGTGTCTTCGAGGTGTGATAACGGCCTGCTCCCAGTCCGCCACTGGTTGCAGGTCGTTATTTTTTTATTCTGTTTCCAGTCCAATACCCACAGGGTTCCCCATGGGTGATACATAATCAGATCAACCATGCCGGCAAGAAGTAATTCGGGGCTGAAAATGATCATCTCAGCCGCAACAAAGACAAGACGGCAAGACCTACCCGTCAAATAGCCTATAGCTCTGTCAACCTGAACAAAAAGCGCCTTGCTGCGATCAGATATGGGGCTCGGCCGATCCTGAACATCCCATCCGGCTGCTACGGCTTCACCATACTGGTGGACGTTATCCCCTTCACTGCTGCCCCTTAAACGCTCTGCCTCCCATTCGGCCAGGATCTCCCGGGGATCTCTGCCGGCATAAAGCCGGTTTGTTCCCTTGGAACTTTTTACGGCCTGGGAGGCAGAATCGAATTCTTCGAAATAGGGTCCGTGAAGGGATGTCCCTGAAAGGTACCGCTTCCCGTAATTGTCGGTGTAGGTATGCGGCCCTTCCAGGAACGTGATGACGTGGTCACCGTTCGGGTGATATGCTATCTTATCTCCCATAACGGCGGCCCCTTAAATGTCCAGGTATGCGTCGTCATCTACCGGGGCAGCAATGGAACTGACACCGGCCTCGTCCAGGGTCTGGTATCCACCGAAGAAAATTACCCGGGCGTTTTCCTGCCATTCCTTTTTCTGCTCGGAGTAGTACCGGTTCAGTTCGGTCTCAACGACAACCTGCTTCCCCTCGGCATTCAGCCAATCCGATCGCTTCATCTCAGTTGCGGCTCTGTCGATGATACCGATCTTCTTGGCGACAAAGAGGCGCCGTTTCTTGTGGGTGCCCTTTTCATCCTCAATAGGATACTTTATGGTGTCGTAGATGTGCTGCCCGGACAAAACAGCATTCATCTTCTCCTGAGCATCGGGGGAAACTGGAATCTTTTTCATCATGGGTACTTCCTTGTCCTCGCCTTCCGCCCCTGGGGCCATAATGGGTTTTCCGTTTTCGTCCTTGATGACCTGCAGGAATTCAATCACGTTATCAACCTGCAGCTTGAGGTCAACCTGGACCCCGGCAGCCTTGGGCATCTCTCGGAGTTCGGGCTTGCCAACTGTGCAGATAAACTTTCCAATGAGAAGTTTTCGGGTAAGATCATCGGATTCAGCCTGGTCCTCTGTGGTGATTTCCTCAACTTCGTCATACTCTTCCCATTTCAATGCCTGTGTCTCGTTTGCCATGGTAAAAATCTCCTTTATGTGTGTAGTGGTGCCGATGGTGTGTGACCTTGTTGCCGGTTAAAACGGTATGTCTACGTGATCCTCAAGAACCTTGATGAATGTTTCTGCCTGGACAAAAGTCATATCCTTGGCGGACTGCAGGGGCTTTCCTTCAGCATCCAGGAAGTATGCGACGTTCTTTTCCCAGGATCCGGGTTCTATAATTCCGTCATCCTCAAGAATCTTTCTCAGCTTTGCGATGGTAAGCTTCTGGTCACGGATGATGAGCCCTTTGGATTCGTTAAATTCCCTGGGGTATTTTGTTGACAGGTTTTGTTCTGCCTGATTAACCATATTCACGGGTTCCGCAGTGTTTCCTGAGTCTGCTGGGGTGGTGTGGGCGGATACCACTTCCTGGTTTTTCTGCACAGTCTCTGCGGTCTGGCTCAGAACCGTGTGCTGTTTGATCAGGTAGGCAACGGACATTTTAACCAGGCCCTCAATGGGCTGAGTCCGGTCTATCGGGTTGGGCCGGAAATACTCGGTGCAGGCATCGGCAACCCCCTTCTGGTCTTTTGCCGTGGCAATGGCTATCATCAACTTATGCTTTGCCAGTTCTTCAGGGGCTTTCATGCTTTTCATGGTGGAAATTATTACATCAGTGATTGACACACACTCGGAGTCTGCTCCGCCGGCACAAAGTTTTTCCTTCAGGATGCCTTCACAAATTTCGAGAAGAGCAGGTTTCAGGGCTTTTTCCGGGAACTGGACTTTCGGGTGTTCGGTGGACAGCCAATACTGCAAGTTTTCTTTCCGAAGACGTCTCAGAAAATTCATGGCCTTCTCAACATCGGTCTCGACCAAGAAGGACTCATAGACCTTTTTGTAAGGTCCCACCGGGAATTCTCCCATATAGCTCTTTGTGGACTCTTTGACTTCCGGGGCAGGGTTGGTAACTTCTGCCCCAGGGTCAACTGGCGTATTGTCCGGTGCCTGATCTTCCTGCTGGACATTGTCACCAGGGGGAACGTCATTATCGTTGTCTGTAATCTCAGCCCCGACAACTTCGGCCCCTGCATCCACGGTAGTGGTGGGTTCAGCAGCCACGGTCATTTTTTTTTCCATGGCAGTGGACGAAACTCCGGATCTGGCTTCCGGAAAAAACTCATCAATGAAGTCCTGTTCTTCTGCTGAATCGGGTTCGACACCCAGAGGTGACAATCCCTGTACCTCACTGCCCGTAATAGGAAGTGCTTTCAGATTACGCATGCCGATGTGGTACTGGTGTTCCCGAGCCGCAATCTCGTAAACCTTTTCCTGGAGAGATTCAACGCCGCCACGGTAGCAGATTCCGACAACATACACGGTGGTTGGGACACCATCAGGTGTTACGGTTGACTTTGCGTTAATGGTGAGCATCAACGGAAGCCCTGACAATCTGCCATTGGTGGTCGTAATGATCAGGTTCATTCCACCGATCAATCCCTCGATGGAGTTGATACCGGTTGTCCGGAATACATGGACCTGGC
Source organism: Pseudomonadota bacterium (assembly GCA_043806875.1). Classification (GTDB taxonomy): domain Bacteria; phylum Desulfobacterota; class Desulfobacteria; order Desulfobacterales; family Desulfobacteraceae; genus JAZDGN01. Next base: position 4,470 of record JAZDGN010000020.1, read on the forward strand.
CGAACAGGTTCGCCCCATCAACCATGACCACCAGTTTACCGGATGCCTTGCATTTATCCTTTCCGCCGTATCCGGGATCAAGGCGTTCACACGGGCAGGTACACGGGATTGTGAAATTTCCTTTCAGCTTCTTGAAAGAAACCTCTCCGTCTCCGTAGCATGATTTGACTCCGCCATTGTATGACACGTATTGCGTCTCCATATTGGACATGGGGTTGTCGTACAGGAGCCTGATGGGAATGTTGACCAGATCGCCGTTGGAGTTGACCAGGGCCTTATCTGATTTGAGGAGAGTCATCAGGGTGATGTCGGGAATATAATTCCCATCCTTATCCCGCTCCGTTGTCACGATGATGAAATGGTCAAGCTTTTCAGGGGGACGAAAATCTTTCCCCTGGCTTGATGTGCGTTGCTGTCCCTTGATTCCGATTTTAATTTTGCCTGCCTCGGACAGCCTGGGCCTCAGATTTTTGATCATGGTGATTTCCTGCATGTAATACCTCCTTTGTTTATTCCAGAAGCCCTGCAGCTTCAGCTTTACGGTAAAGCGCCAGGGTGATTTCTGTGTCTTCTTCGTTGTAATGCGCGATCTCTTCTTTCAGGCCCATCTCCCAGTAGAAGGCTACCTGGGCCCCATCGATCCCTTCTGTCTTCCCGCGGCCAAGGAACTGTTCGGCAAAGTAACCGAGCTTGCCTTTTGCAAAGCGACCTTCCCCGGCAAGGACCGGTCTGAGATCTGTGTGGTTGCCGCGGTTGTACCTGCCTTTGTCGATTGCCACGGATGGGCGGATTCCATGCCGCATTCCGTGGAGCAGCATAATCCGAAGATCAAATTCCCGGCCATTG
>JAZDGN010000021.1:0-2133 GCA_043806875.1 Pseudomonadota bacterium
TCGGTTGTACACCCACAAAATCATCATCTTTGCTCAACCGGAACCGGTCTTCGACCTGCCAGCGATCCAGACTGGCTTCGATTATGTCTCCTGTCATCCAATCGGTATTGTCTGTGATGATGATGTTTTTTCCAAACCCAGACTCTTTCTGTTTCACTTTATTTGGATCTTTCCGGAAGCTCATGGTTAAACCTCCTTCCGATGCCTCGAACTGAAGGGAAAAAACATCCGAAGACATATGCAGACGCTCACATAGGCGCAAGTATCGTTCGGTGACCGTCTCTGCTTTTCTCCACTGAGGGAGCCCATCCCTGACTTTTGAGCGCATCTCAAGCAACTCTCGTCGGACCACTTCGAGTTTATCCTGAAATGTGTGGTGTTTTTTCCTTGCTGTCCCTGGGTTGAAGGTAACAATGACCGTTCTCTCCTTTCCCCAGTATTCCCCCTTGGTGCGATAGGCCAGAAGACATTCCTCCTGACAACCCTTTTCAAGAAGTTGCCGATTTTTCACAGTCTCCGCAACGTCGAATCTGTCAAGCGGGGTGGCCGCAAGTTCCTGGGCAAAATAGGTCGAGTAAGTCGTGATAAAATGAATTCTGGAGTGCTCATCAATCCAGCTATAATTACCTTCTGAATTCATTCCTTTATCAATGACAACAGTAAGACGTTCCTTGGTTTTGTTCAATCCGCAGGCAATCCCGAACATTTCGTCCATAACAGCTTCGAACTGCCTGCTGTCATGCAGGTTGCCTGGATATACCGAATAATGCAGGGGAAGTCTGGATTGCCGGGCCACTAACAGTCCAAGACCTATCTGCCGGAGGTTGTGCCTGCCGACTTTATTCTTGCCTCGACAGGCTATTTCCGATTCAGTATGGCTGGCCATGAACGTGTAATAATTGGTGGTATCAAACAAAAGGCAGTCTGAAGTCGGTGATTCAACATCCCATAGTTTTCGAAAAAACTTCAAGGCGATGGTTTTAAGAGTCGCTTCATCCACTCGATCCCATTTCTCCCAGTAGCGTTTACTGGAAAGCTCATCAATATCAACCGATCGAATATGCTGGATGGCGGTTCGCCTATACCAGTTCGACAGCTTGTTCTTGCTGACGGCTTCGATCATCCGGTTCCAGATACAATAGAGAAAGAACTCTCCGATGGAAGGTCCTGTTTCCCGCTCAGCCCTTGGCACAACGGAATCAATAATTGTGCAGATATCGATATCTTTGTCAATTTGTTGGGCAAGCCATAAGGCCCCGAATTCTTCGGCCTTCAATGCCTGAACCGGCTGTTCCTTCCCGCCGACAAGGCTGGCGACACGGTCTGGAGATCCTATGTAGATTTGGGAAATGACTTTCGGCTTGCCATCTACGCGGGCAATTTCCCTGACATATAAGTAGGGTCTTCCCTTTTTTGTTTTGACGTGGAAGTGTGCCATGCTTGACACGTATCACATAGGGTCTTACATGTCAAGAAAAAAATCACAAGAACCCATATTTTGTGAGGTTTTTCTGGCCCAAATGAATAGTTACGAGGGGTCTTACATGTCGGATGGCCTGAAAGGCTTGTCAATAGAGGGGTTTGGGGGTTTTGGGAGGTTTATCCCCGAAACTCCTGTTAGACAAAAGTCAAAGATATGATTTTGAAGATTGGGCTGAGAAAAGGCTCGGGGTTGATCTATTTAAAAAACTTAACCATTGATTATTTAGCTAATCAATCTGTCCCGCATCTGGCTGCTTAACATTCGCCCCCCTCCAAGGAATTTTTCACTGGCCGGAACTCCGGTGCCGCAGTGAACCCCCCTTTTTCAACATCTCGGGATCGGGAGGGGGTCAGCCCGGGCGGATCAGTGTTTGAATTCAAACTCCAGGCGCATGACCCACGGAACGGGGTGGCCGTCTTCGTCGTCGATGTCATCAACCTTGATGGTGTAATGTGTCTTGTCCTGCTGGGAAATCTTGATATGCTGCGGCCTGATCTCTTCCATCTTGGCAATATACCGGATCGCCCACAGCGGCCAGGGTTCAACCCCGGCAAAGTCCGCCGCCTGGTCCTGTGCTTTCAGGATCGCCGGGTCCGGTTTCCGGGTCCTGGATGGATTGTAAACCTGGTCCAGGTTTTCAGATAGGGCTT
>JAZDGN010000022.1:0-18462 GCA_043806875.1 Pseudomonadota bacterium
GAACTCGCCTCCCTTTTGGATCTCTTCAGCCAGGCCGGACAGCCGCAACTGAACTCCGGTCAGATCCTTTGCCAGGGACTGCCGGAACTCGCCTCCCTTTTGGATCTCTTCAGCCAGGCCGGACAGCCGCGACCGGACTCCGGCCAGATCCTTTGCCAGGGACTGCCGGAACTCACCTCCCTTTTGGATCTCTTCAGCCAGGCCGGACAGCCGCGACCGGACCTGGGCGCGCCCGAATTCCAGGTTCCCGATTCTGGTATCAAGTTGCCGGGTCTTGATGGTATCCGCCTTCATATCAAGCTGTTCCCTGACATGGACCCGATCCGCCCCCGCGTCCTTGACCTGCTGTAAAAAATTCCGGGACAGGATATCCAGGTCCCTTCGCAGGGAAGCAATCTCCACGGAAAGGGCGGTTGCCTTGATTTCTGCCGAATCCGCCCGCTGTTTCTGTGAAGCCAGCTCCTGTTTCAGGCCTGAGACTTCATCTTTCAGGTCGTCAGGATCTGCCTGGATAAAAACAAAGGGAGCAATCCTCTCCTTTGTCTCAACGGCCTGGGACGATCCAGAGACTGGAGCAGGGATCCTATCCGGGACCGCGGTGTCAACAGATGCCGGAACCGGAGAAGCAGAAGGCGTTGAAATAATTTTCAGTTCTTCCGGTTTGATGATACGAACGAACCTGACAGCAACCCAGCCATCCTGATCATCGACAACCGCCTTGAGCCACTGACCGGTTTCTTCAACGATATCAAGGACAGTTCCAGGGGTCAGCAGCTGCTGCTTTGGGTACTGCTCTCCAGGCCCCTTGCGCAGATTGAGATAGTCCAGCACAACAGCCCGCCTGGTCAGACCGGATTTCATTGAGTTCACGGAATCCGGGCTTGTCTGGCCCCCTGGCCCCAGACCATTATCCGGGGATGACGAGGAAGCATCTGTCCCGGATCTGTGGACCAACGCCAGAATTTTATTCTGAAGGATGTTAAAAAGCTGTTTCTCCCAGACATCCCCCTTGGATGTCAGTGTTGAGGTCACAATTAGGACCGTTTCATGCTCCGGAGAAACATAGATGTATTGCCCCCCGAATCCGACAGCCACAAAATCGTTGCTGCCACCCGGCCTGGAGTACCAGAGATATCCGTAGTACCCATACACCGCATGGGCACCCATATATCCGGGCCGGGTCGATGCATCGACCCACCACCCGGGGACAAGAGTCCTGGTTCCGAAACGGCCCCGGTCCAGGTACAACTGCCCAATCCTGGCCATATCCCGGGGCACAAGGGAAAGGTTGTTACCGCCCTGCTGGATACCCTGGGGATCGATGTCCCAGCCCTTGACCTCAATGTCCAGGGGATCGAACAGGTTCCTGCAGGCGAAATCCCTTACCCCTGTTCCTGTTGCGGCAGTAAGAACTGCTGCCAGGATGTGGGCGTCGCCGGTGCTGTACTGATGCAGGGTTCCCGGATCCGCAACCATGGGCTGGTTCAGGATGGTTATGACCCAGTCCCCTTGCCTGATCCAGGAGTTATAAGCCTGGTAACTTGTTGGCGCCAACCCCGAGGTCATGGTCAGAAGGTGCCGCACTGTAATATTTCGTTTTCGGTCATCATCAAGCCCGCAAACCTGGGGTAGAAAATCAGCGATGGGCTGATCCAGCCTGATCAGGCCCTTGTCCACGGCTATTCCCACGAGGGCTGAGAGGATGCTCTTTGTGGCGGATTTGAGATTATGGGGTTTGGTTCGTGATCCGTCCCGGAAATAACGTTCCACCACCAGGCAACGGTTATGGACCACCAGAAGGCTGTAGACTCCATCCATGGCTCCGATAGCCTTTACAGCCGACTCAAGTGCCGGTGCATCAAAACCTGACTCCCGGGGCGTGCACACAGGCCATGTTCCGTCCCGGGCATCCGTGCCAGAAACTGCCTGCTGTGATTTCCTGTCGGGCTCCCCCTGAACAGCGGCAGAGTCTTTTATGAAAACACCAAGGCATGCCATCACAAGAATGACAATGAATGTTTCCATTTTTCCTGCCGAAAAAAAGTTCACACCGGCATAGAGTTCTCTTTGCTTCACGCGCATCATCACCCACAGTATTGAAATGCATTCAGGACAACACCTGAGGCTGCCATGGGACGAATAACTGACGGTTCGGCCAAAACCCCGCCGCCCAAACAGAATCAGTAATGTGTCTTCACTAAAAAAACATAAAAAAGTTCAAATCGATATTGCAATTCCGGACCCCACGGCAAAGATCTTCGTATCCCGTTGCTTTCATCCTTTCCATGCGGGCCAGATCCCCATGGTCGAACCTGGGTGTCTGAAAAAGACTTATAAGAGTCATCCACCGGTGTCAATGCCAATCTGTCCGGCATGGTCCAACTGCAGACAAACCCGGACAAATCAGCACGGAATGGGAATTATTTATACGTTGACAGCAAATCCCGTAAATTGATAGATTAAGGCAAGACTTTCCGTTGACTTGAAACTGAATTCTCAACCCCCCTTCTCTCCAGTATTGTTAAAATGTTCTGACTGCATTTCGCAGCCACGGACCTTTTCCAATCACCATTTATCGAAAGGAATAACATCATGACAGTTTCCGTTGTTATCAGAAGAGCCGTCAAGGATGAGGCCATGGCGAACCGCCTGTCCTCTCTGATCGTGCAACTCAGATCCCGGGCAACTGTTCAGCCCGGCTTTATTACCAGCCAGACTTTCAGTTGCCTGGACTGTCAGGGGGAATACCTGATCATCAGCTCATGGAATACCCTGGAAGACTGGAACCTCTGGATGCACAGTGAAGAGCGCATGGATATCCAGCGCAAGGTGGATGAACTGCTGGGAGAAAAAACCATTTACAGGTATTATGAGCCGGTTGTGGGTGGCATCACCCCACGGTTCAGCGCTACCGTCAGCCCCTGATCACAGAATCAGAAGGGCTGCCGAAACAAATATCATTGTCTGCACGGGACACCGGCTGATCCCGTTTCTGGTGTATACCCCGTTGCCCGGGTCTGCAGGTCCTGGTCCATTATGATCCGGACATCAACGGCAGCCAGGCTGTCCTTGACCCCCTTGAGGGGGTTGATGTCCATTTCGCGGATCCGGGGTATGTCGCGTCCAAGCAGGGAAACCCGGACCAGGAGGGAAGCCAGGCGATCCAAGTCCATACCCGGCAGGTTCCGGTAGCCCTGGAGAGCCGGAAGCCCTGGGACGGACCGGACCATGCGCCCTGCTTCTTCCAGGGTCAGGGGAGCCAGGCCGAATCTGACCTGTCCCAGTATTTCGGTCAGCACCCCGCCCAGACCAAAGGCAACCAGGTGGCCGAAGTCCTTTTCCCGGCTCAGTCCCAGGATGACCTCAGGGCCCTGGACCGTTTCCTGGGCAAGGACGCCCCGGGCCCCGGGAATGGTCATGAGGCGGTCAAAGGTTTCTCCGGCCCTGGCCAGGGTCACCCCGGTCTCCACACCGCCAAATTCACTCTTGTGCAAGGGGCCCAGGACCTTCATAACCCAGGGCTGGGACAGGGTCTGTGCAAGGCAGGCCAGATCATCCGGAGTTTCCAGTATCTGCTCCCCGGGCACCGGGATGCCGGCGGCCTGGAGAACTTTCCGGGCCAGATCCGGCGGCACGATCCCTGAAACACCTTCCAGGACAAGAGCTGCAGCCTTCCCGTCGTAACCGTCAGGATCCGGTGAAGGGACGGACAATCTGGGACGGTTAACCATACGGCCCACAGCCCGGGCCATGGACACCTCATCCTCGAAATGGCATTTTCCGGCGGCCCGGTACCTGGACAGGGCCTCTGCTGAAGAAATGGAGGTGCAGAACGCCGGAAAGACAGGCGTGGACAGGGTGTCCATGGCCTCCATGACAGCCCTGTAAACCGGCCAGTTGTCCTCGAACCCGGGATCGCCCAGGTGGATCAGGATATAATCGATGGTGTCAGCCTCATCCGCGGCAATGATCTCAAGAATCCGGGCAACCTGTTCCGGGGAACGTGTGGCCGTCATGTCTATGGGGTTGTTGAGTCCGGCTCCGGGGGGAAGCAACTCTGCAAGCTTGCGCCGGGTTTCCGGTTTCAGGCAGGGTGTTCCTATGCCCTGGCGGTTGAGTTCGTCGCAGGTCATGACCCCTGGGCCGCCTGCGTCCGTAATCACACAAGCCCTGCGTCCGTCGTAGTTGCCCCTGGCCAGGATAAGGGCCGTTGCGGCATCTACCATGTCGAGCTTACCGGTAAACCGGATCAGGCCGGCCTTGTCAAAGAGCGCCTGAACAGCCGTGTCGCTGGCAGCCATGGCCCCGGTGTGGCTGGCCGCTGCGCGCCGCCCCCCATCTGTGACCCCGGACTTGACGGCCATGATCACGCAGCCCTTTTGGGTCAGGCTCCTGGCGTGACGGAAAAACTTGGGGGGAGACCCCACCTTTTCCATGTACAGCATCATATGTTTTGAACTGTGGGGCCCATATGCCTGATCGATCAGGGCAAGCACGTCCGTCACACCCATCTGGGCTGAATTGCCCACGGTTATGAAGGTATTGAACGTGAGCCCCCTCCGTACAGCCTGTTCCGCCAGGATATCCACCGTTGCCCCGGAACCGCTGATGAAATCAATCCCCCCGGCCCGCATCCCGGGCAGCAGGCCGGCGAACTTGCCGGCGTGAACCGGACTCATCACCCCGAGGCAGTTGGGTCCCAGAAAGGTCATTCCATACTGCCCGGCGATCTCTACCAGGCGCGCTTCTTCCCGGCCCCCGGCCTCATCCTTTTCCCCGAACCCTGAGCTGAGAACAATCACCCTGGTCACGCCCAGCTTTGCCAGCTCCAGGAAAGCATCGGCCACAAACTGTGCCGGGATGGCTATGTAGACCAGGTCCGGTGCGTAAGGCAGGCTTCCTATGGATGAAACGGCAGGCAGGCCCTGGATCAAGGCTGATTTAGGATTGACCGGGAACAGTTCCCCCCGGTATCCCCTGGACAGGATATTTTCGACAATTTTCCCACCGGGTTTTCCCGTATCGTGGCTGGCTCCGACCACGGCAATGCTGGCCGGTGAGATGAAACCGCTCAGAATAGTTTCCATGAAAAATGCAGACTCCCGTTCCAACGGTTTACCTGTAGATTGATGGGTAATAAATACTTATGGTCCACAAATTGACTGATAACATGTTAAATAAAAATCTGTCAAGAAATTTAATGAACTGGGAATCCGGATGAATTTCACGATTCTAGGGCCACGGCCTGGAAGTACAAGGATAGAACTTCATCCCTGGACAGGGAGGATTTTTTTTCCAGGCTTCTTTTGCGGACAAGGGTAAGAAGCTCCAGGGTTTCGCGGCTCCCCAGGATGATACCGGATTCGGCCAGGATATGCCGGAGGATGGCACTCCCGGACTGCTGCCCGATACCGAACGAAACCGGGCCCGCACCCACGGTGTCAGGAGAAAAGGGCTGATAGGACAGGGGATTTTTCAGCATCCCCAGGCAGTGAATCCCCGATTCATGGCGGAACACGTCCGATCCGGTCACGGGTTTGGATGCAGGAATGGCACGGCCGGCAGCTTTGGAAACAAAGTCGCACAGATCCCGGAGATGGTCAAGGTGAATCCTGCCCTGGAAAAGACCCAGGCCGAACAGGGCTACGGCCACCTCTTCCAGGGGGGCGTTGCCCGCCCGTTCACCTAAACCGCCAACGGTAACACTCAGGGCATCGGCCCCGGCTTCGGCTGCACAGACCGCATTGGCAGTGGCCATGCCCAGGTCGTTGTGGGCGTGGAATTCCAGGGCAAGTCCCGGGACCACGGCTTTCAGACGCCGGATCAACTCTGCCACGGCAAAGGGACGGCCGATACCCACGGTGTCGGCGATGCGAAACCGGTGGACTCCCAGTCCATCACACAGGCCAGCAATCTCTTCAAGGAACCCGGACCGGGTCCGGGTACTGTCCTGGGCGCCCACGTAGATCCTGTCAAAATACATGGATGCCCGGGCAACCAGGACTGGAAGGGTATCCAGAACCCATTTCTCATCCTTGCCAAAGGTATCCAGGAGAATAGATGAGGTTGGAAAGCTGATGGAAACCCCCCGGGTGCCGGTACGGGCTGCTGCCTCGATGTCCCCAGGAGTAGCCCGGCACCAGGAGATGAGATGGCAGGGCAGGTTAAGCCTGACCAGGTCCCGGATCCCTGCCAGGGCCGGCTCTCCCATGGCAGGGATACCGGCTTCCATCTCATCCACCCCTGCTCCGGCAAGGGCAATTGCAATGGACTTACGGGCTTCACGGGTGAACACGACCCCGGGGGCCTGGGCACCATCCCTCAGGGTCGTATCCATGATGGTGATGCGGCCGGGGCAGGCTCCTGAACCGGACCCACCCCCGCCGGCCCCTGGCAGAACGTCCATATGGCAGCGGCTATTCTTCATCGGGGTACAGGAGATAGGACTGGGCGGTGGTCCCGTTTTCCAGGGCGTCCAGAATTTCGTCGATGATGTCTTCATTCTCAACCCCCCCGTACCAGGTGTTCTCCGGATACACAGCCATGACCGGACCGTTGTCGCACATCTTGAGACAGCAGGTGCTGGATACGATAACATCGGTAAGTCCACGGTCGATGATTTCGTTTTCAAGATAGGGCAGAAAGTCCACGGATCCTTTTCGATGGCATTTCCCTTTGAGTTCGCCCGATGGTCTGAAGCTGGCACAGACCATAATATGTGTTTTCGGTTTTCCCATGAGTCGATATTCTCCTTTTCCATACCTGGCATCCTGCCTATCCGGACAGGGACTCCCAGGCACAATAATGGTTACATACACCCTGTCCCGCTACCGGAACAGGACATCTGGCATTGTGTTTTTTCCCTTTTTAACAGGTGGTTGATGGCCAAGCCGCTGACCACCCGTGGCACGATGTCGTCAATGAGGCCGTTGACCTCCAGTATTTCCATCCCGTTTCTGGAGAGGACCTGACGGGGTGAGGACCCGATGCCGCTGACCAGGAGGGTCCTGCAATCTGCCAGAAGGCTGGCCATTTCCATCCAGCGGAGCTCTCCGCCCCCGGGATCCGGAGCTTTTCTCCGCTCCATGAGTTTTGCCTCACCATGGTCCACCTCATAGATGTAGATATAGCTGGCCTCACCCAGGTGCTGGTTGACCAGAACCCCTTCCCGCGACGCTACGGCAACATAGCCGGGGCCTTCGGTTTCCGGTGCCCCGGTTGCCGTACCGTCAGCCGGGATTCTCGATGAACAGTCTTTGAGCCGGTTCATGAGCCCGATATCATCCGGGTCACCCAGGAGTCCCACGGCATCGGCACGGCAACGTCTGCAGTGAAGCATCTGGGGGATGTAGCGCCCTGCCGTTTCCCGGATGGCGGCAATGGACTGTTTGGACGGCTCCGGGAGATGCCCCAGGTTGGATCCGGCGTTGGGGTAATAGGGCATGCAGTTCAGGATATCAACACCAAACCTACCCATGCACGCAGCAATGGCTTCAACGTGATGGTCATTGATGCCGGGCAGGACAATGGTGTTCACCTTGACGATGATCCCCCGCTCTTTGAGGCCCCGGATGGATTCCAGCTGCCGCTCAAGGAGGATCTCGGCACCCTTTTCAGGGCCCAGGAGCTTCCTGCCGTGGCGCACCCATGAGTAGACCCGGGCGCCGATCTCAGGATCCACGGCATTTACGGTTACACTGATATGGCTGACTCCGATGCGCTGGATGTCGTCCAGCCAGGGCGGGAGGTTGAGCCCGTTGGTGGCAACGCACAGCAGCATGTCCGGATAACGGTGGCGAACCATTTCCAGGGTCTTCAGCGTCTGTTCGGGGTTGGCAAAGGGGTCACCGGGACCGGCGATGCCGACAACCGAAATAGTGAGTTTTTTCCGGAACACCTCGTCCAGGTAATCCATGGCCTGGAACGGCGTGAGGATACCGCTGGTCACACCCGGCCGGCTCTCGTTGACACAATCGAACTTCCGGTTGCAGAAATTGCACTGGATGTTGCACCGGGGAGCCACCGGAAGGTGGACCCTCCCATGGGAATGGCATGCTTTCGGGTTAAAGCAGGGATGATTGTCAATGTTCATATATGCACCTCATAAACAGGATCTGATCCGGAAGGTTTCTTTTAACCGTAAGGAATGCACCTGATTGTTGTCGTCACTGATAATGCGATTGCCCTGGAGCGTTATTGGCCTCATCCGGTTACATGTAGGCGTAACCGATGTCCGAAGTTTCCTGGCGTCTCTCCAGCAGGGTGTTGACCAGATCATCCATAAGCCTCTGGGCCCCCCGGTAACCGATGTGGAGTATCCTTGAACCGCCCACACGGTCATGGATGGGAAAACCCACCCGGACCAGGGGGATCTTGAGTTTCCTGGCAGTTGAGTACCCCTTGCTGGAACCCATGAGAAAGTCCGGGCAGCACTCCCTGGCTTCCTGTTCAATATCCATGAAGTCCACATCGTCCCGGACCCGGATCTGATCGAACACGTTACGGGGAAGAAGCTCTTCCAGGACCGGTCTCAAGAATCCGCTCCTGCCGCCCGAGGCGCACAGGACAGGAACAACCCCGATCTCGCTCAGGAAAGCCGCGATTCCAACAACCAGGTCCTCTTCACCGTAAACCACTGCCCGTTTGCCGGAAAGGTATTTGTTACAGTCCACATAGGCATCGATAAGCCGGCCCCGCTCCCTGGACAAAAGCTCAGGAACGGGTCTGCCGGACAGGAGTTCCAGGGCCTGGAGAAACCGGTCCGTTTCCCTTACGCCCATGGGCAGGCCCAATCCCATGCACGGGACACCGAACCTGGAAAAGAGCAGGTTTCCGGCGCTCTGGCCAGAGGGGCCCACCGCAGTCAGCCCGCCTCCCCTGCCCGCCTTTCCCAAGGACAGGCTGCGCTGGCGGGCGGCCAGAATTCTGCCCAGTTCCAGGCTTCCTGAAGCCCGGTGCATTTTCCGAATGGCGGACACAGGGGTTCCGCCTTTCTGGATGACCTGGTAGTCCATCCAGGGAGAACCGTCCAGGCGCTCTGAATAATCGGGAAGCAGGATGCCGTCCATATCCATGAGACCAATGATCTCCTTGATATGGCGCAGGTCCTCATTGGAGAGCATCCCTGGGAGACAATTGACCGTGATCCTGCTGCCGGCAGCCTGTGCAGAATCCGATGGTGCAGCGGAAAGGGGGTTGAACCGGTCGACCACAGCCCTCACCGCCTGGTGGAAACCGTCCATGTGGGTTCCGGTATAGCTGGGGGTGGCCACATGGACAAGCTCAGGTAATCCTGTCCTGTTTTCCATATCCTCGATGATCATGGGGACATCGTCACCGATGGTCTCGCTCAGGCAGGTGGTGGCAATGCCGATCATGGACGGGGTGTACTGGCGCGCCACATTTTCAATGGCCAGCTTTAGATTGGCGCCGCCCCCGAAAATGGCGGTCTCTTCGGTAAAGTTAGAGGATGCTATATCTACCGGCTCCTTGAAGTGGCTGATCAGGTAACGCCGCATATAGGTCGAGCATCCCTGGGAACCGTGGAGCAGGGGAACGCACCCCTCGATTCCCTGGAACGCCAGGGCAGCGCCCAGGGGTGTGCAGAGTTTGCAGGCGTTGCGTGTCGCTGTATAGGTTTTCCGGACTGCTGTTTTCATGGGTTTTCCCTCCGTTTTACCGCCCTTCTCGGAACCAGGTCCCAAACCGGGCTCATCACGGTCTCATGTACCTCTTTTGCAAAGTTCTTCATGCCGATGAAACCGGCCAGGGGGATCTTACGCTCGTGGTTGTGATCGCAGAACCCGATACCCAGCTTATAGGCGATGGGCCTTTCCTTGACCCCGCCGATGAACAGGTCCGCATCTTTTTCAATGCAGTACTTGGCCAGCTCCAGGGGATTGGCGTCGTCCAGTATCACAGTGCCTTCGTCACACATCTCCTTAAGTAGTTCATAGTCCTCTTTTGTACCGGTCTGGGACCCGGCAAGTACCACACCCATACCCAGGTGCTTCAGAGCCTTGATCAGGGAAAAAGCCTTGAATGCGCCGCCCACGTAAATGGCGGCCCGTTTGCCGGCAAGGTCTTTTTTTATCCTGACCAGTTCCGGCCAGATGGCCTTGATTTCATTGCGGACAAGGCTCTGGGTTCGCTTCATGATTCCCGGGGAATTGGCAAAGTGAGCAGCCACGTCATACAGGGCATCGGACATGTCCTCAATGCCGAAGTAGGAAACCCGGATAAAGGGAATACCGTACCGCTCCTGCATCATTTTGGCCAGGTGGGTCATGGAACCCGAACACTGGACAACATTCAGGGCTGCCCGGTGGGCGGCCCCGATCTCGTCCACCCGGCCGTCACCGGTCATGACGGAAACGACCTGAATGCCCATGGCCTTGTAATACTCCCGGATGATCCAGGCTTCACCGCCGATATTGAACTCACCCAAGATGTTGATGCTCTGGGCCGACACCTGCATTTTTTCATTGGTCCCGATGAGTTTGAACAGGGCCTCGCAGGCAGCCTTGTACCCGTCCTTCTTGGTTCCCTTGAAACCGGCGGAGTGAACCGGCAACACCGGGATGTTCGTTGCTCTGGATACATTTTTGCACACGGCCTCCACATCATCGCCGATGATGCCCACGATGCACGTCGAATAGACAAAGGCAGCTCTGGGGGCATAGAGTTCAATAAGTTCCAGGAGAGCCTTTTCCAGCTTTTTCTCACCACCGTAGATGGTGTCCGTCTCCAACAGGTCCGTGGAGAAACTCATGCGGTGAAGCTCGGGTCCTGATGACAGGGCCCCCCGGATATCCCAGGTATAGGCCGCACACCCGATGGGCCCGTGAATCAAATGGAGGGCATCGGCAATGGGATACAGAACCACTCGGGACCCGCAGAACACGCAGGCCCGCTGGCTGACCGATCCGGCAAGGCTGCTGGTCTCGCACCGCATGTCAAAACTGTCTATTCCCTTGCGGAAGATCTGTTTTTCTCTGTCCTTTAATACGGATATGGATTCCATGATGTTCTCTTTCATTGATGGTTTCAGGGGCCCTGCCGGGATCATGGTCCGGCAGGGCTCAAATCACATGACCAGTTCAAACCGCTCTTCAGGGGCATCCCGGTCCTGCCGGTCCATGAGTGCGTCCAGAATCTTTTCCAAAAGCCGGATGGCGCCGGTGTACCCCACCGTTGGAAAATAACTGTGACCAATCCTGTCCAGGATGGGGAACCCCATGCGGACAAAGGGCAGGTCCTCGTCCCGGGCAATATATTTCCCATAGGTATTGGCCATGAGAAGGTCCACGGGATCGTTCTTGATCCACTGGTGGAGCAGGTACATGTCGCCGGCCGCCTTGACATTGACCTGGCAGGGCAGTGAGGCCGTGAGCTCATGAATTTCGGACTCAAAGGCTTTGCCCGGAGTTCCGGTGACGATGTGAACCGGATGCATGTCCAGGGCCACCAGAAATTCCACCAGGGGAATCAGGTGGTCCGGGTCTCCGGCCAGGGCAACCCGTTTACCGTAAAAATACTGGCTCATGTCACAGATCACATCCACGAGCTGGCCCCGCTCCAGGTTTATGGACGCAGGAACGCTGCCTCCGGACACCTTGCGGAGCACATCGATGAACCGGTCCGTGGCGTTGAGTCCGATGGGCAGGTCCAGAACCTGGCACGGAACCCGGCACTGGCTGTCCAGTGCCCGGGCCGCAAGGGCTGAAGCCATCTCACCCAGGGCAATGGTTCCCAGGCTGTCCCCGCTGCTCTTCAGATCATCCAGGGTAACGCCGCCCTGGGGATACATCCTGAATTTGCCGGTCTGGGGGCCGTTGAGCACATTGGACGTATCAGGGAACAGGATGGGGTTGATACCCATTTCCCGGACAAGCCGTTTTGTTTCGGTCATGTCCGAGGGCTCCACATACCCGGGAATGATATTGTACCGGCCGTTCTTCTTACCGGTGGATTCGGCCACCTGGATTGCCATGGCCCTGGTCATGTTGGCAAACCCGGTGACGTGGGAACCCACGTAGCTGGGTGTACTGGCATGGATCACCCGTTTCCCGGCCGGAATTTTTCCGTCACTCAGGGCCTTGGCGGTGATCTGGGTCACGTCGTCACCAATGGTTTCCGACAGGCAGGTAGTGTGTACCGCAATCAGATCCGGATCATAGGTGGCAAAAATGGTATCAATGGCCTGGATCAGGTTGGCCTGACCCCCGAATACCGATGACCCCTCGGTAAAGGAACTGGTGGCAGCCATGACCGGTTCCCGGTAATGCCGGGTCAGTGTGCTCCGGTGGTAGGCACAGCAGCCCTGGGAGCCATGGCTGTGGGGCAGACAGCCGTGAATCCCCAGGGACGCATACATGGCGCCTATGGGCTGGCAGGTTTTTGCCGGATTCACGGTCAGGGAGGATCTCGGCTTTATTTCTTGTTTTGTATGTCTAAGCAGCATTGGCTCTAAATCTCCTGTTGTTGGAATGGTTGGGGAAAATCAGTTGACGCATGGACCCGGTGTCCGAGGCTCAGCCCAGGGCCAGGTTCCGGGCATGACCCTATTCCCAGACATAGGTTGCAGACAGTTCCGGACTCGACTGCCATGGGGCCTTGAGATAACTCCAGACCTTGGAGTTGACCAGGCGGTCGATTTCTTTGTAAAAGTTCACCGCTCCCCTGAATCCGGCATAGGGGCCTCCCGAATCGTAGCTGTGCAGCTGTTTCATGGGGATACCGGTTTTCTGGATGGCATACTTTTCCTTGATGCCTGCACAGTAGATATCGGGCTTGTAGATTTCCAGCAGTTTTTCGGTCTCATACTGGCTGACGTCATCAATGACCAGGGCATCCCTGTCCATGTCATTCATCATGCCGTCGTAGTTCTTGAAACTGAAACCCGATGCTTCCAGGGCAGCCATTTCCTCAGGTGTTTTCCTGGGAGCGTACCGGTCCTTATCCGGCCCTACTTCCAGTTCCTCAATGTTCCTGGAATCGGCATCCACCTTGATATCGGGAATGACTTTGCGGCCTTCGTAATCGTCCCTGTGTGCGAACTCGTATCCGGCAGACACGACCCGCATGCCGATCTCTTTGAACAGCTCCTGGTAATGGTGGGCCCGGGATCCGCCCACGAACAGCATGGCAAGCTTGCCCTGGCAACGCTGTCTGGCCTTGTCCCTGGCCTCTATTACCTGGGGCATCTCCTGAGCGATCACCTCCTCAACCCGGTCCATGAGCTTTTGCTCACCGAAATACTGAGCGATCTTTCTCAGGGATTTGGCCGTGGACTCGGCTCCGATGAAATTGATCTTGATCCAGGGGATGCCATATTTCTGTTCCATCATGTCAGCCACATAGTTGATGGACCTGTGGCACATGACCGTATTCAAGTCCGCTGTGTGGGCATTGGCGAACTGGTCATAGGTGGAGTTGCCGCTGAAGGTGGACACAATATTGATGCCGCACAAATCCAGGATACGGTCGATCTCGAACCCGTCTCCGCCGATGTTGTATTCCCCCAGGAGATTGATCTTGTAATCGGCATCACTTACCGTGTCGTTCTTACCGACCACATGTTGAAAAATACCATTGTTGGCGATATGGTGGCCTGCCGACTGACTGACCCCCCGGTAGCCTTCACAGCTGAACCCGAACACATTGATGCCGAGTTTTTCCTTCATCTCCCGGGCCACGGCGTGGACATCGTCACCGATCAGGCCCACCGGGCAGGTGGAAAAGATGCTGATGGCCTTGGGTTTGAAGTTGTCATAGGCCTCCTGGATGGCTGCCTTTAGCTTTTTCTCGCCGCCGAAAACAATGTCCTTGTCCTGCATGTCCGTTGAAAAGCAGTAGGTCATGAAATTGTCGTCCGAATCGGATTCGGGCCGGGTCTGGTTCCTGCGGGTCAGCCACGAGTAGAAACCGCACCCGATGGGACCGTGGGTGATATTGACAATATCCCGGGTCGGCCCCAGGATAACGCCCTTGCAGCCGGCATAGCTGCACCCGCGCTGGGTGATGATGCCGGGAATGGTCCGGATGTTGGCCCCCATTACCGGTGCGTTGCCGTCCGTGTCCATGGTGTTTATGGCGATCTGGCTTGACCGTTTCCGGGCAACCTTGGGCGGATATTTTGCCAGAAGTTCCTGCTTTACCTCTTTTGGGTCAATGGATTCAACAGGATCAATCAGTTCTGCTGTCATGGTCTGCTTCCTCTTTTTGCCTTCACATTGTTCACATTAAAAATCGTCCAGGACCAGGTTGCCGCTCTCTGCGGTCCTTACACTCACGGCGTCCAATACCGGGAGCACCCAGATAACTCCGTCGCCGGACTTCCCGGTCCTGTTGGCCGAGATGATGGTTTTTACCGTCTTTTTCACCAGTTTTTCGGGAACCACGATGGAGATGACCCGTTTGGGGATGAGGCGCTGGGTCGATCCCAGCTGTTCGATGGCCTCTTCATACCCCTGTTCGGCACCTTTGAGAAGAGACAGATCCACCAGGCCCTTGCCCCTGCCCAGGGCTTCCATGGCTGTCATGGATGAAACACCTGCGTCGATGAGCGCCTTTTTGGTCACATTGATCTTGTTCATGCGGATAACCGCCATCACCTCTTTCATACCGCCACCTCACTGACCGTATCGACTCCGGTCTCCTTGATACCGGAGCTGATGGTGTAAATCTCCTCCACCGGGCTGACAAAGATCTTGCCGTCTCCGAACGCCCCCTTGTCGCCTGTGCGGGCCGCCTTCATCACGGTCTTGATGATAAAATCCTTGTCTTTTGCGTCCACCACCGTGATAAGCATCTCCTTGGGGATCTCGTCATAGGTGATCTCGCCGATGCGGATGCCCCGCTGCTTACCCCGGCCGGCTACGTTCATGCGGGTTACGGCAGGGAAACAGGCTTCCATGAGAGAGGCCATGACGTTGTTGACTTTTTCGGGTCTTACTATGGATCGGATCATTATTTTCATGGGTAATTTTCCTTTTATTTATCAGTTACCAGGGTATCAGGCAGCAAGACCGTGTTTAATAAGAAGGGCTTCCAGTTCGGCCATGGGCAAGGGCGTGGGAATGACAAACTTTTCGTTGGCGTCGATTTTCTTTGCCAGGGTCCGGTATTCATCCGCCTGGGCATGGTCCGGCGCATATTCGATCACTGTCTTCCGGTTGATCTCCGCCCTCTGGACCATGTTGTCTCTGGGAACAAAGTGGATCATCTGGGTGCCCAGCTTTTCTGCCAGTACCTCGATCATCTCCCGTTCGTTGTCCACGTTCCTGGAGTTGCAGATGAGCCCGCCCAGCCTAACCCCGCCGGCATTGGCGAATTTCACGATACCCTTGCAGATGTTGTTGGCAGCATACATGGCCATCATCTCCCCGGAAACCACAATATAGATCTCCTCTGCCTTTCCCTCCCGGATGGGCATGGCAAAACCGCCGCACACCACATCGCCCAGGACATCGTAAAAAACATAGTCCAGGTTCTGGTCACCGGCATAGGCGCCCAGCTGTTCCAGGAGGTTGATGGAGGTGATGATGCCGCGGCCCGCACACCCGACCCCGGGTTCCGGCCCACCGGATTCAGTGCACAGGATAGATCCGAACCCCACTTTCCGGACATCCTCCAGCATGACATCCTCCCCTTCCTCCCTCAGGGTGTCCAGCACGGTCCTCTGGGCAAGGCCGCCCAGGAGCAGACGCGTGGAGTCCGACTTGGGATCGCACCCGACAACCATGATCTTCTTGCCTGCCTCGGCAAGGCCGGCCACCGTATTCTGGGTAGTTGTTGATTTCCCGATGCCGCCTTTTCCATAGATTGCTATTTTGCGCATGATCTTTTCCTCTTCACTGTTGTGGTCATACCATTGGGTTCAACGGCCCCGCCCATGCGGCAACCTGAAAAACCATCCTGCTGTGTCACGGTCCGGATCAATCCGGCCCACGTGATCCCATCGTCATTGTCATGGCCCTTGCCTGAAACACACAGGCTCTATCCCGACGGTTTTTTCCGTTGCAAACCGCAGTCCACAGATGCTGGAGGCCCAAGCGCCAACCCCTGGATTCAGCACCCAACAATTTGAAATATAAGGCCAAATAAATATTATTAATTTATCATCATGACTTCAATATTGTTTTCAAACTAATAATAAATAACATTTTTGTTATGATAATTTATAAAAATTACAAATTTGACCATTCTGTTCAGATTTCCGATGACATTGCCTCTTTCCCAGGAAAAATTTCAATGAATAGA
Organism: Pseudomonadota bacterium; assembly: GCA_043806875.1. Taxonomy (GTDB): domain Bacteria; phylum Desulfobacterota; class Desulfobacteria; order Desulfobacterales; family Desulfobacteraceae; genus JAZDGN01. The sequence continues at coordinate 16,264 of JAZDGN010000022.1, forward strand.
TTAAAGGAATCGCCAGGAGCGGCACCAGACCATGCACCCCTGACAGGAAAACAATTGTGTAAGAAACAGCGGGCAGCGATTTGTCCGGCCCGGATGGGGAGCGGAGATTCCCGGGTCAGGGCATCCGAAATTAACACCAGATACAGGTTGCCAAATTCAATAAATGCACTTAATGTATTGTCATATAGGGCTTGGGGGATCGACCGGGTAACGGACAGATGGGATTGACAATTTCGATTTAGATCTGTGCTGTTTACATCGTCCGGACCGGCAACGACAGAAGATATAGGATGATGCAAATGAAAACACTTTTTCTGGTTGTTTGTGTTGTTTTAATCATGGGGGAGACAGACCCGGCCGCAGAGCCCATTTCCGGGAGCCAAAACAATTCCGGTACGGTTTCAGGGTCGGTTAAAGTGTATGTGGACCCTGAAACCGGAAAAATTATTGAGCCCGGCCCTGATCAGGCTGCCGGATTTCCATCCCGCAGGGAAGGCACTGCACCATCCGGCCCCCTGGAAGTGATCGTCAACGAGGATGGGTCAAAGACAATCTATTTCCCTGAAAATCGCATGATTGATGAGAAGATTGAGGTGACACCCGAGGGAAAAATCAAGCCCGCTGATTGAGATTTCCCCATAAGAATTTGCACCTTGTGCTGATCTCAATTTTCCGGGCAGGTGATTTATGGTATGGAGTATGGGAATAATGAGGCACGGAAAAAAAAACGGACGGCGCTGCTGGTCAAAAAATGTTGTACTGGTTTTACAGGTGCTGCTGTGGATCACCTTGATGCCGGATATGGCAATGGCGTCTTCGACAATCACCATCAATGAAATTTCAGGGTTCACTGATACCACTTCCGTTGCTCCTGTTGGGGGAAATCCGGGTGTGACCGTTGGACAGCAGCGCTCAAACGTATTCCGGGCAGCTGCAGACTGGTGGCAGACAAAGCTCAACTCCAGCGTAACCATTGTTGTGGACGCCAAATTCCAACCCCTGTCCTGTTCGGCATATTCAGGTGTCCTGGGATCAGCCGGTCCCCAGTCAGGCCATGTCGATTTTCAAGGAGCCCCGCTGGCCTCAACCATCTATGTCCAGGCTCTGGCCAATTCCCTGGAAGGTTATGATCTGAGTCCCATAACAAACGATATCATCGCAACCTTTAACAGCAATGTGGGAACAACCGGGTGTCTTCAAACAATATCCTGGTATTATGGCCTGGACCAGAATCCCGCTGGTAACCAGATCGATCTGTATCAGGTTGTGTTGCATGAAATGGCCCATGGGCTGGGATTTATCACATGGGTCGATCAGGACGGAACGCGACCTCTATGGGGATCAACTTACCTGAACGATCCCTTTATGGTTTTGCTTGAAGACCATTCTCTTGGGCGGCTTTACCCGGACATGACCGACACCCAGCGTCAGGCCGCCAACATCGACACCGGTGATCTCCACTGGACCGGGAACTGGGTAAAAGCGGCCTCTTCCCAGCTGAGCGCAGGCAAAGTCGGCAATCATGTCCGGATGTTCGCACCCAACCCTTATCAGAGTGCCTCCTCGGTCAGTCACTGGGATACGGCCCTGACCCCCAATGAACTCATGGAACCCTCCTACACCCAGGCCAACCCGCTTACATCCATGACCCTTGCAGCCATGCGGGACATGGGGTGGAGTGTCAATGCAGCAACGTCCGCCCCTTCGATTACCACCGCGTCGATCACCTCGATAACAGCCATCAGCGCCCAGGCAGGGGGAAACGTCACCTCGGACAATGGCAGTGCTGTTACCGCCAGAGGGGTCTGCTGGGACACGCTCCCCAACCCTGATCTTCTGGATGCATTCACCACAGACGGCTCCGGAACCGGAAGTTTTGTAAGCACCATAACCGGGCTCGCTTCCGGCACCCCCTATTATGTAAGGGCCTATGCCACCAATCTCCAGGGGACCGCCTATGGTCAGCAGGAGATGTTTACAACCCTTGCGGGAGGATCGTGCCCTCCCTGCTCAGGCAGCGTGGTCGTTCTAGAGAACGTGACTTTCGAATCGGGCCTTGACTGCGAGTGCGTGGGAACAACCTCAATCACAGCCGGGACCGGCGTGACGGTAGAAAGCGGTGCAACAGTCACATTCAGGGCTCCCATTGTCACGACAACCCCTGGATTCCATGTGGAGACAGGAGCCCAGGTAAACATT